>CANLYR010000003.1 GCA_947495425.1 uncultured Aquimarina sp.
TTTCGGGGTTTTATTATACTTAAATATACAACAAAACCCTCATATTTACAAGAGTTTTCGTGTTTTATGAAGGTGCCTATATAAGCACTAAAAAAGAAGAAAGCTTTATCATTTTTTAATCACATTCCCATCTAAAGTCAGATATCTTAAATTTTTTACCTGCTATAAAATTATAGTGCCACCATTCGGTTCTTATAATTTTGAAGCCATGTTTCTCCATCGTGCTCCGCAATAATCTGCGATGTCTAAGCACTTGTTTTGGAAGCTTACTGTATGAATGATGGGCTTTTTTACCAAAATCATCAAAGTCTGTACCCATATCAACTGTACTCCCATCTAGTTGCACCAAAGAAATATCAACGGCTGCCCCTTTGTTATGAATTGATCCTCCTTTTGGATCTGCAACATAGCCTGGATTAGGGTATATCTTCCACATTTTTTTTTGAACACTGTGCGGGCGATAACAATCAAAAAGCTTAATTCTATATCCTTTTTTAATTAAATCATTGTTTGCATCAATAAGTGCCTGCACAACTTCAATCCTTATAAAACATTTGCTACAAGAATATACTTTTTCTTTCAAAAAATTATTTGTAGTGGCATATCGCATATCCAAAACAAAATCATCAGACAAATCTTCAATATTCACAAAGCCATTATTATGTGCAACCTCATGTGATCGTAAGGAACGCTCTATTGTTTTTGTAGAATCCCTATGCTTATTTTTTATCAAGCTTTGCTCTACCAGAGTGTCTTTGGATTCTTGTAATGGTGTATTCTCATTAACAGTTGGGTTCTTAACACTAGCGGTATTATTACAAGAAAAAAAAAGTGTAGAAAAAACAAACACTATCAATTTTTCTCTAATCATGCTTGTCATCATATTAAGTTATAATGTATCCTATATTTTTATTTCCAAACCTGCTTTACACTTCCACATTTCAGCATTTTATCCCCGAAATACGGATTTCTTATCGCCTTAGAATCTGACAACCAGTACCCACCCTCACCATCAAAAGCCATGGGACAAAACTGCTTATACACTTCTCCAGATTTAATTTCTGTCGTATTAATGAGTTTTTCTACCTCGTTGGTAAGCGTCACAAAGAAATCTCGTTGTTTCTTAATATCATTGGTTAAAGAAAGTAGTTTTGATGTCGCTTTTAACTGTTTTTTTTCTTTTGATGTATCGATTACAACTTCTAATTTTTTGGATTCTGATTGCACAACATCACTTTTAGATGCTACTAGTCCCTCTTTAATAGTAAGATATATCTGGTAGACCTCTTGAGTATTTTCGTTCAAAAACTCAGCTTTTGGTTTAGCATCTGATTGATTAATTTCATCATCTGCATTTCTAATCTCGGTATTCTCTTTTTTATCTTTATTGCAAGAAACCATTATTAATACCATTAATAGTGTATAAAATCTCATTACTGTTTTCAAAATAGTACTATTTTAATTATAATTCGAAAAATATATTTGATTTTCAAATGTAGCCTATCTATGAAACAATTACCAAAGGTATTTTGTTTTTATCATCATTTTTAACAAAACAATACCACTAAAAACAGGAGGTTGTTCTAATTATTTTAAATATTTTTGCCCGAAAATTGTAGGAATGTTATTAAAGAATTTAAAACCTGAAATAATTGCTATACTCGGCGACAAGAGGCAATCGGTAAAAGATAGACTTCATAAAATATGTCAGCTACTCAGCGATAGTGTGAATTACTACGATTGGGTAGGTTTTTATTTTAAAAATGAAGATAAAGAAGAACTGAAGCTCTATACGTATGTAGGAGAAGCTACTGACCATGAAATAATCCCGTTTGGTAAAGGGATATGCGGCCAGGTAGCACTTTCAAACAAAAACTTTGTAGTACCCGATGTACAAGCTCAAGATAATTATATTGCCTGTAGTATCCATGTGAAGTCAGAAATTGTAATCCCATTATTTAAAAATGGAGAAAACATAGGACAAATTGATATCGACTCAAATACTCCTGACGCTTTTACTGAAAAAGACGAAAAGTTTTTAGAATTTGTAAACCTTGAAGTTGCTAAGATTATCTAAGGTGCCTGACATGTTATAAAGGTTATATTATAGAAACAATACTAATTCATTTTTTTCTACTGTGGTTATCTTATAAAATCCTGAAGTTTATTAAAATAGAGGTGATAATTACACTATAAAAAATAAACTGTAATTTTGAGTAATATCTATTTTATCCCACGTGATTAAAAAACACCCTAAATTATGTTGCCGCTTTTAGAAAAGATTTATGACTTACAGGACATCCATACAATATCCAAACACGAGCAAATTGTATTAGGAATAATCGAAGCAATCGATTCTGATATTTTAAAAGTAGGCGATAAGTTACCATCTATAAACGAAATGGTAGCAGAAATTGGGTATGCCAGAAAAACTTTCGTGAAAGCATATACTGAATTAAAAGAAAGGGGGTTAGTCGAATCTAAAAACCTTAAAGGATACTACATTATTAGTAGAGAAACTAAAGTAACATTAAAAGTTGCTTTAATTTTATTTGCTTTTCATAGTTTTCAGGAGGATTTTTATAATACCTTTAGAAAAGAGCTTGGAAAGAAATATCATATTGATATCTTTTTCCATCATAACAATCGCTCACTTTTTGAAACAATAATGGGCAATATATCTCGCAAATACGGAATGTATGTTATCGCTCCAATACAAGATAATCAACTAATCCCTAGGCTTAAAAAAATATCACCAGACAAACTTTTATTGGTCGATCGTTTTTTGAAAATGCCAGAAGATTATTCGTATATAACTCAGGAATTCGAAGAAGTAACCTATACTAAGCTAGTAGAATTAGCACCACAAATTAAAAAATATAACAAGTTTGTACTTTTCTACAAAGATAACACAGATCTTCCTCCGGATATTCTACGTGCATTTAATCGATTTGTTAAAGAGTATGCTATAGACAATGAGGTTGTTGAGAGTTATGAATCATTTATCCTTAAAAAAGGTACTGTTTATTTTTCAATAAGCGATACCAACTTGTGGCAGGTATTAAAGGACGCCCGAAAAATGGAATATCGTATTGGTACTGATATTGGTATTGTAGCACACGACGACAATATTGTAAAAGAAATTGCTTTTGGAGGGATAACTACAATCTCAACTGATTTTAAAATGATGGCCAAAAAGGCTGCAATTTTTGTCAAAGAACGAAACCACACACAAGAAATAACGCCCACCTACCTTAGAAGGAGAAATTCTTTATAATATCTTCCACTCTGCTACACTTTTCAAAAAAAAGAAATTCAAATAAATTTAAATTTTATTTTTTTGATTTTTTGACGATGTTCAACGCTATTGTATCAAAAATTTACACAATAAAAACAAGTGTTTTCCTACTTATCTAAAAATAGCATTAACAAATAACACTAAAAATTTAACTATTTTATCATAAAATTCTTTATTAAATATTAAAAATTATAATTTTTTATTAAAAATTATTATATCTTTGTATTGTAGCATAGTGTATCATATCATGATTTAATTAAAATTTCACTAATACAACTTAAACTATATCTATCAATAAACACAAATCATATGGATCAAAAAACATGCACTACTCTTATGATGTTTTTATTCGGGCTTATCTCTACTGTTTATGCTCAACAGACAGTAACAGGAACAGTAACCGAAGCTCAGGGACCTCTTCCTGGAGTAAACATTTTAGTAAAAGGGACTCAAAATGGCGCAACAACAGATTTTGACGGAAAATACACATTATCAAATGTATCAGAAGACGCTATAATTGTATTTAGTTATATTGGCTTTTTAGAAAAAGAAGTGCCGATAGCGGGGCAAACCATCATCAATGTTATACTACAAGAAGATGCAGCTGCTTTGGATGAAATAATTGTTGTTGGATATGGTACACAAACAAAACGTGAAGTAACTGGTGCTATCTCTCAGATTAAATCTGAGGATATTGTTCAAGTAGTTACTGCAAACCCTACCACAGCACTACAAGGCAAACTTGCCGGCGTGCAAGTAGAAAGTAATGGAGGAGCTCCAGGCAGTCCTGCCAATGTATTTGTACGTGGGGTAAGTTCATTAACAAATTCATTTCCTTTATACGTTGTAGATGGCACTATTGTAGATGACATTACTTTTATAAACCCAAAGGATATTAAAGATTTACAAGTGCTGAAAGATGCTACTTCTGCTGCTATTTATGGATCACGGGCAGCTAATGGAGTTATTATTGTTACAACAAATCACGGAATCCAAAACTCTGCACCAAAGGTTAGTATTGATGTTCGAGGAGGATTAAATACTCAGGCGAGAAAGCTAGATCTTTTAAATGGTCCTGAATACATAAGATTTTTAAATCAAAGGTTGATTAATGATGGAAAAGTAGGTAACATTCCTGATCCAGGAATAGATACAGATTTTCAAGATCTGACTATAAATTCTGGGAGTATCCAGGATATTGGATTTAATATTGTTGGCGGAGGAGAAAATTCTTCTTACTATTTTTCTTCTAATTATTATAAAGAAGAGGGATTGTTAATTAGTTCAGATTTTGAACGTATTAATACGCGTCTTAATGCCAAGTTTAAGTTTGGGAAATTTGATGTTCAACCCTCTGTTTCTTTCGCACAAAATGAGTTTACAGAAAATCTAGCATTTGGTGATCAAGGCTTTACAGTCCCTATCCTCAATGCATTCAATGCTAATAATGAAGGTGGTTTTGAAGTTCCAGACACAGGAACATATGGTATCGCAGGAGGAAATAAATTCGCACAAGCGAACTTACTATATGATATTACTACGTTGCGTAATGTATTAGCCAATATTAATATGCGTTATGAAATTATCGAAGGGCTGACCGCAAGCATCAATTTTGGGTTAGATTATAGAAACAGATACAGTAATTCTTTTCAACCAACATTCGACTTAGTGAGTGACGGCACAACTAATCCTGATGCACAAATTAATGTAAATCCTGATAACGATCTAACTGAAGTTAGGGGAGAAATTTTATCAACAAATATAGAACCAACACTGAACTATAAAAAATCTTTTAAAAATCATAATTTAGATATCCTTATTGGTGGAGCAAGACAAGAAATTGATGACAACACACTGGCCATTTATGCAGAAGGGCTGTTAACAAATGACATTACAAATATTGCTAGTTTTACAGATAACATAATAAATTCTGGAGGAGGTCGTTTCCTTTCCCGATTATTTTCTGCTTTTGGTCGTTTAAACTATAATTTTGATCAAAAATACTTTTTCACGGGTATTATAAGAAGAGATGCTACTTCTAAATTTCCACGTGAAAACGATCTAAATGTTGGCGTGTTTCCTTCGTTTTCTGCAGGTTGGATGATAAGTAAAGAGAATTTCTGGCCAGAAGATAGTTTTATTAATACTGCAAAACTTCGAGGAGGATTTGGATCTTTGGGTTCTCAAAACATTCCTGATTATGTTTTTCAACCTGTAGTTGATTCTAACTCAGGCACATCTTTTGGTGGAGCTACTGTACCAGGTTTTGCAATCATTAATGTCCCAAATGCAGACATTAGTTTCGAAACTTCTAAAACAATAAACATTGGAGCCGATTTTACCATGATGGATAGGGCTATCTCTGTAAGTATTGATTATTTTAATCGCGATAATGAAGATGTACTACTTCCTGTTGTTTTACCTTCGAACACAGGTACACGTAATGCTCAAATTCAAAATGCCGCATCAATAAACAATAGCGGATTTGAACTAGAGGCTTCGTATTCATCCAAAAATGAAAGTAATTTCCAATACAATATAGGTTTTAATATTGCAGCGATAAAAAATGAATTAACAACATCGCCTAATCCGCTATTAGGCCCCGGAATTAGTGAAGAAGGCACCACCGTTAATCAATATGTAGAAGGAGAACCACTTGGTTTCTTCTTTGGATTTCAAAACAATGGAGTTTATCAAAACAGAGATGAAATCAACAATGATCCCGGAATACGAAATGAAAGCCAGTCACGAAGAGACGACTTGCAGCCTGGTGATTTTAGAAGAGTTGATGTAAATGGTGATGGCGTAATAACTGATTTAGACAAAGTAGATTTGGGAGACCCAACTCCAGATTTCTCTTATGGTATAAATTTTAGCGGGACTTATAAAAACCTAGATTTTAGCCTGTTTTTTAATGGGCAACAAGGTAATGAAATCTACAATGTGCAAAAATTCTTTGGCTTTTTCTTTGCAGATGATAATAAGCTTGGGATTGTTAGAGATGCTTTTACCCCTCAAAACCCTAGTAATAGTATTCCCAGAGTTAGTGGTACAGACCTAGCAGGAAATCAATTACCCTCAGACTTCTTTGTAGAAGACGGTTCTTTTTTTAGATTGAAGACCTTAGAAATAGGATATGACCTAACAAAAGCTGTAAATACAAAATGGGTTTCCAAAACAAGGGTCTTCTTTAATATGCAGAATATATTTACTATTACAAATTATTCTGGCTATGATCCTGAGATTGGTTCTGCCCCCAGAGCAAGCGACCAAAATGGTTTTTTCGGCTTTAATCAAAGTATAAATCCTGTGATAGGTAGAGGATTAGATATTACAGCACAACCAAGACCAAGAACATTTATTGTAGGCTTACAAATGAATTTTTAAAACATTGCCATGAACTATATACAACATATGAAAAATTTACATTATTTAAGAATGATCACATCTTGTGTAGTATTTTTAGTCGCTACCCAAAGTTGTAATGAAGATCAACTAGAGATAAACAATCCTAATCAAATTAGTCAAGATGGTTTCTTTCAAGCAGAATCGAATTATAGACTAGCTGTAAATGGTATGTTTCATCCAATTACTGCTGTTTTATGTTGGGGACGAGTAATCCATACAGGACCTTTTTTACGTTCTGATGCATATAATATTGTTCCATTTCAAGAAAATACAACAATGTCTACATTTCAAACGACTCCCGGAATTAGTCGATGGTCGCAAGATTTGTATGCTCAATTCTTTTTGGCTGTTTCAAGAGCAAATGATATTATTAATTCTATAGATACAGATGGTAATACTTTGGATGAAAATATTCGTGATGAAATCGCTGGTCAAGCCTATTTCGTTAGAGCATTTGCTTACTGGTATCTAGTTAATTTTTGGGGAAGTGTTCCTTTGGTTATTGAAAACCCCATTAATTCTGAAGATTTTTTTCCTTCGAGATCAACTCCCGAAGCAGTAAATCAAAGAATCATAGATGATCTAACTATAGCGCTGGATAGGCTACCAAAAAGTTGGGGAGATGCCGATTTGGGAAGACCAACTTCGGGAGCAGCATTAGCGCTTCGCGGGAAAACATATCTATATACCAAAGATTATAAAAACGCTATTCTTGATTTTCAAAAAATAGTTGATGAGTTTGATTATCAACTACTTCCTGCAGTTAGCTATAGTGAAAACTTTACGACCACAAACGAAAATAATGAGGAATCTATTTTTGAACTACAATTTTTAGGGCAAGACACTTTTGTCTGGGGTAGCGATATCCCACTCACAGGTACACAAGGAAGTTATCTTATCGACTATGCGCCTCCTTCATTTAGTCTTGATCAAGGTCATTTTATAAATCCCCATATTTTAAAAGTATTTGAAGATAATGCAGATACAACACGTCGCAACGAAACCCTAGTCTTTGACTATCCGGGAGCAACAGGATATGGTGGTCTCCCTTTTACTGAAGATTATCAAAAAGATATCGAACTTGCCCAAACCATTACAGATAATGATGGAAATCAGGGAGTCCCTGCTATATTTTCTAAAAAATATGCTGCCCTTGAACAAGGTACGAGAGAAGATATACCAGGTTTCGGAAATACTGTAGGTAATAACTGGAGGCTTATTCGTTATGCAGACGTATTATTAATGTTAGCAGAAGCATTAAATGAGGATGGTAGAACAGCAGAAGCAATTCCTTTTATCAATCAAGTTAGAATAAGAGCATTGATTACGCCACTAGATCTTACACTTGACCAAGCACAAGTTGAGCAGGCAATTATTGATGAGCGTATTATGGAGCTCACTGGTGAAGGCCACCGTTTTCTAGATTTAGTACGTTGGGGAATTGCAGATGAAATTTTAGGGCCTAACTCTACCATAGCAGGTGGGCGTCATCCTAAATCCTTATCTGGGGGCTCTTTTAGTAGTAATAGAGATGAATTATTATGGATTCCTGTACCAGAACTACAAGCAAACCCTAATTTGCTTCCTCAAAACATTGGCTACTAAATAGTACTTATAGTATTGTTTGATTTTTTATTTGAATTATATTCTGTTTTGACCACCAAGCAAATCGAAGAGATTTGCTTGGTAACTAAAATTACTTAACCTCACTACTTTTTGAAAAAAATATTATATCATATAGTAATAGTTAGTGTACTATCTAGTTGTATCCATAAAACTAAAAAAGATTATGTATTCACCTATGTATCGCAATCCGTTTCTAACATCGATTTTGAAAATACGATTGTAGAAAACGATCAGATTAATGTAATTGATTTTCAATATTGCTATAATGGTGGGGGCGTAGGTGTGGGAGATTTTAATAATGACAATTTACCAGATTTGGTTTTTACCGGAAATCAGGTATCAAGTAAGATCTACCTTAATCTAGGTGATATGAAGTTTAAAGACATTTCACTAGCATCAAATTTCAACACCAAAACCTGGATTACTGGTGTAAGTATTGTGGATATAAATGCAGATGGATTTGATGATATTTATCTTAATGTAGGAGGAGCTAACTGTAATAATGACTGTACTAATTTATTGTTTATTAATAATGGAATTAATAATAGTGGCATTCCTACTTTTTCAGAAAAAGCATCTATTTATGGTTTAGATGATGGTAATTATAGCCAGCAGACCGTGTTTTTTGATTATGATCAGGATGGTGATCTTGATGCATATATTGTACACAATGGAAATACAAAGAGAGATAGAAACATGCCTGTACCTAAAAAATATTTCCCAGAGCATCTAGCCGACCATTTACTAGAAAATAAACCAAAAAAAGGAAACAATCAAATCTATTTTATAAATGTGTCTGATAGCCTAGGTATAACTCACAAAGGCTTTGGTTTGGGGGTTACTATTAATGATCTAAACAATGATAATTTTCCTGATATCTATGTAAGTAATGATTTTATTACAAATGACTTAATTTATATTAACAAAGGCAATGATGTTGATGGATCGCACTCGGGTTTTAAAGAAATGAATAACCAGATCGTATCAAAACAAACCTATAACGCTATGGGTATTGATATCGCAGATATAAATAATGATGCACTACCTGATATCATGGTGGTGGATATGCTCCCAAATGATTATGAACGCCAAAAAAAAATGTTGGGATTTAACAATTATGATAAATTTTTACTATCGCAAAAAAATGGATATACACCACAATATATACACAATACACTTCAAATTCATAATGGTTTTGTCAATGATAAAATAGTGCCAACTTCTGAAATAGGCTATGCTGCAGGTGTTGCAAAAACAGATTGGAGCTGGACTCCTCTTATTGCAGATTATGATAGTGACGGCAACAAAGATCTTTATATCACTAATGGTTATGTAAAAGATATTACTGACCTGGATTTTATCAATTATTCTGATCAGAATACTATTTTTGGAACACCCGAAGCCAAAAAAAACAAACTCAAAAACCTCGTAGATCAGCTCCCAGGAATACACCTCCCTAATGTGATGTATAAGAATAATGGGGAGATTATGTTCAAAGATGTTTCATCAGATTGGATTGAAGATAAAAATTCTTTTTCTAACGGTGCTGCCTATGCTGATTTGGATCTGGATGGAGATTTAGATTTAATCATCAATAATATCAATAGTACTGCCTTTATTCTGGAAAATCAAACTTCAGAAAAAAATAGAAATTATCTTAGAGTAAAACTAGAAGGTACTGATAAAAACAAAAAAGCAATAGGCGCAAAAGTAATTGTATGGGAAAAAGGAAAAAATCAAGTTCAATATCAATCGGTCATAAAAGGGTACTTATCCTCTGTAGAACCCATTCTTCACTTTGGTGTTACTAGCAAAACTATTGACTCAGTATCCGTTACGTGGCCTGATGGCGCTATCACTATACAAAAAAACATCAAACCTAATGAACTTTTAACATTAGTACATGCTACATCTGAAATTAAAAATTTAACTATAGAGCCAAAAGCAATATTCAGAGAAAATCATCATATTTTTAATTATAAGCATGAAGAAAATTTTCAAAATGATTATACACATCAACCCCTCCTAAATCGTCAATTTAATGCCAATGGGCCTTGTATCGCTGCTGAAGAAACGAATAATCGAATAGGGGATGAAATTTTTATTGGGGGTAGTAAAGGTAAACCTGGACAATTTTATACTGAAAATAATACAGGAATATATACGCTAACACAAACGTTTGATCCGCAATATGAAGATACTGTTGCTCTATTTTTAGACATAGATAAAGACGGTGATAAAGACTTGTATATTGGAAGTGGAGGGACAGATGCAGGGGACAACTCAGACCTGTTTCAGGATCGCATATATTGTAATGATGGTAAAGGAAACTATATTATACAAACTGAAGAATTACTTCCCAAAATCAATATTAACACAGCTTGTGCTGTAGAAAATGACATTGATCAAGATGGATATCCTGAGATTTTTATTGGTGGTAGTGTGATCCCAGGAAAATATCCATTGGCTACACCAAGTTATATTCTAAATAATGATAATGGTAGACTATCTATCAATAAAAATATAACTTTTTCTCATCAAGGAATTGTGACTGATGCAATCTGGTCAGACATCACAAAAAATAATACTAAAGAACTTATTATCGTTGGACAATGGATGCCAATAACTATATATGAGATTCAAAAAAATAAAGGCAAAAAAATCCCTATAAAATGGATAAATAACAAAGGGAATACCATAGCAATATCTGGTTGGTGGAACAGTATTTCTACTGCCGATTTTGACAATGATGGAGATCAAGACATCATTGCAGGTAATCAAGGAACTAATGGTTTTATAAAACCTATGTTTAATAAACCAGTCTATATATACAAAGATGATTTTGATAATAATGGCAGTATTGATCCTATTTTAGCTCAATATTTTAAGACACATAAAGATACGGTTCTAAGACCTATCCATACTAGAGATGATATTATGAGACAACTCGTGATTCTAAAAAAGAAATATGGAACTTATGATGAATTCTCAAAAGCCTCTTTTAAAGAACTATTAAACATCACTAACCTTGAGCAGCAAACATTAAATGCTAGTATTTTTGAATCCATTTATGCAGAGAATATTGGCAATAATACTTTTATTGTTCACAATTTACCTGATGTATGCCAGTTTTCCACTATTAATGATTTTTTAATTGATGATTTCAATTTCGATGGTTACAAAGATGTTTTGGTCGTTGGAAACGAGTACTCAGCAGAATCAAATTATGGTAGGCATGATGCTATAAAAGGGGTGTATTTACAAGGATCAGAACATGGTTTCATCTCCATCAAAAATCAAAAAAGTGGTTTTCTCGTTGCCAAACAATCTAACCACATTATTTCTTTAAAAAACAAGAAAAAAGAACAACTTATCATTGCTACTCAAAACAATGATAGTATTAGAGTGTTTAAAATGAAAAAAAATATTAAATGAAAGATGTAATTACTCATAAAATAGAGATAATAGAAAAAACTGAAGCTTTTGACGCTACTATTACTTTAAATTCTAAAAACGATGGAGTATCAATATATACTGTACATTTCTATGGAGATTCAGAATTCGATCCTCACCCCATTACACTAGGTTGGAAAATACCTGCAATTAATGTAAAAGGAGTATGGAAACCCACCACCGACTTTGCAAAAAGAATAATGGATGACTGGGAATTAGACCATATGGAATCTCGAATTTCTGTAGATTCTCCTGTAATTTCTCTTTATGGTCATGATGATACCAATGTGCTTACATTTGCCTGCTCAGATGCAATACACACCACAGAATTAAATGCATTATACCGAGAAGAAGACAATTATATATATTGTCATATTACTCTTTTCACAGAAAGACATCACAGCATAAAAGAATGTAGTATACGGCTAAGAATAGATGAGAAAAATCAACATTTCTCTAAATCCCTAGCTAATGTTGGATATTGGTGGAGCAGTTTTGAACACTTAAAGCCTATCAATACTCCAGATCTTGCAAAAGTTCCTGTATATTCTACCTGGTACCAATTTCATCAAAAACTGGATACATACGAACTGATCAAAGAATGTGAAATAGCATCAGAATTAGGATATGAATTAATTATTCTAGATGATGGCTGGCAAACAAAAGATGAAAACAGAGGATATGATTTTACAGGAGATTGGCAACCTGAAAGAATTCCCGAAATGAGAAGTTTTGTCGACGATATTCACAAAACCGGAATGAAGCTAGCACTATGGTACTCTGTTCCCTTTTGCGGAAAAAAATCCAAAGCATTTCAAAAATTTAATGGCAAATTTCTAACTGAAGAACATCGATGGGCTCCAGTATTTGATCCTAGATACCCTGAAGTAAGAGCGCATCTTATACAGCTTTACACAAACGCGCTAACAGAATGGAATATTGATGGTTTCAAACTTGATTTTATAGATGAATTTAAGGTATATCCCAGTACCGTTTTAACCAAAGAAAACGGTAGAGATTTCTCTTCAGTAAATTTAGCTGTAGATCGTTTAATGACAGACATCATGAAATCACTACATGCTATTAACCCCGAAGTAGTTATAGAGTTTCGACAAAAATACACTGGACCTGCTATGCGTAAATACGGTAATATGTTTAGAGCATTTGACTGTCCTGGTGATTCTACAATGAACCGGGTGCGCATTGCAGATATTAAAATGTTGTGTGGTGAGACTGCTGTACATAGTGATATGTTTACGTACCACCATGATGAACCTGTAGAGATAAAAGCATTGCAAATCGTCAACACTTTGTTTGGGGTACCCCAGCTTTCAATTTTATTACAACAAGCAACAAAAGACGAATTATCAATGATTCGTTTTTATACTCAATATTGGAAAGCAAATTCTAAAACTTTATTAAACGGCTTATTTGAACCCCAGAGACCTTTAGCAAATTATCCAATACTCAAATCCAGCTCAGATGATTCAACAATTATTGGACTATTCGACAATTATGTGATTAATTTTGAAGAAAAAACAAATCGAGTTGATATTATTAATGGGCAATTTTCTTCAAAAGTGATAATTAGTAGTAATGATAACTATGGAGCATATCATTGCACTACATATAATTGTATGGGGCAAAAAATCAAAACATCTAATGTCATGATTTTGATCGGTGTAGTACAAATAGAAGCTCCTGTATGCGGATTAATAAGATTAGAAAAAACCGTATAAATTTGAAATTGTATTATATTGGTATTCTAAAGTAGCATTGTATTGTAATTAACTGTATATACAATTATATAAATACATATACCAAAACACAATACCAAGCCCCGTATTGTATTATTAATTTTTTATTGAGAAAAAAATATTCATGGGAATACTTTCATTTATTGGGTTTACACTAGTAGTAGCTATATATGCTTGGTGGAGAACTAAAGGCACTGACGAAAAATCTGCAAACGGATATTACTTAGGCGGGCGTAGTCTAGGAGCTATTACAATAGCAGGCTCATTACTTCTCACAAATCTATCTGCAGAACAAATCGTTGGGCTTAACGGTCAAGCTTTTTCTGAGGGTATTTTGGTTATGGCATGGGAAACACTAGCAGCAATCGCAATGATTGTAACAGCTATATGGTTATTACCTAGCTATATGAAAGGAGGGATTACTACAATACCAGAATATGTCGAAAAACGATTTGATCATCAAACCAAAGCTATACTTACTGCACTATTTTTAAGTGGTTATGCACTAGTACTACTCCCTTCTGTACTATATTCTGGATCCTTAGCTTTTAGCACCATGTTTGATTTACCCAATTTACTTGGAATTTCTCAACGTGCTACCATTTGGATTAGTGTATGGACCATAGGACTCATTGGTATGGTATATGCTATTTTTGGCGGGCTTAAAGCGGTTGCTGTATCTGATTTAGTTAATGCAATAGGATTACTTACAGGAGGATTATTGATTCCTGTTTTTGGACTAATGATGGTAGGAGATGGTTCTGTGGTCACTGGTCTTAATATACTTTGGGAAAGCAACCCAGATAAATTTGAAGCACAAGGAGGTCCCACTGCATCTATTCCTTTTGGAACGATTTTTACAGGAATGATGCTCGTACAAATGTTCTATTGGGGGACCAATCAAGCTATTTTACAACGTGTTTTTGGAGCAAAAAGCTTAGCAGAAGGTCAGAAAGGAATGATTTTGGCTGCATTAGTTAAGTTTTTAATCCCTGTGATTGTAGTGCTTCCTGGTATTATTGCCTGGCATCTCTTTGATGGAAATCTAGCTAATCCTGATGAAGCGTACCCTTCACTCGTGCGTAAAGTGCTTCCGCCTGCCTTTATAGGATTTTTTGCTGCCGTACTTTTTGGAGCTGTATTAAGCTCATTTAATAGTGTTTTAAATAGTAGTGCTACACTTTTTGGTTTTGATTTATATAAACAATATTTTAAGAAAAGTGCTAGCGAACTTCAGGCTGTTAAAGCTGGAAAAATATTCGGTGTGATTGTAGGTATGTTTGGAATGATATTAGCGCCATTCATTCTTGACGCACCTGAAGGATTATTTGCAAGAATTCAGGAATTTAGTGGTTTCTATAGCATCCCGATTTTAACTGTTATTGTAATAGGTTTCTTTACAAAACGTGTTCCCCCTATTGCAGCAAAAATAGGCGTAATTTCAGGATCTGTATTATATCTAATTAGCCAGTTCGCCATTAAGCCAGTACTGATCAAAAATGCATTAGCAGATGCAGCGATGAATGGGATTACGGATGAAAAGGCACTAAATCTTATTGAAGCTGAGGCATATCCACATTTCCTTCATGTAATGGCTATTTTGTTTGTATTAAACATTAGTATCATGCTTATTATCGGTAAGTTATATCCTAGAGACACAGATTACGTTCAGAAAATAACAGATGAGGTAAATGTAACTCCATGGAAATACGCATTTATAACAGGAGCTGCCATTACTGCAATTGTAGTGAGTACCTATTTGATTTTTTAGTGGTAAAGAACCATAGGGCATTCGTAAGAATCTGATTTTTGATTTCGAGGCAAGCTTCAGAGTGTTTAAATCTCGATTATCGAGTAAAAATCTTAATATAATATTAGCTTTACAATTCTAATGCTTATCCCTAACTTTGTGAATACATCTTTTTCATCATAAAATTTCATATATGAAAATACTAGTAACCGGGGGACTTGGATTTATTGGATCTCACACCGTTGTAGAATTACAAAACAAAGGCTATGACGTTGTTATCATTGACAACTGCTCAAACTCATCGCCTGATGTACTCAATAGAATACAATCAATAACTGGCAAAGAACCAGTTTTTGAACAATTTGACCTGAGAGAAAAAAACAAGGTACAGGACTTTTTTAAACGTCATGATGATATTATAGGTGTTATTCATTTTGCTGCATCAAAAGCGGTTGGTGAAAGTGTAGAAAAGCCCTTATTGTATTATGAAAACAATCTGTCTACACTAGTGTATATTTTACAACAATTAGAAAACAAAACATCAGCAAGCTTTATTTTTAGCTCATCCTGTACTGTGTATGGACAAGCAGATGAATTACCGATCACAGAAAACGCACCAGTAAAAATTGCAGAATCTCCTTATGGAAACACCAAGCAAATAGGCGAAGAAATTATTAGAGATACATGCAAAATCTCTCCTAACCTAAAAGCGATAGCGCTTCGATACTTTAATCCAACTGGAGCTCACCCATCAGCAGAAATTGGAGAATTGCCTATAGGTGTTCCTCAAAACCTCATCCCGTTTATTACGCAAACTGCAATCGGATTGAGAGAACAATTGTCTGTCTTTGGTGATGATTATCCAACATCAGATGGCACATGTATTAGAGATTATATTCATGTAGTAGATCTTGCTAAAGCGCATGTTGTTGCTTTACAGAGATTAATTGAGGATAAAAACACTACGAATTATGAAGTGTTTAATGTAGGCACAGGTACTGGAAGCACTGTTTTAGAGGTAATACAATCTTTTGAAAAAGTATCTGGCCAAAAATTAAATTATAAAATAGTAGGAAGAAGAGAAGGTGATATTACTGCAGCATATGCAGATACTACAAAAGCAAATACCGAGCTAGGATGGAAAGCTAATAATAACTTAGACGATTCTCTTAGCTCTGCATGGAAATGGGAGCAAAAAGTTAGAGGCTAAAAAAACGGAAAAATCTACTAAACCAAAAAAACCTGAAGCTGCAGCCTCAGGTTTTTTTTGGTTTCTATATTAATCTAGTCTAATTCTAGTAGAATTTAGCTCTTTTATCTTCGATATCTGCAGCTTCTTTTAATGCTTCGAATACTTTAGAATTAACTGCTCCGGCTTGAGATTTAGATGCCTGAGCTGCATAACTTTTATAAGTATCCAAACCACTTGCAGGTGTTTTCTTAGTAACCTCTACAACATATACTCCATTGTTTCCAACTATAGGGTCTGATACGTTTCCTGTTTCCATCGCAAAGGCTGCTCCTATTACTTTTGGTTCTGTACCCGCACCACTAATTGTAGGTGTTTTCATATTTAATGCCGAAGCTACTTTTACAGTTTGCCCTTGATTTTTAGCGATCTCATCCAAAGAGCTTTCTGAAATTTTATTTTCTAGCATTTCGGCTTTCTTTTCCTTAATCAAAATTGATTTTACCGCAGCACTTGCATCTTCAACAGACATCATTCCTTTGTCTGCTTTTGCTGTTAACTGTACTACTGCATACCCTTCAGGAACTTCAAAACGTTTTATATCTCCTACTTTTGATTCTTCATTAAAAGCCCATTGTACTACTGTTCTTCTTGCACCTAATCCTGGAATATTCTCATCCAGTTCTTTGATTTTATTTACTGGTCGAACTGTGAGTTCATTCTCTTTGGCTACCGCTTCAAAGTCTTTATCCTTTGCTGCTATCTGAAACTTAGTTGTCTCTGTAAAAATAGCATTTATAGTTTTCTCACTTGGTTCAATCTTACGTGCAACTGTAGCAATTTTAATTGCTTTTTGTTGATTCTTTTGATCTTCAATATGTATCACGTGATACCCGAATTGTGTTTCTACAACGCCTATATCTCCTATTTGATTTTCAAAACTAAAGTCATTAAATGCAGGAACCATTGCTCCTGGAACAAAATACCCTAAATCCCCTCCTTTATCTTTGTTCGAGTTATCCGAAGATAATTCTGCCGCAAGTGCAGAAAACTTACTTTTATCAGATTTAATAACATTAGCAACACTATCAGCTAGTGTTTTTGCTTCTTCTTTAGTTCTTTTTAGTTCTCCTGCAGTACGTAATCCTTCCCAAGAAATCAGAATATGATTTGCCTTTACCGAGTCTGGCATTTGTTTTTGCGCAACAACTCTAGAAATTTTAATATACTCACCATCTTTATATGGTCCAAAAGTCTCCCCAATTGGTAAATTGTATAATGTATCTGCTGCAATACTTGGTAAATCTTTCTTAAACTTGAAGCTATTATCAAACTTGATTGCTGAATTTTGGTTAACAAAATCTTCTGCATTTTCAACGTTTCTGAATCCAGGAACAGAATCTGTTGTTTTGGTTGCCTGATTAAATTCGACCCTATCATTTAACAATGCTGCAACTTCTTCTTTTATCTGATTTTCATCTTCCTCACTTGCTTTTTCATTGAATGACACATAACGTATACTTCTCGAAGCCTCAGCCTGGTATTGGTCAGGATGCTTATCTATGTAGGATTTAATTTCGGCATCGGTAACACTTATTTCTTCATCTTTGATACTTGAAAAAGGAAGTTGAACATATTTTACGTCTATATTATCATTCTCCATCTTATAAGACAGCTCTCCCTCTTTTAGTGTAGATCCTACACCTGCTTTTATCATATTAAGATATGTCTCTTCTATAGCACCTTTGCTTATTGAAGCTTCATAATCTAACCATTGCTGATACGCCTGAGGTGAAGTAGCTTTTATATTGGCAACATATTCTTGCATTTTGGCTTTATCAAAAACTCCCGCCTCATTCTGAAACGTAGGATTGTTTGCTAACGATTCTTCTAGCAATTGATTGACTTGCTCTTCTCCTACCTGAATCCCCAATTCTTCAAATTGTTCTTCAAAAACAGCTTGACGAATCTCTTGATTCCATACATAATTTACGGCCTGAATACTCGATCCACTACCTCCAAAATTTCTTGAAGCTGCTTCTACTTTTCTGGCAAAATCTGTTCTGTCAATATCTTTTCCATTTATCGTAGCGATTGTGTTTTCTGCTTTTTGAGAAATCGCTCCTCCGTTACGAATCAAATCCGCTAATACGAATGAGAAAAGCGCTAAAGCGATAATCACAATTAAAAAAACGGAACGTTGTCTGATTTTATTTAAAACTGCCATGGTTTGTTATGATTTATTCTAAAATATAGTGGGCGAAAATACCATTTTATTGCAATAATACCAATTAAAGATTAAAGAAATAAAGGTTTGTTTTTATCTCTAAAACTAAATCAGGTTTTTCAACTAATTTTCAAAACATATTCTGTGCAAAATATATCAAAAAAGGGCAGGGAAAAGTGTTATTCTTTTGAAACAACCTCTAACTCAATAATTTCAATTTTGGTATTAGAGGTCTCAACTATATTGATGATAAACGTATCTATTTTTACTTCATCGCCCTGCTGAGGAATTTCTTCTGTATGGTTTACAATCATCCCACCAAGGGTTTCATAGTTTTCTCCTTCCGGAAGGTCTAACTTATACGTTTCATTAATATAATCTACTTCTATTCTTGCCGAAAACCGAAAATGATTGTCTGCCAATTGTTCTTCTATAAGGGCTACTGAATCGTGTTCATCTTCAATTTCTCCAAAAAGCTCTTCTATAATATCTTCTACGGTAATAATCCCACTAGTTCCTCCGTATTCATCAATAACCACAGCCATGCTTTTATGCTTCTTGGTTAATAGATTAAGTACATCTTTGACAAACATAGTTTCTGGCACAAAAATAACCGGAAGTAAAATTGATCGTAGTGATTTAGGTTTTTTAAATAACTCAAAAGAATGTACATATCCGATAATGTCATCAATCGTGGTATTAAACACTAATATTTTTGATAATCCGGTATCTATAAATAACGTACTTACTTCTTCTATAGATTGTGATTTTTCTACAGCTACGATCTCTGTTCTTGGAATCATCACTTCTCTTGATTTTACATCTGAAAAATCTAATGCATTCTGAAAAATCTGGATCTCACTATCAATTTCATCATGCTCTTCTACGGTTTCCATTTGCTCACTAATATAATCCCCCAATTCTGTTTTACTAAAAGCAAGTTGAACGACATCTCCATCGGTCTTCAAAAACTTCTTCAATACAAAATCTGATACCCAAATTACAAATGATGAAATTGGAGAGAATATCAGGTAAAAGACATAGGCAGGAAATGAGAAGGCTTTTAAAAGCGTATTGGCATAGATCTGAAAAAAAACTTTAGGTAAGAATTCTGCAGTAATTAAAATAACAACGGTAGAAATTAAGGTTTGGGTTAACAGTTTTAGATCTGTTATAAAATAATCGAGTACCCAATACGCTGAGGGTATGCTAGTGATGAATATATTCATCAAGATTTCACCCATGAAAAAACCATAAATTACTAGTGCAATATTGTTGCCTACCAGCATTGTAGCAATAAACTTAGATGGTTTTTTTGTCAAACGCTTAAGTAAGTTTGAAATGAAACCTTCTTGCTTTTTCTCTATTTCTATATGAATTTTATTAGAGGAAACATAGGCTATTTCCATTCCTGAGAAGAAAGCCGAAAGAATGAGGGAAAATAAAACAACAACAATATGCAAATCCATATGTTAGTTCTTATTATTTGCTTCAAATCGTTTTCTGAATTTTCTTTTAAAGAAAAACATAAAAATTGCTAACGCCGCAAAAAAAAGGTACAACATACTTTTCCCTCCTTCTTCACCCCATTCTGCATATGCCTGGTATATAAAAAAAAACATGATAGCCAAATAGGCATATTCAAAAAATCTAAATACTTTCATCATAGTAATGTGTTATTCTTCAATAAACATGACTCCATCGTTACTTCTTGAATTCAAGATAGTAAAATCTTGATTAGCATCAAAACCGTCTGCTTCATTAATTGTGCCGTCGGGCAAATAGCTTTTGTATGGATAATCTGTAAATATCCAATTAATATTTTGGTCCCAATATAATTGTTCTGCTTGTAAATGTGTGCTGTCTGCAGTTTTTATATCTACATTGCCTCTCATGTCTATTAGCCCAGTTTGCTTATAGGAAATTGCATAATCCGAAGTCACTACACTTACTTTGCCATCTTTATCAATAATATCTAATATGATCCCTTCTGGAAACTCATGATATCCAAAAAATTTGTTTGTAAAGTCTAATACTTTTGGTGTTTTGAGCACTGCTGTAAGCCTTCCTGAATCAGTGTATTTGAGATTTACTTCAAAAGCTTCAGCGATTGGCGCTTCATTAGACGTAAGATACTGCTGAGTATTCGAATTTTTGGATTGACATGAAAAAAACATTGTCACGACTAATGCCGTGACAATGTTTACTATTATATTATAATTTTTGGATCGCATTATAGCTTTGGTACTCTTACAGTCTCACCAATCCAGCAACCGATACTAACAGAGGTAACACCTGGGTTATTGAAAATATCAGTTTTTGAAGGTGCTTTTGCTTTATAATTGGCCGCAGTTTTAGAGGCCGTAGATTTCAAACTTGGATCTACTTTACCGGCTCTTCTAGCATAATTTTCTGCCAACCAATACACCGCTCTTTTACTAAAAACATCTGTACCACATCCGTTTGCACTTGATGCTATCATACTAGCAATTCTAAGGTAAGCAATCCCTAAAGAAGGCTTGTATTTCAAAGCTTTTCTATAGTAAGATCTTGCTTTTGCTTTGCTCCCTTGCTTTTTCATCACTTCACCAATCTTAAAATACACTTTTGCTTTATCACTCGCTTTTGTTTCTAATTCGGCTGATTGATTAAAATATTTCAACGCAGTTGCAGTTTTTTTATCCTTTTTAGCCAAAATTCCTAAATAATAAGCTGTTTTTGCAGAAGGTTCTAATTTATGTTGAGACTCTACTAGCTTGAAAAACAAAGGATCGTCTGTACATTCTTTGGCATACATTCTTCTTGAAGCACTTTTTACCCAATTGATGTCAACTTTTTTGGTTTCGAATTGCTCGTTATATAATGGAATTAGATTTTTACAATCTGCTAATTCTCCTAGTTTTTGGTTTACACCAGCTTTTACCTTACTAAAATTCGACAGTATGATCTCTGATCGCTTGAGTGTTTTCTTTTCTTTACTCGACAGTGCTGTGCCTGCTTCTTCTTTTTCGGTAAGTACTGCTATTTTCTCTGCTTTTTTACTTTCTTGATCTTCTATTTTCTCAATAACTTCATCATACAGATCAAAAACGTCCTGTAGCTCTTTTTTACTTTCACCATGAAGATCTACAAGTAATGAAAAATAGGTATATACGTTCTTTGGATTATCAAAATTTTCTTTGTCCTCGGTCCATGCTTTCTGAAATTCTGCAAATTGGCTTTCTTTTGTACCTATTTTATTATCGTACATGATCTGACCAATATTAGAATGCATATCTCCTATTTTTGTTTTCCCAGGAAAATACTGAAACCGCTCTTTCCAAATGGTAATCTTCTCATTGGCAAGCGTAGTTTTTTCTGCGTCAGTAGCTTTCTTATATTTTGCTTCTAATAGTTTCTGTCCAAATTGATAGGTCGCTACACTATATGTAGGGCATTCTTTTCTTACTTTCCACAAAGGCTCTTCTGCCGCATCATAATTCTTTACTTTTGCATGCTCATAAGCAATAGAAGCTGTAGTAGCACAATCTGTAGCTTGCGCACTTACATTTGCAGTACCCATAACTAATCCCATTGCTACAATAGTTAAAACTTTAGTATTCATAGCTGTAATAATTGTATTTAATTAAATTTTATTTTCCTAAACCATTTATCATTTAATGACAAACTTAGAGAGATATTAAAGAACTCTTCTTTAATTAATCCAAAATCTGTTGTTCCTCGCTGACCATACTCAAAACCTATATTGGCATTTGAGAATAATCTCCCAACTGGTAACCCTACTCCAAAAGATATGCCAAACTCTTCAATAGTGTTCCCATCGATATTTAATCCTGTATCTTCATACCGAAATCCTGCCCGATATACAACGCGACTGAAATACTTGGTTAGAGAGTTGTATCTCGGGATATAAAAACCTCCTAGTTTAAATTTTGAAGCGCTAGTATACTCAATATTATCCTGAATAAATAACGTATTAGAAAATTCTCCTGTATCTGTATACACATATTCTGCTCCGACAAACCATTTTTTGGGTTGCCCTATACCACTTCCTAACTTAAATTCGGAAGGTAACTCTATATCTTGATCATCAACCTGTACATCTTCTCGTTGCACAACCCCCTCTTGACCACCGTCATTAACAATCACAGTGGCAAGCTCTCTGGTGTTTTCTGATTCTACATCAAATGAAGGCGTTGATACAATGGATGCTGATAGTTCTAATTTTTCAGATATCATGCTTTTGAATACTAATCCAAGAGACAGGCTGAATGCTGATAAATCTGAACTTGTGATCTCTCTAGTATCAAATTGCACATCGGGTTTACTTAATATAGCTTTGTTTTCGATAGTTCCGAAATCATAATTAAAATCCAAACCTATGCTTAGATTTTTATTAACTTTAACCCCGGCAGCCAAAAAAACTTTGTTTAAACCTCCTTTACCAACAAACCGACGTTCTTGGTCATTTTCATCGACAGCATTAAGTTCGTACCCTACGGATGTAACAGGAATCACTCCAAAACCAAAACCAAATTTACCTGCGGGAATACCAACGGCAAGATAATCTAACGAAGCATTCTCTCCTGAAGAAGATTCATTGGCATTACTAATCGTAAAATTACTATATGATGTACCTACCGTATATGTTGTAAGTTGTAGTTCTCCAAATGATGCGGGATTTTGAAGATTTAGATGTATACTATCAGCCATAACACTCAACCCCCCCATCGACCTGTTTTCTACCGTTCCTTTGAACTTCTGAATTCCTAATCCATAAAAAGAATATGGGGAAAAAGTTCCTTCTTGAGCATTAGATATTATGCAAACAAATACTAATACGATTACTAAAATCTTCTTTATCATTTACTATTATTAAAAGCTAAAATGTAGTTTAATCCTTCTAATAAAAAATTAGAAGTGGCAAATATGCTATTTTTTAATCTTTTAGACAAAAAATGTACATCTCCTCCGGTTAAAATAACTGTTAAATCAGGGTAAATGTTGCAATAATCTTCAATTACTCCATTTATTTCGTGCAAAACTCCTTTTACCACACCAGAATGAATCGCTTCTTCAGTCGTGTTACCAATATGATGTATGGGGTCTTTTAACTCTAATAGTGGTAATTTTGCAGTAAAATCATTTAAACTACGATATCTAAGTCGTATTCCCGGCGCAATGGCTCCGCCAAGATATTCTTCATTTTTATTTTTAAAATCATAAGTAATACAAGTTCCTGCATCAATGATCAATGTATTTTTCTTCGGAAATTGATCTACTGCTGCTGCAACTAAGGCCAATCGATCAATCCCCAAAGTTGTTGGGGTTTTATAAAGATTATTGAAAGGCATCTTTGCCAAATGATCAATTACAAGGGTGGTAAACGATTTTTTTATGTGTGTTACAGTATTATTTTCGATATCAGAAACTGAAGAGATAACAGCATCAGTGATGTGCGGATAGTCTTTTTTTATCTTATCTACTACGTTCTTAAAATCAGATTGATTAACAACATCTTTATATAGGATTTTTGATGCATCAAAAACCCCAATTTTTGTAAATGTATTCCCTATATCAATGACAAGATTCATGTCCTTTTTTGTAAGCTGCTAAAGTACGAAACGATTTTTTTAATTTTTTCTTTTGAGTATTAAAAAAAGCGTTCTATATTTGCATCCGCTTACAACAAGGTGCCTTAGCTCAGTTGGTAGAGCAAAGGACTGAAAATCCTTGTGTCCCTGGTTCGATTCCTGGAGGCACCACATCTTGAAAGTGAAACCCTTAACATTTTTGTTAAGGGTTTTTTGTTTACTATAACTTAACTCCCCAAACAATTTGCTTAGGGTCTTTTATTTTTTTTCAATCTAATAATTAAGGTGTTAAATCTTCTACGATTGGACAAGTTTTGGTTCCCGACAAGCCCCCGTAAATTTTGTGTAATCCTCCTCTTACGGTATTAACCTCGGTTAGTTTAGCTACTGTCCATTTTTCTATTTTTAGTTTGTCTGAAGTTGATTGTTGTTTTTGTTTTTTCATAATGTTAGAGATGATTAATAAATTCTATGTATCCACATAAATTTGTTTTATAAAATTAGCAAAGAACTTTGGGGCAAGCCCACGAGGCATTTGTAAGAAACTGAATTTTTGATTTCGAGGCTAGCCTCGGAACATTTAAATCTCGATCATCGAGTACAGTAAGAAACTAAGCAGCATCTAAACTAAACTCGCTAAAATACTTGTGACAAAGTACCTTCTAAACTTTCTTCGATACTAAAACTGACCTACATACTTGTGAGTTGTAAAGCATTTAAGTATTTTTAGATATTCTACTACATGATTAACGAAGTAATGGTGATGTTGGACAACCATTAGATAATGATATTCCTCCCCCCTTTATAGTTTTTGTATCAGTAAGCTTTGTAATTTTTAATTTTTCTAAATCTAGAGTATTAGAAACTAATTTTTGTTTTTGTTTTTTCATCGAGTAAAGTATTGTAATTTCTATAAATATAAACAAAACCCTTGTTTTTTACATAGCTCTATTGTCCAGATTTATAAATCTCAACTCATATATACTTTAAACTAAAAGAGACACACAACCATATTTTTTACTTATCAATTTGTTTAATAAAATATGATGGATATAATCCTGTTTTCTTATAAAATGCTAAAGAGAACGACTGCGCTGTATTAAATCCAACTTCATTGGCAATGGTCTTGATCTTATAGGATCTGAATTTTTTTTCATTAGTAAGTTTATGTATGGCTTCTTGAATTTTTAGATCATTTAAATAATTTGCAAAGTTTATTTGTTTTGTTTCATTGATAATTTTTGACAAATAACTACTATTAGTATGCAACTCTTTAGCCAAGGTATTCAATGTGTATTTTTGTTTCAAAAAAATTTTTGATTCTTCAAAAGCTCTTAATCTTTCCAAAACTTCTTTCACTAACTCCTCTGGTAAATCTGTGTTTTTAGTGGCTATAACTAACTTTTTTTTATCGTCGTCTTTTGACTGATCATTTTTTGCTTGATTAATTATAGATTGAAATCGTTTTTTATAAACTCTGTTTTTTTTGAGAATAGAAAAGACAATAGTTATTAAGATCAATATTATTCCAACAAAAATTATGAGAAGCTTTTTAGAAAAAAAAGTATTTTTATTTAATTTGTCAATTAATTGGTTTTTTTCATCCAAAAGTTCTTTCGATTCATAATTTCTTATGATCTTATTTGACAAGGATTTATAGTTATATTCCAGTATACTATCAAATCTTAGCAAAGAATTGATATGTTTTAATTGATTTTTATTATCATTTTTAGATTTGTAATATGTTATCAATACGTTATAAGTATCTATTAGTTCAGGAGTTATATCTTCAATTTCATTGAGAATACTATCTACTTTTTTAAAATGCGAAATGCCATATTCTATACCTTTAGTCTGAACTAAAGATTTACCCGTGTAATAATTACAAATAGCTAGACCAATTTTATCTTGACTGTTATTAGCTATTAATTGCTTTTCAGCTTTTGCTAAACTATCAATTGCAATTTTGTATTTTTTTTGGAAATAAGAATTTATCCCCGATTGTAATACAAATAAGTTATACATATTTAAATCATTTGTTTTCAATGTCTCTTTAATTCCTTCATTTATTTTTATTTCGGCAGAATCTAATTTCTTATTGTATATATATGATTCTGAAAGTGCATATAGCCCTCTATTGTATCGTTTATCTTGATATTTCAGATTTTTATCTAAAAGATAATTGACATAGTCTCTAAATATTACTAAAGCCTCATCTCTTTCTCCTAATTGATTTTTTATTAGTCCAACATTAAATTTCAAGGTGAGGTATTCCATCTGACTACCGCTTTTTTTTGCATACTCAGAAGCAATCATATATTGATTAAAAGCTTTTTTATATTCAGCTGTACTAAAGAATAGATTCCCTTTTAATTTATATGCTACTCCTGGATACTCTTTATGAACCAAATTCTTAGTGAGGCTAATTATTGTATCCGTGTACAGCATAGCCAAATTTTTATCTTCTATAGAGGCTAAAAAATAATATCCATCGGCGATTTTTACGGTATCTCTATCTCGTTTTGCTTTTCCTAAATAAGTTTTTGCGTAAACTCTAGCCAGATTGGGAGCATTGGCATTCTCTCTAAATTTATCTTTTAATTCTTGAAAAGTTTTCAGCTTGAGGGAATCATGGCCTATCTCTATAACACTACTTGGCGTTTGGCTGATGCAATGCTGACTCATAAACATCATGAAAAGAAGAGAAAATAAAATTTTATTCATATTGGCTATTAGAGTGATTCAATTTTTTTATTTGTGACTATGCATTCAAATCTCATAGTTAAATAAACAAGATACCAAAATAATGCTTTATGTTAAATAAATATGAATGCTGATTTCTCATTTTTACTAAAGAAATTGTATCGTTTCTGATCAATAATCATCCAAATAGATCACTTTCATAAAATTAAATTCAAAAAAGATAAAATCTTAAAAAAATTTACCATAATTTACTGTTAATTAACAAATTATACAGGATTCATGGTATATATTTTGACATTATTTATTAAATAAAAAATAACAGATTTGTATTTCATTTAACGATTTAATTACAAACAAAACAGCTTTTATTCCTTAACTTAATATCTAAAATATGGTACGATGAAAAGATTAATCCTTTTACTTAGTTTAATATGTTCGGTAACATTATTTTCACAAGGTAATATCACGAATAATGACATTATAGTCACATCAGATGGTCAACTTATCCAGGCAAAAGTAATTAGAGTAACAGACAATGCAATTAGTTTTAATTATCCTGGAGAAAGTGTAGTAAATGAAATCAAGGTAAATAATCTTCAAAAAATTGTCTTTGCAAGCGGAAGGACTCAGAATTTTACTGCTCAACAATCGGCTGCAAAATTGCCTAAAGAAACTGCGCTTACACAAAACAACAATAATTTATCTCAACAAAATAATACTTCGGTGCCTAAAGAAGATATTTATTTGTTACCTGAATACAAAGAAAATACGATAGCCATAATTCCTTTTTCGTTTTTAAAAAATGAAATGTATGAAGAGATATTATCGGGTGAAGCTACTTCTTATGCTACTGATTTTTTGATTAAAAATGCTAGCCGTTATGGTATTCAAATTCAAGATATGAATACTACTATCGATAAGCTCATCAATGCTGGCATAAGTCATAAACAACTTAGAGAGGCGACCCCTGAGGCACTTAGAAAGATTGTCGGTACAGAATTTCTAATACAAGCAGAATTAAGAGCGTCTTCTTCAGAAAAACTAAATAACAACACCTCTAATTTCTATTCAAATAGAGGAGAATCTCCTTCAACACCTTCTGGTATTAAAACAACAATTACACTTAAGTTATATGATTCATCATCAGAAAAATATAGTGTTAATTTTACAGAAGAATTAAAAATAAAGAATACCAGTTCTGCAGCACAACAAAAGTTATATAAGTGGAAATCATCTATGGAGTATGTATTAGAACAATTTTTATTGTCAAAAAATTTATAAAGCATCGTAATCACAATATAGAAGTCAGGTTTATTAATACACAAACCTGACTTCTTTTAAAATACATCCTCCATATCCTAGAATAATAGCACTCATTACTTGATTCTAACAACAATGTCTCCAATTTAATTAATAAGTTGTTATTTTTGCTTAGTAAAGAACCTCGTGGCTTGCCGACGAGGCATTTGTAAGAAACTGATTTTTGATTTCGAGACAAGCCTCGGAGCATTCAAATCTCGCTATGTCTGCCTGATGCAGGATTAGCAAGTAAATTTTTATTATGACCTACACCAAAGCTCTAATTCTTAGTTTTATAGTAACCATCATATCCTTTACCGCCCATGCTCAAGAATCTAGTAGTATCCCCAATTCTGAAAAAGCCAAAGACACTACAGGTATACAAAATTCAGAAAATAAAAGAACTACCTGGCAAATGATAAAATATGATGGGGCATCAATTTTTGGAGGAGTAAAACATGCGTATACACGACCTTTTACGTGGAAAGAAAAGGATTGGGCAACTTTTGGTATTCTTATAGCAGGTAGCACAGCTTTACTAGGTCTTGATGATCCAGCAAAGGAATATTTTGCAAACCAGGAAAAAGATATTCCCGATGGAATTAAAGAAGTTGCATTTCGGTTTGGAAAACCACTTATCAACTATGGGCTAACCACTAGTGTGTATGCCTTGGGGTTAATTACCAAAAATAAGAAAATAAGAAAAACAGGAGTGCTTCTGATCGCCTCAGCTACTGCTGGTGGTTTACTTCAGACTGCAGCCAAAACATTTGTAGGGCGTGCACGACCTCTTACTGGTGAAGGTAATCTTAGTTTTCGATTCTATTCTGGTGGAGATGCTGCATACCATTCTTTCCCTTCTGGCCATACCATTCTATCAGTTACCACAGCATATGCTATAGGAAAACAATTCAAAAATCCTTTCCTCAAAGGAGGGATTTATGCTATAGGATTATTGTCTCCTGTATCTCGTCTGTGGTCTGAAGCCCATTGGCTAACTGATGTAGCTCTTGGCAGCGCATTGAGTATTATTATTGTAGAAAGTATTGACAACTATCTAACAAAAGATAGAGGCTATGCTTATGCTAATAAACATAAAATAAAATGGAATCTACGTGTAGGCGCTAATCAAATTGGAGTCGTTGGCCGTTTCTAGTAGTATACTTTTATCAATACTAATTAAACTCTTTTTCATAATATGTGGCTGCGTCTTGTAACAGCATATCCAGGTATTTATTTTCAGTTGTAAGACGTTCTTCATCCCAATTCAAGTATTTTATAAGGTCTTCTTGTATTAGTGAGCGGTATTTATGTATGCTATTGATATCAAAATAAAGTCTGCCCGTTCTTCTCACGAAGAAATCAGCTAATCCGTTAGTCATTTCATAGTGTATACTATACCATAGTTCGGCTCTAATTAATTTTTCTTCAACCGAATCATTTAGAAAATAACTAACTTTATCAATGATGACATCAGCTTGTTTGCCATACGTTGATGCTAAATACCATCCATAATACGGATCTTCAATTTTTAGTTCTTTAAGCTGTAGTGTGATCTCATTTAAATACGTATCAACGGCTTTAGTATCTTGAAGCGGTGTACTCGTTAGCGGTATGTGTTGTGTATGTGATTTAGAAAAAGCTGCTCTCTTTTTGGCACTCATTGTTTTTAACACCGTATCAATTACTCGCTGTGCCATTTTACGATATCCGGTAAGCTTACCGCCAGCTATCGAGATTAAACCCGTTTTGGATACAAAAATCTCATCTTTTCTAGACAATTCAGAGGGATCTTTTCCATCTTCATGAATCAAAGGTCGCAAGCCTGCCCAATTAGATTCTATATCTTCCAGCGTGAGCTGTATGCTGGGGAACATGTGATTTACAGCCTTAAGAAGGTATGATGCATCGTCCTGTGTTGCAACTACTCGATTTAGATTCGCCTTATAATTAGTATCTGTAGTACCAACATATGTTGCTCTTCCTCTTGGGATAGCAAAAATCATTCTTCCATCAGGGACATCAAAATAGATAGATTGCGTAAGCGGAAACCGTGCTCTAGAAAAAACCAAATGTACCCCTTTTGTGAGATGTAAGTGCTTATTGTTCATCGAATGATCCTTTTCACGTAATAAATCCACCCATGGACCGGCAGCAGAAACAAAATTTTTGGATCGTATGGTAAAGTTTTCTTCAGTATTGTGATCTACACACTGAATACTTTTAATTTTACCTTCTTCATTATAATTAAAAGAAGCCATCTCACAATAATTTAGGCTATTAGCTCCAAAAGAAGCTGCCTTTTTTAAGAGTTCTATGGTAAGTCTTGCATCATCGGTTCTATATTCTGCATAGTATCCTCCTCCGGTTAGTCCTTCTTTACTCAATAATGGTTCTTTGGCCAAGGTTTCTTGTACACTCAGCATTTTTCGTTTATCATCACCTTCAACATTAGCTAGTAAATCATAGACTTTAAGCCCTATAGAAGCCATAAACTTACCATAGGTTCCTCCTTCTATGAGTGGAAGCAACATTTTTTCTGGGACTACAAGGTGTGGGGCGAGCTTATGTACTGTAGCTCGTTCGCTACCTGATTCTTTTACCAAGCCAATTTCCATCTGCTTGAGGTAACGCAGTCCACCATGAATGAGTTTGGTAGATTTATTACTAGTCCCAGAGGCAAAATCATTTTTTTCTACTAGGCAAACCTTCAAACCTCTTGCTGCAGCATCTAGTGCAATTCCTGCCCCGGTCACTCCGCCACCAATAACTACCAGATCATATTTCTCATTTTTTGCTTTATTTAATTGAGCGTTACGATCCAAAACAGAGAAACGAATAGCACCTTCTTCTTTTACAGCCAACATATCTTTGTTAACTGTTTTAGTTCTGGCTACTGCTTGTTGCCAACCGATATATTTCCTGCTTCGTTCATGTGCTGTGATCTCAGGTTTAAAAACAGTATCTACAGCTCTTATTTTTGAAATATCTTTTTTATTCCAAATCCCGGCTTTGATGCCTGCCAGAAAAGCGGCACCTAGCGCGGTAACTTCTAACATTTTTGGGCGCTCTACATCTACATTAAGAATGTCGGATTGAAATTGCATCAAATAACTATTGGCAGAAGCTCCTCCATCTACTTTTAGTGCTGCCATTTGTTTACCACTGTCCTCAACCATAGCCTCGAGTACATCTCTGGTTTGATAGGCTAATGCTTCTACCGTGGCTTTGATAATTTCATTTTTACCAGAATCCAAGGTGAGTCCGTAGATTGCTCCTTTGGCTTCCATATCCCAATGAGGTGCGCCTAATCCAGCAAATGCAGGTACTACATATAGATCATCTGGGGAAGTAGTTGATTTACATATTTCCTCTGTCTCGGCTGCACTATCAATAACTTGTAATCTATCGCGCAACCACTGTATAGAAGCCCCTCCTACAAATATACTTCCTTCTAAAGCATACTTAATAGTATCATCTGGCAGACTGCAGCAAAGTGTGGTTAATAACCCGTTTTTTGACTTGTATGCTTTTTTTCCTGTATTAAGTAGCATAAAACAACCTGTCCCATAGGTATTTTTGGCAATTCCTGATTTATAACCTCCTTGTCCAAATAGTGATGCTTGTTGATCTCCTGCTACCCCATACATTGGAATATTATGACCCTCATGGTTAATGTTTCCAAAATCAGATGAAGAATACTGTACCTCAGGAAGCATCGATTTAGGAATATCCAAAGCTTTTAACAGTTGTTCGTCCCAATGAAGATCAATAATGTTATAAAGCATGGTTCTGGATGCATTAGAATGATCTGTTACATGCTTGGCTCCATTAGTAAATTTCCATATTAACCAGGTATCAATGGTACCAAATAATAAATCTCCTTTTGCAGCTTTTTCTCTGGCTCCTTCGACATGATCAAGAATCCACTTCAATTTTGTACCAGAAAAATAAGAATCAATGACCAATCCTGTGTTTTTTGACACATATTCACTCAACCCCAGAGATTTTAGGTTTTCGCAAATCTTGGTTGTTCTTTTATCTAACCAAACTATAGCATTGTATATCGGCACACCCGTATTTTTATCCCATACTACAGTAGTCTCACGTTGATTAGTAATGCCTACACCTGCAATATCCCCTACAGATATTCCTGATGTAGAAAGGACTTCAGCAAACACTTCTTGTTGATGTGTGAAAATTTCTACCGGATCATGTTCGACCCATCCGGATTTAGGGTAATGCTGAGTTAATTCTTTTTGAGCAATCCCACAGATATCGCCTAAATTATTGAAGATAATTGCTCGTGTACTCGTTGTTCCTTGATCAAATGCTATGATATACTTCTTGGTCATATTATAAGTATTAATTATGTGCAATATTCAGTAAACGTATGCAGTCTCACTATTGTAGACTTTATCCAGTAGTACTCTAAACAATTAATTTTCAAGTAAAGCTATACAACTATGCTACTCTGTGCTACATAGTGCAATATACTATAAAAATTAAAACTAGGTACTGTTGTTTTATTCTTTTATAGGAAGAAATATTTCTGCTCTCCATTCTATTTCATTTCCTCCTTGCATTGGATTATTGTAAAAAACTTCGAGAAGTTTGTCCTCAACTGGTATGTTATTTTTGGTTGCATATGCCAGTAAAACAAACCAAGCTTCGTCACTATTTCTATAATTTCCGTAATAGGTTGCTTTTAAAGCCTTCTGCTTACTAATTGTTCTATATTTAAGCTTTTCATTAACAGGTAAAGAATCCTTAAAGACTATTGGGAAACCAAAATTCATGTAAATAGAATCCGTTTTTATATTCCAATTGTTAATCTCTACAAAAGGAAACCCCTTTTGCTTTACATGACTTTCTTTCAACTTAGGGTATAGATATGCATTATTCCTCATCATCTCAGTAGCTTTGTTATATCGCTTGGTCTTTGATGAAACTGATAGGACTTCCATGTCAGCGATTTGATCCTCTCCTTCTACAATAACTCTAAAACTATCTGTATAATAGTTGAGCTTTTTCCTGAAACTGATTAGGTCATCCTTTACAGCGTCTACAAGCGCCGTAGATCCTGTTAGTATTTGCATGCGATTTTTAATCGAATGATTCTTAGAGATTATACCTACCTGAATTTGGGTTATAGTATCTGCAACACTACTGAAACTCCAATCCAAAACCACAGGTTCTTCCCCAAGGATTACTTCTTGCTTAATTTGTGTAAACGGTACCTTTTCTATGGTTTGGGTCATGTTTTCTTCTCTGTTTTTAGCAGATCTCAGATGCAGTACCTGATCATAAACACTGCCGGGTGCCGCATTTGCTCTAAATGTAATCTGATAATCATATTTCTTAATGAATAAGTACCAACTGATACCTCCTAATAATATGATTAGAGTAAGTAAACCTATTTTCTTCATTCCCACTATTGCTTAGTACTGCTTGTTGCTGAATTATTATCTGTCATTCGTAACTTCTTGATAACGTATTTACCTAATGCTTTACCTTGTGCTAACCCCAAATCAATAGCTGCTCGATAATGAATCCCACCATACAATCTACTAATTGCTGCTTCATCTGCAGCAGTATTAAATGATCTAAAAGAACGGATAGGAAGGCCATATTGTACTTCGGTAGTATCATTAAACTCAAAATTTTCACCAAAAATATCGGTGAGTACAGTAGCTGCCGCTCCCGATACTACCGAGTGTCCACTGGTATATTCTGGAAAAGGTGGAGTTTGTAAAACAGGTTGCCAGTTTTCATCAATATGCTGATTTATTACTGTCTCTGGGCGAATTAAATTACTTCTATATTTTTCATCCCAACAGCTTATAAATGCATCTGCAATAGCAATAGAAGTTTTGGTATATGCATAGATTGTTTTTTCAAAATCTGCATTTGTTTTCTTGCATGCAATCTTACAAATGCCGATCCAATGTGCTCCCGGTGTGATTTTTTTTGTTGCAAACATCAGGTGTCCTTTGTGTGTAGACACATAAGGATTACAATCCCAGAACTGAGCTATTTGTAGTTTTTCTGAAGTTTCTCCTTCTTTTTTGATCTGTTGACCTATTTCAAAGGTTTCTAAGACTTCTTTATAAAACGGAGTGTCTTTTTCTAAAGAAAAATCAGGATGTTTTGCGGGTCTAAATTGAGATGCAGAATCTATTACAGCCGGTCTAATCTCGCGCCAATGAGGCTCTATCCCATCCATATAGTCAGGCGGAGTAGGCTGCCATCGGGCTGGATCATCGGTGTGTACAGAAAATTTTGGCATCGTTCGCGTCTGCGCATACTTATCTTTATCCAACCAATCTGTGATATGTTTTGCTACCGCTAACCCGTAAGTTTTAGAATCATGAAAAGAACGCTCATTTACCTTCCCCCAGGAGGTATACAAACTATCCCTGTATATATCTACCTTATCTTCAGAAAAAATGAGTGTTTTCCCTACCTCTAAATAGGCAACCAAAGCTGCTACCCTAAAATTTATACTAGCCGTAGTATCTGGCTCGGGGATTGGAGATAGATCATGTACCTGACCTGATAATGAGGTGTACATTGTATTGCCCTTACACATCACTTCATAGGCAGCAATGTTTGGATAATTATATATCCGACTTGCTACAGGGGGAGAAAATATATCATGTACCATTACCCCAGTCAACATATCGACTGATCTGTGATAATGTTCCTGAGTAATTATAATTTCTTTTTCCTCCTTTTGACAAGTAGAAAAACAAAAAGCAATCCCTAAAACTAATATCGATTTACAAATCTTATTCATAAATCTCATAAACCTCGGCTTTTTCATTATGTATCGTTACAAGTAAATACTCTTCATCCATAAAATTAACAATATGTAATCCTCGTATGGCTTTTTGAGTCAAATTAATATTCAGGGCGTTAGCATTAACCAAAACACCATCTTTCTGAAGCACCGCACCGCCAAAACTATCAAATCGCCCATGATACGGGATGACTCCAAAATAATTCCCTGCCATCAACACTTCTTCTTCTCCGTCTTTATTAAAATCATAAGTCAGCATTTGTGTAATCGGAGCTACCTGAAGCATGTCTTCAAAAGGAACAAATGTAAATTTTCCATTATCATTTTTCAGATATCCCGATGCTAACTGATGTACCTCTAATACCGTTGCATCATCCAAAGCTTCTTCTCCAAATACCTCTTCGACTGTTTTACCTGCAAAGGCTGCATAGGTTGTAAACTTTTTTCTTAAAAAATTCAACTGACTTGATAATTCATCTAATCCTAATAACGGATAATATTGTCCTTCTTTTTGAATAGCGACTATCGTTTCTGTTTTTTGATTCTTATCAAAATCAGCATAGTACATTTTTAACGGAAAATCCTCGGTAGCTACGAATTTGGTGTTCATTCCCCAGTTGCCCAACAGATAATCCAGATCTCCATCGTTGTCGATATCAAATTCCTGAATGGATTGCCACAACCCCTTCAATTTTTGCTGTCCAACGGTAGGGGTGACATCGGTTAGATTTCCTTGATTATTTTTGAAAAACCGCGGCGACATCCATTCCCCGATTACGATTAAATCTTTGCTATTGTCTCCGTCAAAATCTGTCCAGATCGCGTCGGTTACCATGCCCACATGTTGGAGTTGATCATTTTGTTTTACTGTAAAACTTCCTCCATCATTAATTAGCAGGTATGAATTGGGTATTTTACCAAAATCATAAGACACTGCATACCCTCCTAAAAAAAGATCTAAATCACCATCATTATCGACATCATTAGCTCTAATAACAGATGTATGTTCATATAGTTCTGGAAACTCCCTTTTAACCAGTCCAGAACCTGTATTGACATACAATTGATCCAATAGTGCTTTTGATTTACCAAAAAATTCCCCTCCTGCGGCACAAATTAGTAACTCATTTTTTTGATCGCCCGTGAGATCTTCAATAAGTGCTGCTACCGATTCTTTTTGTTTATCTTCTTGCAAAGTATCAAGCTCATGTCTTACAAAACCTGTTGGGGTTTGAAAAAATAGTACTGAGGATTCGTTTTTCGAACTTCCGAAGAAAATATCATCTTTACCATCATTATTAAGATCTCCAATAGTTGTTGCAGGGCCTTGTTCAGATATTTTATACGGAATCAATTTTTGTCTGTTAAAATCTACATAATTATTTTCGTTATGCGTATACTGTAATCCAGGAAGGCTATCTACTTTTTTAAACCATGCTTTTGGCTGCGGAAATAATGTTGTATAATCTACAGCATCTCTTTTGTGTAAAAGAGCTATTGTTAAAGTTTGATTTGTTTTGATATTTTCGGCAATCTGGATGGTATTGTCCGGCCAAATAATCTTTAGAGAATCTACAGTTTTTACAGCTCCATATCCAAAATGTACCATCGCCTCAGACGATGATTGAAAACCTTTGGTTGTATACAACTGTTTGTACTGTAGTATGCCATTGTGATAAGAGATTACTTTGGTTCCTATGCCAAAAGGATTCGGTGTTTTGTAGTTAAATTTCAGCTTTAAATATGTTGAAGTACTATCTGTTTTATTTTTATAAAAAGTAACCGGAGCGTTGATATTATTGGTTACTAGATCCAAATCCCCATCATTATCAAAATCTGCATAGGCACTCCCGGTAGAAATGATTGTGTCTTTAGGCAACCACTGTTTGGATTTATCTATAAATTGAATATCAGGTGTTCCCTGAAACACAAAATTCTGTACCGCACCCGAAGGCATTAAATCCAGGGCAGCTTGATCAACTAGTTTTGTTTTATTGATTTTTTCTTTTATTTTTTCATCAGAAATATAATTGATGTAGTCGAGATCATTCGGTCGTTTTGGGATACCGTTAGCAATAAAAACATCCTGTTCTGCATCATTATCAAAATCTGCAAACAAAGCAGACCAGCTCCAGTCAGTAAACGCAAGACCACTTTGCAAGCCGGTTTCAGCATAATAGTTACCTCCCTGATTCACCTGAAGCATGTTTCGGGAATATTGATAATGATAGCCTAATTGATTGATTCGCATATCCAGCATATCTACAGTCTCATCGCCCACAGAGGATTTCAGCACGCGTTCATCATCAGACGCCATATCCATAGTAAAAATGTCTATATATCCATCATGGTTAATATCTGCTACATCGCTACCCATTGAGAAACGACTCACGTGCCCGAATCGTTCTTTGAGTTGTTCATCAAAAGTTCCGTCTCCATTATTAATATAATAATAATCATCTTCATGAAAATCATTACTAATATAGATATCGGTATGCCCATCATTATTAAAATCTGCGGTAGCAACCCCCAGACCATAAGCGTTTGGTCCTCCAAAAATTCCGGCTTCTTCACTTACATCGGTAAAGGTATCGCCATCATTACGCAATAATTTATCTCCGCTCTCATCGGTTCGGTTATTACGAATCGAAGCATTACCAAAAGAGTGCTGCGTATGTATGGCATGATTGAGCAAATACATGTCTAAATCTCCATCATTATCATAATCAAAAAATGACGCTGCAGAAGAATAATTATCAAAATCTAACCCATATTGCGCTGCTTTTTCTGTGAAGGTACCGTCTCCATTATTAATAAATAATTCGTTTGCCCCGTCTAATCCCTGAACCCCCACTACGGCACATACATAAATATCCAAAAAACCGTCGCCATTCACATCGGCCATAACTGCGCCAGTGTTCCAGTCAGAAGTGCCACCCAATCCTGCCTTTACGGTAATGTCTTCGAATTTAAAATTTCCGGTATTGAGGTAAAGTTTATTTTTTCCTTGGTTAGCCGTAAAAAACACATCAACCAAATCATCATTATTAATATCTCCGACGGCTACACCACCTCCGTTGTAAAAATAAATGTAATCTAAGATATTGAGATCTTTCGTAGGTTGTAATTGATTTTGAAACGAGACATTGGTGCTACTCAAAGGTACTTTTTCGAATAACGTTCCTTTTTGATTTTTATCTGTACAGGAAGTCAAAGTGATAAGGAGACACACGATTGTTATGCTCTTTAATTTCTCGCAAAGAGCGCTAAGAATATAACACGCAAAGGGCGCAAAAATGTATCTATCTGTCTTATTCAAATACCTGTTAGTCATTTACAAATTGTTTACAATTCTATGAATCCCGTTTTTAAGCAATTTAGTATTAAAATTAATTAGCAAACCTAATTTCATATCTGATAATTTAAGGTAAGTGAGCGTCTGCGAAAAATGAACTGGTGCTAAGTTTTCAATTGATTTTATTTCAACAATGACTTTATTCCCTACAAGCAGGTCAATTCTATAACCAACTCCCATTTTTACTTGTTTATAAAAAAATGGCATCGAAACTTGTTGTTTAACTTCTAAACCTAGACTCTTAAGGTCATACAGTAAAGCATTTTCGTAAGCAGACTCTAATAACCCAGGGCCAATCGATTTATGTAATGCTATAGCAGCTCCAATAATTTTGTACGAAATTTCATTTTCTTCCATTTACTTTGTGATCTTTGCGATTCAAATCTTCGCGTTACTTTGCGAGAAATACGTTAATTATTAAACTTAAAAATCTTAGGCGTTTTATTATTGATCCCAACGATCAAATATCGTTCTGTGGACGTATTTTTTATCCACTTCATTTCACGTACTTCTCCTTCAACAAAAAACCCCGTAGCTTTTTGGTCTACATAATTATCTTTTCCATCACTAAGCAATAGTGTACCTCGGCTAGCATCTAATCTAGAAAATTGCGGTTTGAAATTATAATTATTTCCGCCTAAAATCAAGTCCAAAACACCATCACCATTAAAATCTTCGGTCTCAATATCATAAATACATGATAACTGAGCTTCTTTGGGTAATTCTTTTATCACAAAATTACCTTTACCATCATTGTAAGCAACCAAGCTGGCAAAATTAGTTACCGTTTTTACAATGGCATTCTGTATGGTTTCTTTTGGGAATAATTCATCAATAGATTTTGTGGCATACTCAGAAAACTTCAAATTCTGCTTTTTCAGCGCATTAATTTGATTCGTAATTTCCTTTTTGAGATGAATCGGAACATCGTTCCCATTTCTACTTTGAGTAAAGATTTGTTCGATCGTCCCATTGTTATCAAAATCGTTGACATACATTTTTGCAGGAGCACTATCACTCGCTTTGTAAAGCGCATTAAGTCCACGATTTCCAAGCACTAGGTCAACATCCCCGTCTTGATCAAGATCTTCTGCTTTGATCGTATTAAACCAACCCGAAATGCTATCTAAATTAGTTGTAAAAGGACGTAACCTCTTTCCGGTATTTTTAAAAATTTTCGGCGACATCCACTCACCTACTAAAATCAAATCCTTTTTGTGATCTCCATCGATATCTTGCCAGGTGGCGTCTGTAATCATTCCTACATCCTGAGCTTTAAAAGCCTTTGAGGCTATACTATTTTTGAAGTTTCCTTTGCCATCGTTTTCTAACAATTGATTTTTTGGATTAATGCCATACATCCCAGGGACACTCAAGTTTCCTACAAAAATATCAACATCGCCATCATCATCATAATCATGTGCAGCAAGAATCGAAGTGTTTGCATCATTAAAAATAGTCTGACCATTTGAGAAATTTCCTTTTCCATCATTTATGTATGTTCTAATGGAAAACTGCTTCGCTTTAGTCTGGGCAAAATTTCCTCCTGAAGCTACAATTAGATCTACATCCTGATCGCCATCAATATCTATAAATTGGGCATCAGTATCTTCATGTAAAGCTCCATCTGGTTCCTCCCAAGGGGGAGAGCTACTTGTAGATGTTAAAAAACCTCTATTTCTACCCTGAATATATAAGCTCCCAGCTTGATCTTTTGCTCCTCCTATATAAAAATCTTCTTTACCATCACCATTTACATCGCCTACTGCAAGTGCAGGTCCTTCTCTAGAAAGCATTTTAGGAATTAGCCCTTCGTAATTAAAATCTACATACGAATCTTCTCTATGCTGTCTTGTGTTTGTCTGTATTTCGGTGAAGTATTGTGTATTATTTTTAGTGTTCTTTTCAAAATCTTCATTTGCATCAGTATTATTCAACTTTAATGTTTGGTTAGCATCAACTTGATCTAGTTTTTGTGTTTTTCCGTTGGGCCAGATTACTCGCATCGAATCTACTTTCTCAGTCTTACCAAGCCCAAATATCATGGTATAATCAACTGAAGATTGAAATCCTCTTGATGGAATAAGCTCTTGTCGAAGTACCTCGTTATCCCTATATACTTCTACAACGCTTCCTATTGCGAATGTATTTTTACCTGCTCCCCGAAGTTGAACTTTTAAATAGTTATGTTGTGTATTGTTTTGATAAACAAACGAAGGCATATTCACATTATTTACAATCAAATCCAAATCTCCATCATCATCTAAATCTCCATACGCAGCTCCATTAGAAAAACTAGGTGTTATAAACCCAAAGTCTTTTGTTTTATTAGAGAAGGTCATATCCTGATTATTCCTAAATGCATAATTTAGAATAGGTACACTTGGCATTTTATTGATAATCGAATCCTGAGAAGTCTTTATTCCCGAAATAGCCATTTTTTGATAAATCTCTGCAGCAAAAAAGTCCATAAAGTCCTGGTTGGTTAAATCGTGATAAATCCCATTACATACATAAATATCTCGATACCCATCATTATCCATATCAAACAACAAAGCTCCCCATGACCAATCTGTATTACCAACCCCACTGTAGAAAGCCGTTTCAGAAAAGGTATGATCTCCATTATTTACTTGCAATGTATTTTGCATGTACTGATGATAAAAGTCTTTGCGCTGTTTTAGCTGATATACATCATAGCGTTCAAAATCACTAGTGTTTTTTAGTCGTTCATCACCTTCGGGAAGCATATCGGTAACAAAAACCTCGGGACGACCATCATTATTAAGATCTGCCATATCGGCTCCCATAGAAGCAAGACTAATATGCGGCATTCTATTTTTTATGTCTTCGGTAAAGGTGCCATCTCCATTATTGATATATAAATAGTCGCGTTCATAAAAATCGTTAGATACATAAATATCCGGCAATAGATCGCTATTGATATCGCCTATGGTAACTCCCAATCCAAACCCGATAAGACTGCCATAAATACCAGCTGCTTCACTCACATCTGTAAAAACACCTTCATCATTTCTAAGCAGTTTATCACCTCCTCCTTTAAACATCTCAGGCAAATCCCAATCTTTACTGCGTAGTTCTCTTTTATCAGAATAACCCACACTACTCACCGGGATAAAACTATTATTGAGAATATAAGCATCGAGATCACCATCGAGATCATAATCAAAAAAAGCAGTATGGGTTGTAAAACCGCTATCAGCAAGATTATATGCTGAAGCTTTTTCGGTAAACGTTATGGTTCCTGAGTCTGCTGAAGGGCCATTATTGATAAAGAGTTCGTTTTTTTGATCATCTCCTTTTACATTTCCTGCATTACATACATAGATATCCAGCCAGCCATCGGCATTAATATCAACCATCACAACCCCGGTAGACCAAGATTTATCCCCCATTGTTCCCGAAGATTCTGAAATATCTTCAAAATTAAAATCCCCTTTGTTTAGGTAGAGTTTATTTTTCTCCATATTTGAGGTGAAGTATACATCGGGTAAACCATCGTTATTAATATCACCAATGGCAACACCCCCGCCATTATAAAAATTTCGGTATTTGAAAATATTGAAGTCTTTTTGATTTGTAACGTGGTTGATAAAATCAATCCCTGTTTTATCTGACGCTAACTTTGTAAAAAGAGCATTAGTTCCTTGGGATTGATCTTTTGATACTTCTTTTTTTTGATTGCATGACAAAATAGTAAGGGCAAGCAAAGAAAAAAGAATACGGTTACTCATTATGCTGATAATTTTAAAATATTGAATCCTGTACATATGCCTATATTCATTGTATAATATTTATTACTATCCACTCGAGGTGCTTCACAATACGCTCCGGGTGCTTCACAAATAGAATTACAATAGTACTTAATTTAAGTAACAAAGTCCTTCAAAAAAGAAGAAGGACTTTGTTAAAATAATTTCAATAATTTTTAAAGAATTAATACCCTGGGTTTTGACTTAAATTAGGATTAGTAGCCAATGCTTCTGCTGGAATTGGATAAACTAATTTTGTTCTATCGGACTTTTCTGATCTTTGATCAACGGGGTCTAATAATGTACCAAAACGAATTTGGTCGTTTCTTCGATGTCCTTCCCAATATAATTCACGACCTCGTTCTGCCAATAAATCAGCTTCTGTTAAAGCTGGTAGCATAGAAGCTCCTCGTTTCATTCTAATATCATTGACTATAGTTAGTGCAGTACCTGTATCACCAGTGCGCAATAGTGCTTCTGCTTTCATTAGTAATATATCTGCATATCTATAAAATACAAAATCTTGATTAGGGATATTAATATTAGTATAATCTGGTTGATATTTTACTACTCTAATACCCTTTGACTCAGAAGAATTAAATAGATCAAAATCTCTTGTAAATGATAACGGTATACCTTGGCGATCTACTATTGTAAAAGTACCATCACTATTTTGAACAGGGTTATTAGAAGCATCGGTAACTACTCTTTCTCTTAAAAAATCTATAGTTTCTTCGCTCAGAGTAGCAACATCATCGTATACTCTAGTAAATTGTTGTCCAAGAAGAAAACCAGCTTTCAAACCCGAATTTTCAGTTAGATCAGGTAATTCTTGGCTTTTTCTTATATCAGTATCCTCAAAACTATCATAAAAATCAGAAAGGGTAACAAAGCCATTCCAACTTCCTGGATTTTGATTATAATGTAGCGTCATAAAATTAAATCTTCTTATCTGACCTCCAAATTCATTTGTGTTTTCTGAAACGAAAATAACTTCTGATGACGTTTCACTATTTGTTGGAGAAAAACTTGAAAAATATTCATCTTCAATAGCATACTTCCCCGAATTAATAATCTCATCACAATACTGAATTACTTTCGCCATATCTTCTGGAGGGAAAGTATATGGCCCTTCTTGTGGTGTTCCATCAGCATCAGTAGCTTTATATACGGCTCGATTTAAATACATTTTAGCTAAAAGTGCATATCCAGCATACCGATTTAACTGTGATGGTATTGCACCATCAGGTAAATCTTCAACTACTGGCTCTATTCCTTCAATAGCCAAATCTATTGCTTGTGTACGATCAGCTGTAATACTTGGCAAAGAAGCTAAATCTTCTCCTGGCTCTCTAATAGGTACTGTTCCAAAAAGATCGGTAGCGTTATAAATATAAAATGATCTTAAAAAATTTGCCTGAGCAATTTGCGATGCCGAGCCCTCAAAACCCAGAGCCTCAACAGATCTAAAAACTCCTGATAAAACTGACCCCCAAGAACCAATTACTCTTGGATGAGAAGAGTTCCATGTATGGAGATGTAATGCTCTCCAAGCACCTCCATCGTTCCAATCTGTCCCTCTTGTTGGTCCTGCTATTTCATCTGACGGGTGTTCTTGTAGGACAAACATAAAGTCTGTATCCTGAAAATCTACCAATAATCCTTTTGCAGCACCCAAAGCATCTTCTATTGATCCTTGTGTAGCAGCTTCTGCAGCTGTCAAATTCTGATTTAGTTCTTCTTCAAGGTCTGTACATCCTAATAGCAATAAGTTACAGACTATGGCCGTAAACGAATAAAAAAATAATCTTTTCATGGCTTTTTTTTTAAAAATTCATATTAACACCAAGTGTAAATTGCCTAGCTCTAGGGAATGCTGTATAATCTATCCCGAAAGAAGGCACTCCATTCACCTGTTTGTTTGTATTTACCTCTGGATCAAATCCATCGTAAGGCGTAATGACAAATAGATTCTGTCCTGTTATGAAAAACCGGAATGTATTAAACCAGTTAAAGTATCGGCTATCATCATTTCCTTTTAGAGTATACCCTAACGTTACATTTGTCAACCTCAAGAAATCTCCAGAACTTAAAAAGCGAGTAGACGGTGTATTAGGCGCTCCAGGGTTTTCTCCATTGTTTATTACATTTTCAGTAACATTATTACCTCCCGCTAAAGTAGACGCAGTAAACAGAGCATTTGAAGTGTTGTCATAAATTTCATGACCATAAGCTCCATTGAAATAAACACTTGCATCAAAATCTTTGTACGTAATAGCACTACGTATCCCAACAAGAATATCAGGATTTGGATCACCCACAAATGCTCTATCTACAGTACCAGGAACACCAATAGAAGTATTAACTTCTCCATCTCCATTTACATCAGCAAATATTGGATTACCCGAAGCGTCATAACCTTCAAACACAGGTAAAAAGAAAGCATATAGTGGTTGATCATCAAATAGTAATTGGCCTGTTTCTCCTGATAATCCTTGACCAGAAAGTGTTCCTGTCTGAATTCCTCCAGGAAAATTATCATCAGTTACATTTTCAATTTTATTATCCAAGAAACTCATATTAATTCCAACTTCCCATGTAAAATTTTCTTTTTCAACAATCAACCCATTAATACCTAGTTCAACACCAGAATTAACTATTTGTGTATTATCAAGGTTTCTCCAGAAAAAAGAGTTAGGTGGTGCTGGTTGAACAGTTGAAAACCTAAATAAAACATCTTGTGTTACTTTATTAAAATAATCGATAGACCCAGATAATCTATTATCAAAAAAACCAAAATCGATTCCTACATTTATTGTGCTTGTACTTTCCCATTGTAAATCTGGATTCCCCGCATTTAACTGAGTTACAACTGAAACGGGTTCTCCGTCAATATTGACCCTTATAAAACCAAACTGATCTTGGGCAGCTCCAGCAGGAAATGCCTGATTACCTGTTATTCCCCATCCTACTCTAAGTTTCAAATCTGAAAACAAATCGGGTGTGAATTCTTCATTAATCAATTTCCAAGCAAAAGCTGCTGAAGGGAAATACCCATATTCATTACCCGATCCAAATCTACTCGAACCATCTGCCCTCAGAGTTGCAGTAAATAAATATCGATCTAAAATATTCACATTTGCCCGACCGAAGAAAGACTGCAATTCTGATGTAGGATCAAAAAACGAATTATTAAAAAAAGTATTTAATGTCGTGTTAGCAATACCTGTAGGAAAAGTTGATGCCGAATTTAGATTATCTATATATGATGATTGATCATCACTAGCAAAATCGAATGCCGTAGTATTGGTCCCTTTTCTTTCAAATTGTTGAAATGAATATCCCAAAACTGCATCTAAACGTATTGCATCTGATAAATCTTTATTATAAGATAGTGTGTGTTCAAAAAGTTTATTGAATGTTTTTACTGTTGATATATCAGCCCTTCCCCTCTCGAAAATGTTATTAACATTAAGTAATCTTGACTGTGCAACACTTCGAGTTGCTTCAGATCTATCTATACCCAAATTAAATTTATAATTTAAACCTTCAATAATTTCATATTCTGCAGAAACATTCCCAAATATTCTTGAAGTTTCAGTTTCATCATCATAATACTCAAGAAGTGCTAATGGGTTTCTTTGATTATCGCTAAGCTGTAAAAAATCTCCATTTGGACTAAACAATGGTCTCGTTGGGTTCCATCGTAGAGCAGAACTAATCACATCTCCTTCTGCACCAACATTATCCGAAATAGCTTCTGCATTATCTTTGATAAAAGAAGTCAAAACTTTAGCACTCAATTTTAATCTATTATTATAAAACTTTTCAGAGAGATTGACCGTTGCCGTATATTTTTCTTGCCCTGTTCCTTTTACAATACCTTCCTGATCTAAAAGACCCAATGAGATTCTATAATTTCCTGTTTCAGAACCACCCCCATAAGAAAAATCATATTGTTGAGTAATCGCTGTTTCTATAATCTCATCAAAAGGATCTAATCTATCTCCAAAGTCCTGATCGGCACTAGAGTTTTGAACAAATGCTTCTGCATCTAGCAAGTCATATTTTCTTGCAATGCTTCCAATAGATGTTGAAGCACTAAAAGAAAATTGGGGCTTCCCGGATTTTCCTTTCTTAGTTGTAATAATAATCACACCATTAGCACCTCGAGAACCATATATCGCTGTTGCTGAAGCATCTTTTAATACATCGATACTGGCAATATCATTTGGGTTAATAAAATTTAATGGATTTCTGGCAGAAGTAGTTCCTATGCCTGAATCGCTTCCGGGGCTTACATCAGAATCGGTTAGCGGAACTCCATCAACAACAATTAGTGGATTGTTTCCTGCGCGAATAGAAGATGCTCCTCGAATTTGAATAGTAGATCCTGCACCTGGTTCCCCACTTGATTGAGTAATGTTAACCCCAGCTACTCGTCCTTGAATTAATTGATCCGGCGATGTTTGGACCCCTTGATTAAAATCTTCTGGTTTTACGCTTGTTACTGCTCCTGTCAAATCTTTCTTTCTTACGGTACCATACCCTACGACTACCACCTGCTCCAGTTCTGCAGCATCTTCTTCCATGGTTACACTGATCGTTGTTTGACCGCCAACCGGAACTTGCTGAGATTTGAACCCGACATAACTAAATACTAAGGTTGCATCCTCTGCAACATTATCAAGGGTATAGTTTCCGTCAAAATCGGAAACAGCCCCGTTGCTTGTTCCTCTTACCAGAACATTTACACCAGGAATAGGTCCTGTTGCATCAGAAATCACACCCGAAACCGTGATTTGTGCAAACATCATACCCCCTGATAAAAATACCAGCAGGAATATGAGTTTTTTAAGTATCATACTTTTCATAATATAGCGTTTGATTTAAGTTTGAATTGTTTCGTTATTTAATTTTACTACTATTTTTACGATAAAAGTGTCGTTTGTTTAGTAACAATGAGGCATCTAAGTCTTTTTACCGCATTTGACTAATTCTGTAACTATACAATCAATATGATTTAGCATTATAAGTTACAAAAAATAGATGCCTCAATTGCTACACCTTAGAGAAATTTTTTGACAAAATTTCTCTGCTAACAAACAAAAACTAATTTCACTTTCTACGTTACTCATGTTAGATTTTCTATTCTTATTTTATTGTCTTTTTAAAATTATTCCCTGATAAGGTTGAAGGTGTATTACACCCTCTTCTATATGCATGGTTTTATAGTTATTTAATATCACGTCTGCCTGATCAAACGGTTCTCCTAATTCAAAATCAATGGAAACTTCTCTAAAATTTAAGATCACTACTATGGTTTCACCTTCTAAAGTTTTCTTGTATATATAGAGATCAGGATTTTCAAATGCTAATTCTTCAATAGTTCCATATACAAAAATGTCATATTGCTTTCTTACTTTCAGTAACGCTCTGTAGAAATTCAATATAGAATCAGGGTCATCTTCCTGATGTTTCACATTAATTTTTGTATAGTTTGGGTTTACTTGTAACCATGGGTCTGAGTTAGAAAACCCACCATGTTTCTCATCACTCCATTGTATAGGTGTTCTTGCATTATCTCTCCCTTCTGCATTAATCATTGTAAGGGCTAGCGCCTCTGAATATCTTTTTGTCTCTATGTTTTCTTTGTAAAAATTTAAGGATTGCACATCTCTAACATCCTCAATAGCTCCTAAAATTAGATTAGTCATGCCGATCTCATCGCCCTGATATATGTTTAGTGTACCGTTTTGAGTTGCTTGCATCATGAGTAACATTTTAGCCGATGCCAACCAATACGTTGTATCATCACCAAATCTGGATACCATACGTGCAAAATCATGATTCCCCATGGCATTGGCTAACCATCCTTTCTCATGAACGGCATCTCTCCATTTTTTATAAATGTGCTTCATCTTTACCAAGTCAAAAGGAGACGGTTCTTCAAATTTACCATTCACTATAGTGCATTCGAGGATATCAAAATGATACAGCATATCGAGCTCTTTGCGATCATAATCAATATATAATCCTGCGTTGGTATGATTAATCCCTACACCTTCTGCCAGTGAAAATGCATCATAATGACTAATTACCTTGTCATTCATTTCTCGCAGATACTCATGCAGCCTTGGGCCGTTAGCATACACATCTTCTAAGATCTTTCTAAATCCTACATCGGGAGCATCAGGATATCCTTTTCGTTTTGATATCAAAGGGATAACATCCATCCTAAAGCCATCAACGCCTTTATCCAACCAAAATCGCATGGCATCATATATTTCTTCTCTCACTTTAGGGTTTTCCCAATTCAGGTCTGGTTGTTTTCTTGTGAAGAGATGCAAATAATACTCCCCAGATGCTTCATCATATTCCCAGGCACTGCCTCCAAAAAATGATTTCCAGTTATTAGGAGGACCACCATCGGCAGACGGGCTTCTCCAATGAAAATAATCTCGGTATGGATTATCTTTTGATTTTTTTGCCTCTTCAAACCAAATATGTTCATCAGAACAATGGTTTGCCACAAGATCCAGAATTAGCCGCATACCTTTATCATGTGTTTTCTCAAGCAATTCGTCAAAATCTTCCATAGTGCCAAACTCGGGCATTATAGCACAATAGTCACTTATATCATATCCATTGTCATCATTTGGTGAACTAAAAATCGGACTCAACCAAAGAATATCTACATGTAAACGCTCAAGATATTCTAGTTTATCTATAATTCCTCTTAGATCCCCTATACCGTCATTGTTGCTGTCATTAAAACTTCGCGGGTAAATTTGATAAATAGTTCCTTTTTTGAACCAAGAAAGCTCCATGCACAGGTTTTTTGAAATTTAAAAAAAATGAAATAGCTCTACATATGTAATTATGAAACAACATTGTAAATAATGCTTAACAATATTTGTTTTAAATTAGCATCGTTATTTTATATTCTGAATGAAGATATTTTTGGGAAAATTTCTAGTACAAGAATATTATTTTAAGTAGGTAATGTTATTTATTAATAAAAATTTAATAATAACTACAGCAAATTATAAACTATTCATAAAACTGAAAAACAATCCTTTATATTAAAATAATACAAACGTTTGTATTATTGTATTTTTATTAAAAATGATATTTTAATAATAATTTTTTAACGAAATTATAAATGACTTTAAAAAAAAGCAGGGTAAAACTTGAGGATATTGCCAGAAAACTAAATATTTCTATTGCTACAGTATCTAGAGCTCTGGATGAGAATCCTCGTGTTAAATTAAGTACTCGAGAAAGAGTTCTTAAAACTGCGACTGCAATGGGATATACGCCAAACCAAATTGCGAAAAGTCTAAGCTCGGGAAAAACTAATATTATAGGAGTTATTATTCCACGTTATGACGAACCTTTTTTCATAGAAGTTTGCCGAGGCATTGATCGCTATGCGCATAAACATAATTACAAAATACTAATAAGCTCTTCGAGAAACTCATTTGAGTTTGAAAGAGAAAATCTGATCTCTTTTGAAAGAGGACTAGTAGATGGCATTATTCTTTCCCCGACTCATGAAACTGAAATGTTTACCCATATTAAAAAAATTGTAAATAAAGGAATCCCGATTGTACTATTTGACAATGTAAGAGAAGAAGTAGCAGGAGCCGACCATGTAATGATAGAGGATGATAAAGCATCATTTTCTGCTGTAGAATTTTTGATTAATAAAGGAAGGAAGAAAATTGCGTTTATCGGAGGGATTAAAGAGAAACAAGTTTTCCAGGATCGCTTCAAGGGATATATTGAAGCAATGAAAGCACACAATATTCCGATACATGAAGAACTGATTTTACACTGCTCCTCTTTGGATCGTGAATTTGAAGACCCCGAGATCCATGAGTTTTTTAGAGGGATGTCTATACAACCCGATGCCGTATTTACATGTACAGATAATTATGGTTTACTAACCATGAAAACATTACTAAAATTGGGATATAAAATTCCAGAGGATGTATCTGTAATTGGTTTTGGAGATTTGGGTCTTGGTGATGTTTTTGTTCCTTCTATGACCTGTGTATCACAACCTAGTTTTGAAATGGGTCAGAAGATTACAGAATTACTAATCAATCAATTAAACGAACCCAATACGATGAAGCATCGTAAAAAGGTCATAAAATTAAAAACATCATTGGTATTGAGGGATAGTACATGACTTAAGTGCTGCGTCAATTCAAAACACTCAGCATTACTATACGATTAGTTAGTTGACTCTCTTTTAATCAAAGAGGTTTTAACGATCTCTGTTGTTTTTTTATAATCTTCATCAAAATTATCTAATCGATTTACCAAAATTTGTGCTGCTTTTGCTCCTAAATCCTCGGCATGCTGCGAAACACTGGTTAGTTTTGGATAGGAGTGCTTTGACAGTAAACCATCAGTAAATCCAATAACCGAAATATCTTCGGGGATTTTATACCCTAGTTTGTGTGACATGTTTATAGTAGTGGCAGCAGCAGTTTCATCCAAACCAAGAACGGCATCAATATCATTGTTTTTAAGAAATTTCTCGATTTCATTTTCAATATTGTCAGCATTCTTTCCTACCAATTCTAGTATGGTGTCTTTTACTGCCAACTCAATTAAAGAAATTTCATTATTCGCATCAATAATTTCTCTTGCTCCTGCTAATCTCAGTTTTGCAACACTTAGATCACTGATTGTTGTAATCACAGCTATCTTTTTACACCCCGTAGTGATAAGGTATTGGACCGCATTCTTTGAAGCCTCTTTATCATCAACGATAACTTTGTCACATTCAATCTCATCACTAACACGATCAAACATTACAATCGGCACATTATCTCTTTTTAATACCTGATAATGATCAAACTTATTAAGAACTTGGGTCTCCTGACTTAATGCAACTATAAAACCATCAACGCTACTATAGTTAAGCATTTCTACATACTCCACTTCTTTTTTATAGGACTCATTAGTAATACAGGTAACGATTTTATATCCTTTTTTCGAGGCTTCCTGTTCGATTCCAAAAAGTACTTTTGCAAAAAAATGATTGAGAATCTCTGGCAGTATAACGCCAATAGTTTTAGTTTTACTGCTCTTTAGACTTACCGCTAGTGCATTTGGTTTATAGTTATAAAAACTGGCCAATTCATGAACTCTGTTAATTGTTTTTTCACTTATCTCTGCATCATTTTTCAATGATTTAGAAACCGTAGAAATAGATAAATTTAATTCTTTGGCAAGTTGTTTTAAAGTAACTTTTTTCCTCATGTCCTCAATTTTGGAATTTTCTTATATTCATAAGAATTTTGAGCCTAAAGTAAGCTTTTTTCTTAATGTATTATTAAATAAGATGTGACTTTATGAGCGTATTCTATATTTTTGATCTAAAAGATTTTTATCTATTTATTAATTCAGGTTTTTCTATCTTACCTAACTTTTTAAAAATTAACGTACTTTTTATTACACTAAAACAGCTTTTATTGTAAGCATTAATACCCTATTCACGACATATATAATTATGTCTGTAACCAAAAAACAATACAGAAACATGTCAAAAACATACTATGACCCTGCCGACCTAAGAAAATTTGGAAACATCACTGAATGGAGTGAAGAATTAGGCAATAAATTCTTTGACTATTACGGCAAAGTATTTGAAGAAGGAGCACTAACTGCTCGTGAGAAATCTCTAATTGCTCTAGCAGTTGCACATACAGAACAATGCCCATATTGCATAGACGCATATACAAAGGATAGCTTACAAAGAGGAGTAACTAAAGAAGAAATGATGGAAGCTGTACATGTTGGTGCTGCTATCAAAAGTGGCGCTACCTTAGTACATGGCGTTATGATGATGAACAAAGTAAATAAACTGGAGATGTAAGAAATTCACCTTGCACCTACACAAGTACTATCTAATTGAATTAATAAATACTATTGAACTAAGGAGAATGTCTGAAACCAAAACAAAACAATCTTTACACAAGCGTAATGACGAGCTGGCAAATGCTAACAGGCAATTAGAAATTTTAAATAATGGTATTTTTGCAACTGGTGAATTGCCAAAATTTGCAGATAAACTTGCCGAAATTAATCATTTTCCTTTACGTCCTAACACACTAGAAATCTTGCAAATCAATGTAGGGTATATGTGTAATCAGGTGTGTGAGCATTGTCATGTAGATGCTGGTCCTGATCGTAAGGAAATTATGACCAAAGAAACCATGCTACAATGCCTGGAAGTCATTAAAAAAACAGGGGCGCATACCCTGGATCTAACCGGAGGCGCACCAGAGATGAATCCTAATTTTAGGTGGTTTGTAGAAGAAGCCAGTAAAGCCGGAATCAAAGATTTTATTGTACGAAGTAACCTCACCATTATACGAGCTAACAAAAAATATTATGACCTTCCTGATTTTTTTGCAACTCACAATGTTCATGTAGTATCCTCAATGCCACACTGGACAAGAGGTAAAACCGATAAGCAACGTGGTGACGGAGTTTTTGACAAATCCATAAAAGCGCTTCAAGAACTCAATGATAGAGGGTATGGTATGCCTGATAGTGCTCTTAGATTAGATTTGGTTTACAATCCCTCTGGAGCCTTTTTACCAGGTGATCAGGTCGCTATGGAAAAAGATTTTAAAAAAGCACTCTTAGAAGATTTCGGGATTCAATTTCATAATCTCTTTGCGATCACCAACCTGCCTATCAGTAGGTTTTTAGACTATCTTATTGCTTCAGAAAATTATGAAGATTATATGTATGCCTTGGTAGATGCATACAACCCTGACGCAGTAGCCAATGTAATGTGTACCAATACAATTTCAATAAGTTGGGATGGTTGGTTATATGATTGTGATTTTAACCAAATGCTTGGCCTCAAAGTTGCCAGCAAAGTAAAACACATAAGTGAATACAATGAAGAACTGCTTCAAAACAGAAATATAGTTATCTCACAACACTGTTATGGGTGTACCGCTGGAGCGGGAAGTAGTTGCCAAGGAACAGTAGCCTAATTTTCTCAATATATAGAACATCTCACATGAAATATATTTTACTTGGTATCGTATTTCTTTTTTCAATTAAAAGTAATGCCCAAAACTCATTAACTGAGCTATTAAATCATTACAATACCCAAAGCATACCTTATATTTATGTTGATGAATTAAAAAGCATTCAGGATAGTATCATTCTTTTTGATGCACGAGAAAGAAATGAATTTGAAGTAAGTCATATCAAGAATGCAAAATTAGTAGGATCTAATCACTTTACAATAGCGTCTGTTACAAAACAGAAGTTACCAAAAGATACTAAAATTGTTGTGTATTGTAGTTTGGGAGTTCGTTCTGAAGACATTTCAGAAAAACTTAAAAGTGCAGGATACACGAATATTTATAATTTGTACGGAGGAATTTTTGAATGGAAAAATAAAGATCAAACCGTTGTGAACTCTAAAGGTAAAGTGACAGAAAAAGTTCATGTATATTCCAAACATTGGGCAAAATGGTTGCTCAAAGGAAAAAAAGTATATTAAAGTTAAAATCATTTCATAATCAAATATCCTATATCACTACTAAAAAAGGTGGATATAATAAACACATGAAACAAAAAAATGTATTAATGATCTTTACCCGAAATCCAGAGCTGGGTAAATGTAAAACACGCTTGGCTGCCACCGTAGGCGATCAGGCAGCATTAGATATATACAAATTTTTATTACAACATACCGTAAGGATAACCAAAGAACTCGACGTTACCATAGAAGTGCATTACTCGGTAAAAGTTCGAGAACATGACCTTTGGGACCCAAAAATATATACCAAGAAACAACAATCCGGGGATGATCTTGGACAACGCATGGAGAATGCTTTTGCAGCAGGGTTTGCAAATGGGTATCAACATATAATTATTATAGGCAGCGATATGTATGATTTGAGTCAAAAAGATATAGAAGATGCTTTTCATGCTTTAGCATCGCATGATTATGTAATTGGACCTGCAGAAGATGGTGGATACTATTTATTTGGAATGAAATCCTTAAATTCACAAGTTTTTAAAAATAAAGTCTGGGGTACCGAAACGGTACTGGAGGATACTTTAAAGGATTTACAAAAACAAAATATCAAACTATTAGAAGAGCGCAATGACGTTGATTATTATGAAGATATTAAAGACATTGCTGCCTTTCAACAATTTTTAAGCTAACAATATGATCAAATACATCGAAGAAACAACAGAATTCCTTCGGGAAAAAGGTTTTGAAAATCCCGAAATAGGAATTATACTAGGAACCGGATTAGGGCAATTGATTCATGAGATAGAAATTATCAAAGAAGTAAGTTATAATCATATCCCAAATTTCCCTACAGCCACAGTCGAATTTCACAAAGGGAAACTAATCTACGGTACGCTAGAGGGCAAAACGGTAATTGTTATGCAAGGGCGTTTTCATCTTTATGAAGGCTATACACTACAGGATGTTACCTATCCTGTTCGCATTATGCACAAATTAGGAATCAAGACCTTATTAGTATCTAATGCATCCGGAGCAGTGAACTTAAATTTCAAAAAAGGAGAATTGATGCTCATTGATGACCATATCAATTTACAAGGTGGATCGCCTCTGGCCTTTAAAGGTGTTGAGCACCTCGGAAGTCGATTTACAGACATGAGCGCTCCCTATGATCTAAAAATTAATACTAAACTAGAGGCCATTGCCAAAGAAAAAAATATTAATCTTCATAAAGGAGTATACGCGTCGGTAATGGGACCACAACTCGAAACCAGAGCAGAATATCGTTACCTAAAAACAATTGGTGCCGATGCCGTAGGTATGAGTACTGTACCCGAAGTAATCGTAGCTAATCATCTTGGACTTACTGTTTCTGCAGTATCAGTTCTAACTGATGAGTGTGACCCCGATAACTTAAAACCGATCGATATCGATGAAATTATTGCATTGGCAGCAAAAGCAGAACCAGAAATGATCACCTTGTTCAAAGCATTGATACAAACACTTTAAAAACAACTTTTTGAAAGGTATATCTTAACTTTTCGACTGTAATTATTTATAAACCCGAAATAACTTATATTTCCACCATTAAGGAAAGACAAAAATCAATTTATGAGCTACTTAGACACCACTCACGACGTATATAAAGAAGCAGCATTAACCCCAGACGTAGGTTTATGTTGTACCACAAATCCTATTTGGGAACTCCCAGGTCTTAAAATTCCTAAAATCATGCAGGAAATGAATTACGGTTGTGGTAGTACTGTTAATGCGAGAGATCTAACCAATAACCCCAAGACGCTATATGTTGGGGTCGGAGGGGGAATGGAATTATTACAATTCTCCTACTTTTCTCGCCAAAAAAATGGTGTCATTGGTATTGATGTGGTTGAAGAAATGCTCGAAGCTTCTCGTAAAAACTTCAAAGAAGCCGAAGCTCAAAACGATTGGTTCAAAAGTGAATATGTTGATCTAAGATATGGAGATGCCTTACATTTGCCGGTGGATGATAATAGTATCGATGTAGCAGCGCAAAACTGTCTATTCAATATTTTCAAAGCAGAGGATTTGAAAAAAGCCATCGAAGAAATGTACCGAGTGTTAAAACCACACGGAAGATTAGTCATGAGTGATCCAACTTGTGAACAACCGATGAATGATACACTTCGTAATGATGAGCGATTAAGAGCGCTTTGCTTAAGTGGTAGTTTACCTATTGCCGAATATGTAAAAGCATTAACCGACGTTGGTTTTGGAACGATTGAGATACGAGCACGAAAACCCTACCGAATCCTTGATCCAAAAAATTATGCTACCGATGAATTGATTTATATCGAATCTATCGAAGTTGCAGCAATTAAAGACCCAATGCCAGAAGATGGTCCTTGTATATTTACCGGTAAAGCAGCTATTTATTTTGGAGACGAAGATTATTTTGATGACAAAAAAGGTCATGTATTGCTAAAAAATCAACCTATCGCAGTTTGTGATAAAACCGCTGGAGCTCTAGCAAACCTTGGCAGAAATGATATATTTATAAGTGAATCCACGTATCACTATGATGGTGGTGGATGCTGTTAAATATAATCACAAACTATACTTTAGAAGTCGAAAGCAATCCGTTGTTTTCGACTTTTTTTGACATAAAATTCTTAGTAGATACGATACATTATTTTATCCTAGTTTTTTTGCCATTGCTTTTCTAAATTCATAGATAATCAAAAACATAGCACACCATAAGGGATTCATATTAGTTTTAAGTTTCTTTCCTTTTGAAAAACGAATGAGTTGTCGAGCATAGAAACCCCCTTCTGCAGCATCATCAAATTGCTTTATTCCGGTTCGCAAAACAAAATTTTCTAAATTGGGGAGCTCCCCGTTCAAAAAAGCAGACATATCATTTCTATTCGTAATAAAAGGGCGCCCCATACCGATTAGGTCTACCTCCCCATTTTCTAACACTTCATTACAAAAATCATAGGATCTGAAACCTCCTGTTATCATCACTGGCATCTTGCTAATCGCTCTTACTTTCTTAGCAAAATCAATAAAATACGCTTCTCTTTTTTTGGTACTTTCCTTAATAACTACGCCTTCTTCATTCATCAAAAAGAAAGCTAGTTTTTCATAAGTTCCGCCTGAGATTTCTAATAAGTCAATCTTTTCTTCATCTAGCATTTTTACTACCTCAATCGATTCTTTTTCGGTAAATCCTCCTCGCTGAAAATCTGCTGAGTTTAATTTTACTGCTATAGGAAAATCTGTACCAACTTCATTCCTTACTTGTCGTATAATTGTTAGTAATAAACGACTACGATTTTCTATGCTACCGCCCCATTGATCAGCTCTTATATTTGTTTTTGGTGATAAAAACTGATTTAATAAGTACCCATGAGCAGCATGGATTTGCACTCCTGTAAACCCGCCTTCTTTGGCAAGCTTTGCTGCTTTTACAAAACCTTTGATCACATCTTGGATATCTTCTTCGGTCATTGCTCTTGGTTTGCCAAAAAGCCTCATTTTTTTCAACTTCACTTTAGAAGGTGCCAGAGGCCTGCCTGTACTAAATCTATTAGTTTGTCTTCCAGAATGAGAAATCTGTACCCAAACATGATTACCATTGGATGTTGATGCTTTAGCCCAAGAACTAATTTTAGGCAACATATTTTCGCTATCAAAACATACATTACCTGCCGATTCTAAGTGCTTCCTATCAATTACTACATTCCCTGTTATCATTAAGCCAGCTCCCGTATCTGACCAATCTTTATATAATCGTTCGTGCCCCTTTGTGGGTTCAAACTTGGTATTGCTAATACGTTCTGTCATAGCAGACTTTACAAGCCTGTTTTTTAATATAGCTCCACAAGGAAGTATCAATTCTGTACTAATCATAGCTAAATAGTTCGATTACAATAATACATAATCCAACCGTATTCTACAATCATCAATTTCAAAACACTCGATAGGATTAAGATCTTATTTTTATGTTAGCCTTAAAAGATCCATAATAAACCCAGAAGTTATACAATTAGGATTCTTTTAATGTATCTTAGAGTATGGCTTGAATTTTGGATACGCTAGAATCAAAGTTTAAAAAACAGTTTACATGAAAAAAATAACCCTCTTACTTATAACTACATTTCTTTTTGCCTGCGGCGGAAATAAAAAAGTAATACAAAACACACAAAAGAAAGATGCTATCAAAATAGAAAGTAAAGAAGAAAAAACAGAAACTCCTAAACCTGATATCCACATAAAAGAGAGGGCTATTGACACAAAAATTAAAGAAATAGAACCCCAAGAAGAAAAAATTGACAAAATATCACAGCAAATAGAACAAACGCCAAAGAAAAAATTAACAACTGTGAATCACCAACCCTGGGACAATCTATTAGCTCAATATGTTTCAAAAGAGGGTACTGTAAATTACAAAAGTTTAAAGCAAAATCGATCTGCATTAAAATCCTACCTCAAGATATTAAGTGAAAACACCCCTGCAGAAACATGGTCAAAAAACGACAAATTAGCCTATTGGATGAATGTATACAATGCCTTCACCATAAAATTGATTATCGATAATTACCCTGTAAAGAGTATAAAAGATATAAAAAATCCTTGGGATTTGCGTTTTTTCAAATTAGGGGAAAAATGGTATACGCTTAATGACGTAGAACACAGAATTCTGCGAAAAATGAACGATCCTAGAATACATTTTGGGATTAATTGTGCTTCTTTTTCTTGTCCGCCACTATTAAACAAAGCGTTCACAGCTCAAAATGTAAATCTGGAACTCGAAAAATTAGCCGTAAATTTTATCAACGATCCCAAACGAAATACAATCACACCAGACAAAGTACAACTATCTAAACTATTTTTGTGGTTCGCAAAAGATTTTAAAATTAAAGGTACTTTGATAGAATTTTTAAATAAATATGCCAAAATCTCTATTAATAATAACCCCAAAAAGAGTTTTAAAACGTATGATTGGAATTTGAACGAATAGTTTTAAGTTTCGTCTATTACACTCCAAATTTTCATCACGATAAATAATTACATTAAAAAAGTGAATAATTTCTAAGTTTTAAGAAGTTATTTTTTTATAAAGATCAATACGGTTTTAAGGGTTATTATTTCAGCAAAAAAAATTTCATGAATCACATTTAACACACTGATGTTCAAATATTAAATAAAAATTGTTTCTTTTAATTTCTACTCTCAAAATGTTCTTATCAAGAAAATAAAATATGTGCAAAAGAATAATATGGATTGATTTTGTTGTAAGGTCATTTATTTATTTTCTACTAAATCCCTGAATTAGAGTTCAACATATTCGCAAATACAAGATTAGAAACGATAACCAATGTAAATTATCAAGACATGAAAACTTCAAAATTTATAATAGCCCTGTTAAGTATATTATTTTTTAATCAGATACATTCACAACATAGTTTTGACCACAGTGTATGGGATCAAGCTTTGTTACTTAATGTATCCGAAGACGGAAAAGTAGATTATAATGGATTTATGAGAGATAGCTCTCAATTATATCGATACTTCACACAACTTTCTGAAAACCCACCTAAGGAAAACTGGACAAGAGAAGAAAAATTAGCGTACTGGATCAATGCATACAATGCATATACTATAAAACTCGTAATTGATAGTTACCCGCTAAAAAGCATTAAAGATCTTGAAGATCCTTGGGGCAAAAAGTTCTTTAAGATTGATGGAGTGTGGCACAGTTTAGGTGAGTTAGAGCACAAAATTATAAGAAAATTTGGAGACCCTAGAATTCATTTTGCCATTAATTGTGCTTCTATTTCTTGCCCTGTAGTATGGAATCGAGCATATACAGCAGATAACCTTCATACCGCATTAGATCAACAAACTAGTAGATTTATTAATGATCCTATCAGAAATACAATTACTGAAACTGTAGTTAATGTTTCAAAGATATTTACGTGGTATAAAAAAGATTTTAAGGTAAATGGTGGAGACGTAAAAGACTTTATCAATAGATATGCTACAGTAAAGATTTCTAATCAACCTAAAAAAGGATACAAAGATTATGATTGGAACCTAAATGAGCAAACTGTAGTGACTCCAGCCTTTGTACTCGATTGAAAAATTTAAACTGGATAGGGTTGCGATGTAAATCATTACATTTATACCCAAATTAATATCCCAAAATTGAAAATATCGATTATCATCCCTATTCTCAACGAAGCAGCTACCATTGGTAAGCTGCTTCAGCACTTAATTAATGCTGCTAGTGTAAAAGATAATCTTAAAGAAATTATTGTCGTAGATGGGGGTAGCATCGATGGATCTCATGATATTATCGATAATATATCAAAGAATGAAGAAATAACAATCACATATATCCCTTCTAAAAAAGGTCGTGCTGTACAATTAAATGCCGGAGCCAGAATAGCAAATGGTGAACTATTATATTTTTTGCACGCAGATTCTTTCCCACCTCAACAGTATGACCGTTATATTGTAAGCGAAGTTGAAAAAGGGAACAATGCCGGTTGTTTTAGAATGAAATTTGATTCAAACCATTGGTGGTTACAATTTCTAGGATGGTTAACACAATTTAAAAGTAAACGTTGTCGCGGCGGAGATCAAAGTCAATTTATTACCAAACTATTGTTTGATCAAATAGATGGGTATGATGAATCGTATATTGTGTACGAAGATAATGATCTTGTCGATAGATTATTTGCTATAAATGAGTTTGTAATCATACCCCAATATGTAATTACTTCGGCAAGACGTTATCGAGAAATTGGGGTTTGGCGCCTACAATATCACTTCTTAAATATTCATGTACGACGATGGCTGGGAGCATCATCAGAAGATCTGTATCGGTATTACAAAGAAAGAGTGGTTGATTAATTTTGACCGAAAATCACTACTTTTAATAAAAAACAACATTTAGAATATCAAATTTTATTGATTTTTGTGTGTTATGAAAGTAGTACCACAAGTATTTTACAAGCACCCCAATATAGAGAAAGTTTTGGTTGATGGGCTTTCTTGTATTATTTTAAAAAATGTACAACAAGCAGATCTTCAAAACGAACGTTACCTGTCTGCCCATGCCCTGACTTTGGTTTTAAATGGAGCAATACATGTTGAAACTCCCGAAGGCGATCTAACAATTGTAAATAAAAATCAGATGATCCTTCTGCCAAAAGGGATGTATATGATTTCGGATATCATACCAAAAAATGAACCTTTTGAAGCTATCGTTTTTTTCTTTGATGATGATGTTACAGATGAGTTTCTCATCCATTTTGAAATTACTAAACATGATCGCTATTCTAGTACTTTGCTTATCGATTATGATCAAAATCTACGTTTGTTTGTAGATGCTCTACTTATGCTATACAGAGGAAAACACCAGCATCAATTTACCAAACCAAAATTAGTAGAGCTCTTACACCTCATTAGTATTACTGATCAAGGTAAAGAATTTGTATGTAGACTTCAATCTATAAAAAACAGAAAACGAAAAAACATTAAAACTTTTATGGCTGAGAATTTTGATAAACCTCTGGGTATCGAGGACTATGCTTATCTTACAGGAAGGAGTATTTCGACATTTAGGAGAGATTTCAAATCCAAATTTGATATTTCACCTAAAAAATGGTTGATCAAAAAACGTTTAGAAAAAGCAGCAGTATTGCTAAAAGAAAAAAATGATTCGATCACTAGTATTGCGCAAGAAGTAGGATATGAAAATACCTCTCATTTTATCAAAGCATTTCAAAAAAGATTCAATAGTTCTCCCAAGCAATTTCAAATCAAGTACCGAAGAAAAATTTTAATATAAAATACATGATTTGTAGCAAAACCGAGTGTTACATTATAACACCCGGTTATTAACAGGTTTTAAAAGGGGGCAAAACTATTGAAAATAATCTTCTAGAAATTTCTAGACAAAATACATTTATATTGGTCAATAAACATATTCAATATTTATGTTACGGGACAAAACTAGTAGCTATTTCACAATAAAACATGAACTTAAGTTAATAACGTAAGTATTAAGAATACTTTACAATTTGCTAATGTTTTTCTTAAAGAAATATTAATACTGTGTTGATAGTTTTTTACGAATTCTACTAAGAGATTGTGGTTTAATCCCTAAATATGAAGCAATATAATGTTGTGGTATCGTATTGAATAATTCTTGCTTCTCCTCTATAAAATCAAGATATCTTTCTGTAGCAGACCTCAATATAAATGAAGCTTCTCGTTCTTGATGAAAACAGTAGAGTTCTTCTAGTAATTTGACGTGTATTTTACTTAAAACATGATGTTTTTCATTTATCATATATATATCCTCGATAGTGGCTACTTGCAGTTTTACAGGAGTTAATGCCTGTATATTCATAGCTGTAGTATTTCCTTTGTAATAAGAAACAAAATCCAGTGCAAAGCAAGGAGCTACAAAAAAACCTACGGTAATTTCTTCTCCACTACGGTTGATATGATATCCTCTTAAAACACCTTCTTTAACAAAGGCTATTTTATTGGCTGCAATATTACTTTTTATAAAATGCTCCATTTTTTTATACTCCCTGTCTTGGTAGATAGATAGCACTTCATTTTCAATTTCTGGACATAACTTGATAAAAGAAGATAAATAATCTTTTACATTAATTTCCATACAATCAAGGTTTTAAGATATAATTTCGGTTTATTTAGATCATTTGGTTAGTCTGTGATCAGTAAAACACAAGATACTTTTACTTTATTTTATAAAAATTTATAATTCGTTAAAATTTATAATTTTTTTTGAAAGAAAAAAACTACTTTTTATTTTTTTGCAAACTTATTTTCTTTGCTATATATGACATTTGTATGTAAATCAAATACATACAACATGAAAACAATAGGATGCATAGGTCTGGGTATTATGGGAAGCAGGATGGCAGCAAATCTTCAAAAAGCTGGTTATAAGTTGGTCGTATATAACCGATCAAAGGAAAAGGCAAAGCAATTAATCAACGATGGAGCTATCTGGGCCAATACCCCAAAAGAAATTGGTAGCGTTTCAGATATTGTGATTACCATGCTTTCTACGCCTGAAGTAGTTAAAAATATCGCACTAGGCGAAAACGGTTTACTCAACGGGATGCAAAAGAATAGCCTTTGGGTCAATTGTAGTACAGTCAATCCTTCATTCACAAAAGAAGTGGCACAACTGGCACAGCAACATCAAATACGTTATCTGGATGCTCCGGTAGCGGGTACCAAAGCCCCCGCAGAAAATGGAGAGCTTTTATTTTTGGTAGGAGGTGACCAATCTGATATTGAAGAAGCTACGCCGCTTTTTGACATTATGGGTAAAAAAGTAATCCCGCTGGGAAAGGTCGGTAATGGTGCCGCTATGAAAATACTCATCAATCAGCTTTTGGGGCAGTCTATGGTAGCCTTTGCAGAAGCTTTAGTTATGGGAGAAGCCATGGGACTTGAGAAAGAAACCTTATTTAATGTACTCCTTAACACTCCCGTAGTAGCGCCAGTAATCGCTGCTTTACGACCCAAACTAGAACATAGTGAATACACACCGAATTTCCAACTACAGTGGTTACAAAAAGATTTGCATCTTTCGAGTATATCTGCTTATGAAAACGGAGTGGCTACACCCAACATTAACACGACCAAAGAAATTTTTGCGCAAGCAAAACAACATGGTTTTGGCGAACATGATTTTACAGCAGTATATGAATATTTAAACCTCAGAAAATGATACCTATGAAACTACTACGAATAGATGCCAGTTCGAGAATTGAGAATTCTGATAGTCGAGCTATGGCGAATCAATTTCAGAAGCAATGGCAAACTTCAAATCCCAAAGGCGAGGTAATACTAAGAGATATTATACAAACGCCTATTACACATATCTCTCAAAAGACTATAGCAGGTTTTTATACACCGCCAGAGCATTTAACTCCAGATCTCAAAAAGGCGACAGTACTATCAGACGAACTCATTACAGAACTTAAACGTAGTAATGTACTTCTAATTAGTACCCCAATGTATAATTTTGGAGTGCCTTCTGCATTAAAAGCATGGATCGATCAAATCGTAAGAATCAACACCACTTTTGGAGTAAATGATCAAGGAGAATTTTACGGAATAGTAGCAGGTATAAAGGCCTACATCATTACGACTTCTGGTGCCGCTTATGGATCAAAAGAAATGAAAGCTTTGGATTTTTTACAGCCTTATTTACAAACTGTGTTAGGACTAATTGGTATTACCGATGTTACATTTATTCCGCTAGAAGGTACTACTATGGATGTAGAAACTTTTCAAAAGATGAAAACAGAAGCATTACAAAGAATTTCTATGGTGTAATCTGATGTGTTTCCAACAAATTAAGCACTAATAACAATAATAAAGCTCCAGCAGCATATACTTTTGGCACTTTATTATTGTTATTTTACAAAAGTTACCTTTTTCGCTTTAAAATCCACACTCCCAATACGATACTCAAAACAACCCCTAGAATAATTACCCATGTTGTACTAGTCATACTTGCCTTGGGATCATCTTTAGCTTTTGATTTTTTTAGTTCAGCTGCTTGTTTCTTTTTTGATATACTATCCACAAATTGTGCTGCTTTTACATTTGATGAGTCATTAGATTTTAAAATCATTTTAAAACTGGGAGTTGTCTCTGTAAGCGAATCAGACAAATATCCTTGATTTATATCAAATTCATCTCTTGATCCTATTTGGATACGTTCCTCTAACCTTGGTTCTTTATAATATTTTTTAGTAAATGCTTCCTCAGGGTTTTGGTACGTTGCAATCCAATTCATTTCGTCATTACGTATCTCTTCAAAGAATTTCTGTCCTAATTGCAATTCCTCTTTATAAAGTATTTCTAGGTCGCGAACCGCAAGCAGGTTTCCTTCCTTCTTGGCATATTGATGATATAATACAAAGGCAGCCTGCTTAACGTATGCAGCTTTTGCTTTTTCACTTTTACTGTTGTATGCTGCCTTAAGGTATGCTCTAGCTGCTAATTGTCTTGCTGCACCTTTTCTGCCAGAATGCATTAAAAGATCGCCTATTGCCTCTGCCAGAATTGGAGAATCTGGATTTCCAAACTTCATCATTCCCATAATACCTATAATAGCATTTTTCAAATGCTTTCCAGGAAGAATAGGTCGGTAAAAATCAGAAAACTGATCCAAAGCACCAGAGGATTTATCATATTTGCGTGCTAGAAAAGTAAAAAAATTATCCTCTTCTTTGAGATCTGACAGTGCTTCTGGATCTTTTCTAGAATTTGATGCAAGCGGTAATGACACCTTACTCTTTACTTTTTTTGAAAGTACGTATTCTGCTAAATGACGCTGGTAAATCTCTCTCCCAAAATGCGCATCTGGATTTACAGCTATAGCTTTATCAATATAGCGTATCCCAGACTCTAGGTCTCCATAATGAATGTAAAACGTTCCTAAATTAGCTAGGGTTTCATATCGATTAGGCTCCTGTTTTAACTGCCTAAGTGCTATAGCTATTGCCTTTTGATCATTACCTGTCTTAGCATAAGAAACTGCCAGATCATCTAGCCATGGGAGGCTATCTGGAGATTGCTTTAGTTTTTCTTCTCTGTCTTTAATGCGCCAATAATAGTATTCTTGAGAATGCCTTAAAAAATTTCCTGATAACAACTCAATAATGCTGGGAAATTGTTGTCTTTCCATCTCGATAGTATCATAATCCCAAAAACATGCAAAAGCAATGCTATTTGCAAATAAAAATAATATAAGTACTTTCAATTTCATTACCATCTTGTATATCACTATCGTATACAAGATACATAAATCTTGCTAAAGTAAACGATGTCTGGGCAAGCCTCAAACCATACAAATCTCGATTATCGAGAAACGAGGTTCTATTAGATTAATTGTTGTCACAATCGTTTCTAGAAACATCTCTGGATGTGATAGTTCTAGAAATAAACGCTTCATACTTCTTGGGAACATTAAACTCTAATTGACCATCAAAAACCTCATAACCTGATCTAAATGATGGCCCTGCAGTACTATAGCCTCTAATATCAAAACCATTTCTTTGCATTAAAAAGGAAACAATATCATAATATGTCGAGGAATATGATATCACCAACTCATATTTTCCTTCATTATCGGTAGCGTTTTTGGATAAGAACCTTGGATTTACTCTGGCTTTTGCAATAATGAGTCCTAATAGAAATGATTCTTGTTGTTGCTGTTGGGTTAGTTTATACGGATTTATATATCCTTCTTGTTTCTTTTTTAATTTAAATTCTTCTTTTGCGATCTTATTTCTGGTATATGGCACAAAAGCTAAATATGAGTTTAAATATGCTGTATGGGATTTTGATTTCAGTATAAAAATTTTTTCTTCTTTTTCTAAACGAATTGCCGAGGCATCCAAGGTATCTAATTGTATGATCGTAGTATAAAAGATATCTTTCAGTGCATCATTTTCACACCAGTAGTATACGATATACTCTTCAAATTTAGAACTGTTCTTCACCTTTAGTCTTGGATATTCGAGCATGCCTAATAAAAAAGTAGTTTTATCTATATCAGAAGGTAAAGTCTGTTGTGCTGTACCTAAAAAATGCATTAAAGAGATCATTGTTATAAGTAGTAAAGCAGTACGTCTCATAAGCTAGCCTATTGTGATTAGTAATAGTTATTATTTAAAAAATCAGCTGTAATACTATCATTTATAGTATCACCTTGTTTAAAACTACAATGTAATTATTAATCAACCTAAACGCTCTGTATTTGGATATAAAATGCATATAAAACTTACGAATAGCATACAAAAATACCTGTTGCAGGGATGTGTTGGTAATTACTCTATGAGAATACCGATTAGAAATCATCAGTACTAGTCATAAGAGTAACTGCAACATTTCATAAATTTTTCGGTTTTTTTAGTAAATCTTACTCCTGTACATGTGAATATTAAAAACGTACTCCGAATTTTTATAGTATCTCTTACGCTATTGACTACATTGATTAGTCATGGTCAAGAAAAAACTATGGAACTATCAGGTATAGTACAACACAAAAATAAAAATATCGCAGATGTGCTTATCATCAACCTGAATAGTAAGCAAGCTACAATCACTAATACCAAAGGATATTTTATGATTGAAACGAAACTAAAGGATACCCTCCTGTTTTCTGCGGTACAGTATATCAAGAAAAAAATCATTATAACCGATACCATACTAAAGCAAAACACACCTATTATTGACCTAGAGGAAAAGGTGATCAATCTAGACGAAGTAGTCATCCTGCCCAATAACCTTACTGGTCAGTTAGGGTATGATCTCAAAGGAATGGGTATTAGACCTGGTATTACTTCATCATCTCTTGGACTACCAAAAGCAAAAATGAAGGTTAACACCAAAAACGAACGCTTGTTGTTTGCTGCAGATGATGGCTACTTGGTTAAGCTGAAAGGTAGTATTCGTGATGGGGTAGGAATTAGTATCAATGTGACAAAGCTGATCAGCGGTATTTCTGGAAATACTAAAAAGTTAAAAAACAGAGTTAAACTAGATAGATATGCTGTACTAGAAGAACAGGTAGCTAGCTTATTTTCAAAAACCACATGGTCTGAAGCATTAGGAATCCCTAATACTGCTATTGATGATTTTCTCGGCTTTTGTGTGTCTCAATCCGACTTCCCCAAATCGCCAGAAACCACAAACGCATTACTAATGTTGAACTACATTAAAAGTAAATGCAATGAATATAAGAAAGCGAATGGATTGGATTGATTGATTTGCTTGGGGTAAGTATTTTAATAGAGTTTCATAGTCTAACGCAAGCCCGTAACCAGTTTATTCCTTATCAGCCACAACGGTTTTATACAGGTTATTTCTGTCTAAAACATAAACTGTATCCTGTAAGACATCGAGCCCGTATGAGTCTCCTACAAAAAATACCTCACTGTCGTCCTTAGTCAAAAATGGCTGTAGATTGCTTCCTTTTTCATCTATCGTATACACAAACACATCTCGTTCTTCATTATCAAAAGATATCGCCGAGGTGATTAAAAAGTGATCCTGTACAAATAAAATATCACTAATATTACTTTTGGATGCTGCTGCGGGTAGTGCTATCTTCTCCCAGGTGGTTCCGCCATCATCGGTATGTAGTAGCGTACCGTTTAATCCACCGATATACCCTGTTTGTGCGTCTTTAAAATCTATCGCATTCAGTTGGCTATATTGTTCGTCACTGCTGTATATTAATGTCCAGGTATTCCCTTGATCAATGCTTTTATAACAATTTCCTGATTGCGTAACGATAATGAGTTCGTTTTCTGAAAGTATCTTAAAATCCGAAATCGCAAATTCTTTACTATCCAACCCTTTTTTTTGTACAACTCCCCAGTCTGTTCCTCCGTTTGTTGTTTTTAGCAAAACAGGATGACCATTTTGTACTCCGGAGATATATCCAAGTTTATGATTCAAAAATCGAATTTTATAATATTCGAATTGTACTATCCCTTTGACATCAAAAAAATGTTCTGTATCCAATACACTCCAGCTTTGTCCGAGATCTGAGGTCTTAAAAATATAGTTACTCTCACCGACAACAAAAAGCGATTTGTTAACGAATGCTATGTCATGAAATGAGTTTGCAAAGCGCGAAAAGCTATACTGTTTCCAGGTTTTTCCTCCATTTTTTGTTATTCTGGCCCTCAATCCTGTTCCACCAACCAATACCCCTATCTTATCTGTGGTAAACGTTACACTATTATATACATGAAACGCAGTTTGCTCAATATGATGCAATACAGATACCTTTTGGTTGGTTGTTGTATTGATAAAATCATAGTTTTTTTGTGTGCTATCTGTTACAGTTTCCAATTCTATTTCTGGAACCTCCTTTACAGCTACGAAGGTATGTTTAACTTCTTTGTTTTGCTTTTCTGAACAGGAGTATATAATACTAAGGATGCATAACAGAAGAATTGTAATTTTTTTCATAGCAGTTTGATAGGGTTTATATGAGGTTTCCATCGGAAAATAAAATACAAGCCACATAGTACAGCCTCATGATTATGTATGTAAAATAGTATTAATTTTACACAGTAGCAAAAGACAGCCTTAACCTTTTTTGTGCACCTTGAAGCTACCTATTAAAAAAAGGTCAATTCGATTGCCGTGAGCTACGAATAGTTGTACTGAGAATAGCTTTTTAACTTCGCACTGTATCAGGGATATTAAGTTCTGTTTTTTTGACACCTTTGATCAAAAGCCACAAGCAAATTCCTATCTCACCCACAGAGGCTGGGATACCGATAATGGTTGATGCTATGGTTTTATAAAAATGCGGGTATAGAAAGCCTGCAAAAAACGTAATCAGATATCCAAAACAACCCATCATTAATAGTATCCCAAAGATTTTGGGAAGAAAGCCCGATTTATATACCAAATATCCAAAAGGTAATAGCCAAAGTCCCCAAAAGATTTGTGAGATTTCAATTCCGTTATTGTAGTATTCGAGCTGTAACATGACCTGCGACTGTAGTTCGACGATCTTCATTGTATGTAACTTCTTGGTGGTATCGATTAGTGATAATACAGCAAATTTGTGTAACATAATTACAAAAGAAATAGGAATACTTGCCAATGCAAAAATAACCATAAGAGCAGCATAAGCTTTGTTAACAGCATTAAGAAGTTGATACAAAAGCAAGGGTAACAACAAGAAAGTAAGAAAGGCGATGATCCCAGTTACGATCCCAATTCTAAACAATAATTCATTATTGGTTATGTTTTCAAATGTTTTTGATACATCTTCCCAAATAATTAATTTTGAAGGGATATACATAAGATTGATGATGCCGCAGATAATTAGTATGAGATAAAGTAAACCCGCTAATCGCGCTGTTTTTTGTAGTGATGTCATATCATTTATTTTGAATTTGCTAATCCTTTTGGCCATTGCAATGCTTGCCAAACAATCATAAGAAGTACTCCTATTTCTACGATTTGATACAGTGCATAGAATCTATACCATTCAGAACCAATAGTGTCTACCAGTAAACCAATAGACATCATAGACCACAATGCTGCAATCACAACATTAATCCATTTATTAAGGATTGGTTTTAAAAATACTGATAAAAATATCATCGCCGACGGAATAATGAGCAGTATAGAAAAAATCACCAATAATCCCGGAGTTAATGGACCTACCGGAGTTTGCATACTCCCAAAATTTTCGATTGAAGATGGGGTCATCCCATCAAAAAAATCGGCATAAGTATAAAAAAACATCAATGTTGCCCAAAGTGCAGCCAATTTAATCTTAACATCTACTTTTGAATTTTTCAGCATTTTAAAATGTAGTATTAATAAATCCATAGTATATACCTATACAGACGCAATATTTTTGAAAATGGTTGCCTGAGTGAAATAAATTAATGTCAAGTATATCTGGCTGACCATGAAAATAGGTTACACTACGTATGTATTCTCAGACTGTGTTATCTAGAGAAGTCTGGTAAAATTTTATCCAGCAGAATATCCAACATCTTTTACATAAGTATACTTCCGTAACTGATGATTTTCATTTCTTTTAAATCCAATGATTAATTCAAAATAAATACTTATTTAATAATCACAGCTCTACTAAGTTCGATCCAACGTTCGCCCGTACAGATTAAAGTTATGCTATCATCTACATCAAGAGTGATCGTTTTTGATTGTAGCCTCAATCCAGAATCGTTTCTTTCTGTAGTGTCTTCTAGCGTAATTTTTTTTGGCCCCAGATTTACTAAAACCATTACTTTTCCCGTCTTATCGATTTTTTTACCATTACTAATTTCTTTAATTAAAAATACTGGTTTCCCTTTTAAGGTCACATCTTTACCTCCTGTTTTTATCAAAGGAAATGCACTTTTTATATCATTGGTATCACTATCCAGAATTGGTTGGATGATTTTTCCTTTGAGCGTAAGCTCTCCAGAAATAACACCATTATTAAGTGTCTTTGAAGGAATATAATTATGGATAAACGAAATTGGTTTAATCCCGGCTGAATTTATATAAACCCCAGAAATATTATTTTCTGGATGACCTCCATAATCTACAGGATCATTTTCATGTCCGAGATCCATTGGATTATAGATTCCAATATTTTGCGTATTTCTTAGTAAAAAGGGTTTGCGACCTATAGCTTCAAAATAGCTTCCGATAACCTTAGCTGATATAACGGGTCCTTCGCTTCCGCCAAAGCGTATTGCCCAAAAACGATGATAATCTATCTGAACGTCAGATATCAATGGTCCGTATAAACCATTAAAAGCCATGGCATACCCAGCATTTAATCTAAACAGTCCATTATAAAATGAATTTATATTATTGTCCCCATGTCTTACCTCATGATACCCATCACCTCTGGCTATGGCAAATTGCAAATTTTTTGCAGTAAAACCAAGATGTTCTGAAACCTCTGCTTCTGTAGATGAAATAATATCGTCTATTATCAGATAATTAGTTTCTTCTTCTGTTTTCCCAATACGAACCGCATCACCCTTGCGAATTTTGAGATCTGTTAAATTAATCGCATTAAATTTTAATATTCCTTTGCGAAAATTTCCCGGAGGTTTTATAAAGGGTGTGTAGTCTACTGTAGCTCCCTTGATTTCGATGATTTGTTCGGGATAGCGCATCGCAAGATTTCCTGGAGGCATGTAAAGTGGATAGAGTGCTTCACTCAAAACTACCTTTCCATTTGTAGATGAGTTTAGGTTTCTCCAGCAATTATTATCATTAATAGCACGATAATTTTCACCATTTATGGGATTAATTTCGTCTCTTACATTCGTACAGTGCACGCCGTCAAAATTTGCTCTTTGTATTGTTATATTATCAAAATTAGAAAATGAACTTCCCATTAAAAGAATACCGTAATCTGCATTAAAGTTTGCATCTATTCTAATATTCGAAATATTATGACTCACACCATTAGATCCAGACATCCCTGTTAACACAAAACATGATCTCATATTCCCAATAGCTTTTATGACCGTTGTTCCAATCCAAGATGGGTTAGAACTACTGGTGTTTCCGGATCGAGGGGAGCCACACATTGTAATAAAATTTGTTATCTTAATTTCAGTATCTATCTCATAAGTTTTGGCACTAAAGTACAAAGGCAAATTTTTCTTTATTGCTTCTTGAATCGCATCTTTGATTACTTTTGTGTCTGAAGTTGTACCATCAGCACCCCTAAAATCTTCTACACATACATATTTCATTTTATGAATTTTTAAATGTTAGACATTACTATAGTATAGTCAATGTATTAAGTCTAATAAATTACCAACATTTGAATTGTACTCGATAATCGAGATTTAAATGATCAGGAGCTTGCATCGAAATCAAAAATCAGTTTTTTACAAATGCCTCTTGAGCTTACCCCGAGGTTCTTTATTATACTCAAAACTGTAATAACTATTTATTTTTACCAAACAACCCCATTCCTCAATTTTTAAAAATTGAGGAATGGGGTTGTTTACCTCATAAATATAATAATTTTTAGTGGTAATTGAAATTATTTAAACTTTTGTTTTTCAACGGAATGAATCAAACGCCAAAGACTTATATTATTTTTGAAATTCTTGAAAAAATAATACTACAGATCAAAATAGAATTCCTTAAGAAAAACGTCAGGTGTTAAAATGCTTTTAGTTGTAAATTTAATTCGTTCTCGAAGTTTGAAAGATAAGTAATTTTTCTTCTTTTCGTTATAGAAAAATCAATCGTTCTCAAGAAGCACGCTTAATGATTAAGAATATATTTTCAAATTTCTGTATTCTAAAGGGGTTTTATTTACAAACTTCTTAAATGCCCTATGAAAAGAAGTTTTACTATTAAAACCAGATTGATATGCAATGGCTTCGATATTTAAAAAGTCGTTTTTAGGATCACTTAATATTTTTTTGGCTTCATTTATCCTATAAAGATTGACAAAATCATTAAAATTACATTGAAAACCATCGTTTAAGACTTCAGAAAGTTTAGGAACATTCAAATTAACGCTTTCAGCCAGCATCTTTTGATTCAATTCGGTTTGTAAATAAGGCTTATGCTTATCCATATATTGAAGGAGCTTGTTGATGCACTCTTTTTTCTGTTGTGGATTTAAGAGAAGGTTTTCATGTTTTCTTTTATTTTTTGATCTTTCTGTTTGCGTCTGATGATCTATAGCGTTTAGGGCATACTCTTCTAATTTTTCTCTTAGGTTTTGATTTTCGTTTTGTAGTAATTTTTGATCTCGAATAATAGACGTATTAATATCTTGAATTTTTCTTTTTTTCTTAATAAAGACCCATAGTGCTACCCCAAGAGTAAGACAAAGCAAAACGCTGATCAAAATAATATAAGATATTGATTTCTTCTGTTTTAATATAATATTTTCTCGTATTGCTAACGTCCTGTTAACCTCTATTTGTTTCGCTTTTGAAAGGGTTTCAAGATACTTTTCTTTTGTTTCTAAGTATTGCTTATACGTTTGATTTGATAATTCAAATTGATCGAGATCAGTATATATTTCTGCAAGCAATAGCTGTGTTTTCATCAAGGAATCTTTATAGCCTTGCTCTTTTGTGATTTTTAAAGCTTGCTTCGCCAAATCTACAGCTTCTTCCCATCTACCCATATGATCAAGTGCTTCAGCTGCTCGTAAATACCCCCAAGAAATAATTTCTGTAGAGTTGGTCTTTTTTCCAAAAAGAATTACATCACTACCGGCCTTAAACGCCTCATCAAATCGACCAAGCAAAGAGAAAATCTCTGATTTATTGATGGTAACAATTCCCAATACAAGATCATCATCAAATTCTTTAGCAATTTGCTCTGCCTTCAGATTTACTTGTAGGGCTTCTTTATATTTTTTTTGCGCAATCAAGGCTTCTAGCATTAGTGTATGCGCATTAGCTTTTAAGATTGCTGGCAGTGCGTGCTTATCAATTATGTCTAGTGTCTGTGTTCCTAATGCATATCCTTTTTCGTATTGGGTAATATGATTATACGTATTGCCAAGATTTATTAAAACATTTACTTTGTAGATGGGAGCAATTTCTCCTTGGTCGAGCAGTTGTAGCGCAATCATATAATCATCGATAGCGGCTTCATATTGCCCAAGCTTATCAAGTGAAGCTGCTTTTGCTACCAGATAGCGCACTTGCAGCTCGGTATTATCTGTCTTCAAAGATAACTGATAAAGTGTATCTGCATATTTGACCGCTGTTTTATATACCGCATGATTAAATTTTACTTTAAAGGAATCATTAAGGCGGCTTATCCTTTCTGGATCTAAATCTTCAATTTGCAGATCAGTTTTGATTTTGGTTTGAATCTGCGCTCTGCATAAAAGAGCACTGCTCATGAAGAGTAACAAAAATAAATTTTTAAATGGATTAAAATTCATCGCCGACAACTTTAGGAATAGGTTTCAATATAACTTTTATTTTTCCCCAAAGTTAAATTTTCTCTCCTAAACTTCATGCTGCACCATCAGTGAAATACAAATGAGCGTAGTATTGCTTACCTATTTAAAAGCCTTTACTTTTTGAATCCTAATAAATAACTTAGCAGTAGTTTGGTATAATCTAGAGTTTGATGAATTTTTGATGTTTTACAAAAATTCCTAATTAATGGTTTTACTTATAAAAACCTCACAGCATCAAAGATACTGTGAGGTTCATCTATTTCTGGCTACCAATATTCTTCTAAAATCTCCAAAGTTTAGAACATTTAGAATAAGCAAACCAATACAAATCCCAATAATTTGCGTTACTGAATACGTATCATTTTTGAGTATGTATTTTGGTTGGATTGAAGTTTTACAAAATAGGTGCCTTGCGGTATTGTTTTCAAATTCAATTTAACTGCTGATCTTCCATTGTTTAGAAAGATAACTTTACTCACTATCCTTTTCCCATATAAATCATACAAGGTCATATTGATTTCGGACTCATGCAATGACGGAATTTCTACCGTAAATTCTTTATCAAAAGTGATTGGATTAGGATAAAGTGACCAGGACTCAGAATCATATTGTCTAGGTTCATCAAACGATTTGGTAATATTTTGATTGTTTAGATTTGCAGGAGGGGCAGTAATGTAATCCGGTGTCCCTCCTGTCCAAATAATATTATATTGATTTCTACTATTTATAAATACTAATCGCAGGTATAGATCTTTACCATCGTCATAATACGATGATCGGGTTGCTTTTTTTAATGCACTCAAAGAAGAACTTTTTTGTAGTGGTCGAAACTGATTAGATCCATTAGAAGGTCGCTGGTTTACTCTTAAACCTCTCAATCCTCCAAAACCTTTAAAAACTTGCAAGTTTTTGTCTTGATATCTTGCATTTTCAAAAAAGAACATGAATTGATTAACTACTTCTACAGGTTGTTCAATTTGATATTCATATAAATAACCATCATTAACTATCGTAGGCACATAACGATAAGGATTATGCTGACTTTTGAAAAAGTTATAATGCGTCTCTGTTTTGGTTCCCAACTTCTTTCTTTTCACAATAATCCCAGGTTGCTCAGATTTATCAATACTTGGAAAGTGTGTAAAGGTCAGTGCGAATAGATCTGGTGTGTAATATGCATTTTTCATAAAGGGGGTAGTCTTTTCTTTACCAGACCTCAACATAGGATGATTACTGATGATAGAATGTAGTTTTCCGGTTTGAGAAATCATTCCATCAGCATCTCTTAATACCATAATCCATTGTTTTGGATGTCTAAAATCTATTTCTGATGTAATTGGAGCGGGTGGAAGATCATAATTAGGCAATTCTAAATAAGGAGGAGTTCCGGATGCTGTGGTATTGCCTTCAAAATGATGATTTACATGCTTGAAAGCTGCACTTCCGTTTTTTAAAAAATTATTTTCTGAAGAGGTATACCCAACAAAATGACTATCAGTGACCGATCCTGGCCCATCATACGTCCTGTAGAGATGCTTTTGCGGAGATGTATTCAAACCTAATCCCGATGAGGCTACAAACAATGAACCCGATACTTGAATATCACTGGCGAACATGGCACTTAGATTATTATCTACAAAAATATTATCCTTAAAATACGTATTGTTCTTATATCGGATATCATAAAACACACCTTTCAGGTTTCCCAGACCAGCATATACGCCTAGATCGTTGGCATACCAAGTGCAGTCAATAAAATCACGCCTATACTCATTTTGCCAACCCAGATTTGTTACTATCATGGGTTTGGATTCTTCTTTTTCTTCTAATTGATCAAAAATATCAAAGCCACTTCGACAACTATGCGCTTTATTTCTATTAAAAGACCCTAACATTTGCTTGAACGGAATTATGTCTTTAAGTTCGGGTACATACTTTGAAGCGCCAAGTACAGTTTCAGGAAAAATAAACCAATATCCTGTACCAACCGTTCCTGCAGCAACGTTATTATCAAAAAAGTTATCTGGATTGGTAATCCAATAACTTGCTGGACTACGATTTTGAATTTTATCAAATTGATTATCAGATGGAGTGACTTCTTCTCCTTTTTTTGGTCGTTTTGTAGCTACAGTGAGGTTGTATGATATCCAATTGTACATTTCGCTTCCGTCTTCGAGAAAGACACCATGTCCTATATGATCAAAAAACACATTCATATTAACTTTGGTATAATGGGTACCATGAATAGTTATGGCTCTGTTATACGACTTATGCACACTACTATCTTCAAAATATTGCCCGCGACCTTTATCGACTAATAAATGCCAGTGAAATGGATATCGTGCCAGCTTCGATTTTTGTCCCATTCGATAAAGCTCTACCTGACTTACATGGGCAACACCATTGTTATGGATCATCATATGCCCTCCAAAACCGTTTGTTTCTGAATACACATCACCCTGAATCTTGATCGAATGCGTTAATAATCCTACTTCACCCCTAAGATCAGCTGTCCAGCTTTTTTCTTTTGTAGCATACGTTTTAGTTTGTCCATTATGCGTATAAGAAAGCGGTTTGTCTAGAAATACGGTTTTTTTATCCGAACTCATACGTTGTATTTTTCGCACTTCATTCTGATGATGATTATATGAGGTAGTTACCAGTAAGATCTCATCGCCTTCTTCCCAACCGCGACCAGGTTCTTTCAGTTTGATACTGCTCTGGCCTTTGGTAGCCGTTTGATTTAGTTGGGTCCAACTGGTTGTTTTTTTGCCATGAAAATTGATCTTACCTTGATCCATGGCTACTATAAATTTACTACCCATCGTACCAATATCGGGATCTGTTTCTTTGCCTAGCAACGTAATTGTTACTTTACCTTTTTGTCTGGATGATGGCTGGCCTATCTCAAACAAACCATGCTTACCCCGTACCAATATCCATTTAGTTTGCAAAGCGATCCCTTCTTTATTTATAGGGGTAACAAGCTCTCCTTCTACCAGAACAGATGCTGCGATATGCTGTCCATCCAAAACAACTCTACCTATGTTGCTTAGAGCTACATTAGCGTCAGCGTTTGGTACTTTTTTATTAACCCATGTATTTTTATCAGACCATTTTCTAAAATGCTGAATCCGTACATCATCAACAAATGCAGTATTGCCAGTGAGCACACCTGCAATTTGTAATGTATGTACTCCTTTTTGAACAGCAATGACGGCAGTTTTATAGACTTCATAATCAGAACCTTTCGGAGTAATTTCTCCCACATTATATCCATCGATAAAAATCCTGAGGCGTTGATTGTTGTTTTTTCGCTGTGCTACAAAGAATTGAAGACGTACATAGCTCACCGATTGATTCGTGGTAAATTTATTTCCGACTTTAGAAAATCTGTTTCCTTGGATGAATAAAACTGTATTACCACTAGGAGCATTAGGATTTAACTTTGTAAAAGCGCTATTATTAGCGGCAAATCCGGTACCGTTAGCAAAGTTCCATGATGTATTTTTTGGACCATACTCAAACGTACCATTAGGAAAATTTTTCTCCTCCATATCGCCACCAGCAACCAAGGCATTGTATCGGTATCCACTAACAGCAGCATGACTATCAGGAATAATGGCAGGCGCATCACAAAACTGAGATGCTGTTACTTTTTCTGTAATAGTACTATCGCCTCCATCTTTGAGCAGTAGAAAACTGCCAAAAAATAAGAAGATAGGAATTAAAAATAGTGATTTCATAATATGTGTGTTTGTTTGATATTTGTATAGTTTAGTTTTTGTTTGACTTTAGTTGGTTTCTATGGTTAAAGATGTTTTTGATTGCTTTTATATTGTGCTCTTCTATATTATTTGTAAAAGATCAAAAGCAGATAATTTTCTAATTCACTGATGAACCCTATTCTTGTTTCTTCACCAGGTTTCAGATTGATGTAACAACGTTCTCATATTAGACACGTAGAATTAAATTTTATAATGTGAAGAAGTTTGCTTTACATATTTATATCATTCTGTTTTAAAATTTTTAATGGTACGGGTTTCAAATCAGCTGGGGCTAATATGTAATGAGCAAAAAATTATCAAACATTCAAGAACGTACTGGAGAAAATTAATCTGCGTTTGAACAAAGTCCTAAGGAACACACCTCACCTCCTATGGGACGTGCTACTACTCGACCTGTAGATCTAGTATAATGACCACCTCCGTAAGATTTGAAAATAGCCACTTCTTCCAAAATTTGATATGTAATTTTTGAGTTGCCTAAGTCAAAGATGATGTTTCCAATATGACTTCCACGATTAGCATACTTGTTTAATCTTGATAGTACGTTATACACTTTTTTAAGTCGGTTGTTAGGTGCTTTGTTGATTAATTCATCTTGGGATGTACCTTCAGGTAACTCTATGGCTCCAACTCCATCATATAATATTCCATTTCTAATAACTTGTTCCAAACGCTCACCTGTAGGCCTAAGCTTAATTTCTAAAAGATCATCTTTATAATATTCTTTTTCAAGTGTCCGCTCACCGATTTCAATAGTGCTGACTTGATTAGCTTCTATAACAGCATTCCTGATTTCATCCATTGCAGCGTTAAATAAAGAAGAGGCAAACCCTTGTCTAATTCCCATTATCCAACTACCGCCAGATAATTTACTGGTAATACCACCTGATATTGTACCTGAGGCAACTTTAGCAACCGCTCTCCAAGCATTTGAAGCTCCTTTTGTTAGATAACCTGCACCTGCTGCAATCGAATGGCTTATAAATCCAGCTTTAAATCCTATTCCGAATTCTCCTCCTTGTAGTTCTGACATGAAACCACCTAAAATACCATGAGCGGTATGCGCTGCAAAGCCTCCCAAAGCTTCTCCAATACCGAATGACATAACCGCAGATATTCCGCCAAAAAGAAAAGAAGCCCCCGCACCTTGAAAAAATGGTTGTCCATTTATTACATTGGAAATACCATTCAATCCTACCGAAGCTAATCCACCTACAATGAAAATAGCTGCAATATTACCTCCGATTGCAGCCGAGATCAAAGCGGCACCTGCATTTATTAACAACACAAAAAACTCCCCACTAGGATCACTAAACATCAACGGATTATTATATGCGTATCCGTATCGATTAAAATTTTGCGTATTACTGGAATCCTGTACATAGTTATCCGGGGATAAGAAGCGCCCCAGATTGGCATCATACATGCGCCCATTCATATGTATTAGTCCTATATCTTCAAAATGCTCATGACCGGTATATCCACGTTGTAAGATAGAATCATACCCAAATGTACTTACACCGTCTTTTGAATAATATTTGTCTACCGTACCCCAGGCACCATAATGCATACGCTCTCGTACGCTACCCGCAGCATCGCTGATGGCCATGATACTGCCCAAATAATCCCGATGCAGATAGTTGATCCCCTCGTATTCGGTATTTTGCCCTTTTATAGTTTTGATTTTGGCAGCAACCGCACTATAGGCATCACTGCCTAGATAGGTAATAAGTTTTATAGTGCCATTTTCTTTATTTTCTACGACTTCGCCGGGAAAAATACTGCTATAATGCTTATGGTATTTTCGATCTTCGGCATCTTCTTCTTCATTCCCATAATACGCATGGCTTCTACCTAAACTTGGATTATAACTGTATGTGATTTTCCCGTGGCCTTGTTGCAAAACGGTAACAGGCTTTTTGAAGGCATTAAATGTCATTTGATGTAGCGGGCGTGATGTATAGTGCTCGTCTCCCTTCTGATTTAAATCAATACCTGCTAACTGAAAACTGTTGGCAGAAGGATAGGTATAGGCACCCACATCAGAGTTTTGAGTAATGCGACCTTTGGGATCATACTCCATGGTTTTGGTAACCGATCCTCGAATGGTTTTTAATCGCTTTAAATTATCGTAAGTGAATTTTTCTTCGACTCCTCCAAACCTATAGTTGTTACGCTGCTTTAACAATCCGGTTTTGGCTTCGAAAGCATACTCGGTGTGCATGACCACCACTCCATTATTCACAGGTCTGAAATCTTTGATTTGTTTTATAAAGCCATAGGTATCGTATTGCGTTTGTTGCTCGATCCCGCTGCCCAATAACGCTTTTTCAACTTGTCCTTTTGCATTTTCCTTATTTAGTTTCCAAATACTTTGACCATCACTACGTATTTCTACCAGATGTCCGTACTGTCCAAAAATATGTTGCTGATTTACGTTACTTTTAGCTCCGGCTACAATAGACTCCATAACCTCATTAGACGGTCGGCCTTGCTCATCATAATATATCCATTTATTAAAAGAGGCTTTGTTGTTGGTCTCGGTTACTTTAATCGAACGATAATATAGATCATAGCCATAGGTGTATGTAAATTGCTCTTCGTTACTTTTTGCAGAAATCGATGTGACTTGCTTACTTTTGGTATCGTAAGTATAGGTTTCGGTTATATCGGTAAGATCTCCCTTGATTATTTTGGAAAGTACTTTACCAAAATCATCATACGTATAGGTAGTTTCTCCTTTGGGAGATCGCTCGCTTAAAAGCTGGTTGTAGTTGTCATAACTATAGGTATACGTTCCTGCACTGGGATCTGTTAATTTTGTTTTTCTACCCAGAGCATCATAGGTAACATCGATTTTGTAACCTTCGTAGTCTGATTGTATTAAGTTTCCATCTGCATCGTATGTATAATTGATGGTGCCCCCGGGATCGGTAACACTACTCGTTTTGTTTTCATGATCTTTGACCGTAGTTACCGTTTTTGTCCCATCATCTATCGTCACGCGTAGTCCATTATATGAAGTACTCGCGATCTGACCTGTATATGCAGTAGCATTGAGCATTCGACCATATTGATCATAAGTAAATGTATTCCATTGATAGGCATCTGATCCAAATCGGGGTTCACTCTCTCTAGTTTTTCTTCCGGAAGCATCAAATCGAGTATGTTTAAATATCCATGCTCCTGAAAAGCTCTTGGATCCTACCAAAACTTCTTGCCCAAAAGCGTTGGTTTCTTTAAAACTTTCAGAGCCATCAGGTGCTTTTACGGTACTTCTCACGTTATTATTTATATACCTATATGAAAACATAGTTTTTTTACCCAGGTAATTCGTTTCACTTATGGCACGCCCCCAACCGTCGTATTGCGTGGTGATCGTTTGGTTCAAATGGTCTGTGCTAGCAATAGGATTACCAGAAAAAGTATCGTATTTATAGGTAACCGTTTGCCCCTCCAGATCGGTTTTGGAGATTACAAATCGCCCATCAGCACTGTATTTGAAGCTTTCTTTTCGATCTGCTACTCCAGAGGCGGCTATTCGTTTTGCGGTTACATTTCCAAATCCATCGTAATAATGAATATCTCTAATTGCTTCTACATTATTATTATATCTCTTTATTCTATTAACCAAGCCATACTTTCCTGTGCCTGTATAATACTCATAAACAATTTTATGCTTCTTAGTGCTATTTCCTCTTTTCTTAGTGATTTCTTCACTACGTTTTCGACCGATATGATAACTATGGTCATTTCCTGAAGGCGAATTTGAATAGGTATACGAAGTTGTTTTTGTAGCCGTCGGGTTTTTGACTATGATTTTGGTAGGATTATAGTATTGATCATAGGTTAATTCTTCTGTGGCACTAAATCCCAATAAATGGTCTGTTGTTTTTATGGTTTTAGGTTTATTTATGAAAATATTGCCGTTGTACCTGGTCAGGTATTCGTAATCCATCCTATTCATCGCATCGGATGGGTTATTATCATAGGTCAAAGAACGCCATGACTTTTCTACTGCTCCACGGGTATCAAAAAGCTCGTACTTACTAATATTCCATATAACCGGGGTATTATCACCATACCAATTTGTGCTCTTTAAATACCTAAAACCGATAAATCCATATCCGTGTAGATGACTTACTGCACCTTGATATTTAAAATCACGTTTACGAGTAATCCCAGAACCGGTTTCGATAATTCGTTTCACCAAAGTAGTACCTGGTGCGTTATTTACGTTCACAAAAGGATATTTAGCGCCGAATTGCTCGGTATAAGTTTCGTTTCCGGGCTCCATACGATCATAAAAAATTTGCTGGGTTAACAAATTATTTTCAACCTTTTGGATTTGTACATCTTTTTGATGATTTTTTGTAAGACTGTATGATTCTAGCTTTTTTCCGTATGCAAATACGTATTCTCTATTTTGGTTTTTCAGATTAATATCTAAAAAAATAGGAACTCCGGCAAATGAGAAAAATGGTATGGATATACTTCCTCCTACATTCGTAACAGGAATACCTATTTTCTCATCGATTTCAGAAACCAGTTTCATCTGCATGTCATCTTCACCTGTACTTGTAAATAATCTGATATTTTGTTTTGCAAAGTATTCTGCTTTAAATTCTTCACGAGGAGGATCTTCGTCTTCATCATAATGTGGATTAGGAACACTTCTGGATCCTAAGTATAGTCTATGCCTAATAATATCTGTTTTGCCATCACCATCAAAGTCCTGTGCTACATAATGGTCTTTTCTCCTACTTCGAGGACCATTATTCCTTTTATAATCTAATCCATCGATATTCACATATTTAACTGCAAAAGGTAAATTTTCTCCTTCTACTCCAGAGTCTATTTGATTTCCTAAAGAAAATAAATACATCCATCGATTAGTGTCTATGTTAGGCACAAGTGCATCTGCTTTACCGTCACCATTATAATCTCCGATTAAAATGTGCTTATCTATCGAGATTCTGTTTTTGTTCCAATAGGTATGAAGTAAAACTATTTTTTTGTTGTTATTGAGTGTATATATAGAAATACGATCATCCATGATAAACCATAAATCATCTTTACCATCACCATTATAATCAGCAATTTGGAAGTAATGATAATCATCCTCGCTATTGTATGTTCTTTGTAGATTTCCGGATTCTAATAACGGGATATTAGTTCCATTTTGGTTAAGATCTGCAAATAAAATACGCCTTGAATTGTTCCGAATAAAAAGAGCTGTTGATAAACCAGTACCTGTAAAGTTTCCTACAAGTATCTGTTTTTTTACCGGTGTATTGCTACTTGCAAGATTTTTATCGATAAAAACCTTTTTACTAACCTCTTTAAATTTACGGTCAGACCCTGTTCGCAATCCATGAAACCAATATTTACCATTGGCAGACCAATTGATTCCTAAAATTGCTTGTTTTCTAGGAAAACTACCGTCTTCATGTAAAAGTACAGCGCTTTTAAACATTCCAAATCGTCTAATTGGAGATGATATCCTATTTTGATAGCCAATTGATTTGTAAAAACAATTCAGTTTATTTCGCTGTTTATCATTATATACTACAAAATCCATTTTTGTATCCCCATCAAAATCTCCAGAAAGCACTCTTTCATCTTCTCCAAATTTTTGATCAACATTGATTACTTGCCGATCATTACTCAGATCATGAGTTGTTTCTGTAGGATACGTAAATACGATGGGCCTTAAGACCTTACCATCTCCATTACTTTCCTGTATCTGTTCAATTAATTCATAATTATTTTTTAATATCTTATGTTTGGTATTGTATTTACGATATAGTTTATTTCCTGAGGTTACCTCAATTTTATTCAAAATATGAGCACGTCTGGATCGTAATTCTCCCGGTGCATAGCCTATTTCGATACGTTTTCGGACTTTATAATAAAAATTGATTGCACTGGGGTGACCATCTCTCTTCCATCGTGGTCCCCCGTAGGTAATTTTTTTAATTCGTAGTAATTGGTCTGATGTTGTTTCATGATAAAAATAATTAATACTGTTTCCTTGTACATCTTCCATCTGATGTATAGGCCATTCTGCTACTTCATTATTATAAACTTTACCTACAATCACATTCTTATATGTAGCGATAGTACCATCGGGATGAAAAACTTTAAAGTACTCGGGACCGCAATGTTCTCCATTTTTGTTCGTACCATAAGCGACTACCTTGAGATTAGAATAACTTTCGGTCGTATACTTTGAGTTTGGTCGCCCGTTTTGACCTGAAGTAACAACTAATTTTTGCCCATCTAGCGCAAATCGATCATTGAGTTGAAAGTCTACTCCGCTCACAAACCCTTCATGTGCCAAAGACGTTCCGGTTCTTGTAATAGCAGATAATCCGGTAATATTCCATCCCCAACCAGCTATTCCGTTTCCACTATGTGAGCTATACGCTAACGAAATACCAGGTGCTGTATCCCCAATACCCGGAGGAATAGCTATGGGAATAGCGTATGTCAAGGCCCCGGTAGGAGAAACTTCTAAAGAGGCAGCTGTAGTTCCTACATCAACTTGTGCTATAAGGAGATGTAGCGAACTGATCAGAACGCTTAACAGTAAAGTAAGTTTAAATTTCATGATGGTTCGGTTTTAATTTTTAAGAATTTTTTTAGTAATTATAGTTGCATCATCGAACTGAAATCTTGCAAAATACACTCCTGCAGGTAACTGATCTAAATGTAATTCTGCTCCGTCTCCCATAAGCTTGATATTGGCGGGTAATAATTTTCCGGAAAAGTCGATAAGATGTACTTTTTCTAATTGACGTTTGGACGCCGAATTCCATTTTACCGAGATATCCTTTTGTGTAGGGTTAGGAAATAAGGAAAATGAATCCAATAAAACTTCATCGTCTACACTGGTTTCTTTTACAATTTCTGTTTCGCCAGCACTTTTGTTGAGATCACAATCCGATCCTTTGCAGTATTTGTATTGAATCTGATTACCAGCAGTGTCGTATTGAAAAATTAATTTGGATTGGCCATAAATACTCCCGGTCATAAGGAAGCACCAAAACCCTAAGATGGTTAGCGTTTTCATGTATAGATTTTAAAAGTTTAACGATGGAGTGAAATTTGTAATATTTTTTGATTCTGATGTTTCAAATTATAATTTGAAACTACATTTAACACTCTAAGGCTTGTGAAGAATTGTAAATCCGCATAGCTGCTATGGTTAAACCTGAACCCCCTGGATTTTTGCATTAAAAAACACAACACGACAGACGTATACGTTTTGATAATTATATTGTGAATCGATATTATAACTAGTAGATTGCTAGTGCTTCTATATTAAATCAAAAATACTGACCAATCCCAAAGACAAACCCATTGGTTGCATCTTCGGTTACACCATAGCCATAATCAATTCTAAAAATGGCATTAAAGATTTTCTTATGCATAAAACGTAGTCCTAGGCCAGGATAGAGTCTAAAGTTTTGACTGTCTCCAAAATCACCGAAATCACCTCCTGGATTACGCCAACTGCCCCCGTCTACAAATATATTACTCTGCAAGACAAACCAGTTTTTCTCGTATAAGGTATGGCGATATTCTGTGTTGAGCACGATGACTCCTGTACCACGATCAATAATGTTTCCTACACCGCGAATATTGAGATTATTATCTACTGCAAAAGGCGCAAAGGGCGATTCATCATTACTGGCCAAACCAAATCGTAGTCTATTGGCCCAATTGCCTTTTTTACCAATTCGTTTGTAATACAAAAAATCGTTCCACCAGATAAAAAAATCGGGTAAAATATCTTCGGTGCTAATTACATACTGCGTATTCAGGATACTTCTAAACCCAGAAACATACTGGTAATCAAAATTGAGGTTATTATATTCATAGATAAATTTGTAGAGTAGTTTATTTACATCAAAATCTTGCGGTACTTCGGGATTGGTTACTCCTCGTTTGTATTGATAGTCTTCATTAAAGTAATTGACACCAAGCTCAATGCGATTTTGAAAATTAAACTGATACAAACCGAGCAGCTCATACGAAGTGTTGTTGTATTTATAATCTGCAGTTCCGTCGTCTAGAAACACGGGTTCTTCGGTAGTGATATTGCTGTAATTAAGTGCCAATCCAAATCGTTTTCCAAACAAAAAGGGTGCTCTAATATTTGCCATATACGAAGAGTAGATATCATTTTGGTAAATCCCACCAATAGTAATATTACGCCCCAAAGCATTAAATTCGTACACGCCCAGTCTAAAAGCAAATTCATCATCATTGGTTGTGTATACATTGGCAGAAGGGATTATCGTGAGGTTCTCTTCTACCCCATATGTTACCTGGTATCCTTCTTCTTTTTCTTCAACTTGATAGTAGGCATGTGCAATTGAGGGTAATCTTTTGAGTAGTTTGATATCGTTTTCGATCAACAAAGAATCCAAAGCCGTTCCTTTTTCGATATTGGTAAGATTCATCAAAACTCGAGTTTTGGTCTTGTTGTTTCCTTGCAGCATCACTTCTGAAATTACTTTTTCTTGTGCGATAGTGATACACGTAATACAGAAGATAATAAGAATAAGCTTTGTTTTCACGGTTTTTAAATTTCAGTGATTCGTATTCGTTTTATCGGTCTGTTGAATACAATTCTTTTATTATTTTTTCTGAAGGTTTATTTTGTATTGTAAATCTATTATTACTTGTTCCTCCGACTTCGTTATGATTATGAAACCATTTCCAAAGAAATCCGCCTGCAAACCAGGGTTCATTCCAAAATTCTTGGTACAACGCTATTAATGCATTGTTTTGAGCTTCAAAATCTACATTACCCTCTATTTTATTTGAATCCCAGGGTTCTTTACCCGTATAATGCACACTTCTATACCCATATTCGGTAAATAAAACTGGCTTTTTTATTTCATCTTGCAAAGCAATGATCTCTTTTTTATGTTTTTGCCATCCTTTTCTTAGCGTTTCTATAGTTGGAGTTTTGCTTTGAGAAACCGGAAAATAGGCATCTATACCCATATAATCCAGTTGGTTCCAAAACGGTACTTTATCAAACTGATCCCAGTTTTCTGCATACGTCAACTTTCCTTTATACACAGCTCTAATCTTTTGAATCAATTGACTCCAATATTGAGGTCTGGTCTGCACAAAAGTATGTAGTTCGGTACCGATACAAAGCATGGGAACCTTCATCTCTTTTGCTAATTGAGCGTATAGTATTATAAATTCTTCATACGATTTTTCTAAAACCGTCCATTCCTCTTCAGAACTCATATGTATATTACCAGTAAATTCTCCTTGCCATACCCAAATCTGAGGTTTGAGCATTACTTGTATTCCGCTATCATTCAGTAATTCTATAGTTCGCTTGGCTCCATCTCTGCGCTCACCCCACCATTGTCGTTCGCTATTAAAAACTACTTTTGGCGTTTCTAGGTTTCTCAAAAAACCAAACGGCATCACTGCTGCCCAATTCGCATTAATTTTTACTACCGGTGCTATAGCTGCTGCACTAATCTCTTCTGGGGAACCTACAAAACTAACGCCATTGATCTTGGAGGGTTGCCCTGAACAATTTGAAAAAATAATGGTAAACAGCAGTAGTAAAATCTTTTTCATTCTCGTTTTTACTGCTCAAAATACAATTTAATTAGTGAAACTTCATTTTGAAAAATCATAAAGATGTATTCAAAATAGATAGTTAAACTAAACCCGCTGATTAGGTGGGATCTTTTCATATTTTGTTACACCCTAGAACACAGCCCTTACTCCTATATTAAATGTTTCTCCCAGCCCTGTATTATTACCACCTACAAAATTTGTGTACAACGTCTCAATATTTAGTTCTTTAGTGAGTTGGTATTTGGCGCCACCGCCTAATGCTGTAAAACTTTGATCAAAATCATTACCCAAATCAATTAATTCTGAATGTTGTGCCAATACTAAGACCGTAAATTTAGCACTCGGAAAATAACTAAAAAAGATTCCCGGTGTTAATCGCAGGCTATTATTGGCAAAACTATCCTCTTCTTCTCCAAAATTCAACTCAGAATTTAACTCACCAAAAAGCTGAAATTTATTTCCCGAAAACGTATGGTCATAAAAAAAGCGATTCTGCCATGTATATCCATTTTGATCTAGGAAAACTCCGTTCTCGGTTTCATTATCTACCAATGGAATAAAAAATGAACTCTGTATCGAGAAATTGTTCACATTGGCTAACGGTACAAATTTTACTGAAGGTGCAATAGAAGTGAGCCCGGATCTTGCTGAGCTGCTTTCTCCATCAAATTTAAAAACGTCAAGAGCATCTCTACCGGCCACCACATTCGATCTAAATTCTAAGATGGCTCCTACATTCCAACGCTTATTACTGCCAACTCCGGTGTAGGCTTCTAATGTTGAAGTAAAAAAGGTTTGCCTGGGGATATCTTGTTTTTCTCCGCCAAGACCAAAGAGATCTTCGGTTTCTGTATATAAATTGTTAAACCATTTGATATCATATTGCCCTTTTCCAATGAGTTTAGAAGGAGTTAATGTTTGAATTACTGATCCCTGAACTTCTTCCTGATCTTGAGTAAACCCCAAAGCCATGATAAAAAAAGTGAGTCCAGTTATTGCTATTTTTTTTGTTTTCATTTTTGAATTTTTTTTACATAAGTACTCACTAAATGTATGTTTTTTTGAAAGTACTTATCAAAACATGAGTTGTTATAAAATTTTATTTGATTTCGTTTAAACTCCAGTTATAAAGGTAATAAGAAACCTTGGCACCAGCCGGGATTTTTTCCTTTCTAAACTGATTCACAAAATCAATTTCAGAACCGTTTCGGGTAAAATCCTCTTTATACCACTCAAAAATCTCCGATAATTGAACTTTATTTCCTTTTACTTTAATAAAATTAGGATCATTAAGTGATTTTTCTGTTTGGCGTTGTAGTTGCTGTTCCAAAATAGCAGGTTTATATGCAGAATTAATTATAGGAGGGCATCCCAAACCGGCACAAACCAATGCAAAATGAAAACGTGCTTCTTCAGGAAAATTTTTACGCAAAATTTTGTTTTCTAAGTCATTAAGTGTGGTTTCTTTCCCTCCTAAGGTATACGTAATTTTATCAAAAAATCCTTTAATATCCAGTGGAGATTTAACAGGGTGTTGTCGTATTATTCCTTTTATAACTGCCAGATTATAAGCATTGATATAAAATGCCTGATATGTTTTTGAATCACTCTTAAAGACTGAAATTTTTGAAGCCATATCCAATAATTGATCTAAAGATGCAGTATCCTTTTTAACACTACTATATTTTACTTTACCATTAGCGACATATGTCCTAAAAAAAGTATCGGTTTTAGCAAAAAAGTCGGTAGTATTTTGAGAAAATCCAAATCGGATAGCGAACATACATACTATAATTATTATCTTTTTCATGATTTATCGTTTACTATTTTTTTATAAAAACTGAATTCAAAATATAGGTTAAGTTGTTAAAATTTATTTGTGCAACGGGAATTCAGTCGAAGGGTATATGAGCAACTTACAAACGAATTAACATTTTGTTTATCAAACTATATATATCTTAAAAATTGGAAAATGCGTTCGAAAAATGAGGCTAGCCCTTACAAGAGATTCTGATTTTTAGATTCATTCTAAATTAATGCAGCCGCTTAAGTTCTTATATTTATGATCGACTTACTCTCAGAAGTATTGGCTTCTTAGTAAATATTGACAATCAACACAAATCTTTATGGAAGAGCATATAGCTATTATCGGAAATGGAATTTCAGGAGTCACGGCCGCAAGACATATCCGGAAAAATTCTAATAAGCATATTACAATCATCTCTGCCGAAACTGATTATTTCTTTTCGCGTACCGCATTAATGTATGTCTATATGGGACATATGAAATTTGAACACACACAACCCTACGAGGATTGGTTTTGGGAAAAAAACCGAATCGAACTTAGAAAAGGTTTGGTTTCAAAAATCAATCATGAAGAAAATAAGCTTGAATTTAGCAATGGCGAAGTCGTGAAATATGATAAATTAATCATCGCTACAGGTTCTAAACCTAATAAATTTGGATGGCCAGGACAAGACCTGGATGGGGTAATGGGCATGTATCACAAACAGGATCTCCAAAATCTTGAAAAATATGCCCCTAATAATAAGGTATGTAAACGTGCCGTAATCGTAGGTGGTGGATTGATCGGTATAGAACTGGCCGAAATGTTACATTCTCGTGATATTCCTGTGACCTTTTTGGTGAGAGAAGAAAGTTTTTGGAATGGAGTATTGCCAGCTGGCGAAAGTGGTATGATCAATAGACATATCAAAAATCACCATATAGACCTGAGACTAGCGACCAATCTAAAAGAAATTATTTCTGATGATGCTGGCAAAGTTAAAGCCGTTGTTATTCAGGAAACTGGCGAGGTGATTGATTGTGATGTGGTGGGATTAACTGCGGGAGTAGCGCCTAATGTAGATTTCATAAAAGATTCTGGGATCGAATTGGGTCGCGGTGTAAAAGTAAATCGCTTTCTCGAAACTAATATCCAAAATATATACGCCATTGGTGATTGCGCAGAGCAGCACGAAGCTATTGGCTTGCGACGCCCCATCGAAGCCGTTTGGTATACCGGTCGTATGATGGGTGAAACCGTAGCACAAACCATCTGCGGAAACAAAATTGAATATAAACCCGGGCACTGGTTTAATAGTGCTAAGTTTTTAGATATTGAATATCAAACCTACGGCTGGGTATTTGGAAAGCCACAAGAGTATGAACAACAGTTTCACTGGATACATCAGGATGACACCAAATGCATCACAGTATCATATCATAAAGAGACACAAGAATTTTTGGGAATCAATACATTCGGAATCAGAATGCGTCACGAAATTTTTGATCGGTGGTTGACTGAAAAAAGAGATGTAGACTACGTGATGCAACATCTCTCTGAAGCCAATTTTGATCCAGAATTCTATTCGGTACATGAACCCGAAGTTCTTTCTGCCTATAAAAAATCACAACTACAAACTGCATAAAAATAAAGTGATCTGCTAATTCGATTATCTGATCTTTTAAAACATAAAACAATGAGTAATAAACTAAATCACAGCATGTCACTTGCCAGCCCAGAACCAAAAGGCTTAAGTATCACACAAAAAATAGCATCAGCCATTGGTCTTATAGGACTTTTTATTTTAGTGTTAGCCTTGTTTAATACCGATTTTCCTAATCAAGGAGCTTTTTTAACAGCTGCTTTGATACTAATTACAGGGGGAACCATCTTATTTGCTAATGATGCCTACCTTACAAAACTCGAAGGAATCAAAAATGATGGTGTTTGGTTTAAATCTATCTCATCAAGAGGAGTTTTAGGATGGCTTACTGGGGTTGGATTAACCACATTTTACATCGTTCTGTATTTTTATGCAGATCTACTGGGTTTGGGAACCAATGGGGAGGCTAACACAGGATTGGTAGCTTTATTTGATCCTTTGAGTAGCGTATTGAGTGGTAATCCTGCTAGTCAATGGTTTGTCTATGGAACCTTATATACCATCGCAATTATTGCATTTGGTTATAAATTTATTTTAAAATATAGACATAACCGTTATCAACAGATTCGTACAGTTTCAGTGATGTTTTTTCAACTGGGGTTTGCTTTTTTGATTCCAGAGTTTATGGCTCGTTTAAATTCAGAAACTTTTAAACTACCCTATTATGATTTAAAAAACATATGGCCGCTCAACTATTATAATTTTGAACAATATCGAATTGATGAATTTATTAATGCAGGTAATATTGGTTTGGCATTATTAATATTTGGAGTCGCTTCAATTTTTATTATTACTCCGATTCTTACCTATAAGTTTGGAAAAAGATGGTACTGTTCCTGGGTTTGTGGATGTGGCGGATTGGCAGAAACTGCCGGAGACTCTTTCAGACAATTATCGAGCAAAAAAATGAGTGCCTGGAAACTCGAGCGCTGGTTGATCCATACCGTGCTTGTATTTGTTGTTATTATGACTACTGCAGTAGTGTATACGTATCTTGGCTATGATCCAAACAAATATTGGCTTACCAAAAATGTGTTTTTGATGAGTGTGGCCGGGTTTCTTACCTTCATTTTTGCCGGAGTGATGATTTTCAAAAGAAAAGAATTAGGTAAAGATGCAAAATATGGTGCAGTAGGATATTTTGTTGTAATTATGCTTTTGATTGGTATTCATGTATTTGGTGATACAGGTAAGATATTCTTCCTTAAAGCTGAAACCTTAAGATCTTCTTATGGGTTTATGATTGGCTCTATCTTTTCTGGTGTAATTGGTACTGGTTTTTATCCTATTTTGGGGAACAGAGCCTGGTGTAGATTTGGTTGCCCGATGGCAGCAATACTAGGATTTCAACAACGATTATTCTCAAAATTTAGAATTACTACTAATGGCGGTCAATGTATCTCATGTGGTAACTGCTCTACCTATTGCGAGATGGGAATTGATGTACGCTCATATGCCCAAAAAGGTGAGAACATAGTAAGATCAAGCTGTGTAGGTTGTGGAATCTGCTCTGCAGTATGCCCCAGAGGAGTGCTTAAACTAGAAAATGATACCTTAAAAGGGCGAATTAATCCTACAGAAGTATTGTTAGGAAATGATGTTGATCTAATGAATCATTTGAATAATAAATAACCCGTTAACATCTCAATAGTATAACGCACCAAGTGCCATATCTAAATTAGGTATGGCATTTTTTAATTTCTAGGAAGCTTGTTGATTAACAGGAAAATACATGCAAATAGTAGTGCCTTGGTTGTATTGACTCTGTATCTCAAATATACCGTTTTGTTTTTCGACCAATTTTTTAGAAATACTTAATCCATAACCACTGCCTTTTTCATTATTAGTACCAGAGGTACTTTCATTTTTATCATTGACAAAAAGCATGTTTAATTTTTTCTCACACATTCCTATTCCGTTGTCAACAACATCAATTCTAATCTGATCACCTACTTTTTCTGATTGTACAATAATTTCAGAACCAGAATGTGAAAATTTAATAGCATTTGCAATTAAATTCCTCATTACAGTCTCCATCATCATAGGATTTATAGTAAGTTCTAAATGATCAGGAATGTTATTAATTATTATAATTTCTTTTTTCTTTATTTTAATTTCAGAAAAATCAATAACTCGTTTGATGGTAGCGCTCAGATATGTTTTTTCTAATAAAACTTCATATTTGTGCTGATACGTGTTCCCCCATTGTAGCAGGTCTTCCAGTAATTGATTTCCTTTATCAGCAGATTCAATCAACAACGCTTTTATTTCTTCCTTTTCAGATTCGTCTTCTACATCATGTATCATTTCGACTAATGATTTTAGCTGAAAAAAGGGGGTTCGTAGATCATGCCCAATAATCCTAAAAAGTTGATCCTTTGCCTTGTTCATTTTCTTGAGTTCTTCATTTTGATCTTTGATGAGAACATTAGCCTCTTTTAATTTTTGAGCCAACTTTACAAAGGCACTTTGACTAGTATATGACATAATTCCTGCTCCACACACAATCATACCATGATAAATAAATTTATCGATAGGATACTCACTGCCTACTGTAAAAAAACAAAAAAGAACAAAAAAGAAATTAAAAATCAATAAATTTTTTACCTGCTTGTAGTGCATGAGCATTAACAATGATAAAATCATTTCCGATTGCAAAAAAACGGGCTCAAACTTGAAATTTGGATCAAAATATCCAATAATTACACTAGCAAGTATAGCACCTACAATAGAATATATGGATACTGCAAATAAATTTGACTTGTTTATCAATCTATATCTAAATGCAATGTATCCAAGAATCATAAAGCTAAGAACAATAATATCTCTAATGCAATAATAGCTAAGTCCTCCTTCAAGAAATTCATTTAAAATATGAATACAGGTACCTGGCATTATAATAAATAATACTGGAGTCAGTACTTTATCAAATTTAGAAAGGGGATATTTTTTCTTCATACGCAACATATTGTAATAGTCACAAATTCATTATATCAAATCATAGCTGTATAAGTACAGCTAAACCCCGAATTGCAATTTAATAAATAATTAACAAATAAAGAAAGAAATAACTTACTTTTTATAAATAAAAAATTGATTAAAATCTTTTTAAAACCAGATTTATCGCTGAAATACACAAAAACTAGTTAATAAATATTAATCACAAACATGAATTATGGGTAACTCTTGATTTTTTTGTTAGTAATCAATTTTATTTTCGTCTGATAAAGCCTACAAATCGATCATTATGGCCTATAAAGTATTCATACTTCTTTTTTTAGTTTTCTTTTCAGGAAATGGAATGGTTTTTAATAAAGAATACCACTATGAGTATTATGCTGATGGCACACTAAAAGCAGAAGGTTGGAAATCAGGCAATATTAAAGTAGATTTCTGGCATTTTTATCATTCAAATGGTAAGATTTCTCACGAGGGTCATTTTAAAAATAATAAAAAAAATGGGTACTGGTATTTTTACTCCAACACTAAGAAATTACTTAAAGAAGGGCATTTTGTTAATGGTAAAGCTGAAAAATGGTGGATTATTTACGATATTGCAGCCGGAATAACGCGAAAATATCAATATAAGAATAATAAAAAAGAAGGGTATTGTTTACTCTATAAAAAAAATAAACTTTTTAAAGCTGAACGATATATTGATAATAAAAAAACTGGTGAATGGACCGATGTATTCAGTTTTAAAAGAGACAACCCTAATGCTTCTCTATAAATGCCTCCAATCATAAATGTTATCATACCTGCTTACAATGAAGAAGCGTCTATTGCTCATGTAATTAAAGAAATTCCTGACATCGTTTCAGAGATTATAGTTGTGAGTAATAATTCTACAGATTCTACTGAAAGTGTAGCAAAACATGCCGGTGCAACTGTCCTTAAAGAGGAACAAAGAGGGTATGGATATGCATGCCTTAGAGGAATGGAATATATTGCATCAAAGGAACTCAAACCAAATATTATTGTATTTCTGGATGGTGATTACAGTGATTACCCTGAAGAACTTACTACTGTAATTGCTCCAATTATAAACAATGATATTGATTTAGTAATTGGATCCAGAGTTAAAAAATTACGAGAATCGGGTGCGATGACTTTCCCTCAAATTTTTGGCAACTGGCTAGCTACTAGTTTAATGACACTTTTTTTTAACGCAAAATTTACTGATCTTGGTCCTTTTAGAGCCATCAAGTATGACAAACTTTTGGCATTAGAGATGGAAGATAAAACGTATGGCTGGACCGTAGAGATGCAATTAAAAGTGTTGAAGAAAAAATATTCATATGTCGAGGTCCCAGTATCTTATAAAAAGAGAATAGGCGTCTCAAAAGTTTCAGGAACCATAAAAGGTGCTATATTTGCAGGCGTTAAGATTTTAAGTTGGATTTTTAAATATAGCTTTGCATAATGGATGTTGCTATCATCATAACCTACACATTAGCCCTACTAATTATATTTTTATATAGTTTGGCACAGCTGAATCTACTTGTTAATTATCTAAAATCCCGAAAACAACCTGACAGTTCTCCTACTTTTGATTTTTCTAAACAAGAAGAAATTCCTCACGTAACGATACAGCTACCGGTATTTAATGAATTGTATGTAATGGATCGTTTACTCAATAATATTGCATTACTAGAATATCCTAAAGACAAGCTAGAAATACAAGTATTGGATGATTCTACAGACGAATCAGTTGCTAGCACTGCTATGCATATCAAAAAGCTACAAGAAAAGGGGTTAGATATACAACATATTTGTCGGGATGACCGGACTGGTTTTAAAGCAGGAGCCCTAAAAGAGGGGTTAAAAATTGCTAAAGGAGAATATATTGCCATTTTTGATGCCGATTTCCTTCCCGAGAAACAATGGTTACTTCAGACTATTCCGTATTTTAAAGATGCAAACATTGGTGTAGTACAAACTCGATGGGGGCATATTAACAGAGATTATTCTATGCTTACCAAAATCCAGGCATTTGCTTTGGATTTTCATTTTACAATGGAGCAAGTAGGTCGTAATTATAAAGATCATTTCATCAACTTTAATGGCACAGCCGGCGTTTGGAGAAAAACCTGTATTGAGGATGCAGGAAATTGGCAAGGAGATACACTGACCGAAGATTTGGATCTAAGCTATCGCGCACAATTAAAAAAGTGGAAATTTAAGTATCTTGAAGAAGTTGAAACTCCGGCTGAGTTACCTGTAGTAATCAGTGCCGCACGTTCTCAACAATTTAGATGGAACAAAGGTGCTGCAGAAAATTTTCAGAAACTATACTGGAAACTACTTAGAGACAAAACAGTTCCTTTTAAAACTAAATTTCATAGTTTTTTTCACTTACTCAATAGTAGTATGTTCTTGTTAGTGTTATTGGTTGCTGTACTTAGTGTACCTGTGATGTATATCAAAAATAACAATCCAATGTTTAGCTGGTACTTTAATGTAATTGCATTCTTTGCTTTAAGTACCGTAATATTTTTCTACTGCTACTGGCATACATTCAAAAAGATACACGGTAACGGATTCTGGAATTTTATGGAATATATAAAAATGTTTTTTACCTTTTTCTCGATTGCAATGGGATTCTCTGTGCATAATTCTATGGCGGTTCTAGAAGGTCATTTTGGAAAGAAAAGTGAATTTGTTCGTACTCCAAAATTCAACATTGAAGCATTCAAAGGGTCCTGGAAAGAAAATAAATATATCAACAAAAATATTTCCGGAAACACGATTATAGAAGCTTTATTAATGGGGTATTTTGGTTTTGCACTATATAGCGCATTTGTGCTTCAGGATTTTGGATTATTCCTGTTTCATATCATGTTATTTCTTGGATTTGGGTTTGTATTCTTAAAATCCGTGACTTCTAAATTCTGATGCTCCTGCAAGAATGGAAATACAGTAAATTTTCAATACTCCTTATTTTTATTGGCATTCTTTTGTATTGGAGTTTTGCATATCAATTAGAACGAACTGACTTTATACAAATGATCAGTCTATGGACTGTGCTATTTTTTGTTTCGTATAGAATCATTCAGTTAAACCCTAATAATTGGAAGTTTCTTGCTAGTGCTGCATTAGTATTTAGAATCATATTCCTATTCGCTACTCCTAATTTATCACAAGATTTTTATCGATTTATTTGGGATGGGCGGATGTTATTAGAAGGGCTTAACCCCTATTTATCATTACCCGAAGTATGGATTGCAAATGGTAACGCTCCTATTGCTCAAGCTCAGGAATTATATAATGGCATGGGGCAACTAAATGGTAGCCATTACACCAATTATCCACCGGTAAGCCAATTTTGTTACTTTATTGCCGCTTTATTGGCCAGTAAGAGTATTTGGGGATCTGCAATAGTCCTTAGGTCAATTATTATTCTGGCAGATATCGGTACATTTTTTTTTGGAAGAAAGCTTTTAAAATCACTTCACCTTCCTGAAAACAGGATTTTTTGGTATATACTGAATCCTTTTATTATCATAGAACTTACAGGAAACCTTCATTTTGAAGCGGTAATGGTGTTTTTTATTATCTGGTCGTTGTATCTTTTACATAAAGGATATTGGTATTGGGCAGCAATTATACTTGCACTTTCGGTTTCAGTAAAACTAATTCCTTTATTGTTTTTACCGCTGTTCTTTCAGAAATTTATTTTTGGTCAACGAAAGGGTTTTGACACCACGCCTATCGGTAGACAGGAACTTAGCCTGAAATTAGGGTTGCCAAAATTGATAGGGTTTTACAGTATTGTACTCATCACTGTTCTTATAACATTTGCTCCTTTTTTATCAGAAGCATTTTTTCATAATTTCAAAAGAACAATTACACTCTGGTTCCAGAGCTTTGAATTTAATGCAAGTATTTTCTTCATTATTCGTTGGATAGGATATCAAATCGTTGGATGGAATGTTATTGAAACAGCAGGAAAGATTTTGCCGTTAGTAACCATCTTCATTCTTTTGGGGCTAACATTCTTCAGGAAAAATAGAACTACACCGCAATTGATCTCGGCCATGGTTCTGGGGATTTGCAGCTATTACTTCCTATCCACCACAGTACACCCATGGTATATCGCTGTACCTTTATCGCTTTGCATATTTACGAACTATAAATTCCCGATTGTATGGTCTTTTGTAGTTATTTTGAGTTATACGGCATACATACATCCTAATTTTGAAGAAAACCTATGGATGGTAGGATTAGAATATCTTATCGTATTTATAGTTTTTGGTTGGGAAGTTTATAAAAGATCTGAAAATACTAAATCAAAAGTTCTTCAATATTGAATATCTGTTGCAAAAAAGTTTAAATCACTTCTATTTCACATAAAGCCATTTTCTTCTTCCCTCAAAGTCAAGGTTCGTTTACCTACAGTGTATGCATAAGTGCTAGAAGGTAAAAATTGAAGATTTAAATCTCTATAATTTAATTCTCCTGCAACATTTATTGTTGTAATAACTGGATTTACTATTTTATTCTCAATACAAAATTTATATAAACTTTTTAATTCATTTGGTTTTTCAAAATATCGATTAGTCCATTTAATTTCTAAAGCCCACATAGGCTTGAGATGTGCGTCAAGACCTACCATATCGACCTCACCATTATTCCATCTAGCATACCAAGGAGTAAACTTATCTCTATGCATCCATTGAGAAAATATTGCTGTTTCGACCAGATTACCCATAAGTTCATCTGTAGCTGTAATAGGTGAGAATAAAGCACTTCGTAAAGAAGGATTCGTTAGGTAAATTTTAAAAAAATTATCTCTTTTAAATTTTTTACCACTTTGATCAATTCTTTTAACTTGTTTTATCAAATATGCTGCTTCAAGGTATTCAATATATTTTTTAAGAGTATTTTTGGGAACACCTGATTGCTTGCTTAATGTTTCCAACGAAAATTCTCCTCCGCTATTATAAGCAATTGTTGTAAACATAGAATTTAATTCTCTTGTGTCATTAATCCCGTAAAGGCTTGGCAAATCTCTTAGAAGAACTTTATCTACGATATCATGTCTTATATATCGTCCTGGATTTGCTTGAATTTTTTTAGAAAAAATCACTTCTGGGTACCCTCCGTAATTTATATAATCGATAAAGTGTTTATTTAATTCATCGAGATGAGTCGATGTATAAAATTCAACTTTTATGTTATTCCACTTTATATCAATTGGTTTAATAATTCTATCAAATCCTTTTAAAGAGATGTATTCATGAAACGTTAATGGCGGCAATAAAAAATCTGTAAATCTTCCTGCACCACTCTCATTACTTTTAAATTTTAATGCTGCAGCTGCAGAACCAGAAACTATAAATTTATCTTGCCTGTAGCTATCCACTAAGGACTTGAGATGTACTTCCCAGTCTTTGCAATATTGAATCTCATCAAATATAATATGCCAATCAGACTTGTCTTCTATTCCTGTTGCTTCTTTGGCATATAAAAATAGTTGTTCTAAAGCAATGTTATTATAAATTGGATTTTCTATGGTAATAAATATAATTTTATTAGGATTGACTCCATTTGAAATTAAATCTTCTACCATGTGATAAAGCATTACAGTTTTACCTACTCTTCTTGGCCCCATTAAAACGACAGCTCTTCTTATATCACGTTCATAAACTAAAGGTTTAAATAATTTAAAATATAGTCTTCTAGGCATTTCATTGTAATCCTCTTCTATTTGTCCTGTGATCCACCAAGGGTTTTCAAATTTTATCCTATCCTGAACCTGCTCTTTAGATATATTTTTTAGCATAATAATTCTTATATAAACAAAAATAACAAAATAAGATCAATAAACTGATCTTATTTTGTTATTTTTGTTTATATAAGAATTATGTTCTTCTTTTTTTTCTTTATTTATGAAATTATGAAAACCTTACATCATCTTTAAATTAATCACTTCTTGCTCAGTAAGTATACGCCAGTGACCACGAGGTAAATCCTTTTTGGTCAACCCTCCAAAGATTACTCGGTCCAACTTAATTACCTCGTAGTTAAGGTGTTCAAAAAGCTTATTGATGATATTGTTTTTTGAGGATTGTAATTGTACTCCTATTTCGTTTTTTGAAGCACCCTCGATATAAGAAATCTCATCTACTTGGATAAATCCTTCCTGCAGTTTAACTCCTTTCTGAATCTTTTCGAGATCTTCAAATTTTAAATTTCTATTTAATTCAACATGAAAGATTTTACGAACACCACTTTTATGATGTGTTAATTTTTTTTCTAAATCTACATCGTTTGTAAAAAGTAATAATCCTGTTGTGTTGCGTTCTAATCTCCCAACAGGTTTCAACGGATATTTTGAAGCATTGGCAACTAAATCCATAACCGTTCTGGTTTTCTCAGGACTGGTGCTTGTTACGAAACCTTTGGGTTTGTTAAGTAATACATATTCTTTTTTGTGAGGCGTAATCAATCGTCCATCAAACTTCACCTCATCCGTTAATTTCACTTTATACCCCATCTCGGTTATCGGCTTGCCGTTCACCCACACACTACCGGTCTGTATGTATAAATCTGCTTCTCTTCTGGAGCACACGCCAGAATTAGCCACAAATTTATTGAGTCTTATTTCATCTGAGTCAGCTATTTTTTTTGGTGTTCCTTTTGCTTTTTTTACTGGCGCATTGGCGCGTACAAAAGTTTTTCCTTTTGATTTCCCACTTCTTTTTCCTCCTCCGGAATTATCTCCACGACCCATATCTAAAATTTTTTGCAAAGATAGCTGTTTACTTCATAGGTTCAACAACTAATCTTCATCAAACCGAACCGTACTTTGCCGTTTTCTATTGACGTGTAATTGAGTAACATCTGGTCTCGAATAATGACCAACCGGATCAAAATTCTGACGTTCTTGTAGCACTCGATTAAAATCTAATGTTTCTATCAACAACCCTTCTTTGTTTACGACAGGCTCAAGAATCCATTCTCCATCAGGTCCTGCAATGCAAGATCCACCATTACCCAAAATATCAGGCGCTTCTTTTAGAATTTCGTCTAGATGCGCTGTAGTGACCGGAAAGTCTTCTTTTCGCATCAAGCCAGACACAGAAATCACATAAGAACGTGATTCTCTGGCAATAAAACGAGTAATATCTTTGGTGTTATACTCACTGCCTGGCCAAACTGAGATGTGCAAATTTTCTCCCTGACCGTATAATGCAGCTCTGGGTAGAGGCATCCAGTTCTCCCAGCAATTTAAGCCTCCCACAGTAAATGCTTTTAATGGATGAACAAGCAAGCCGTTACCATCTCCAGGAGACCATGTTAATCGTTCTTCATAAGTGGGTTGTAGCTTTCTATGTACCGATTTAATTTCTCCTAATTCATTAATATACACCAAAGAGGCGTATAAACTATGCCCACCACGATCTAGAGGTCTTTCTATAATACCTAAGTATACAGCAATGTTATGTTCTGCAGCAAGCTTGCATATGGAATCCAAATCACCATGTTCAATAACAATAGCATTCTGGGCATAATGTGCATGGATCTCTTTTTGAATGGTACTATCAAATTTTGCCCCGTTGGTAAGTGCTACCCAAAATGGATATCCCGGTAAAAGTGATTCTCCAAAAACAATTAACTCTGCCTTTTTTGAAGCAGCGTCACTAATTGAATTTTTGATCTTTTTGATGGTAGCTAATTTATCAAGCCAAACAGGAGAAATTTGTGCTAAGGCTACTGTTAATAATTGTTCTTTCATAAAATGTAATAATAAATATCTTTGATTTCTGAAATTATTCCTTTTGGTAATACTTGGACACATTACTAGTGTACAAAAAAATGATTTTCAAGGAATTATCTGCAAAAAAGAGTATACTGTGAAACCGTAAATTAACCTTTAGATAACATAAGATCATACATAAAAAACTAGAAATCAATACCAATTCTACTCAAACGCTGAGGATCTTTTATACTAAAACTCTTTTTGTACATATTTCGAAAAAGTAAACATATAAAAAGTATATATCATTCAACGTTTAATTTGCGTTAAAACACATTCGTGTTAATCTAATAGTGATTAAACCGATACATTCTAATAACACTGAAAATCAAAACAATATCACAATCAAATATAAATTTGCAATGTAAAATTAAAACAAACAATAATTTAAAAACTCAAATCTTAAAACACAAAAAAATGAAAAAGTTAACAGTTTTAGTATTGGTATTCTTGGGGTCAATACAAGTTTTTGCTTCAGACAACATCCCTACAAGCTTAGAACAACAATTAAGAAATGAAGTAGCTACGCTCTTAGAAAATCCACAAATTTTAGTAGAAAAAGAGTTGAGTGCTGATATCGAATTCACTTTAAATACTAAGGGAGAAATTGTTGTATTGCTTATAGAGTCTAATGAAGAATTGGTAGAAAGCTATGTAAAATCAAGATTAAATTACAAAAAAATAGATTCAAACCTATCAAAGAGCGAGAATAGAGTATACAAGCTTACGCTGAAAATCAAAAAGCCAAGAAACGCATAGAGAAATTAGTATACTATGTATGGGGTAACAAAGCAGTTGTGTATACGACTGCTTTGTTTTTACCAAAGAATTCGATCCAGAACTACGTTTAAATCAATGAGAATTATACTAAAAGTCCCGGAAACTATAATCAATTTTAAAATATTATGTAACCATAAGTAATGTGTCTTTTTTTTGGATCCCCATACTACGATTAAAGATATCAAAAGAAGGGCCAGACAACCATAAAAGTAATAATACATAAACCCTATTTCGTATCTGGTTAATAGTAAATACACAGGAATTCCTGAAGCTATAATCAGAGTAGTAATTATTCTTTTTGAAGATAATTCTCCATAAACAACAGGAATTGTTTTATAGTCTTGTGCCATATCTCCTTTCAGATTTTCTAAATCCTTCACCATTTCTCTCATTATTAATATCAAAAACAGAAAGGTAGCATGCACAAAAATAACCTCATCAAAGTTTTTGTAGTAAATAAAAACTGCAAAAAAAGGTGTTATCGCAAGCGTAGAAGCTACAGTATTCCCTATAATAGGATACTTTTTAAGTTTATGTGAGTAAAACCAAATTCCAAAAATATATAATGAAAAAAACAGCACTGCTCTAAAAGATACATAACTGGCCAGCACAACAGATAAAAAATTCAACACAAAGTAACCTGTAAGCTTGGTTTGTTGGCTTACCAAACGATCAAGCATTGTTTTCTGGGGTCGATTAATCAGATCTTTCTCACTATCATAAAAACTATTGATGATATAACCTGCAGCAATAACGCCTGCAGATGCTAAAACAATTACAAATAAATTTGGATCAAATATCACACCTCGTAACCTGATGTGAGGGGCTAATATAAATATAGAAGTAAGATATTGTGCAAGTACAATGATGAGTATATTGTACCCTCTCACAACAGAAAATAAACTCAATAGTTTCAGGAAAATGAGTTTATTTTTTCTTGCAAGCATCATGCACTAAAAATTATAAACCACTTCTAGCTTATAATCCTTTAGTGAAGCTTGCGCTTTATCAAAATCTTGTGTAAACCCTAAAATATATCCACCCCCACCAGAGCCACATAATTTTAGATAGTAGTCATTGGTATCAATACCTTTTTTCCATAAGCTATGAAATTGCTTTGGTATCATGGGTTTGAAATTATCCAGAACTACATGAGATAATTCTTTAATATTGGTAAACAAGGATTTAACATCACCTTTCAGGAAATCGTCTACACAAGCATCTGTATATTTTACAAATTGATTTTTGAGCATACTACGAAACCCTTCTTGTTTCATACTCTCCATAAAAAGATTGACCATTGGAGCTGTTTCTCCAACAATACCACTATCCAATAAAAAAACCGCTCCTTTTTTGTTTTCTGTACTTTGCGAAGGAATTCCTGCTGGTTCAATATTATCCTTGGAGTGAATAAGAATCGGAAGGCTCAAATAACTATTTAACGGATCTAAGCCAGAACTACTACCATGGAAAAAAGATTCCATCAATCCGAAAATTTCTTTAAGCTTCAATAATTTATCTCTGGTAAGATTTTCTAAAACAGTAATCTTATCCTCTGCATATTTATCATAAATAGCGGCTACCAGAGCACCACTACTTCCTACACCATATCCTTGAGGAATACTACTATCAAAATACATCCCAGTAGCTATATCGCTATTCAACTTTTGTAAATCGAATTGCACAATACCGCGATCTTGAATCTCTTCTAAGTATGTTGCAAAATTTTTAAGATTAGTATTTGATTGTTGCGCTTCCTGATCAAGTGCTTCAGAAACCTTCAATGCGCCTTTAAAAAAATTATAGGGTATAGAAAGACCTTTTGAGTCTTTAATAATACCATATTCTCCAAATAAAAGTATCTTAGAATAAAATAACGGTCCTTTCATTATATTGCAGAATTATATCCAATTTATATTCCTTCACTAGGATAAAGTTACGCTTTTTTTGCTCCCAATCCTATTTTGTCGCTAATATACTGCCCATTCTGACAATACGCAACTAACTCACTCTTAATGAAATCCAAAACCTGATCTTTTTCAGAATTTGGATACAAGAGATGCACATTTGCTCCTGCATCTAATGTAAAACAAAGCTTGGCACCGGTTTCTTTTCGGTACTGCCATACTTTATTAATGACCAATAATGTGTTGGGTTTCATTAAAATAAAATAAGGTAACGAGGTCATCATCATCGCGTGTAATGTTAATGCCTCACTCTCTACGACTTCTATAAATGCATCCAAATCTCCAGAGTTCAGGATTTCTTTTAGTTTAGTGATATTTGTTGTTGCTTGTTCGAATCTTTTTTGAGAAAAGGGATGCCCATGCATTAAGTCATGCCCTACTGTACTGCTTACTTGCTTTTCTCCCTTATCGATTAATAAAATCGTATCTTGATAATTCTCAAAATTATGATGAATATTATACGGAAATTTAATGGCAAACGCATCACTGCTCCCACGTATTTCCTGATGTTTTCCCCATACCGTAATTGGTCCTTCGATACTTCGGCATGCGCTTCCTGAACCAAGACGTGCTAAAAAAGAAGCTTTTTGCAAACACGCAGCATCTGTAATCTCTGAATTTATCTTTTTTTCTAATTGCATTATACAATATGCCAAAGCACTCATTCCACTAGCTGAAGATGCAATACCGCTACTGTGCGGAAATGTATTGCTGGTCTCTATAGTAAATGTATATTGCTTCAAAAAAGGTACATATTTTTCTACTCTTTCAAAAAAACTTTGAATTTTAGGTTTGAAATCTGATTTTGGTTTTCCTTCAAAAAGTAATTCAAAATCAAAATCTACAGCAGTCTTGTCTCGCTTTTTATAGCGTAAGCTCGTCGTCGTTCTACAGAGATCAAGCGTAAAACTAATTGATGCATTTTCAGGAAGTTGCACAGGTCTTTTGCCCCAATATTTAACCAATGCAATATTACTAGGAGACGTACAAACTACGACTCCCTCACTTGGTAGTTCTATAATTTTTGGTAGTACAAATTGAGGATAATCCATCATAAAGCAACTAATTTTGGGCAAAGATAAGTGCTGTTATTCATTTAAAGCGTATTGCAGTAAAAATAAATTGCTATTTTAGTACTGCACTAAATCATTTTGATGAAGAAAAAATTGTTACGTATAGGTATCACTGTGTTGATATGCTTGTTAGTCGGGTTTTTGAGTAGCATTGCTACTCAAACTTCTATAGATACATGGTATACTTCATTAAACAAGCCTTTTTTTACTCCACCCAACTGGATTTTTGCACCTGTTTGGATCATTATATATCTAATGATGGGTATCGCGGCAGGAATTGTATGGAGTAGAGGTCTTTATCATAAATGGGTAAAAACTGCGTTATATCACTTTGGATTTCAATTGTTATTAAATGCTGCATGGTCTATATTTTTCTTTGGATTACAAAATCCATTCATTGCATTATTGGATATAATAGCCCTATTGATCCTTTTGTTGTTTACCTTTAAGAGGTTTAAAGTCGTAAACACAACTGCCGCTTACCTACTTATCCCTTATATTGCCTGGGTTGCATTTGCAACTGCTTTAAATTTTGGCATATGGCAATTAAATTAAATCAAGAATAAGGAATATTATTTTTTATGAGTAAAAAAGCAATAGTCTTACAGACTACTCTAGAGTTAATAACTAAACAAGGCATCGGGGCTACTTCTCTTTCGCAAATTATCAAAGAATCAGGTGTGGCTAATGGTACGGTTTATCATCATTTTAAAAACAAAGAAGAGATTATAACTGAATTATATTTAATGCTTACTCAGGATTTTGGAACTGTAGTCATGCGAAATATTCCTGAAGATGATATCAAAAAACAATTCACGGTCATGTGGCTTAATCTATTTTACTATTTTGTCAATAATCCCATAGCTTTTATTTTTTCTGAACAGATTGCCCGTTCTCCAGAAATTCCGCAATCCCTTAAAGATCAAGCCAGAGAATATTATAATGACATTGAGCAATTTTTTAAAGATGGCATACGCCAAAAAGTTTTCAAATCATACAATACATTGGTGATGGAAGAATTATTCTTTGGAAATGTTGTATCGCTAGTAAAGATTCATGAAAATGAGACTGTAAAATTGCAGGAAAAGCATATTAATCAAGCCATTGAAATTTCATGGAGAGGCTTTTTAAAAGATCAAACGATCATTTGAAATATAAAACTAACATAAAAACTGCTAGTATCTAGCCTTTTTATAGGACGCATAGTTTCCTCTTCCTTGGGAAGAGGAAACCTCAAAAGCAGTGTTTTACGGCTAGTTGTATACTAATTAGACCCCTGCGTCGAACTTCCGTTAATTAAATACGATATTCACGCATGAATCTTTATACAAATCTTTTAATACAATTTCAACAGCTTTTCTAGCGTCTTGTGCTTTTCCGATCTGACTTCCTTTAAAACTTAGTTTACCACTATCTTTACTCCAGTAGAACTCATTTTTATTAGATTTCACAATACGTTTATTGTCTTTGGTTGTGATTTGAAAAGCATCAAACTCCTGACTATATTCTAATCCAGATGGAAAATATATTTCGGTTACAAATTTTGTAGAACCTTTTCCGTATACATAACAAACACACTCACCAATATCTTTTGCTTCAGAAACTCGTACCATATTCTTTTGCACAATTTTCCATCCATCATTAGATTTAATCGCAACTACATCCATAAGCATAGTTCCTTTCTCTGCGATCTTTTTATCTATATAAGACTCAAAATTAATTACTGCAGAAATTGTACCTGCTCTTTCTTTTTGAGATTGAAAAACAACTTTATCCAATATAAGTTTGAATTTGTAATTATTATCATCAATAATATCATCAAGTTGAGAAGAAATATCTTTTTTATCATAATTTTTTCTCACTAGAGCTCCAGATAAATTGACATACACAGTGTTACCGCTATACTTTTCATCAAATAGCCCTAACAGGTCTGCTTTTTGAGTATCGCGAGTCAAAGTATTCATTTTATCAATATATTCTACCAAAAGTTTTTTAATAGGCTCATTATCAGCATTGGCATACCCATTTTGTAAACCGCTGAATACAAACACAAAAAGGAGAAGAGAAGTAATTTTTTTCATAGTCATTAGGAGTGTTAATTAAACTCAATTAATATACGAAAAATTATACAGAACAACTAATCTAGATATCGTGTCAAAATCACGAATTACTCAATTCTAGCAATTTGATTATTGTCTTAAAATTTCTGGTCGTCGCGTTACAGCCTAGTTTTTTTTCAAAAAAATTATTGTTAAGTTTAGTCTTTCCGTAGCCATTAGCAGCAAAAAAATATACTACATTTGGTGTTATTTTAAACTCCTCTTTTCCATAGTTATCAGACTCGAGTGTTTTTATTGCCTCAGGATCCGGGGCTGATGCTAAAAGCGTAAAATACATCTTTGTGTCTTCAATTTCTCCTTGTTCAATACGTTCATTAAACGGGTTGTCTTGATGAATAGTTGTGACTATTTCAGAGGTAAGTATAAGTACAGGGACATCAAATCCAAACTGCTTTAAAATTTCTTTTTTTATGATATCACGCTGTATTTCAGTTTCTTTTTTATCGCTTTTAAAAATAACATTCCCGCTTTGGATATAGGTAGAAACCGATGTAAAACCTAGATTTTCAAACATCAATTTGAGGTCTGCCATTTTGATCTTTTTCTGACCACTTACATTAATCCCCCGTAGTAAAGCAATATATGTTTTCATTGTTTTGCTGTATTTAATGGTTTCGAAAACTTAATCTGATAGTATCGCCTTTGCTGCCATAAAAGCACCAGTCCATGCATTCTGAAAATTGAATCCTCCTGTAATTGCATCGATATTTAATACCTCACCAGCAAAATATAAATTTTTGTGTTTCTTACTTTCAAACGTTTTAAAATTAACCATCTTCAAATCTACACCACCAGCGGTTACAAATTCTTCTTTGAAAGTGCTTTTGCCTTTTACCAAAAATAAGCCCTGAGTTAGCTCTTCAGAAAGTTTTTTAAGCTGAAGTTTATTTACATCTGCCCAGCGTGTATCATTCTGTATTCCAGAAGCGAGTACTAAGCTTTTCCAGAGTCTTTTGGGTAAATCAAACTGTGCATAGGTAATCACCTGCTGTTTTGGACTATTATTTTTTAATTCTTTAAGGGCTTCTAGCGCATCTTGCTGCGAATTGTATTGAAGCCAATTAACACGTATTTCAAAATTATATTCAAATGCATTCAGTTCTATCGCACCCCAAGCTGAAAGTTTTAAAATGGCAGGGCCACTCATCCCCCAATGTGTAATCAGTACGGGGCCCTCACTAGATAGTTTAGAGTTCTTAACTTGTATTGTAGCATTAGTCACTAACCCTGGTAAGTCTTTAATTCTAGAATCTTTGATATTAAAAGTAAATAACGATGGAACAGCTTCTATTATTTGATGATCCATATGTTGAAGGAGCTTCCATATTTTGGGATTGCTCCCTGTTGCGATCATTAATTTTGTAGTGCTAAAATCACCCTGACTGCTCTCAATCTCCCATCGATCATTTTTTTTGTAAAAACTCTTGACCGAGTGATTCGTTAGCACATTAACACCAAGGCGTTTACTTTCTGACATAAAACAATCAATAATCGTTTCTGAAGAGTTTGAAACCGGAAATATTCTACCATCGTCTTCTATTTTGAGTGCTACCCCACGACGATCAAACCAATCCATGGTATCACCTGTCATAAACCTATGAAAAGGACCTTTGAGCTCTTTTTCTCCTCGAGGATAATTCTTAGCCAACTCATTAGGTATAAATTCGGCATGGGTAACATTGCAACGACCACCACCAGAAACACGAACCTTTGATAAGACTTCTTTTCCTCTTTCTAGAATAGCAATCCTTAACTTTGGATCATTTTCTGCAACATTGATCGCCGTAAAAAATCCAGCAGCTCCACCACCAACAATTATTAGATCATAATTCATCATACAAAATTCGGAAAATCTGTGATAATACCGTCAACATTCCATGATTTTGATTGGTTAATCAACGTTTTAGTATTAACTGTCCACACATAAATGTGATACCCTTGATCTTTTGCCGTATCGGTCTCTTTTTTTGTTAATGTTGCGATTGGGGGATGTATAGAATAAGCCTCGAGTTCTTTGGCTACAGATAAAGCGCTGGTAATATTTTCTTCAGACAATACCCCTAACTTAAATTTTGAGGTCTTCGCTTTTATGGTATACAATTGCGAGTGATCAAAGCTAGAGAGTATAAAATCATCCTCTACCCAATCTGTACTTTCAATATATGCTTCAAGCAATTTCATAACAGGAATAGCAGTTTCTTTTCCTTTAAGCTCTATATTCAACTCACATCTGGCATTAATTAGATGCAACACCTCAATTAAAGTAGGAATTGCATATCCTTCTATAGTTGAAAATTCTTGAAGCTCTTTTAGTGTATAGTTTGCTACCTCTCCTTTACCATTAGTAGTTCGATCTAGCGTTGTATCATGAATGACAATTAATTCTCCAGATTTACAACAATGCACATCGATTTCAATACCATCTACGTTATATTGTAGCGCTTCTGTGATAGATTCTAGTGTATTCTCGGCTACTAACCCCGCAGCTCCACGATGTCCAAATATTTTCATGGTTGTCGTTTTCAGTTATTTACTATTCTTAAGTGGTTTAGACCCTTTCTGATATATTTTAGACTGCCCTATGGGTAATACATTACTGTTTTTAGCTGGTTCTAGGGTATTTCTAACCTATTGCTTACTGTATCGAAAAATTACTATGCCGATTCGAATAGGTTCTGAACCCTTTATAATGAGTAATGAACCTCTTTTAGACGATAAATTACCTATACAAACCACTTACACAACCGGTTCAAACAGGTATAGAACCTCTTATAAATAGTATTGGATAGGTTCGAATGAATAAGAGACCACCCTGAAGGGGTTTCGAACCTGGTTAGGGGTGGTTCTGAACCACCCCCCTATTTAGGTTTATTTAAATGCCGAAAAACCAGTAATATCCATACCCGTGATTAACAGATGTATGTCATGAGTGCCTTCATAAGTAATTACACTCTCGAGATTCATCATATGTCTCATGATACTATACTCTCCTGTAATTCCCATACCTCCAAGTATCTGTCTTGCTTCTCTGGCTATTTTTATAGCCATATCTACATTATTTCGCTTTGCCATAGAGATTTGAGCAGTTGTCGCTTTGCCTTCATTACGCAATACACCTAATCGCCAGGCTAATAATTGTGCTTTGGTGATTTCTGTAATCATCTCAGCTAGTTTCTTTTGCTGTAGTTGGGTAGCACCTATAGGTTTATCAAACTGGACACGCTCCTTGGCATATCTCAAGGCGGTATCATAACAATCCATTGCCGCACCGATAGCTCCCCATGCAATACCATATCGAGCAGAATCAAGACACCCCAAAGGCGCTCCTAATCCACTTTTATTAGGTAACAGATTTTCTTTTGGAACCTTTACATTATCGAAAATTAACTCTCCTGTGGCTGACGCCCGTAGGGACCATTTATTATGAGTTTCTGGAGTCGAAAATCCTTCCATACCACGTTCTACAACAAGTCCATGAATTCTACCTTCTTCATTTTTGGCCCAAACCACTGCTATATCAGCAAAAGGGGCGTTAGAAATCCATAATTTTGCTCCGTTTAGCAAATAATGATCTCCTTTGTCTTTAAAGTTAGTAGTCATACCCCCTGGATTGGAGCCGTGATCAGGCTCTGTAAGACCAAAGCATCCCATAAATTCACCAGAGGCCAATTTTGGCAAGTATTTTTTTCGTTGTGCTTCGTTTCCATATTTCCAAATAGGATACATTACCAAAGAAGACTGTACAGAAGATGTAGAGCGCACTCCAGAGTCTCCTCGTTCGATCTCTTGCATGATTAATCCATAACTGATCTGATCTAATCCTGCTCCACCGTATTCTTCGGGTATGTAGGGACCAAAAGCACCAATTTCTGCTAAGCCCTTGATAATTTGTTCAGGAAACGCAGCCCGCTGGGCATACTCTTCTATAATAGGAGACACATCTCGCTTTACCCAACTACGAGCAGCATCTCGAACTAGCTTATGCTCGTCTGTAAGTAATTCATCTATATCATAATAATCGGGAGCTTCAAAAAGATCGGGCTTCATTGGGCAGTATATTTATATTATAGTTTAGAGATGATGTAAACTTGCTTCAACTTGATAAAAATTGTTGTTTTTCACATGAATTAAAGACGTTTACCTCTCTTTTATTCTAAAATAGTACATAACAAATGTAATTAATGCAAAAAGAGCAAGCAATTTTTTTCACATCTTTAAAATCTTTGATACTATTAAATCTTTCAAAAATCACTTTGTATTGAAATGGCACACTAAAAGTATATTGTTTGATACATTCTGTGATAAAAAAATTCTTGAAACTGACTATCCTTGAGGCAGAGCCATCGGAGAATTTTTTAGATTAAATCTCTTATTCCGTGTACAAATTCCGCAGGTCAATACCTCTTTCTACACAAATAAGAATTCTTTAACATTTATAATAACAGCAATCAAAAACAATTTAACTCAATGATTATCAATTATTTAAATAAAAATCACAACACCATTATTTCCTCTGGCATAATTATTCTAGTGTTGGTAGTATAACAAAATGTAAATCTTTAAAAAGAAATAAAATGAAAAATTTATTTGTATTACCAGTATTAGCTTTCGGATTATTAATAGGAACACAAGGGATCAATGCTCAAGAGCTAGCTTCTAACGATGCAACGGAAATTGCTACACCTGTTCAGGATAAATATATTGATTTGGCTGTAGAAAATTTACCTCAAAAAGTAATTGATGCTGTTGCCAAAGATTTTGCAGGTGCTACCATTGAGAAAGCAGGAGCAAAAGAAGATGCATCAGAATTCATGTTGGTATTAAAGCAGGGAGAAAAAACTATGGAAGTTTTTTGTGATGCCGATGGAAATTGGGTTACAAAGTAAATTTTGATAACAAGAAAGAGTTTTAATTTATAGGTGTATAAATTAAACTTTGTAGAGTGATTGAATTTGGAAAAGGAGGGTTTTGATGATAACCCTCCTTTTTTTGGGTTACATTTTCAGATAAAAATCCTTTGTAAGATTCATATACGCAACTGTATATTGGTGTCTGGATTTTTCTATAATAAGCTCATCAATTTTGCAGTCTACTTGATTAAAACTAAATAACAGCAAGCTCCTTTTAATGGCTGACGTTGGAGTTCCTTTTACCCGAGTAATTATTTCGGGAAACAAATGTACTTGCGTTGCGATATCAATCATCCTTTGTTCTTCGCTATATGGAATTATTACTGCAAATTTTCCGTTTTTTGTTAATAATCTTGAGACTCCGACTAATAAATGTTCAAAAGGAAGTGCATCCTCAAATCTAGCCATATCCCGCTTATTATCTGGAGTCTTATAATCTTCTGAATAGAATGGGGGATTACTGATTATTAGGTCGTATTGATCATCAATTTCTGCAACAAATTCTTGAAAAGAAGCATGATAACAAAATAATCTATCTCCCCACATTGAAGCTTCAAAATTCTCAACTGTCTGTTCATAAGCATCAGCATCAATTTCTATGGCATCAATGATTTCGGCTTCAGAGCGTTGTGCAGCCATCAAAGCTAGTACCCCAGTACCCGATCCTATATCCAAAATCGAATTGACAGAAGAATGAATAGGTGCCCATGCGCCTAATAACACTCCATCTGTACCTATTTTCATAGCGCAGCGGTCCTGATGAACGGTAAACTGTTTGAATTTGAAAGGTTTATTCATTTAGAATAGTGAACAAAGATTTCAGCTTTTGCTGAAATGATATGAAAAACTAGAGGTATAACTCGATCAATCCTTCTGGAGTGGTAACCTTCACAATTTTTGATGCTCTGTCAATAGTATCTATGAATTCATCATTCATGGGGATAAGAATCTCGATCCCATTGCGATCGATCTCGAATAATGCCTGAGCAGTCGTGTCATTAATAGAGGTAATTATGCCTACTTCACCAAATGTATGATCTACAATGGTAAACCCTATAACTTCGTGATAATAAAATTGATTTCCTTCAAGTTTTGGTAATAGTGTGAGCGGAAGGTAAATTTCAGCTTTCATAAGATCATCTGCATCTTCTTCTGAATCAACATCCTCGAACTTTACCCTAAGTAAATCGCTTTTGTGCAGCGCGCACTTTTCAATAAAAAATGGAACCAGATTATTGTTATAATTAACAAAAACTGATTCCATTCTTAAATAACTTTCGGGTTCATCGGTATCTAATTTTATCAATACCTCTCCCTTAAAACTAAATTTACTTACGATTTTACCTAGATAGAAGCATTCTTCTTTCTTCATCGTTTATAATTACAACTATTCTTCTTCGTTGCTAGCTTCAGTAGTTACTTCTTCTGCTTCAGCTTCAGTAGTTACTTCTTCTGCTTCAGCTTCGGGAGCTTCTTCAACTACCTCTGCGTTTGCAGCAGCAGCCTCAGCTTCTCTTTTAGCATTCACTTCTCTTTCAGCCTCTAGAGCTTTCGCTTTAGCCGCAGCTTCAGCTTTTGCTAATTCATCTTTTTTAGCATCAACACTACCTTCTTTTTCTGATACCCAAGCTTCAAATTTTTCTGTAGCTTGTTCTTCAGTCAAAGCACCTTTCTTAACACCACCAGCAAGGTGATTCTTTAATAAGGCTCCTTTATAAGATAAGATAGCTCTTGCAGTATCGGTAGGTTGTGCACCATTCTGTAACCACTTCACTGCACCATCAACATCAAGGTCAATACCAGCTGGGTTTACATTAGGATTATACGTACCTAACTTTTCAAGAAATCTACCGTCTCTTTTTGATCTAGCGTCTGCAGCTACGATCCAGTAAAAAGGCTTCCCTTTTTTACCATGTCTCTGTAATCTAATTTTAACAGGCATAAAAAATTAATTTTTGGGTACACGACCCTATTCATAATTAAGGGCGCAAAGATACTTATTTTTAATTGAAAAAAGATTCATAATCCCAAAAGTTTACACACTGTAGTTTAATTAATTATGCCTTAACCTATATTTTGCTTTGAAATGTAAGACAACATGCTAACTAAAAACGTACGATAATCTTACTTTTCATTAGTAAAATACTTTGTTTTTGTGTATTTCATCGATTAAAAGTGCATTTTCTCGGCAAAAAAGTTGAATTGTACAATTTTTTAACCTATGTTTGTAAAGTGAAAATTTTAACGGTATATCCGTAGTGAAATTATTAAGCCCCAAGCCTATGATTAAAATAACTACTCCACTATTAGCAGTTTTCTGCATTTTTTTGAATTCTTGTACTACTGATGTCGAAATTAATGATCCTGCACTACAGGTAAAAATTGATGGCGAAATTTTTAGGTCGTCTATAAAGAAAGCAGTAATCCATGAAGATGGTACCCTGGTGATTTCAGGAAACACAGACGACATCTCTATAAGCTTTACGACGGTATCTAGCAAAGTTGGAACTTACAAAACAGTACAGCAAACACTAAGTAAAGTGAGTTTTCAAAAAAATCAAGCAAAATTTAGTGCCGAAAATGAAGAAACTGAAGGTACAGTTAATATCACTGAAATTCATAACAATGAAATTTCTGGTAATTTTAATTTCTATAACTTGAAAGACAGTAATGGTAACTCTGTAAATTTTAATGACGGATGGTTCTACAGGCTACCCCTGGAAAATGCAATAGAAGAAGAAACGATTGAAGAAATTAACCCTTGTTTACTGAATGCATCATTAACTGCATCGGTTGATGGTAATGAAATGATTACCGATAACCATTCTGCCGAAATATTTGGTGTAGAAAATGTTTCTATATTAATTAAAGCAACTAATGAAGAAGGAGAAATCACTATAGTATTACCATCTGACACCCTTGAAGGTGAATATTCACTAACCGGATCTGGCGATTATAGTGCTACCTACACAATAGGTAATGATAAATCTTCTGCGTTATCAGGAAAGCTTACCATTATCAATCATGATACTACGACAAAATGTATTAGTGGAAACTTCGAATTTGAAACTCGAAGCGGAAGTCAAATATCAGAAGGTTTCTTTGAATTTGGTTATTAAACCACTGCTCAACTTATACTAATAAAAGTGTTCATGTGTCTACATGAGCACTTTTCTTTTAACCCGTTTTATGCATTAGAACTTCATTATGAAGGTTGGAAACGCAATAAAACCTGATATTTTACGAATTTTAGCATAGCACAGTTATGGTGAAATTTGAAAATGTAGTGTAGCGATAGGTTTTGCGGCGATTACAAGCTGTAATAGATTTTCTAAAGCATAAAACGGGTTTAAAATACTTCTTGGTTTGCACAAAAGTTATTTACCTATCATGTAATGACATATTTACGTTTTGATTTTTTTAACATTACACATCATTATAATTGTTAATTCTGGTTAAAAGCTATTAAAACCTGTTAAACCACTTGACAACAGCCCCTGCTAGCCTTATACTATATATGAATGTTTAAATACATCACACACAATTATTAATATTAAAATGAAAACGATTATGAAGTACACAAAAGAAATGACCAATAGTTTAAATGAAATCTTAGAAAAAAGTTTAGATGCAGAGAAAGGATATAAATCCGCTGCTGAACATGTAAATAATATAGAACTGAAGCACTATTTTAAAAATAGAGCTGAAGAAAGAAGTCAATTTGCCAAAAAATTGCAGACAGAACTCGAAGCATCTGGAGAGGAACCTACAGACAGCACTAGCTTTACAGCCGATGCGCACAGAGTATGGATGAATCTCAAGACCGCACTATCTTCTAATGATGAAGAAGCTATTTTGAAAGAAATTATTCGTGGTGAAGAAGCTTCGGTTGAAGAATATAATGAATTGCTTGAAAATAATGCATTACCAAAAAACATGCAAGAACTTATTTTACAGCAAAGAACATCAATTATTAATGCATTAGAGACTGCAAGAAGCTTTGAAGTAGTTGAAGCATAATTAGTATTGCATATCATGTAAAAAAAACCGGAAGTTTTCCGGTTTTTTTTGTGCTCATTTGTATTCGATTGTTCTTTTAAAAAGCATTTTTAACAGATAAGTCGCACAAAAATTATTACAAGTACTTTTTTTGTAGTTAATAACTATATATATGTTTTTTGCTATCTAAATTGAAAAATATTTAATTTTGAAAATCTAAAAGTAAGGTCTTTAATTTCTCGAATAATATTTTATGTACTTAGTCTTTGATACTGAAACCACAGGATTACCAAAACGATGGGATGCGCCCATTAGTGATACTGATAACTGGCCAAGATGTATACAAATTGCCTGGCAATTGCACGACGCCATGGGTAATTGTATAGAGCATCAAGACTATCTGATAAAACCCGACGGATTTAATATCCCCTATGATGCAGAAAAAATTCATGGGATTTCTACAGAACTAGCAGAACGAGATGGAATTTCTTTACAGGAAGTTCTTAAGAAATTCGATATCGCACTATCAAAAACAAAATTTGTCGTTGGTCAAAATGTTGGTTTTGATATTAACATCATGGGAGCCGAGTTCTATCGCTTAGGCGTAGAAAATGATTTACAAGATTTGCCCGTTTTAGATACCTGTACCGAGACCACAGCGCAACTCTGTCAAATCCCAGGGGGTAGAGGAGGCAAATTCAAGCTCCCAACCCTTACCGAGCTGCATCTACACCTTTTTGGTACTGCTTTTGGAGAAGCGCACAACGCAACTGCCGATGTAGAAGCTACCACGCGTTGTTTTCTAGAATTGATTCGTAAACAAATCTTTACAACAGAGGAGCTCGATGTAGCACCAGATTATTTTCAGAAATTTAAAGAAGTACACCAAGAACCTATACAGCTTATTGGATTAAAACATATTAATCTCAAAAAAGCTTCTCAGCAAATCAATGAAAAACTTCTCAGAAAAGATACTCCGGATTTAACGCAGCAAGAAATTGATAAGAATATCGCTGCTCTTGATGACGTAAACTTTGCTCATTTACACAACCATACCCAATTTTCGGTACTGCAATCAACAACCAGTATCCCTGACTTAGTGAAAGTAGCTGCGCAACATAAAATGAGTGCAGTTGCAATGACTGATCATGCCAATATGATGGGTGCATTTCATTTTGTTCAAGCAGTTTCTAATCATAACAAAAACGTTAAAGCTTTAAATGCTGAAGCTATTGAAAATGGTCAGAAGCCGGAAGGAATAGAAATGAAACCCATAGTTGGTTGTGAGTTTTTTGTTTGTGAAAATCACAAGAACAAATCCAGAAAAGACAATGGGTATCAAATTGTGATGCTCGCCAAAAATAAAAATGGATATCATAATTTGGCAAAAATGTCATCGACTGCCTTTGTTGATGGGTTTTATTATTTACCAAGGATTGATAAAGAAATCATTAAAGAATATAAAGAAGACATTATAGTTCTTACCGGCAATCTTTATGGTGAAGTCCCCAGTAAAGTGCTTAATATTGGTGAAAAACAAGCAGAAGAAGCCCTATTATGGTGGCATGAGCAATTTGGAGAGGATTTGTACATCGAGATTATGCGCCATGATCAGGAAGATGAAAAAAGAGTAAACCAAGTCCTGCTTCAGCTTGCCAAAAAACACGATATAAAAACAGTAGCTACAAACAACACCTACTATTGTGAAAAGGAAGACGCAAATGCACATGATATTTTATTATGCGTAAAAGATGGCGAAAAACAAGCTACACCTATTGGTCGCGGGAGAGGATATCGCTACGGGTTGCCAAATCAGGAATATTATTTCAAGTCTCAAGAAGAGATGAAAAATATTTTTAAAGATCTACCGGAAGCTATTATCAATGTACAGGAAATTGTTGATAAAATAGAACCTTTTGTGCTTGCCAGAGATGTACTATTGCCAGCTTTCGATATTCCAGAACAGTTTCAATTCAAAGAAGATAAGGTAGACGGAGGCAAACGAGGAGAAAACGCTTACCTTAGACATATAACCTACGAAGGCGCTAAAATTCGTTACGGAGAAATAACGCCAGAAATAGATGAGCGTCTTGATTTCGAACTCAAAGTTATCGAAAAAACGGGATATCCTGGATACTTCCTTATTGTTGAAGATTTTATACGTGCTGCACGAGATATGGACGTTTCAGTAGGGCCAGGTCGAGGATCTGCCGCAGGATCAGCGGTAGCCTATTGCTTATGGATTACAAATCTGGATCCAATTAAATATGACCTTCTTTTTGAGCGCTTCTTAAATCCGGATCGTGTAAGTATGCCAGATATTGATATCGATTTTGATGATGAAGGGCGTAGTCGCGTTATGGATTATGTAATCGAAAAGTACGGATCCAACCAGGTAGCACAGATCATTACCTATGGTACCATGGCAGCAAAATCATCGATACGTGATACTGCCAGAGTACTTGATCTACCCCTTGGTGATGCAGATCGCATAGCTAAGCTGATACCTAATATGTCTAAACTGGGTAAAATTTTTGGGGTAGACGAAGCTACGCTGAAGAAAAAATTTAGAAGTGATGAATTAGAAAAGGTTAATGAACTCCTCAATATTGCCGAAGGAAATGATCTCGAAGCAGAAACACTAAACCAAGCCAGAGTACTAGAAGGCTCTGTACGAAACACAGGGATTCATGCCTGCGGTGTCATCATTACACCAGATGATATTACCAAATTCGTTCCGGTTGCTTTGGCCAAAGATTCAGATATGTACTGTACACAATTTGACAATTCTGTAGTAGAAAGTGCAGGACTGCTAAAAATGGATTTTCTGGGATTAAAAACTTTGACACTAATCAAAGACACTGTGAAGATCGTAAAAGCAAAACATAATGTAGATTTAGACCCGGAGAATTTCCCATTAGATGATGAAGAAACGTATGCACTGTTTCAACGAGGAGAAACAGTAGGTGTATTTCAATATGAATCTCCAGGGATGCAAAAATATATGAAAGAGCTCAAACCTACGGTTTTTGCCGATCTCATTGCCATGAATGCTTTATATCGTCCTGGTCCATTAGAATATATCCCTAGCTTTATTAACAGAAAGCACGGTACAGAAGAAATTATATATGATCTTGAGGTCTGTGAAGAATATCTAAAAGAAACCTACGGCATCACAGTATACCAAGAGCAAGTAATGCTTCTTTCACAAAAACTAGCAGATTTTACCAAAGGTGAAGCCGATGTATTGCGTAAAGCAATGGGTAAAAAACAGAAAGCTGTTCTAGATAAAATGAAGCCTAAATTTATTTCTCAAGCTTCAGCCAAAGGGCATGCCGAAGATAAATTAGAAAAGATCTGGAAGGATTGGGAGGCTTTTGCTGCCTACGCTTTCAATAAATCACACTCTACTTGTTATGCATGGATCGCCTACCAGACCGCCTATCTAAAAGCACATTATCCTGCAGAATACATGGCCGCTGTACTTTCTAACAATATGAACGATATCAAACAGGTTACCTTCTTTATGGAAGAATGTAAGCGTATGAAATTAGACGTACTTGGTCCGGATGTAAATGAATCATACCGCAAGTTTTCAGTAAACAAAGATGGAGCAGTTCGCTTTGGGATGGGAGCCATAAAAGGTGTGGGTACCGGAGCTGTGGCAACGATAGTAGAACACAGAAAAGAAAATGGACCTTATAAATCTATTTTTGACCTGGCTAAACGAATAGACCTTCGTGCAGCTAATAAAAAGGCGTTTGAAAGTTTGGCTCTAGCCGGAGGATTCGATTCTTTTTCAGAAACACATAGAGGACAATACTTTCATGAAGAAGGAGATGGTGTTACATTCTTAGAAAAGGCTGTACGCTATGGATCTAAATTTCAAGAAAGCGAAAATTCTTCTCAGGTTAGCCTATTTGGCGAAGCCAGTGACGTACAAATTCCTGAACCTGTTGTACCTCCCTGCGAAGAATGGGGAACTATGGAGAAATTAGCCCGTGAAAAAGAAGTGGTGGGAATTTACTTGTCTGGTCATCCTTTGGATGATTTTAAGTATGAAATGAAATATTTCTGCAATGCTACTTTATTAAATTTTACAGATTTAGAAGGCAATATAAATCGTGAACTTTCTTTTGGAGGTGTGATTACTAATGTAGAGCATCGCACCTCAAAAAATGGAAAAGGCTGGGCTACTTTTAGTGTAGAAGATTATAACACTGCTCATGAATTTAGAATATTTGGAGAAGAATATCTCAAACATCGTCCATTCTTAGTAAAAAGTACTTTTGTCTATGCAAAAGCATTTGTAAAAGAAGGATGGGTAAACCGTGATACCGGTAAAAAAGGGGACCCAAGAATACAGTTTAATAGTTTTCAACTCTTGCATGATGTGATGGAAAATTATGCCAAGAAACTTACTATACAATTAGACATCAATACGCTTTCTGATGGCAGAATTGATGATTTAAAAGAATTATTGACTGAACATTCTGGTAACCACACCTTAAATTTTGTAATTTATGAAATGGCGGAACAATTAAAACTGCATATGCCAAGTAGAAAACAAAAGGTAAATATCTCACCAGAATTATTAACTGCTTTAGAAAATGACTCGGTGTATTATAAACTAAATTAAAGGATAAAAACAGAATTGAAAGTAAATGTGTATGAGTGCTATGTTGTAATGCTTTGACTGGTTTTTTAATCAAAAAAACTTCTAGCCCAATTTTCAGCCTCTTGTATTGTTTTGAAAAAAGTAAATGCCTCATTCCAAAGAGGTTGCTCCTGCATAGCCCTTTTCACCTCTTCTACATTTTCTGAGACAATCGCCAGACCAATCATATTCTTCAAAATTTTCCCTTTATATACATTAAGATCTATATCATGAGGAAACTTTCTGTGGGTAATAAATATAAAATTCTTACCGTTATAAAACGCTTCAAGACAATCTGTGATCTCTGATGCTGTTTCAATGGTAATTGCAGAACCCTGATGCATTACCAAAATCGCATAAAAATCTTCAAACTGAAGTGTACAGTATGGTAATTGAATCTCTTTTGCCATAATCAAATTACTAAAACAAATATAATATTAATTTCCATTTTAAATACTTTGTTATCATATTACAATTTATTAATCTTTCTTGAAGTTTTTCTGAGAATCTTGATTATGATTTATTATTTTGGTATCAGCAAATCAAATGACTACATAGGTAAAACAAATATTACGTGTGTAAGCTTTGGTAGAATTATTGACTAATTTTGTAATTAATTTAATCTAAAATAAAAAATTTAAAACAGTAAATAAATATGGCACTAGAAATAACAGACGCTACTTTTGACGAAGTAGTACTCAAAAGCGAAAAACCTGTATTAGTAGATTTTTGGGCAGCTTGGTGTGGTCCTTGTAGAATGGTAGGTCCAATTATCGAACAAATCAGTGATGAATATGATGGCAAAGCCGTTGTTGGTAAAGTTGATGTTGATGCTAATCAAGAATTTGCTGCCAAATACGGGGTAAGAAATATCCCTACGGTCTTAGTTTTTCAAAATGGAGAAGTTGTGGGCCGTCAAGTAGGTGTATCTCCTAAAAATGTATATGCAGAAGCTTTAGACTCACTTTTATAAAGTAACGTAGATAAAAATAAAAAAGGTTTGATACAGCAGTATCAAACCTTTTTTTGTGAATACAAGATTATAATATGTATCTTTCAGACTAAAGCATTAAAAACACTCTTTCTATGAGTAGTACTGATTTATGGATATTCAAAACGAAATAAATAAAACTAGCGGTTTTACAAATCTAGAATTGTTAGCTAAACAGGTTGTTGAAGGTTTTATTTCTGGTATGCATAAAAGTCCTTTTCATGGTTTTTCAGCAGAATTTGCAGAACACAAAGTTTACAATAATGGAGAAAGCACCAAACATATTGATTGGAAACTTTTTGCTAAAACTGACAAACTTTTTACCAAACGATATGAAGAAGAAACCAATCTAAGGTGTCATATCATTATTGATAATTCTTCTTCTATGCACTATCCAACCATAAAAGAGCATCGTTTAGGTTCTTTAAATAAAATCAGTTTTTCTGTGCTAGCTACTGCATGCCTAATGAATATTCTAAAAAAGCAACGAGATGCTGTTGGTTTGAGTATGTATAGTGATCAATATGATTATTATGCTCCCGAAAAAGGAAGTGAAAGACATCATCAAATGCTACTGAGTACACTCAATAAAACCATAACCAAGATACCGGATACAAAAAATACAGATACCTTTAAATTTTTACATCTAATTGCAGAAAAAATACATCGTAGGTCTTTAATTTTTTTATTTACAGATATGCTTCAGTCTTCTTCAACTCCTGATAAATTATTTGAAGCACTACAACATCTCAAACACAATAAACACGAAGTTATTTTATTTCATACGTTTGATAGTAAAAAAGAATTAAATTTTGATTTTAGCAATCGCCCAACCCGATTTGTTGATGTAGAAACCGGTGATCATATCAATCTTTATGCAGATAATATAAAGGATAACTATCAAAAAGCTATCGTATCCTACTTTTATGATTTGAAAATGAAGTGCACTCAGTACGGAATTAAATATGTTGAGGCTGATATTAAAAAAGATTTCGATAAAATCTTAACTACATATATGGTTGAGAGGCAGAAATTTGCATAATGCTGTAAAATTAAATTAAAAAAAAGGAAAAAAACATTTGTGAGTATTAAAATGAGGTGTATATTTGCATCCGCAATAAGGCTTTGGTCTGGTAGTTCAGTTGGTTAGAATACCTGCCTGTCACGCAGGGGGTCGCGGGTTCGAGTCCCGTCCAGACCGCGAAATGGGAAATTAAAATCCCTCAAAACCTTGTAAATCTTATGATTTACAAGGTTTTATGTTTTTAAGGAAATCATATAATTTGATAAGATTTGCTTTTAAATGTTCACAAATCGTCAACATATCTTTTTTTTACTCAAAAATGTTGACGAATTGATGTAACTTACTGTTGAATAATTAGTTGATTTGACTTTCGTCCAATGATGTTTAACCATTAAAAGACGACAACTATGCGTACTTCATCAACATTCTCCATCCTCTTTTGGATATATGCTTCTCGTGCTGTAAACGACAAAACCACAATTTATGTGAGGATTACATTGAATGGTCAACCAATTAATGTAAGTCTTAAACGAAAAATCAGTGTTTCAACTTGGAATTCCAAAACACAAAGAGCAAATGGCGGTAGTAAAAGCTCTAAAGCACTCAACCTTTATCTCAATGAGGTGCAATCAACTATTTATCGAATTTACGAACAGTTAAAGTTAGAAGATAAATCGTTCACTTCTCAATCTATTAAAGAACTATTTCTAGGTGAGTCAAAAACGCGTTTTTCCTTTAAGGATTTAATTGATTACCATAATGACAAGATGCAGCACAAACTGCACAAGAACACCTTAGGACAATATAAGACTAGTCAGCGATATATGCTCTCTTATGTTTTAGATGAATATGGAAAGTCCGATATAGTCCTTAAAGAATTAGATTATGGTTTCATTGTAGGTTTCGAAAACTACTTAAGATGCTTAACCCCAAAGCCTGGTCAGCCCAAAATTGGGAATAATACTGCAATGAAACATATTAAAAGACTTCGTAGAATGGTAACCTTAGCGTATAGAATGGAATGGTTGGATAGAGACCCGTTTGTGAATTATAAAATTAGAATTGAAAAGAAAGAGCGTGAGTTTTTGACAGCGGACGAGTTGAGAAATATTGAAGAATTAACATCATCTATTGAACGTTTAATTACTGTAAGAGACATTTTTATCTTCAGCTGTTACACTGGAATTTCTTATGTGGACATTGTGGAATTGACAGATAACAATATTGTACTAGGTATGGACAGTAATCCATGGATAATGGCAGAACGTGTAAAGACAGGTACACCTTTTAAAATCCCATTATTGAAGAGAGCAGAGGCTTTGCTTGAGAAATATAAAGACCACCCTAGAACACAGAATAGTAGAAATATTCTACCTCGACTTTCGAATCAGAAATTGAACAGTTATCTAAAAGAAATAGCAGATTTATGTGGAATTAAAAAGAACCTAACTTTTCATATGGCGCGTCATACATTCGCAACAACTGTTACTTTGAGTAATGGTGTTCCTATTGAAACTGTATCGAAGCTGCTAGGTCATACCAAATTGTCTACGACCCAAATTTATGCTAGGGTAGTAGAGAAAAAAGTAAGTGAAGATATGGGGAAATTACAATCAATATTAATTTGACTCTTTGTCGAGTGAATGCTTACTGAAAACACCCAAGTTGGTATCAACTTGGGTGTTTTTGTCTCTAATGAAATTTGATAGAATTTAGGTTAAGTAATTTCTTGAAAGCTAATGTAAACACACTCATAATTAATCAAATATCAATATGTTAAAATTTCACCCAACTTGGTATTGGGTTGTGAACAAAATCTAATAAACCTATTCAAATTTGTAGAACGAAAGTCAAATCAGGTTAAGGGCTATCAAATTAAAAGTATGAACATTGATAGTCCTTTTCTTTTAAAACCGTTCTATTATGCCGACAAGTATTATTACAACAGACGACCTTCGAGATTTCAAGATGGAACTGCTCGATGACATTAAAAACCTACTAGCCAAACAAGGTAAAGGAAATCTAAAAAAATATCTCAAATCTTCTGAGGTTATGGACTTGCTGCAAGTAAGTCCAGGCACATTACAAAATCTTCGTATCAATGGCACCTTGCCCTACACTAAAGTGGGTGGTATTATCTATTACGATACCGAAGAGATACAAAAGGTAATGGATTCAAACCGTGTTCAGCACGGTCTTAATTCCTAGCCTATGAACTATATAAAGCTACTCAATGCGGCTTTTGAAAAGTTCTATTTTGATGACCGCCTAAATCCTACTCACATTAGTCTGTACATGGCCTTGTTCCAAGAATGGAATAGCTGTCGCTTTGCGGATGAATTTTATGTAAACCGTAGGGATTTAATGCGCTGTGCTAAAATAGGCTCAAAATCCACATACCATCGTTGTGTTAAGGATTTGGACGCGTGGCTTTATCTATCCTATTTCCCATCTAACAATCCTTACAAAGGCAGTAAAATCAAAATGTCCATTATTGGTACAGGTGATGAACCAGATATGGGACGGTACAATCCCACATTAGAACAGCTTGCGGAACAGTACTATCCCAGAGGTGTACCGCTTGAGAGACACCACCATCCCAAAAATGAACAGGTTGTGAACCAACACCGTCCCAAAGATGGACAAGCATTGGTATCTACTACAAACAATACAAAACAAGAAAACAATATAAAACAACCAAAGGGCTGGCAGGCCGTTATTTTATTTTTTAATGAAAAAGGTTTTGAGGCTGATGAAGGAAAAAAATTCTATGAGCATTACGCAGACCGAGAATGGAAAACAAGTGATGGAAAGCCAATACGAGATTGGCGCTCATTGGCCACCAACTGGATGGATAGAACCGAACTTTTTGAAGAAGAAAACAAAAAGCAACCGTCCCAAATCAAGGACAACTTGCGAACCACTAAAAACAAAGACTATGGACAACCCCTCTAAAATCACCGAAGGTGGTGTGGAATATTCGCTTGGTAAGTTTGATGGAAAAAGTGTTCTCTACGACTTCCCGAAAATTTTGATTTACTTGAATGCCAAAGGCAAACTTCTGTTCGGTGAAAAATTTAGGATATACGACGAGGACAAAGATATTCTACTGAAGCTCTGTTCTTATTTTATTAAGGATAAAGAAAACTGTACCAACTACGGCATTGATATTGACAAAGGTATTTTACTTTCTGGACCTGTCGGTTGTGGTAAAACCAGCCTAATGAAATTGCTACGATACATTGTACCGATGCAAAGACCGTATGAAATGATTCCTTGTCGAAATGTGACTTTCAGTTTTAACCATCTTGGTTTTAAAACTGTTGAAGAATACGGGAATGCCAAATTCTATTGTTTTGATGATTTAGGTGTTGAACCAGCGGGAAGATTTTATGGTAAAGACCTAAATGTAATGGGTGAAGTAATACTTTCCCGATACGAACTTTACCTTGATACCAAACACAAAATCAAAACTCACGCTACTACGAACCTTAATGCTGAAGAACTTGAAGAACGTTATGGAAATCGTGTTCGTAGCAGAATGCGTGAATTGTTTAATTTGATTGCTTTTGATAAGGGGGCTGGGGATAAGAGGAAATGAATGAAAAATATTTACTCGATTTTTCACTCCATATTAGGCCTTAAATAGTGAATCCATTACTTCATCTGAATCAAAGTCAGGCGAACCTTGCCTAGCGTAATAACTAGAATATCTTTCAATTAAATCCTTTAAAAATGGTAGAGATATAGTTGCAAATCTATCAATTTCTGTACTACTTATTCTTTCCTCGATTTCTTCAATTTCGATTGAGAGTTTATCCTGAAAATCGATTACGCCTGCATTGATTGAATTATGTTTTGGAACAAAGTGGTAAGAGTCCTTATTATTTTTTACTATTCGTTCAAGTTTTTGCTTTTTTGTTTTGCTTAAGTCGTCAATTGATTTTATTTCATCAATACCGTTTATTTCTTCAGAAATTTCTTTGATTCGCAACAAAAAAGCTTTTGTTACTTTCTTTTGAGCAAAATCACAAGCTGGTGTCAGAATAACATATCTAATACCATTCCAAGAAATCAAGTCTCCTGTCGAAAGCTTTTCTTTGACTGGTCGGGTGATATAGAATTCACTCGGATGCACATTATTCTCATTCAAATACTCCAACATATGAAGAATTGTATATCGAAGTAACGAATCTTCTTTTTCCTCTGGATTTCTTTTTTCGTCTAAAACCCAACTGTCTAGAGAGGTTGAAATATGATTCCAAAATATATTTTGAATTAACTCTTCGATTTTGCCGTTTCGATTTAAGAGATTTAGAATTCCTGTTGACTTAATTAGCTTAAACCTATTGAAAGTGTCAAATACGTCTACGTTATCTCTCTCGTAAACATCAAATATAGCATTTGGCACATTGAGCTCTTCAGAAATATTATGAGGCGTACCAGTAATTACAAAAGTTGGAAAACGTAAATTATCCTTAATTTCCTTGACAACTTCATTTCCTGAAGTATCTGTTCCACCTTTGCCCATTAAATCCAAGTCAACGATAGCACCGTCAAAAATATTTTCAGGATTTTTTAAGGCAGATATTGCTTCATCCTTTCCTTGTATCCAAGTGTCATTTATTTGAACCTCTTTGTTTTCCTTATTGAATAAATGGATATTTCTTCTATAAATGTCTTTGTAAATTGCTCCATCATCTTCAACTATTAAAATCTTAAGTTCTTGCATAATTATTTATTGAATTCTATTTGGAAACACACTCCGTCATTACTTTTTCTAGCCGATAGCTCTCCATTTAATCTATCAGATGCCTCACCAGCGATTGCTAAGCCAAGACCTGTACCATCAATCTTTTTAGAATAACCAGGTTCAAAAATTGCTCCTGATTCAATTTCTAAATCTGTTAGACCTGGTCCTGTATCTTTATAGTCAATAATTACTGTATTAGAACTTTCACTAACGGCAATAGTTATTTCTTTTGTGTCTGATTTAGAAACACCTAGCCAGTAAACACTATTTTCAATGAGGTTGGTCAAAGCAATATATAAGTCTTCAGACCATCCAAATATTTGTATTTTTTCATTTCCAAGAACGTTAACTTTAATGTTCGCATCGTCAAAACTCGATTTAAAGACATCTAGACTTTCATTGATTACTTTGACTACAGAAAAGTCAGCTTTTTTATCTCTTTTTTGCTTAGCTAATGGTGATATTCTTTTAAATAGAGTAGAAATGAACTTACTATTTATTTGAAATCCATTGATACTTTTAGTTAATTCATCAAGGTGTTCTTCATCTTTGGTTGCACGGTAAAACTTTAAATAGCGTTCCATAACTCTAGTTTCGGAATTAAAAAACTGTAATGGCTTACGACCTTCGTGAAGAATAAAATTGACAATTTTACCCAAAGTAGCCTGTCCTTGATATATCGCAATTGTCTTTTCAATTTCTTCTTTTAATTCTGCTTTTTTTGCTTCTTCTTCCGTTAATATGTTGTCTATTTCATCAATTGCTTTTTTATCGATTTTAAATTCTGAAAGCTTTTTACCAATAGAGGTTTTAACTTCTGCTAAACTGAATAAAGAATTTATGGTGTCTTGTACTTTAGTTTGTTTTCCTCTGCTTTTTTCGCTTTTAATTCTATAAGCTAACCTTCTAGTTTCTAGTTCGAATAAAGCTTTCTGTGCAAGTTCCTTTAAACCAAAGTAATATTCATTTTCTTTTAATCCATCTCTTGCACTTTTTTCCTCAAGTCCAGATTTTTCTTCGGATTGAATTGTGACAAAACCAACGATTTGATTATTACTAATTTTTAATGTGAAGTTTTGTATTCTATCCTTGTCCAAATCCAACCAATCAATTCCACCATTTCCGTAAGGTCTAATTCGAAAGAAGTTTTTATAAACATTAACACCATAAACTTCGTCAAGTAATCTTTTAGCTTGCCTTTTACCCATTAAGTTTTTAGATACTGGGTTGATTAGGCCTTTATTTATCAAGTTATCGATTGCTTCTGGTTCTCTATCAAAAACCCTGAAATCTACTTTCATAGAACCACAATACTTGTTGTTCCCAGAAACTTCGAAATTTGCTGAAATTTTCTCTTTTTGAACAGCTTCAGGATTTACATTGTTTTCAAATAAAAGATTAGCGTTCCCTTTATCTGAAATAGTTCCCGAAATACGGTAATCGTAAAATTGAATTATTGGATAAGTATCAATTTTTATATTCTCATCTATTTCTGGAAATGGTGAGTTTTCAAAGGATAAGTTAATTTTGAATTCATCATCAATTGATTCTTCAAAGGGTGAAATGAGTTTTCGTAATTCATTTATTAATTGTTCTAGAGTATCTCTATTCCAATAAGATAATTTAGAATCAATTTTTTCAACTGTCTCTTCTAGTCCTTCTTCATTTAAAACTACCTCTTCATACTTCTCATCTTTGGCAATGATTAATATTTCTGTGCAAGATGGTTCGTTTGTATTATTCTTATCAACAAGAATTTCTATATTTTCTAAATAATCATCTGTTTTGAAAATTCTCCAATCAATAACAGTTTCTGATTTTTCACCATTTTCATCTACTGTTGAAAGTGTCATTTCTTGCCCTAAAATTGAAGCAGCAAATCGACCTATACCTTTTCTTCCTTGAAGAGTTCTTGTTCCATTTTTACTAATTTTTCTTTTTAGCTTATCGTTAGTTGCTGGAACAAGCCATTTATTTATAACTGTGTCAAAATTCATTCCGTGGCCATTGTCTCTTATGGAAATAATCAAGGCGCTTTCTTTCTCTATTTTTGTGTATTTAAATACTATGTCAACGTTAGTTGCATCTGCATCATAAGAGTTTTTAACAAGCTCAACTAATGCTGCATAGGAATCTCCAATTAAATCACTTCCTATGGTGTGAATCAACCTAGCAGCTGGTCTTATTTTGTATCCTGTATCATTCATTTTAGCTGTGCTTTAATCTGTTTTGCTATCTCTTTTGCCATCAAAGGTGGTACAGCATTTCCTATTTGTCTAAAAGCAGCACTTCTGCCTCCTTCAAAAAAGAAGTCGTCTGGGAATGATTGAATCCTAGCAGCTTCTCTGACAGAAATAGACCTTATTTGCTTGTTGTCAGGGTAAATGTAATGATGACCATCTTTCGCTATATGCGCAACCATTGTATGAGAAAGACCGTTGATATCAACAACTTTGTATCTATCAACGAATGATGTTTCGTTCTTATGAGTTTTGAGTTCAGTCGGTAAATCTGGATACTTTAATCTTTCTGATTTTTTCAGCCATTTGTTTATAGCGATTTTGTAGATATTTAAATCTCTTTCATTGTGCGGTCTCGCTATATGTTGAGTAACAAAATCAACTCCATTTCTTAATTCAAACTTTTCAAGATATGTAGTTGTAGGTTTAGCATATTTTGTTACATTTTTTTGGTCGCCAGCTTTTATTTTTTTTAAATCAGATAGAATTTGACTTATAGTAAATTCTTCATTGAGGATATCAAATTTTGGGTACTTAAAATCTGTGCCTTTTTGCCAACCGATTAAAATAATTCTTCTTCTTTTTTGTAATACTCCGAAATGCTCAGACTTTTGAATTGTATAATCTAATTCATAACCAATACGCTTAAAATATGCTTGCATATTTTTAAAATAACTTCCTTTTTCAGCAGTTATTAATCCCATAACATTCTCAAAAACGAATACTTTTGGCTCGTATTTTTTAAGGAATTTTGCGTACTCTTTATAGAGGAAATTCCGAGGGTCATTTTTCATACCATCTTTATCTCTTGACCTTCCGACAAGAGAGTAGGCTTGACAAGGTGGGCCACCGACAATTAAGTCAATTCGTTTCCCATTGACGAGTTTGTCTATTTTTTCAAAAATGATTTTGTTGTTATCTCCTCCAATTGAAATATTTATGACGGAATCGGAAAGTTCAGAATTACCAAAGCATTTTATGAACTCTTCTCTGGTCATTTTTTCTGAAATGTAATCGTAATATTTTTCTGTTCTATTTTCAGAATTTAACTTATGATATATCAGTCGTGTTTCTAAAGTATCACAGGCTTTTTTGTCTATTTCTACGTGGGCAATTGGCTTGAAACCTGCCTTGATAAAACCTTCAGATAAACCACCTGCACCTGAAAATAAATCTATGAAATTAAGGTTTTCCATAATTATTTATTCAGTTTTAAATGCCCATAAAGTTCTTCGAGAAAATCAGCAGGACTAATATCAATAGCAAGTGCTATTAAAAATGCTTCACGGGCCGTTAACTTCGTAGATTCCTCCCTACTCAAAAGACTTAATCGGGATGAACTAATACCAGTTTTTCTTGATATATCAGCTTTTTTAACCGATTTTTTAAGGAAAAGGCTTCCAATCTTTGTCATTTTTAATTTTTTAAAAGCTTTCCAAAAGTACATAAATATTTCGATTTTCTAAATAATTAGTTAGAAATAGACAATAAACGAGTCATAAATAACATCAATTAGTTCTATTTCTAATGATATAAGATATTTCAGTAAATAGAATTAAGATGAGTCCCTTTAAGGTTTTAACCACCTCTTTAAATAATTTTTTCATAACGTTAATTGAAATTTTCTTATTAATACTAGAGCAATACTTTTACTTCTTTTTGTCAAATATTTACTTTCATCCCAATTACTCAAAAACCCTAATTCCAAAAGGACAGAGGCGCAATAGCTTATTGTTTCACGTAAGACCTGAAAATTTGCAAACTTTACACCCCTACTCTCAAAACCCAGCTCAAAGTTCAGAGCATCTTGTAATTGAAAAGCAAACCAAGTAGATGTTCTAGAATATATCGATTGCTTTTTTGAAACATAAACTTCGACACCTCTTGCATTTGCATTATCCGAATGATTACAATGCAAGGACACAAATAAATCAGCTTTTAGGGCTTTGGCCAGCTTCGACCTATCGGATAAAGAAACAAGTGTATCGGTATACCTTGTAAAGTAAATATCCAAAGGGGTATCAGATTCGTTATTTAGCTTCAAAATGGCATTTGCAATATTGAGTACAACATCCTTTTCTTGGATTCCATTTATGCCTATTGCACCAGAATCTTTTCCACCGTGTCCAACATCAATTACAATTCGTTTTTGAATACTCGATTCTTGTCCAAAAATGATGCACATTTTTAAGAGCAAAAAGACAAAACTGACGTTTTTGAGCACTTTTTTCATTTTCAATTTTCAGGTTATCAACAACTTCCCTTCAAAAATTCATAGCATTTGATGCCAAATAATAGTAATTAAATTCAATTGATTTCAAATAATATTTTATTCACAAATATTTGATTTTCAGTTATTTATAATCAAATATATGTAAATTTCTCATAATGAAAATAACTCGAAAATTTAATCCGTTATGTTATGAAAAAATCACACTATTTAGCATCATTTCTTTCGCTTTTATCCACTTCGCTTTTTGCTCAAATTGGTGGCATTGAAGATTCAGTTAATGATGTAGGCGACACTATCCGAACAATTTTTCCAATCCTTTTAGGTGTCATTTTTCTGGTTGGTTTCCTATTTAATGCAGGTCATTTCTTTGGGGAAAACGCAGACCTTAAAAAAGGGATTACCAGAGTACTTGTATTTGTTTTGATTGCTGGCGCTGTAGTCGGAATCTTCACATACCTAATTGGAATCGTAGTATAACCCACTAAGTGGGATTTGATTACCAAGCTGTATGAAGAAATTCGAGGTCTATAAAAATATTAGGAAACGGGCAGTCATTTTTGGACTACCTATTTCCCTGTTTGCCTTAATGATGGTTTCCATTTTGGCTTCGCTATTAATTATCATTTTCTCTTTCAGCTTTGTGATGATTATCGGCATACTGGTTTTCAACGCCGCTTTTTATGTTGCCTTGACAAGAATAACCCACAATCCACAACTATTTCAAATGGCAAAGGTCTTCCCAAGAATAATAAGTAACAAAAGAAACTCTGGCTTCAATTATGAATAAGATTAACCTATCAGAATATAGACCCATTACAGATATTCAGGACAATATCATTTTTGCCAATAATGGCAATGTGGTCTTATGCTATGAAGGTACACTTCCAGAAATCTATTCGTTGTCCGAAAAGGATTTTGAGGATATACACGGTGCTTGGTTTCAAGCTTTGAAATCATTACCTGTTGGTACGGTTGTGCATAAGCAAGATGTTTATCTCAAAAAGTCATACACCTCAGAACAACTACCAAACAAAACATTTTTAGAAAAAGCCACGCACGAACATTTTAAAGGTCGTGAGTATATGGAACATCGGTGCTTTTTATTCTTCATACTGACTAAGAACAAAGCATTAAATAATCCAAAATATGTCAATCCCTTCAGAAAGGTTTCCAAAGACATTGTTCAAAAACTCGATGACAACATAAACAGTTTTATCGGTTCAGTTAGCGATTCGGTTTCCTTTATAAATAATAGTCGAAAAATGACCTTTATTTCGCTTAAAGCGAAAGACATTCAGCAACTCACAAATGGCTATTTCAATGGTTTCAATGAAGGCTTTGATACCGATATCATATTAGATAAAAAAAGCGTCAATATTGGCGAAAACCATTTTGATGCCCTAGCCATTAATAGCGAACTGTGCTTTGGAGAAAGTGTACAGAGTAGCAAGACCAATGAGAAATTCACTTCTGACGATTTTGTGTTTCATCAAGGGTTTATTGATGGCTTAGGGCTTACGCTTAACGAAAATCATATTGTCAATCAAATCTTGTATTTGGATGACAAACAGAAGTGGCGCAAGCTTCTCGATAAGAAAGTAGAAGAGCTTAATAAAAGTTCAAACTTCGGGTCGCAGAACAAAGTAGTACTTGGTAAAATCCAACATATTTTGGACCAAATTAATGCCGATGATAATGCTCGCATTATTCGTGGTCATTTGAATATAGTGTATTGGGCTCGTGAAGCCCGAGAGCTGAATAAAATAGCTTCAAAGATTAAAACCGAATTCAAAGAACTTGATATCATTCCATATTACCCAAGGGGCGAAGAACGGAAGAATTATATCCTTAACAGTTATTGCTGTTTCTCTTCCAATTTTTCAAATAATGACTTGTATGTAACGGATTTAAAACACGCTTTATGTCTGTTTATCAATAACACCAATTACAATTCTGATGCTACCGGAATCATTTTTAATGACCGTGAACATAACGTTCCTGTTTTAAAAGATGTTTGGGATGAAAAGAAGAAGCGTATCAAGGCGCGGAACTTCGCCATTTTTGCACCTACTGGCGAGGGTAAATCCTTTTTGGCCAATAATATTCTACGTCAATATTTTGAAAGTGGCGTTCGCTTGGTCATTATTGATTTGGGTGGTTCTTACACCAAATTCGCCAAACTCTACCCAGAAAAATATACTGTACTTCGCTACGAAAGCGGAAAGAATCTAGGCATCAATCCGTTTTACATAAGTGATATAAACGACCTGACACCTGAACGACTTGAAGACTTATCTATTTTCCTGTTTGAATTGTTTGCTTCAGATTTAAAAGTTACTAAAGCACAATCGGTTTCAGTCAAAAAGATTCTACGCCATTACTACGATAGCACTTCAGAAGACCACTCTTTGGATAATTTTTACAGCTTTATAGAAAGGAATCAGAAAGACCTTCTGAACACCTTGAAAATCCATCCCGACTACTTCAATGTTACGAGTTTTTTGCACGTAATGTCTGAATATGTCGGCGATGGTCTATATAGTTTTCTATTTGAAGTCAGCGAAGACCAGACCTATAAAATAGAGGACAAACGCCTGATTGTTTTTGAACTGGACGAAGTAAAGGATAATAAGGAAATACTATCCGTAATGTTGAAGCTGATTAAGTCTGCCATCCAAAGAACTATTTGGAAAAACAGGGCTGAAAAAGGCATCATCCTATTTGATGAGTTTGCCAAACAATTAAAGTTTGACAACGTATTGGAAAGTGTGGAATTCTATTACCAAGCTATCCGTAAGCAGAATGGTGCGATTGGGATTATTTTGCAATCCATCAATCAGCTTCCGAATAATCCTACTTCTGCGAGTATACTTGAAAACACACAAGTCATTTACAGCCTAAATAATGAAAAAGGTTATGACGAATTGGTTAAACGGCTCAATCTATCTAGCCACGACTTAAACCAATTAAAATCCATCAAAAACAACCTTTCTGGACCACGGAAGTACACTGAAATGTTTATCAAGATTGGCAAGGAAAGTAACATTTTCCGCCTTGAAGTTCCCAAGGAAGTTTATGCAGCTTATTTGACCGATGGACAAGAAAACGAGGAAATAATGAAGCTCTACAACGAGCATCACGATATGGAAAAAGCAATAATTCAATTCACATCTAAAACATAATATTATGAAGACAAAAATCTTAATTATCGCAACAGCATTCATCTTTTTACTACCTGCACGCGCTGCGTGCCAGGGAATGCCCACTTATGACAACACTAATTTTATCAGTTTGGTAAAACAACTTGTAGAATCAGGTAAACAGACTGCTCAAATGATTAAGTCCGTAAAGTTCTTAAAGGATGCAAAAGAAGCCATAGAGAAAGTATCTAGTGTTGTCCAACAGCTAAGAGCGGTCGAGGAAATTGCACAAAACAATCAACACCTTATCAATGTAATGCAAAATGATTTGCAAGACATTCTGAACTCACCTTACATAAAGCCAGAGGAAGTTACACGGATTGCACAATCATTTGATGCCATAGTTCAAAACTCATTAGATACGGTTGAATTTATGGGTGAAATATTATCAAGCGATAATCTAAAAATGTCCGATGCCGAACGTGCAGAAGTTTTAAAGCAAAAAGAACTAGAATCAAAAGAAATGGTTTCCAATATCAAGACAAAAACGAAACGCTATCGTGATATCATTTCCTTCAGAAAAATGCAAGACAAAGTAAATAATCGCGAAACGAATTACTAATGAGTTTTGGACTTGAATATGTGGATGCCGTCTTCCAGACGATACAGGCGAGCAACTTTTCGCAATACACTATTGCCGGAATGAAAACGCTCGCTGTTCTGTTCTTTCTGGTCAATATTCTTAAAAAATACAATGAAGGAATTGCGGACAAAGACGGTTACACTTGGGGTTTGAGCCCTGGGGAACTCACAAAGAATTTTGCTGTTGTTCTTCTGGTCATATTCTCGACACAATTACTCGGTTTCTTTGATAGTATATTGGTTTCTATTGAAGCGCAATATCGCGGTACAGCACCTGCCTTATTGCCTTTGCAGATGCAGGATATTCCTATTGAAGAAGATGTAAGTATCATCGAGGTAGCGCAAGCTGCAATGACCCTCTTATATGAAGCCTTGGTCACACCACTTTACGGATTCAAAATATTTGCATTTATCATTAGTCTTTTTCTTTGGATTTTGGATTTGTTCATTTACCCGCTATTCCTTGCAGAACGCTATTTCTTATTGGGTATAATGCAAGCCTTCTTCCCGTTGGTGATAAGTCTGGCAGTTTTTGAAAAATTCCGTTCTCTTGCCTATACATTTTTCAAATTGTATGCTGCGGTCTATATGTTGGTACCAGCCTTCTTTTTGGTAAATGTATTTGTAAATGCACTTTATACAGAAATCAATACAAACTTCTGGACTAACCTTTTTGGGACAGATGTTGGCCAGGGCTTTTTTGCACCAGTCGTTCAATTGGGTTCGGTAGGTTTTATTGTCTTCCTGAAATTCAAATTATACAAACGTGCTACATCTTTCACGCTCAGATTGTTTACCAGCTAATTCTAATGAAAATGAAAACACCTTATAAAAACATCTATGCAGTTTTAAAATTGAACCGGTTTATCGTGTTAGCAGTTGTCATTTTTGCAATGCTATCGAGCACCTTTTCACTTTGGATGGTTTTTAAAACCAATAAGAAAGCGCTCAATAGTGCTTTCGCCATTAACACCGATGGCAGTATTATCCCGCTGAAACTCGTTACCCAAAAAGAAAATTTCAGTGTTGAAGCTCTTGCTCATTTAGACCTGTTCCATAACTACTTCTATAATATCGATGCCAGTAATTATGAGCGGAATTTGGAAAAGGCACTTTGGCTGGGAAATAGTTCTGTGGATAATCTATACCGCCAAAAAAAAGCTGATGGTGTCTATAACCGATTACTACAATACTCGCTAGTTCAAAAAGTACTGAGCATTGATTCGCAAATCGAAGAACAAAATGGAACGTATGTCTTTAGAACTGTTACTGTTTTTGAAATCAATAGAGGTTCAATTATAGATACCTACGAACTTGTTTCTAGCGGAAACTTAATTCCGGTCGACCGAAACTTTCCTAACAACCCTCACGGTCTTTTGATTACCAATTATTTCGAGAACACTTTAAAAAAAATAAATAATGAAGATTGAGAAAAATAAAATTGTCTTTGCAGCTGTACTAGTTGTGATTTTCATATTCCTGATTTCCTATTCTATGATGGTAATGGGCGATGATGAAAGCAAAAATGAAAACCTTGAACAAACCTTAGTACCAGATTTGGATGAAAACCAAAAAGAATACGATTCCAAGCTTGATGCTATCAATGACTTAAAAGAAGTGCGCGAAAATAATGCGCCAAGTATCTATGATGAAAAGCTAATCGATTCTTTAGGCTTCTATGACCCAGACCTTCCAGAGCGAGAGAAAGAACGTATTGTAGATAGTATTTACGAAGCTGGTAAAATTCAATATTCTGAAAAACGATATCAGAACTTTGGACAAAGGAAAATCGCCCAAAAGAATACTCAGCAAATTGATTCAGCCGAAATTGAGAGAGAACAAAAAATTGAAGCTAAAGAGTTAGGACTCGAACATCAATTGTTCTTTGCAGCTTCGCCTAAACCCAATGAGTTTTCGATTATTGGCAATACAGATGCTAACATTTATGTCATCGTAGATGGCGACCAAATCGTAACGGCAAATACTAGATTAAGAATGCGTCTTACTCAATCTGCAACTATCAATGGTAAGCTGATGCCAAAGAATTCGCTTGTCTTTGGATTTATAAGTTTTCAGCCAAATCGTGCGCTCATTGAAATTGAAAATATCAATCATCATCCTACAAAGCTCAAAGCATTTGATTTGCAAGATGGAAGCGAAGGCATTTATGTCGAGAATAACTTTAGAGCAGAAGCAACGAGAGAAGTCTTGGATGATGTCATTGGTGATATCAATATTCCTAGTGTTCCACAAGTGGGTGGATTGACACAAGTATTTCGACGTTCTAACCGAAGGGTAAAAGTAACCGTATTGAACAATTACAGATTAATCCTAAAGCCAAAATTATGAAAGCAACTATTTTAATAATGACTTTATTGATTTCCGCTTTCGCGAAAGCGCAGACAAATTCAATCCTCGATACCATTTATGCAAACGATACTAAAAATGTGGCTTTGTTTTTTCCAGAACCCATACGACAAGGCATAACCGGTTCGGAAAATTTTGTCTTTACCTATAATCGTGAGAAAGAACAATATTTCGGACTGCTACAGGCGAAGCCTGGGAATGAAAGTAATTTGCTGGTAATCAACAGAAATGGTTCAATTTTTTCGTATATTGTAAAGTATAAAAAACAGCTGCCAAAGCTCAATTATTTCATACCGTTATCAAATAGTATCGGGAATGAAAAGCCAATCGTAACCGATGATTCGATTAAAGCTAAATCTTCTGAAAAAAGTGTAGATAACAGAACCTACTATTATCAAAAATTCTGCACCTACCTTCTTAACAGAAACCAACGCATCGGTCGGATTAAGAAGCGCACACAGGGCATCGTCTTGACCGTTGAAAATATAGTTTTTGATAAAGAAGAACTCTATTTTGTCATCCAGATTGAGAATAATTCTACGTTGGATTACGATTTGAATTTCTTGAACCTTTCCATCGAGACTCGACAAAAAGGGAAAAGGAAATCTTTACAGCGTTTGTATCAAGAACCTATTTACGAGCACAATCTGCTGTCAAAAATTGTAGAAGGTCAGACAATAAGATTTGTTTATGTGCTGCCCAAATTTTCATTATCCAATGACCGAAGGGCAATATTAGAATTGAACGAGAAAAATGGTGAACGAAATATTGAACTGAAAATATCACATAGATATATCAATAACCCAAATTAATAGTATTATGAAAAGATTACTCATTTGCTTACTTGTACTTTTATTCATTTCTTGTTCGGAAAATAAGAATATGTCTCACACAGAAACTGCTCAAATTGTTGCAGAAAGTTTTTTCTCAAAAGATGAATCAGCTTTAAAAAACCATACAACAGCTGAAGGTTATGCCAGTTTGATAACGGTTCAAAATATGCTTCCAAAATCTGATAAAGAAATCAAGGTAGAAATCCTAGACGAAGCTATCGATGGTGAAATTGCCTGGGTGAAATATAAAACATCCTTTGATGGAAAGTCTGGTATCTTTAAACTGGTTAAAGAAAATGACCAATGGAAGGTTACTAGTAAAGGACCGAGAGAGAAAGGGCCTTTTTGATATTATTCCAAATCCTTATCCATTTTATTCGTTAAAGAAACTTTTAACTTATCCAAGAATTTGGTTCTATCATTTTTGCGACCTTTTATTTCCAAGTAAGTTCTATAGATATTATCAAACTCTAGTTCAAAAATTTCTTCACAGGCTTCTGCCAATTGTTTGATTGATATTCGACCTTCTTCAATCGCACCGGATATATGAAGTGCATAAATTAATTCAATTAAGTCAGTTTTTGAAGCAGTCCATTTTAAATTTCTATTTCGTCTAAAGTTAGAAACACCGTTTGTTTTCGTTCCGTTTTTTCTTAAAAAGCGTAATTCACCAAGTATCTGCTGATAATGATTTATGAGTAAATCATAAGCTTGGATTTTTGCCACTAAATTATCGTGACTGGTTGAAAACTCGTCATCAGTAAGATAGTATGATGTATCTGTAATTAATTGTACTTCATCATTTCCTCTCAAAAAATAATATTCATCAAGATATGAGCTTTCCTCACGAATGTACTTAACAAAATCTAAGTTTCTGCCAAAATCACGTTGTAATTTTTCAATTTCTGTGTCAATAAATTTACGTTGTTTTATCAAGCTCCCTTGGGGTCGCTTTAAAAGAAATTGATACAGTTTTGCATAGAACTTGACTCTAGAATATATATATGGTTTTTGGTATTTAAAGAAGCTTATTTCATCCTCTCGTTTTTCAAACTGCTTTTCTCGAAGTAATAAACGAAGCCGTTTAATATACTTACGCGATATGCTAATACCTTTCTCAACATTTTTTAGTTTATTTAAATTCGAATCTTCAACATCCGAAATGTCGTTTTTATAACTATTTAATATGTCAAGAATACCACTTTGCATTTATTAATCATCAGAATATTTTTTTAGAAAGACTTTCTAAATTCCGAAGGGGTTAGATTCGTTTTGGATTTAAACAATTTGCTGAAAGATTGGGAATAATCAAAGCCAAGTTCATAAGCGATTTCACTAATAGACAATTCGCTTATTGCCAACCTTTCTTTTGCCTTTTCTATCAATTTATCGTGAATGTGTTGTTGGGTACTTTTTCCTGTTAAAACAGTAAGCAAGCCACTCAAATAGTTAGCTGAAACATTTAGTGAAGCTGATATATCAGTTACCGTAATTACACCGTTGATTGATTCTTTTGGGTCATTGAAATGGTCAGAAAGTAATTTTTCCAACCGAACCAATATTTCGTGATTTTGTTTTTCCCGGGTTATGAATTGCCTATTATAAAACCTATCGGCGTAGTTCAATAGGGTCTCTAAATGAGATATAATTACAGCCTTGCTGAATTTATCGATATTCGTACTACATTCTTCATTGATATTCTGCAAGATGTTTATAACTGTCTTTTCTTCTTTTTCTGAAAGATGTAACGCTTCATTAATATCATAATCAAAATACTCGTAGTTTTTAATGTTCTTAGCTAACGAGGTATTCCAAAAGAAATCTGGATGAATGAGCAGTAACCATCCCGTGTGGGTCAAGTCGCTGTCAGCCTGTATAGCATATAGTTGATTAGGTGCTAAAAAAATTAATGCGCCTTCTTCAAAATCATATTCTTGTTGGCCGTATTGCATTGTTGCATTTACATTATGCTTGAGCGCAACCATATAGAAATCCTGGATTAAGCGCTGGGGCTCATCGTCATTTAGTTTCTTGATATCCTCGATACGATGGATACTTATCAGGGGATGTGTTGGTCCTTCAAGATTTCTAAACTTATGATACTGGGCGATTGTTTTGAATCGTATTGGTTGCATATACTATTTTATTTTTTGATTGGTTTTAAATCAATTAAAGCTTTACCTGTTACAAAATCCATAGGTACGGAAACGTGGTCGTGAACAATTAACCACTCGCCGTTTATCTTGCGCATCACATTGGTTTCACGAGTCCACATATCTATGTTTTGTCCCGTAGCAGTTTCCCCTTGTAACCTTGTAAGACCTCGAATCGTTGCCAGGTCGCCAGATTGAAACACCGTTAAATCCTCAAAAGTCAATTGAATGCCGCCCTTAAACGTATTGAAAAAACTGACCCAGTTATCTCGCCACATAGACTCGCCCTCAAACTGGATGGGTGCCATAAGGTCATAAGATAATATATCAGAAGCGTAATATTTCATAATATTATCAACACTTTTGGATTCAAAGGTTTGCCTCCACTGTTCACGTTTTTCGAGAATGATTTTCTTCTCTTCATCACTTTCCACAAATCCATCAATGCTCGATGGTTCTGCTGTTTTTGACTGTGCAAAAACAGTCTCAATGTTCAAATTGACTAAAACTAAAGCTATTAGGACGTTAACTAAACTCGGCGTTTTCAATGATAATAATATTTTCATAATAATTGTGTTTTAAAAATTGTTACTGTTACTACATATACTTTTGAAACCAGTCCAGCATTGGTTCTGGACGTCTCTGAAATTCCAAATACCCGTTCCATCGCACGGTAGTATCAGGTATCCACTGTAACTGTTTATTTTCCAAAGGAATGTTGTCAAACATCGTCTGTACATCCGACGGACTGGTAAGTACATCATCGTGTACTTGGTAAAGAAACGTAGGGATACATACTGATTTTGCCCATTTTCTGGCATCCCTTTCTGCAATGCTTAGGCTGGTTTTTAATACCATAAGCTCATTGAGTTCTTTTAACCGTTCTATGGGAATACCAAACAACTCTAGCTGTTTGCCAAGAATGATTTCTTCGCTTACAGGTTGTGCGCCTATCAAACAGCTAACCTGATTGAATACTTCGGGATTACTTTGCATTGCATAAAAGGTAGCATCACATCCCAAACATCGGCTAAAAAGGCCAATTTTCATTTTACTTGTGCCTGGTCTATTGCGTATATAATTAATAGAACCCAGTACATCCCTTGATTCATAGATTCCTGTTGAAATAATACCGCCATTTGCCTCGGAACTATGTCCGTGATTTCTCAGGTCATAGGCAAGCACATTATAACCAGCATCGTGCAGAACTTTGTAGTCAGGTATAAAGTTGACTTCAAAATCATTACCACTGGCACACCATACAGATTTCCAAGGTTCTAAATGTGCGGGCAGTCCAGAACGTGTAAATCCCATAGGATGGTTTGCGATAATGACCTTTTCCGAATTTTCACGAGGAATAAACCAACCTTCAAGAGGTATACCGTCTATGGATGAAAATGAAATATTTTCGTAAACCAGACCTGCTTCCGATGGCTTGTGCAATATAGGTGAACGCGGTAAATTCCGAAATGCATCACTCATATGCTCCAAAATCTGATTTATGGTTTCCTTGCTTGGATTAGCTGTATTTATATCTGGCATTTCTTTGAATTTAATAATAGAAAATAAGTTCTTTTGAACTTTTAAGGCTTAGGCTTTTTTATAAACTACCGCAAATTCTTGGGCGAAGTCCTTCATTTTGACCTTGCCTTCAATCTTAGGTTCTTTTTGCCTGTAATCCTCGTACAGCAGACCGCTATGGATAGCTGCATACATTTCTACCATTTTCTCAGCCGCTGCTGGTTGCATTCCCACATTAATCAGACTTTCCAGAACTTGCTTGTCGGTAAATTGCACCCATTGCAAATCTGGCTTACCTATGGCAGTACCTAGGGTAGTAGCCAACTCTGAATAAGTAAGTTCTTCACTTGCTATGTATCTTACGTTACGGCCTGATTTGATATTTAGGATTTCATCGGCTACGGCTTCCGCTATATCTTTTGGTGATACCCATACATTAACATCATCTTTATCGAGATTACTGCCAACAATGTTTTGATGCTTGATTAAATCAACAAATTGAAAGAGGTTATAATAAATTTCAACGGGTCGGATATGGGTTATGGCTATATCTTCGGATAAGCTATTGAGCGCTTGTTCTACATAATACGTGCCTTCAAGAATTCCGTTACCTTTCTCTAAATGCGCTCCAATACTGCTAAGGTTTACTACCCGTTTAACGTCGGTATTCTCTATAGCCTTTTTAAAGCTATCTCCTAATTTTGCAAAGTATCGGTACAAATCAAGGTCTTGATTAAAATAATTTGCTGGGGGAACTAAAGTATATGCTACATCAGCACCTGTAAAAGTGGATGTAAGAAAGTTGGTATCCTGTAAAGCGCCAATAGCGGAAATTGCGCCTAAAGCCTCTATATCTTTACTTCTATCCGGATTGCTACTGATTATGGTGACCGTATGGCCGTCTTTGATTAATTCTTGTGCTAAGGGTTTTCCGATACGCCCCAATGAACCTGCAAGTGTAATTTTCATAATTGTATTTTTTGTTTAGCACAAAGTTCAGGAAGAACGAAGAGTAAAATGTGTTGGAATATATGTTCCTTGTGTTCAAATCTATTATTCCATTGAGTGCTTGTTAATGAGGTTGTTTGTAAAGCACCATATCAGCGTGATATAAAATACCGTCTTTAAAATCGCCATCAGCGGTAAAACCAGTATCATCCTTGTACTCAATATGATTGCCCTTTACCCAATAGTTGCCTTGATAAGCGCTTTCTGTCTCACCACGAGCTTCATCGTACCTGCCATTTGGCAACAAATTATGTCGAATATTGCCGTCTTTGGTGACCCACATACCAATATACTCTTTAGTTTCTTCTATGGTTAAGTCCTTTTTCATTGTTGATTTATTTTCAGAAGGTAATTGCTTATCGGTTTGCCCATTACAGCTAAAGTTGATTAACAAAGCGATTGAAATTAGATACTTCATAGATTTATTTTTTAAATGAAAAGCGAAACATTTCAAAACTGACCATATCCGGTCAATAGAGAATGTTTCGCTTATATCCAGATATATATTATTCGAAATCTGTAGAAGTTGCCAGAGATTTGTACGACTGCATCTCTTTATTCAGTTTTTCGATTTTCTGATTGGCAATCTCGTAAGAATCGCTTCCCAAGTAAATATGTAACGGTGGGTTTTCCAGTTCGGCAAGTTCTATAAAAACATCAGCCGCCTTCGCCGGGTCACCCGCTTGGTTTCCGTGTATCACGTTACTATGTTGATTGAGCATTTCGCGTACATTGTCATATCCCTCAATAGTCTTTTTTCCATCTTGCATTGAATCGCTGCTTAAAAACTCTGTTCTAAAATAACCAGGGGAAACACAGGTAGCATTAATACCAAAGGGTTTCACTTCTGTTTGCAAAGCCTCTGTAAGCCCTTGAACCGCAAATTTAGTAGCACAGTAGATGCCATATCCCGGGAAGCTCGACACAAAACCACCTATGGAAGCAATATTCATTATATGACCAGATTTTTGCTTCCTTAAAATTGGCAGTACGTTGCGAACCACGTGTAGCGTTCCGAATACATTCACATCAAAATTTTGATGTACTTCGTTGTGTTGTAGCTCTTCAATCGCACCACCTATTCCGTAGCCAGCATTGTTAACGACAACGTCGACAGTTCCAAAATGCTTGACTGTTTCTTTAACAGCACGTTTAACGTCGTTTTCATCCACCAGATTCATATGTAATGGCAGAAAATTGTTGGTCTTGTCCGAAATCTTTTCAATCAGAGATTCTTTTTTTCTTGAGGTTGCAGCTACCTTATGACCTGTCTCTAAAAGTCTCTCAACTAGATTGAGCCCTAGCCCTTTTGAAGCCCCTGTTATAAACCATACTTTACTCATAATCTTCTTTTTTTGTTATTAAATTAATGATGTTAAAGGTAGGTTTGAAAGTCAGTTGGTTCGATATGTAAATCAAACTATCACTTATATATATCAAACAGAAAAAGCACTCTTTTTACGAGAGTGCTTTCAGCAAGAAGCAGCATATTTTTATACTGCCATTCTAATTTCAGATGGTGTTGATGCTGTGAGGCGTTTGTAAAATGTAGTAAAATGGGCAGGCTCATCAAATCCTAGAGAATAGGCTATTTCAGAAATGGACCAGTCCGTTAAACGAAGTAAAATATTGGCCTCAGCCACAATACGCTCTGCTATGATGGTGGAAGTGGTTTTTCCTGTTGTTTTCTTTACCGCCCTATTCAATGAATTGACGTGCGTGTTTAGATGATTAGCAAAGTCACTCGGCGTTTTTTTGGAAATGCTATAATTAGTGGACTCAACAGGAAATTGTCGCTCTAGTGCCTCTTTAAAAATCAACGTGAGTCGTGTAGCTGCATCCATTTTGATGGCAGAAATCATATCAGGCTCTAGTTTAAGCGCATAATGTATAATATCTGCGACCCTAGCCTTTATGACATCATATTTGTAAGGATATGATGAGTCTATTTCCCTGTGGATGCTTTTAAAAATGGAAGATATGTCCTTATCCTGTTCTTCGGTGAGTTTGAAATTTGGACAACCATCAATACTGAAAACAGGGATTTTAGAAGGCACTTCCACAATCGTGTTCAAAAGAAATTGCTCTTTGAATATCAGAAAACTGCCAGTGCATTCATCTTTGCCCTGAACAAATGAATAGGGTACTTGCGGATTGAAAAACATCAAGGTGCTTCCAGAAGTTTGAATACTTCTGTGCGCATAATGATAGGTGTGGTTGCCACGAATAAGCGCAATTTTGTAAAAATCGCGCCTAGTGTAAGAAATGGGCTTCTCTTTGGGGTCTAAAATCTTTTCAATATCGAAAATATTAAAATGTCCTATTCCAGAAGGCTGAAACCTATCTTCACTAAGTCCTTTGTTTTTGTAAAATTCCTTTAAGTCTTCCATTGATTTCCTGTTGCTAGAAAACAAAGGTATACGATTTGAATTATATATATCAAACAAAAAGACATATCTCATAGCTACAACAATAAGCCATCCCTTTTTAGAAATAACAACTCTCTTTTAAAACTTCTTTGGAATATAATGCCTCTTAAATACGTCAAAAGGTAAAAGCTAACTTCTTTGATGTAAATGAACTAGGCTAAACTTTGGTAATTGCGAAGGCACTTTGTAGCATTCTTTTTATGACCAGCTTATGAAATGGTTTGATAATATCCATATAGATTTTTCCTTTATGGTTCTTGTATTCCACTAATGTGGTAAGATTGATATTGAAAATATCAGATTTCTGGTCACCCACAACCAGTCGAAAATTTAGATGAGCATCATCTGCACCTATTATGACTTCTTTATCTGTTATTGAAAAAAATTTAAAAGACTTTATATACCCACCAACTTCATACGCTTCAAAGTAATTTTTGGGTATGTTTCTTTTTAATCCGAAAATGGGTGCTATTTTATTTCTCATTGCATACAGAAACTTCATCCAATACGGTTTTGTGTTGAAAATAAGATATGTGATTTCCTCGATAGTATTAACGTGATTGGTTGTAGAGAAAGTATCTGAATAATCGATTTTTGAAAGTGAATCTTTTCCAGCTTCACTTAATACAGTTTGTTTTTCTTTCACTTTTCTTCTCATTAACACCTGTACTTTCTACTCGTCTTAATCTTAACTAGCTACCTTTAATAAGCAGAAAGTAGGTTTGAGCTCAATTCGCTTTAGACTCTACTTGTTTTGAATTTTTAAAATGACCTTTTCCAGTATCTCATTGAATTCATCTGGGTTTTCAATCATTGGATAGTGGCACGTGCCGTCCATAATATGTAGTTCATAATTATCGCCAAGGTACTTTTTGAGACTTTCCTGATTGGTAGGCGTATAGTTAACGTGAACGGAATATAGCTTTAGTTCCAATCCTTTCAGAAGTTCCGCTTCGCGTTGAGCATAGCCAAAGTTATATTCGAGTAAAGGAATCCCAACCTCTGGATTCATCCCCTTATAATCATTTAGCAATCTGGCAACAATTTCAGGATTCGTTGCCTCCGTCAACAATGCTTGTTTGGCAAATTGCTCACAGGTAGCCTCAAAATCCGCATTCAAGCCAGCAACTATTTGGTCAACTGCCTCTTTTGGTAATTCCATCCCAACGTTTTTCAAATGGTCAATCTCGATTAGACCAATAATTTCGGAAGCATTCAATGTTATTGTTTCCAGCATAACATCAGAACCGAAAGAGTGCCCTATGATTATGACGTTTTTGAGTCCCAACTTTTTTATAAGGGTACTTATATCTTTTCCGAATCGCTCGCCAGTGTACTCTTTTTGATTGAATGAAGAGTCTCCGTGCCCTGGTAAATCAATGGCTATAACTCGGAAGTCTTTGGCAAAATAGGATAGTTGTTCGCTCCAGTAGTCTTTATTGATAAATGCTCCGTGTAGGAATAAAAGTGTGATTTTTCCATTCTCATTATCTAAGTATGATACCGTTTCTTCGTTGATTTTAATGATTTTTGATTTGCTCATTGTTACGTTTTCTTTAGTGTTTTGTTTAATTCCTGATTTCTCGATTTGTCCATTGGTTTGCGAAAAGCTGGCAATGGCTAATATTAAGACGGCTAATTTTCTCATAATTTTAATTCATTACTATGAATATTTATTCATTTTTTAAACAAATTTTTTATCTCTTTATTGCTTCCCAACATAATGCAAATGATTCATCGATTGATTTTTCCGATAGTTTACTATTTTTATCATTGACGATGTGAGTAGAAAAATTTCTTAAAAACCCAATAACAAGAGCAATGAGAATGTTACTGTCAACATCCTTGATTTGGTTCTCTTTCTTACCTTTTTCTAATAAACCTTTAAGATAATTCTTAAAACGAGAATCCATTTCCTTGCTCGACGCAGAAACATAAGGGGAAATCAAGAATTGCTCTAAAAAAATTATCCTCAAATTGTTTTCAACCAGTTTTTTCAATGCTAACGCCCACATCTTATAGAGTTGAATGTCAATAGGAAGATTTTTTATCTCAGATATCAAAGCAGGGGCACTTTCCTTCTGTAGTTTAAAATATAGGGCGTTTAGCAAATCTTCCTTGTTCTTGAAATAGAGATAGAGCGTACCGGTGGCTATTGAAGCTTCTTTTGCAATACTCGACATTTTAAGACCTGCAATCCCAACCTTTCCAGTTAAGCTGAGTGTAGCATCAAATATCCTGTTAAGTTTGTCATCTTTCATTTCAACAAAAATATGAATAAATATTCATATTTCAGACTTTCTCTTAGATTTAGTTATGTTAATAGTGAATGAACAAAATAAGGACTGTAACTATAAGAAGTATCTATAACAACAGTCCTTACCTTATTCTTACGAAATTTTCCTCAAGCTCTTATAGCTTATCAGCTGTAAATTTTAGCAATGAACTTACTTACCGTAGTAGGCTTCCTTCCCAAAAAGGTAGCAAGGGTGTCATCTTTCACATCTAAGCTTCCTTCTGACAATGTGCTTGCCCACATCGTAAACATTCCGATATACACTTCTGGTACACCGGCATTTTTTAAGATGGATTCAAAATCTTCTATTGATGGTGATTTATACTGGATTTCTTTTCCTAATGCATTAGATAAATCCTTAGCTATTTCGCCGAATGTGACTGCTTCTGTATTTGTTAATACATAGGTTTTATTTTTGTGACCAGATGTGGTCAATATTTGAGCTGCTGCTTCTGCCAATTCATCCCTCAGCACCCAACTGGCTTTACCATCTTCCGCAGGAAGCATAATTATACCTTTTTCAGCCACCTTCTCACCTGCAAAAATTGGAATCATTTCCATATAAATACCATTCTGAAGTATGGTGTAATCGATTCCGCTTTCTTTTAAGAATTGTTCCGTCTTTACGTGGGAATCTTGAAAATCAGCAATTGCAGATGTTTCAAATTCTGGTTTCCGTACAAATGAGGTATAAACAATATGTTTGACCTTTGCTTCTTTTGCAGCTTTGATGGCATTTATGTGATGTGCCGTTCTATTTTCGATGGCTTCCCTATCGTTACTGGAAACCAGCATTAACGTATCAACGCCATTAAAGGCACTTACTAAGGAATCAGAATCGTTATAATCCCCAAATCTAATATCTAGAGTTTTGTCCTTCAATACTTTAGATTTTTCCTTGTCTCTTACCAGAGCTGAAATATTTGAATGTTGTATTCCTTTCTTTATTAAGTGGTCAATAATGCCTGAACCTAATTGACCTGTTGCACCCGTTACTAATATCATATGTTCTGTTTTAAATTATTGGGATGTAAAATTACAGAGAACGATATACAAAAAGTACTTGCTTACTAATAATAACTACTATACTTTTGTATAGTAACTTGATATTACAGAGCTATGAGCGATTTTAAGAGTTTAGTGGAAAAAGATAAGATATCACAATGTCCTAAGAGCTATGTCTTGGCCTTGACCGACACGATGAATGCAATTAGTGGAAAATGGAAACTTCCCATAATAGCTTCGTTGCTCAAAGGCAATAATCGTTTTAAAGATTTGCAGGAAAGTATCGAAAAAATATCGCCAAGAATGCTCTCAAAAGAGCTGAAGGAATTGGAAATGAATAGTATTATCGAACGTAAAGTATATGACCAAACTCCTGTGCTTATTGAATATCATTTGACCGAATCAGGTAAAAACTTGACTACATTAATAGATGCTATGATTGACTGGGGAATGGTGCATCGGGATAGTGTTTTGGAAGCGTAACATTACTTGATTCTATTGACTAAAAATGGATTTAGCCTCGTTATAAACACGCTCAAAATTAGCTGCTAAATCAGCATCGGAATAAACTTTTAATTGTTCAGGAAGTCCTCTTTTTATACTTTGTAATTTAAATTGCACCTTCTTATCCTTACCATCCGCATAGGTAATAAACTCACCTTGCTTTAGTCTAAAGAAAACATCAGCCCTCATCTTAGGAATTTCCTTTTCGCCTGTGGTAATTCGTGTATCAAAGTCAAGATTATGACCACGGCTAATACTCTTGGTCGGGTCTTTGATTATTTCAAAGAAACGTTCATAATACTTAGCGGTGTCTGGGTCATTTACCTTACCGAAAAACTGGTAGGACAAATTACTCAAAATGGCTTTGCTCGCTTTATCACCATACATCATATCATTTTGAATTTTATCTTGCATTACGTAGATGGTAGCAATATCGTAGCTTCTCAAAGTTGCGGGAATTCGATGCATATTCAATAATCGGATGGTAGGCGCTTCTTCCATTAGCAAGAACGATGATTTAGAATTTCGCACGCTCATTTGTTTGGTAATGGTGTGAATAATGGTGGCAATTACTGGCGAATAAGACGTCTCATATTTTGGATTGTTTACTACGGAAATGATTGTAGGATTATCTTCACTATTTACATTTAATGGTACTTCATCTGCCGATAATGCCATAAAAATGCGTTGTGTACTAATTCGCTTTAGCGCATTGGCCAGGGTGCTTTTTACGCCAGCCGTTTGTCTGTCGGAATCCTTTCCACTAATAAAAGCATCTGCCATTGCCCTTGATGTGGTATTGGTTTCCAGAAATTGGATAAGGCTATCCGTGTCCAATAATTGATAAATCGCTATCAAATGGGGTAGTGTACAGTACTTGGGGTAATCCGTTTTTAGTTTCCAAATTAATCCACCAATCAAACCTTCAGCAGCATCATTAAAGAATTTTGTTGTGCCTGTTGTTCCGCTTTCTCTTTGCTCTAAAAGATTTTCAATTAGTACCCTAGACACCTCGTTTACACTTTCTTCGTTCTCTAAATAACGAGGTGCAATGGGATTTACACGATGAATAATTTTGTCAAAGGAAATGACCTTAAAAGGAATGTCGCTATCCTTAAAAAGAGGGTATGCCATTTCGGTCAATTCAAAATCTTTATAGTCGTGGATGATACCGCAAAAGCCTTCTTTCTGGAAATGTTTTAGAAATCCGTAGACCACACTTTCGGTCTTACCACTTCCCGCAGAACCGATGATGGATGCGCCACGTTTGATATTGTCTAATTTGAAATTGCCTTTGATGGTGACAAAGTTGACCTGATATTTACTATCGCCATTTATTGGCTTATCCGTTTTGTGAAGGAATACATACATTCCTATGTTAATTAATATGAGAGGGCAAACCAGATAGAGTGCTATCAGAATTAATGTGTTGTCCTCGTTCAAATAAAACACTATAACACCAAGAATAAGGAAATTGATGATAAATGCATATCTACTTAATCGAAAAACTGCATAGAAAAAAATACTGGTCAAGCCAATGATTGAAAGTACCGTTATAAGATTATCTATCTGCATAGGTGTTAGATTCCGATGGAACTAGATTTTATGGCCACTTCTGTGCCACGTCTTAACCGTTTAAAAACTCGAAGTGCAATTTGCGCTTGACTTACGGGAATACTCGGCACAATGGGCAATCCTGATTTGCTTATGATTTTAAACGCCAGTGCCTTTTCATTGGCTGGCAATTTCATCAGCGTAGCAAAGTATAGGTTCGGGTTTTTAACGAAGGTTTTTTTGGCTTTGTAGGTTTCGGCATAATTGCGCTTGTAACCAAATGTTTTGTCAAAGGTCTTTTCTGCTTTTTCAAAGAATTTGTCTCTGTCAAAACCACGCTTTACTTTTTTACCGTGCATCTCAACCTCTGAGGCTTTATGTTTACTTCCTGGTGAAAGACTGATGGAATTGAAAGCATCTTTTCGGCTAACAATAATATGGATGTGACTTTGGTTTCCCTTTTTTGGCATTCCCTGAACAATCCGTTTTCCATTTTGTTGATGTGGTGCTTCTCGTTCTAGTTTGTCAATTTCCTTTTTCATCCTTTTAATATTTCCTTCAGTTCGTCCTTCTTGGATATTTCGGATATCCGTTTTAAGCTGAAGTATTTTTGTGGCAAAGGGTTGGTTTTCTTTAATCTGAAAATCTGTTCCTTTGAATGTTCTTTGATGTTCAATTTTAGCATAATATTTTATGTTATCAACTGCAATGGGTCGCCCGTTGATTTCTCGATTGAAACTTGCAGCATAGTCCTTCATTAGCTCACGAGTGTAAGTTTTTAAATCCTGACTATTGTTTTGAAGTTTACGTAATTCATATTTCGATGGACTTACGGTAATTGAATAAAATTTGGGCTCTTTCTTTTTCAATTTTGCAGTATTACCATCAATTTCCTTGACCACTTCTTCAGTGGAAATTTCATCGCCATATTGGTTGAAAAAATGTTCCATTTCCTGATGTTCCAAACCTTGGTTTTCTTTCTCTAAATAGCCAACAAAATCCGCTGAACTCTGAGAGTAATTAGTGCCCAATTTTTGAGGTGTGATTGTTATATACATAGCTCAAATATTTATAGTTGGTTGCTTGGATTTTGCTTTTCTCGAAAGCGTACTTCTTTCTTTTCATCGGCATATTTCTTTTCTACTATCAACGGTTTTTTGCTTGGCTCTTCTGTTTCAAAAAGGGATTGAATCATCGCCACGGTAGGTTTGGTTTGTGTCTTTTCGACATCGCGCATTATGGCAATGACCGCATTTATTCTTTTTAATAGTTTGGCTTCGATGGTTCGCCCTGTCGGACCTAATTTTTCCTTTGGGGAAATCTCGTTGTAGAAGAAAAAATCGAGCATCGTGGACATTGCCTCGGTGTGCGATTTGAAGTAGGTGCGTGAGAATGTTTGGAAACGTTTTGCAGTTTCTTTTTTGAATCTAATTCCTGTAAATGAGTTCATATTTCGCCGATTTGTCGCAAAATTTTCCCTAAAACTGGGCGTTTACAGCCCATTTGTCGCAAATCGTTGATTGTCAGGAAATTAAAATATTTTCAAATTGCTGATAATCAGCTATTTGAAAACGAAAAGGAATCCGAAACATCGCGCAGCGTGTTACCCTCTTGCTATTCCTTTTCGTCACGCGCAAGCGTGACGAAAATCCATACAATCTGGTCAAAAAACCGATTGCCATTTTAGGAAAATAATTTTCCGATATATTATTTTTCGATGTATAAGGGTATCGGCGAAAGTCAAAAATTGGATAACCTTACTTTAATTTGTACGCTGAATTTCAGCATTGTAAAGATACATTTTTTTCTTGAATTGAATATGAATTGCATACAAAAACACCTCTAACATTAGAGGTGCTTAAAAACTAACTTTAGGAAATTAGATGTTGAATACGAAGTTGTATGTGTATAGATTCTTAATCATTTCTTCGTCTATCAACTTGTCAAAATCTGCCCCAGTTTCGTCAACAAATTTTTGAATGGATTCCCCAAAAAGATGTATAACGTGTTCCCTAGAAACCTTTAAAAGTTCCTCTTGTTTTTCCTCGCTCAAATCTTGAAATTTAATGTAAATCATAACCTCAATATTTAATATTCGCTCGGTAACATCAGCGTATCATTTACAAAGAACAACCGCAGTTCGTCAAGTGGAAAATCGGTGGCACGATAGCCGTGTTTTTCTAAAATATTGTCGTTACCATCACTATAAATTATCTCGGCTTCGTAACCCGAATAATTCTGTTTTTCTTCGGGCAATCTTTTAAAATCAATAGTGATAAATTCGCTTCGGTTCATCAAATTTTTTGCAATTACGGACGTATCTGTAATGAGCCAAAAACATTCGGCAACTTCGGTAAGGTATTTCAGTCCATCGGTAAAGCGTGTTTTAATTAACGGTAGGGAATAGAACATTTCTGTTCCTGTAAAGTGCTTTAAATTCTGTGCTATTTCATTAACTTGTGCTTTCATTGTTTAAAATTTTTAAGATTTGAATAATGAAAAGAGGGCGCATCTTTCAACGGTTACGCCCTCTTTAATTTTAAGGCTACTTATCGCCCTTACTTCCCATTAAAAGGATTTCATCGGCTACCACTTCGGTAACATAGCGTTGGTTTCCGTCGTCTGTGGTGTAGGTTCTCGTTTTCAGCTTGCCTACAATCCCAACTTCTTTGCCCTTGCCTACATAGTTCTCTACGATTTCGGCAGTTTTGCCCCAAGCCACAACCGTATGCCAATCGGTGTCGGTCTGCTTTTCGCCTTTGCTGTCTTTGTAGCTCACATTGGTCGCTAATGAAAAACGGGCTACTTTCTTACCGCTTTCAAGGTTCGTAATGGTTGGTTCTTGACCAACGTTTCCAATTAACTGTACGTGATTTCTAATAGTACTCATAATAAAATATTTAATGATTAATTCGCCTGAACCATTCAGGACTTTTAAATTGATTTATATGCATTTGAATTACTTTCTCTAGGACTTAAAAGCACGATTTCTTTCGCTTCTACTTCGGTCACATATCTTTTAATTCCGTCTTTATCTCTAAGGCTTCGTGATTTCAGTTTTCCACTCACGGCTATTTGCTTGCCTTTTATGACATAGTTCTCTACCACTTCGGCTACCTTTCCCCAAGCGACTACAGAATGCCATTCGGTTTCATCTACATTTTCCCCATTTTTATTTTTATAGATTTCAACGGTAAACATTAATATCCGAGCTAGTTTTATATTTTTTTTGGTTGTTTGAATTGTTGGCTCAATTGCCACTTTTCCAATTAATTGCACTTTGTTTGCCATAGAACTCATAATGAGATGTTTAAGTGATTTATATTTTCCCTATTGATTTAAAACAGATTAAATTTTAAGGGGTGTTTGTTCTTTTCTTTCGTGCATAGCACAATGGATAGAGTGGGTTTTGTCAAGACTTTTAGGGAATAAATCAGGTGTGTTTGCGACGTAGTAAAATCCTTGGATTTTCAAGGAAGTAGATACCTTATTTTTCACTAAAACTCGTACGGTCTTGACAAGTTCCATATGGGCATTAGCAATTCTTTTAAAGTCAGTTACGAATTGAGCATACCGACAGTTAAGCGAAATGAGTGGCTGGGTTTAAATTAGAATTGGTTAGGCACTGCCAGTTTTTCGACGACCCGAAAAACAACAAGGGCTTTATCCATTATAAACCCCTTAAAATGTGTAAGACAGCGGTTCGGTTTTTAGGGATTTTCGAGTGAGGGCTCAAGAAGACCGCACCGAAAATCCTGTTAAGAAAACCGAAGTGCTGGCTTTCCGATGAAAAGCGGACTTGATTCACAATTTTGGCTCTGGAATGTAGTGTTCCTTTCCAGCATTAGCGGAAAGGGTTAACGGAATGGAAAGCTAAAATTGGGGATTGTGTCCAAGACCTATGTAGTGAAGCTCTTTTCCCGAAATGTAGCTTTTCGCGGAATGTAGGGGAATGGGCTGAGTGGTTTTATTCTGATTACCGATTTCTAAAGCATAAGATTTTAATTGTTTCAAGAGATTTACTGAAATGCATCTGAACTTTTGTGTTCAACTTGAATGAATAAACTAAATCCTATATATTTCCTTTCTTTATATGAGTAGGTCTTAAAATTTTTTGGTCAACATAAGACGTTCCAAAGGGAATGAGAGAGGCCAACAAGACTTTTGATATAACAATTCTTTTCCAATTAAATTCAGTAGCGACACCTAGTGTTAAAAACAGATAAAGTAGAAACAAAGCACCGTGAATAGGACCAATAGTTTTAACAACTTCTGGAATTCCCAAGATATATTTCAAAGGCAAGCCTATGAGTATTAGAATCAGTAGCGAAATGCCTTCGAGCATTGCCACAATTCTCAATCTACCTATGGGTGTTTTAAAGTAATTTTTCATTATGAAATCTTTAAAAAGGTCTTATATAAGGACGATTGGCCAAAGGTGAAAACGGCCAGCGAATAGCAATAAAAATTAGTAGTAATCCAATAGAAAAGTAATTGAACATTGTTTGGAATTTTTCCAAATCCGTTTCTTTTCTTTTTGCTTTCGCAGAGCCTAATGTGATAACTATAATGGCCATAAGCATCAGGGCAATATGTAACAACCCATAAAATGTATTTTCATCCCATCCATCAAATCCATTTTTCAAAAAGTATTGAACTATCGGACTTTTGGTATAGAGCAGAATGCCAATAATTAATTGAATGTGAGCAATGGTCGCCGTCCAATGTCTTATATGATTTATTCTGTTGCTAAAAATGAATTGGCCTTTTTTTCCTTTGAAGGATAAATAGATGGAATATGACAAACTAATTAAAACGAGCCATCTGAATATGGAATGTAGGGGCAACAAGAATTGATACATATTAAAAATTTAGTTTTAAAAAACATACTAATCAGTATGTTCTATGTTAAAAAAAATTAGTTTAAAGTCATTAAGTAATTTTTTAGTTCTTTCAAATATTCTGTGTAACTAGATTTACCGAGTATTTTTCCAAGGTTCCGTATGCCTGAATATCCAGACAAAATAAAAATGGCTACTTGTTCACTATTCAAATCAGCTTTAACAGTATTTGCCTTTTTTCCCGCATTTAAACAATCTACCATAGCCTTTTTCCATTCTTTAAAGAGCTTGGTCAGTACATTGGCAAAGTCTTTATTTAATGGTGCCATTTCATCGATAAGATTAACTGCAGGGCATCCGTATTTAGAGTCGAAGAAATTGTCATCCATCAGAACCTTTTCCATCATTTGATAGATTTCTTTTTGCGGACTCTGTGAATCTAGTAATGGCTTAACCAACATATTTTGCATCGAGGGATACATAACATATTTTATAATTGCCAATCCCATTTCATCCTTGTTTTTGAAATGATAATAGAGTGCACCTTTGGTCACTTGTGTCGTTGCAATAATATCATCAATGCTGGTTGCTTGGTAGCCATTCTTATAAACCAAAGGCAATGCCTTTTTCAAGATACTCATCCGGGTGTTATCTGCTTTTGACATTTAAAGTATAATCTAGTTATTTTTATCAATCTTAAAATAAGGTGCTAAATCATCAATAGAACCCCCGTTATAGACATTTGTGAAGCCACGTTTCTTTAAAATGCCCTTGGCTTTAATACTTCGCATTCCGTGAGAGCAATATGTTATAACGACTCTATCCTTGTCAAATGGAATATCAACTGTTCTAAGGTCAGACATTTTTATGTTCAAAGAATTGGGAAGATTGCCTCTATTGTATTCCCAGGCTGTGCGTACATCCAGTAAAACAGCATTCTCAACCAGTTGAGAATTTATTTCCTTATCGATGTTTGTATTTCGAAATATTCGATAAGCCATATAAAATATACTTATTAGAAAGACAATGATGATTACTAGTTTTTTTGTCTTCATAGTTAACCAGAATTTATGCAAATATATTAAAAACATACTAATTAGTATGTTTTCTAAAAATATGAGTTTTTTGACATCCAGTTTAGAGTAAATTCTATTTGAAACGACTGCCTAGAGGATAAAGCTAAAAGAAGTTATAATGAAAATAAGGGTAGTATCCTATTAGTAAATAATGCCATTTTTAATTCATAAAATGTATTATTATTTGAATAGAATTGCTATTTTTGCACCAGACGAACAAAAAAAACTACAATCCACGGATAAAAGTTCACAAATCGTCAACGTTCAAGAAGATATTTGGCTGAAATGCCACAGCGGCTGGGCTCGCTAAGCAAGGTTCGAGTCCCGTCCAGACCGCAAAATTGCAAAAGCTTCAATTGACATTGAAGCTTTTTTTGGCAATTAAAAATGTTGTGTTGTCTCACGCTCAGCGTGAGTGGTTTAGTAGTAAACCGATGAGAAGCTTTTCCATATAAATTGGAGAGGCTTTTTTTAATTCAAATCATAACAGATCAAGGTCAATTGTTGTGTTTATGCAAATATTCTGGTTAATCTAATGAGGAAGAATAAATAACACTGCAAAATTCAAAAAAATTGACATTAATAAATCAAGAAACAACATCAATGATAAAAAAAGACTTTAGTTTTAATTAAAACTAAAGTCTTTTTTTACTGCTACTACTATTTTTCCTCATCAATGTTTTAAAGAAGCTTTCTTATCTGTAGGGACATCCGATTTTAGATGTTTTGCAAAAAAGCCCATCATACTTTTATAGAGTTCTATTCGGTTTTTTTCATGTCCAAATCCATGCCCTTCATCATACTTAACCATATATGGAACATCAAATCCTCTTTTTCTTAAATTAGTTACAATTTGATCAGATTCATTGATATTTACCCGAGGATCATTCGCCCCTTGAACTACAAAAAGGGGTTTTGTAATCTTATCTACATTGAGTGCAGGAGAAACTTGTTTCATAATCTCCTGATCTTTAGGATCATTTTCATCATACCACTGCTCGTAAACTTGTGCCAGATAAGGTTTCCAGTATGGAGGAAAAGATTTAAAAAAGGTAAATAAATTAGAAACACCCACATAATCTACCCCACATTGATATAAATCTGGTGTTTTGACTAAACTACCTAAAGTAGCAAGTCCACCATAACTTCCTCCATACATGGCAATATGATTTTCATCAATAAGTCCTAAGGATTTTACATAGCTTACACCGTCTTCGAGGTCATCCAGCATTTTACGCCCTATCTGCTTACTACCAGCTAAGAAAAATTTCTTTCCATATCCTCCAGAACCACGATAGTTAATTTGAAGCGTAGCATATCCTCTACTTGCAAACAATTGTGTTTCTGGATTAAACTCCCAATAATCCCTTGGACCATATGGACCTCCGTGAGGGTTTACAATTAAAGGGATTTTCTTTCCTTCTTTTACATTTTTGGGAATTGTTAAATACCCATATATCGTTAATCCATCTCTGGACTTAAATGTTATAGGGCGCATCTCTGCCATGTCTTCCTCTTTAAGTTGAGGCATCAAATTCATGATTTCTTTAAAACTATCTTTTACTGCATCATATAGATAGTATACCCCATACAGCTTATCACTATCTACATACAGCAAATATTTATCTTCTTCGTCTGTTTTGTTTGTAATCGAAAAGTCTTTATCTCCAAATTGCTGTTTAAATTTTTCGTGTAGTTTTTTATACGTGTCACTTACAGGAACTACAACACTTTTTTCTCCTGTATAATGATAATAATCTGTCTCATAACCCCGCTTACGCGATCTGTTCATACCCTCAACATCAAAAGTAGCGTTGCTAAACACTTTTTTAAGTATCTCCTTTTTGGATAGATCATATAAAATAATCTCATCGGTGTCATTTTCTAAATTACTCATTACAAAGGCATCATGTGGGTATGCTGTGGTATAGTCAAAACCAATGATATAAAAATTATCTTTCCAGGTAGTGGTAAGCACTTTTTCAAAAGGTTTATCATTAGAAGTTTTATAAAAAAGGGAGTAATTGGTTCCGTTTTCTTGTTGACTATACGCTCTTATAATTCCTTCTTTATCAAATTCATATTCAGATATTGGATTTTGAACATCTTTGTTTTCATATAACTTTTCTAATTCTCCTGTACTGACATTTATTTTATATGGCTCAAATATCTCTGGGTTATCCTTATTCATGGCTACAATCATAAATTCTGGTTGTTCTTTTAAAGACTCCAAAATATTTACTCGTACATCATCAAAAGGAGTAAGGTCTTTCATGTTTGCCCCGTCTAGATCAACTGAAAAAAGATGATAATTCTCGTTTCCTCCTTGATCCATCACATAAATTAATCGATTATTATTAGCCCAGCCATATCCTCTAATAAGCTCTTCTTTTTCTTCAATAACCTTCTTTATTTCTTCGGTTTCTGTATTCTTAACATAAACATGTCGTTTTCCTTTATCATCTTTTTGACGATAAGAAAAATACATTCCATCTGGCGAAAATTGAAAAGAAGATTGTTTTGGCCTTTCAAAATAATCTTGTACTGCATATGCAAAATTACCTTTTTCTGTATCAGCTAATGCTTTCAAGTCTTCTTGAGATGACACTAATGAAGGATCCCCTGGGATACTATCACTTTTGGTTTGACAAGTAATGCTTTGCATGGTTAAAACCAATACCAGGCCTAAAAAATACGTTTTCATGATTTGGTGAATTAAATGAGTTATTTATATATTAAACTGATTTTTAATCTACTATGTTGCAATTATTTATTTTTTTATGATGACTCTAGCTCTTAAAAGATACTACACTGGTGATCAAAACAATTCGCCCCAATTCTCTATGACTTTAACGATATAAAACCAAAGGAATCCAACTGCAACAATAAATTTTAGAAAAGTTCCTGCAAGAAACCCTATAAACGATCCAAAAGCTGCCTTTAATGCTTTAGATGAATTGGTACTATCTTTAATAATCTCACCTATAAATGCCCCCGCAAAAGGACCTATGACAATCCCTAAAGGCCCCATAAATATAATTCCAATAATCAGCCCTATCGAACTTCCTACCATTCCATACTTGGTACCGCCAAATTTTTTTGTTCCTAAAGCCGGAACTATATAATCGAGTACCCAAACCAAGACCGATATTGCCAAAGTGATCCCTAAAAAAGTCCAGTTTTGCGGTACTACATCGGTAAAATGAAGTATTAATAAGCCAATCCAGGCCGTAAATGGTCCTGGCAAAACTGGGAGAAAACTCCCCACAATACCTAAAACACAAAATAATAACCCTATTATTATTAAAGTAATATCCATATATACATTTGCTTATAGGACGATAACACTTCTGATTTGTTACTTAGTTAGTCTAATCATATCTAGTATCGTCGCAAAACAGTTTAACTATATTTTATTTTCTAACCAGAAAACAATTTCAATTAAAAGGTTAGCTATTCACTAATTTAAGACGTCATCCACATTTTCCATAAAGATAAGGGCTATGTTTCATATTTGTTACGCTGGTATTAATAATTCATCAATGTAATATCCTTAACATTACTTAATCATTCGATATATTTAATTTGATTATTTTCGAACTCATTAATAAAAACAATAATCATTAATTAAATCTACTGTAAATTTAAAACTACCCCGAAAAATTATGCGATTTTATGTAATGCCTCTACTCATGTTATTGACCTGCTCTATATCATTTTCTCAATCAAAATTCATTACAAAAAAATGTAAGAACGCATCTAATGAACGAATAAGAAAAAATTGTATCATAAATGAAATACAGGCATTTGTAAATGCTAATTACGATATAGCTGCAATTGCAACAGATGCCAAACCAGGTAAAAATCGTATCTATACTCGTTTCAAAATTCATCCAACCGGTAAAATTGTGGATATACAAACAAAATCATCCTCTTTTTCTCTAGAGGTAGAAGCAATTAGAGTCTTAGAATCATTTCCATATCTAATACCTGTGCCTGTAGGAAATAATGATCAGATTCAAGAAGATATTTATACACTCCCTATTGTATTCGAAGTACAAAAACCAGAAAACAACGATAATGACGGTATAACCAATACTGGATACTAATAACTAACAGATATTCAAAAAAATGATCAGCTCTCTTTTTAAATTAAATAATTAGTTCATAAATGATATAAAACACCTTGGAAAGCAGATGAAGGAGTGACGCAGCTACTTTGGAAGCTAGAAGAATCCAATGTGGCGTTGATAATATCACTCTTGACCTAACAAATGCAGATCACAACTGTTCTTAATTTTATCCATCCCTCCATAAAATTAAAAAAGGTTACCCACTACAGATAACCTTTTTTATTGCTTAGTGATCGTCTAACTACTCTTTAATTAATACAATTTTATTGACCTTGTAACCATCGTAAACATTTAGGATATAGTATCCAGATGGTAAATCATTTACATCTATCATATTTTGATTCTCTTTTACTACAACTTCCTTTTGTAGTATCCCGATAGCATTAAAAATCTTAACTCTAGAACCTTTTGATACACCTGATACTTTTATCCAATCAATTGCTGGGTTTGGATACACATTAATTTTGTTGTTATCATCCTTAGTATCTGCAACAAAATTACTACGTTGTACTGAAGTACTCGTATATGTAATCACTAATTGAGGTGGAGTATTGGCCCCATTCTCTTTTGATGCAAAGGCAAAATCGTTTCCAGAAGTTGCACTAAGCACCAATGATAACTTGCTCCCAGATATTGATCCGGTAGTAAGTATTATAGTTTTAGTGCTTCCAATACCATATGTTGTATTTAAGTTACCTAATAAAACTCCATTAGATGGCTTATTACTGTTAGATAAGTTACTTTCTGTCCAGGTATCAGAATTTCCTTTATAAACTGAAAGATTACCATTTCCTGAATCAGAATTCACAGTAAATTTTAGCTGAGCACTCGTAACTGTTCCATTAATAGACGAGAGATCAAACATTAAATACCCTGTTCTTTTATTTTGTTCTAATCGTACAATTTCACTATTAAATCGAGTTGCTCCCTGCAAATAGGCATCATGAATTGGAGAAAGTGTTATTGTTTGCTCCACAGGGGCTGCAGTTTTGGACACCATGATTTTATCCATATTAAACAAAAATCCAGCAGAGCCTTTATATACTAATCTTACTTTTTTCTCACCTGCAGTAAGTGATACATCAACGGCATATGATTTATAATCGTGCCATTGTCCCGAAACTGGAATTGTTACAGAACCTACTGTTTTTCCTGCCTCTATAATATCTACCGCTCCTCCTACGCCTGCACTTGCTGCATAAACATCGAATGTATATTTTCCACTTGAATTTATAGCTACAGTATATTCTGTGTAATCTCCATTTTTAATATATCCTAGATTTTTACCTGAGGTTCCTGGAGTATTTTCGATACGCACACTCCCTAATTTTGAAGTAAAACGTTCTACTTCAAAATTACCTGGGATACTAATTATATTGTCGGGTGGAGATGTATCGTTTTCTACTTCAATAATTACACTTGTTGAAGTAGCTGAAGCGCCCTTATTATCTGTCGCTCTTGCAGTAGCATTATATGTTCCTTCGCTAGCTATCGTAGTAGTAACTTGATAAGGAGCTGTTGTGTCTTCACCAACTTTAGTATCTCCTATATAAAATTCAACTTTAGATACTGTGCCATCAGAATCAGATGCATTAGCCTTGAGTGTAATGTTTTCTCCTGGAACAAAACCTGTACCATCTGTAGGAGATGTCATCACTACTTGTGGTGCAGCATTTTGTGTGCCTCCACAATCTTCTAAAATCTCTGCTGGCCCATTTCCAGTAGGCTTTGTGTATGCTTTGGATAGCACAAACTTATCCATTTCAAATCCATCTTCTCTTAGAGAGAATGAAATTGTATGCACGCCTGCGGAAGGAACGTTCAAAAATATCTTTTGTGCTTCTCCACAATGATTTGCTGCGGTACGTTGCTTGCTTTCCCATGTCCACTGGTTTTTACCAGCGCACCATTGCATTCTGTTTCCAGATGCTGGCCATGTTCCATTAATTCCAACATGTACTCCGTTATCTTCTGATCCGGTAGAAAAAGCGCGTACCCAAACATAATATTTTCCTGGAGAAGAAAACTTTACTTTGTAATCTACAATTGTCGTTTGACCCGCAACATTAGAGAAATTTTCTCCATTAATTAATGGATCAGAATGCGTTACTCGTGTATCTGGTAATATCTCTAAGTATGCTCCATCACTTGCGCCATTTGCATGATTTGGATCTGGATCTGGTGTAGGTGTTCCTGTTGTACTTCCATCAAGAAGGTACCATTTTCTTTTGCTATCTTTTGATTGGCTAACAAAATGTTCTGCTTCTACAGCTGCAACACCATTTCTTTCAATAGCAACACAACCATCAGTACCTCCACCTCTAATCGTAATAGCTGCTGACGTAGAGGTTTTTGTAGCTCCATCATTATCAGTAGCTACAGCTGTAATTACATAGTTTCCTGAATTATTTATTGTTGTTGTCGTTTGATACGGTGCATTCTGTTCTGTCGCTATCAAATTTCCATTAACAAAGAACGCTACCTTAGTAATTGTACCGTCAGCATCTGAAGCATTAGCGCTTAAAGAAATGGTTGCTCCCGGATCAAATGACGTTCCGTTTGACGGAGAAGTTAACGTAACTTGTGGTACAGTATTACCTGATCCACCAGTATCTAATTTGAAATCTAACCAATTAATATTGTACAAACCACTAGCTCCACCTACAAAATCTAATCGTAGCGTCTGTTCTCCTGCGGTAAGATTAAGTGACGTTTGTACGGTTTGCCAATTTTGCCAACCACCAGTTCCCGCAGTTGTTGCCTCACCGATAACAACTCCATTGGATCTAAATACAATTTTACCTCCCGAATTGGCACTAGCCACTCGAATATCTACAGTGTACTTACCACTTGTGTTCACCTTTACTTTATATGTTGCAAAATCTCCATTCTGAATAAAGCCTATATTTTGTCCTCCTCCGACATCTGTAGTTGGCTCTGCCTGTATCCCTGATTGGGTATTAAAATCTTCAGCCTCGACTTTACCAGGAATTGCAATTGCATTATTGGGTGGAGTTGTCCCGCCTTTTTTGGTAATTAACGCGACCCAATCATTATTGGCTGGTGCTACTAAATTGCCTCCTAAAGTTGCTTTGGCCGTTAAATTACCGCCAGAACGTGGGTTATACCATTGTACATCATAATTACCATTTCCTGAAGGAAGATTAAGCCCCGTAGATCCACCATTAGGTCTATAGACAGCATAGACATCACCAGCTTTTGCTAATACATAATCGTTTCCATCTCCGGTAACTCCATCTGCCGAAACCATACTGCTTAAAGAACCTTGTAAGTATCTATTAAAGAACTGTAAAGCCCTACTTGCATCTGTATATTTAGCATCTCTTGTTCTATGGTTTTGTGCATTCAAATCGGTACCGTTGGTTTGGTAACCATAATAATATTCTACTCCCATTCCGCCGGCCATCAATGTACCCCAGAGCACCTTTTGTCTAACCAATTTGTTGTCTTTTGGGTCTGCGTCTACCCCTATGTTGGCGCTACCTTGCTCATCATTGGCCACAACCCATTTCTTACCTGCATTACGTGATTTTTCTAACCAACGTCTTACATCATTATGTACTTTGTTTTTATCAGTTTGCACAGAAGCACCCGTAAGCTCAGACTTATTACCTAACAAGGGGTTATAGCGCTGATCTTGTTGTGCTGGATAGGTATGAATCACGATATGGTGATCATAGGGGTCTAATTGTTTGATATAACTGGCTGTACTCTTCACTACATTATCTGGTATTGTTGTTTCTTCAGCAAGGTTCCAGTTAAGAGCCAAATGGTGACCAAAGCGAGCTACCAGTTCACGGTAGTATAATTTCCTTTGTCTTCCAAAACCATTATTATCCATGATATTATCATTTTCGGTCTCTAATGTTTTAAAATGCATAAACATTCCTTTCTTATCTGCATATTCAAAAACCTTTTCCCATTGTGCAAGTTTAGACACATCAAATCTATCTTTATGCACTCCTTGATTCCATTGTTGACCGTCATTATAACCGTTATACGTATTTACACCAACTTTTAATGCATGTGGAAAAACATTTTCATCATCTCCATGCAAGCTTAATGTTAGAAAAGAAAAAGCATTCAACCCTTTGTTAGAAAGGTATCTTACTACTCCTAGTAATTCAGTTCCTTTTCCGCCATTCCAGGTATATCCACTTGCATCTGACGCTTGGTAATCTTGCTGGTGGGGACCCCAGGATTTACGTCGATTTCCTCTATTGGGTGTGGCATCAAAATCCTCGTATGCCAATGTGTTTTCTGGCGCATCGGCTCCGGCTTTTACAAACCAATTTCCGTTTGGATTAGTAGGATTAGTTCCTGTATACCTAAGGTAATGTTGCCCAACGTATCGTAACATTCCTTTATCTTTTGCTCTATGATCTCGCCCTCCTTTATCAGATTCGGCAACATTGAAAGACCCCGTGCTTCCATCCATAAAGCCACCACTAGAGCCGCCACCATTAATAGCAACATTTAATCCTTTTTTGAAGGAGGCAGACCAGTTCCAGACTCCCGGTTGTTCTGGAGCAAAATGTACTCTCCATTTATTTCCAGAGGTACAACTATTATTTTCTGCATTACCACATGCCGCGTAGTATCCTGGTACTTTAATACTTCTATTACTACCTTGATGTGTGAATGTAACTTCTAATCTATACTCTGAAAAAGGATTTGGGTTTGCCGTTTCAGAAGTATTCGGACCGTTAAAGGTCAAACTGACCTTATGCCATCTTTTTAATTCCCCCTCGGGAGACTGAGCTTTTACCACCAGTCCCAGAAGGAAAAATGCAATTAGACAATTGAGTTTTGTAAGTTTCATAATTAAAAGATTTGTTTGGATTTAAAATTGGTGTTTACATTATTTATATGAGTATTCTTTTCACGAATGTTTTCTAACAACACTTCATGATTGACTTATGAAGGGTTTTATTGTATCAGGAACTTTGCTTTACTGCCTTTATCGGTTTGAAGAAAATACACTCCGCTTGGTAGTTTGTTTACTTTCAACATATTACCTTCTGATCTTGATTTTATTACTTCGTTGCCGTAAAAATCAAAAACCTTAATAGGAGTGTTATGCGGTATCCCCTGAATAGTAATTACATCTTTTGCCGGGTTAGGATATAACATCATTATCATGTTATTCTTTTCACTCTTGTTGCCACTAAGATTTCGACTCGTTGTCATCGCCTCTAGTCTCCATTTTTGGTTTTGATTGGTTGTGCTATAAGACCACGTATGTATATTGGCATTTATAGCTCCACCAGCTCTATCTAAAGCTACATTCTGACAATGCAAGGGTTTAAAAGCAAATGTGTTTTCAGTTTTAAAAGCTTTCCATTTTTGATGATCCCCACCTGCACTTGTATACGTTGCTACATTATTAGCATTACCACATCTGGCATAAGGAACTTCTAAAAACCTGTTGGTGCTTGAATTTTTGATTGTATATATATTATCCCCCAGGTGATTAAATACCCATTTCTGGTCATTATAGTTACCAGGATTGTGCATCATTGCATTGTGATTTTCTTGAGATCGCGACAATAGTCTTTGATTGGATTCTGTGGACTCTATAAAATAAGTTCCATTAGCAATTAATTGCGTATCAGCACCAGAGTTTCCAACCTTTAAACTAAGTGTTTTTGTAGTTTTACCACCTTTATTATCGGTTGCTTCAGCCTTTAAAGTATAGTTTCCGTCTTCAAGGTTTTTAAGCTGATCATCTTTATCTGCCAGGTGTCCCCATTCGTAGGGTGCAGCATTTTCTTGCCTGATAAACTGATTGTTAATATACAATTTTACATTAGCAATACTCCCATCTGGATCTGAAGCATCGACTACGGGTTTAATACTGGCTCCTTTATCCAATTGTGCTCCCTCTGTAATTCCTGAAAAACTAACATTAGGTAATTGATTTTGTCCACCACCGTTACCTCCGCTTCGTTTCAAGGCATATAGTGTCCCATATTTTGGAGGTGTGTTGAACATTGGAACCACATTTCTATCTGTATTGAATGTATATACCTTCTTGTCTGTATATTTTTTTCCATTATTACCATCGATAACATCATTATCATAAAACATATTCCCTTGACCCGGATCGCCGTGGTAACTTGCTCCGGTACCAATTACCTTCCATAAATGCCAATACGGTCTATGAAGTTTGTTTTTTTCAATTAAATTGAGACCTCGATCGCCTTGGTGAAAATTCATATCGGTTTCGCTATGGCAATCATATACTACATTATAAATAGCACCTTGTTGAATAGCCCAGTGGCGTACATTTTTGACTGTGTTTTTGACCATTAATACGTAACTACCAGAGCAGTTAATGCCATATCCATGACCATTATTTCCTTTCTGAAAAGCTCCACGAACCAGCGTATTTCGAATAGTAATATGCTTACTTGGATTCGAAACGATCAGATGTGCAGATCCAGAGTCTCTAAAGTTGCAATTGTCTATCCAACAGTTTTTAGTGGTACCATCCATTCTCACATAGATAACATCGATATTTTTTACCGTATGATATTTGAAATTGGGACGGTCATGATACACTCTTTCGTTTGGGTAGTTTTGACTTCTTATTGAATATGCAGAGAAATAAGTAAAAGCCCAGTCATGATCCAGTGGGTACATTTGTCTTCCTTGATAATCAGCGTTATAAATCATTGAAAGATCTTCTAATCCTGCATTTTGAACATTTTTCCAATAAAACACTTCCTTTTTCTTGGGTTCTGAGGCTCCTTGAAAGCGCATAAATACTTCTAATACTACTCCATTTTTGCTCTCTCCACGAAGGATAACATTGGATTTCATAGTAATTTGACTCCTTATTGGATAGGTTCCATTTTTCAGTAAAACTACCCCTCCTCCAGAAGAATTCACAGCATTAATGGCTGATTGAATATTGTTCGCCATATCCGAATCCCCAGAAATAACGGAAAGAGTTTGTTTTATTGGGGTATTAGAACGATAAGGTATTCCTCCTTGTACACCTGCTTTTGCATACTCTCGCATTGCAGGAAATCGATTATCATACTTACTTTCATCAAAAACCCAGCCCGGGTCTCCGATCTGTTGTGCTATACTTACATGTAATGCGCATAAAATAGCAAAAAATGTTAAAAAGTGATTTGTTGTTTTCATGATTTGAGCTTGTATTTATTATTTAAAATATTTTATTTTTTTATAAATTGAATTTTAGTAGCAGTATCGGTTTGAAGAGAATATACCCCACTAGGTAGCTTATCTATATCTAATACATTATCATTTAATTGAGTAGTAATTACTGTTGTACCAAAAGAATTAATGACCTTAACATAGGCATTTGATTGTAATCCTTTCAAACGAATACGATCTTTTGCGGGATTAGGATACAGTATAACTTTGATGCTTTTATCTTCGCCTTTGTTGATACTGAGATTTCGGTTCGTTGCAATAGGTTCTACTCGCCATTTTTGATTTTGATTGGTTACACTATAAGACCAAGTATGTATATTGGCGTTAATCGCTCCTGCAGCTCTATCTAGAGCTACGTTCTGACAGTGCATAGGTGTAAAAGCAAAAGTGTTTCCATTTTTGATCGCTTTCCATTTTTGGTGACCCCCACCTGCACTTGTATATGTAGCTACGTTGTTATTGTTTCCACATCTGCCATAAGGAACTTCTAAAAATCTATTGGTACTTGAATTTTTGATCGTATACACGTTATCGCCTAAGTAATTAAAAATCCATTTCTGATCGTTATAATTTCCTGCATTAATCATAAAGGCATTATGATTTTCTTGTGCTCTTGAGATTAATCTTTGATTTGATGTAGTGGAATTAATAAAATAAGTGCCATTAGAAATTAGTTGTCCACCAGAATTAGTATTACCTACCTTAAAATTTAAAGTTTTTGTTGTTTTCCCACCTTTATTATCAGTAGCTTCTGCCTTTAAAGTATAGTTTCCATCTTCAAGGTTTTTAAGTTGTTCATCTTTATTTGCCAAGTGTCCCCATTCATAAGGTGCAGCACTTTCTTGTCTTATAAACTCATTATTAAGATACAACTTCACATTGGCGATACTACCATCAGCATCTGAAGCGTTAACTACAGGCTTAATACTAGCTCCTGAGGCTAATTGTACTCCGTTTGAAATTCCTGAAAAACGTACTACAGGTAATTGATTCTCTCCACCACCAGTACCACCGCTTCGTTTTACGGGATAAAATGTTTTAGATTTTGGTGGTGTATTTGATAAAACAGATGGGTTACCATATCCTTTAAAGGTATATATGGTTCTGTTACCACTATATTGAACTTTTCCTTTATTATTGGCACTGTTATTATATATAATGTTTCTAGGACCAGGAGCGGTATGGCCATATTGCGCACCTCCGGTTCCAAAAGCACCCCAGCCTCTCCATCTTTTGATCTTTATGGTATTTTTTTCAACTAGATTATTACCTTTATCTTTATTATGATAATTAATATCTACTTCAAAATTACTGTTAAGAACCACATTGTACTTAGCACCTTGCTGTATAGAAAAATGTCGAATTCGTTTAACAGTTTCGTTTACAAATAATGAATATTCTGTTCTAACATCATAATAGCCATTACCGCCAGGTCCTTTATTATAAGACCTGTCAACCAAATTATTTCGGCACGTAATAAATTTACCCGATAAAAAAAGAGGATCTGTACCAGATTCTAAAAAATTACAATTATCGATCCAACTATTTTTTGTGGATTTATCTATTAGAACCAATCGAACATATAAATCTTTCTTCCCACTGGGATCATTTTTCCAACATTTACCACAATAGCTATTTTCAGCGTTATTTGTATCGTCTTGTGGAGTAGCTCCTGAAGCAATAAATTTTACAGTCAGATCTTCGAGTCCAGCGCTTTCGACACCTTTTAATTCTATGGTGTTCTTTTTGGATCTTGGTGTTCCCCGCAAGTAACTTTCGAGAGTAACTTTATTTTTGTTTTCACCTCTCAAAACTACTTTTGACTTCATTTTGATGGTACTGTTTATTCTATATTTTCCGTTCTTTAAAAGAACAACACCACCTCCTTGACTAGCAACTTGATCAATTGCACGCTGGATATTATCTCCTGGTTTTAGTTGCTTTTTTACAACCAGACTAGATCGATAAGGGATACCACCTTGCACACCAGCTTTTGCATACTCTCGCATTGCAGGATATTTACTATCATATTTACTTTGATCAAAGGCCCACCCTGGGTCTCCGAATTGTTGTGCAATTGAGGCATTCGATAGTAATGACAAGACAATTAATATCGAAAAGTGAATGATTTTTTTCATGATTTTATGTGTTTAATTAAGTTGATTATTTTTTGATAAACCTTATCTTCATTTCTTGGTTACTTTTCAAAAAGTATACACCACTGGGTATTGTCGATAAATTCAATGTATTATTATCCAAATGTGTATCGATTACCACATGACCGTAGGAATTAAGCACCTTAACATGAGCATCTGATGGTAAACCTGTTAGATTTATACTATTTTGTGCCGGATTTGGATACAACTTGATGTTGTTCATTTGTTTATTTCTTTGTGAAGAATCCACAAATAAGTTACGACTCGTCGACGCAGAAATAATATTCCACTTTTGATTATTATTAGTTGCACTGTACGCCCAAGTATGCACATTGGCATTTATTGCCCCAGCTACCCTATCTAAGGCTACGTTTTGGCAATGCATAGGTTTTAACGAATAGGTACTTCCGTTTTTGATTGCTTTCCATTTTTGATGATTACCTCCTGCGCTTGTATACGTAGCTACATTGACATTGTTTCCACATTTGGCATAAGGCACTTCTAGGAATCTGTTTGTGCTTACATTTTTAATGGTATATATATTATCACCAAGATGCTTAAAAATCCATTTTTGATCGCTATAATTTCCTGCATTAATCATAAAAGCATTATGATTCTCTTGTGCTCTTGAAATTAATCGTTGATTAGAAACAGTAGAATTAATAGAGTAAGTACCATTGGTGATTAGTTGATTTTGACCTCCACCATTGCCATTACAGCGGATATTTCTGGAATTATTTGTTCCAGAAGGAATCTCTAGAGTTTTTCCGATAGTATTATTAAAAACACCGCCGCTTTTACCCGCCACTGCACAATATTTATTTATTTTGACGCCTGTTGATTTAAGTATTACCGTACTATTGCACATTTTATTATTCTCTACTCTGACCGCCTCAGGATTAAACCCAGGTGACCAATGAGCAACTCCCATTGGGTCATTAAATGTATTGTCATGAATCCAAATATTATTTAGGTGTCCCCATGTTTTTAATTCTACTCGCAATAAAATACCCGAAGTGTTAAATACACAATTTTTAACCTCTACATCGTTTATATTTTTCAATTTTATAGAACCTCCTGCCGATGTATTGGTAAAACCATTAATTTTTACATTTTTAATGATGATCCCCGAAAGATCATGAGCGTATATACCGTGATCTTCTCTTCCAGAATTAATATCTCGAATATATACACCGCCATCTATCGTTAATTTCATTTTTGGATCTCCCTAATTTGCTGAGGCATCTACAGCTCCTCTTAGACGACCTCTAATAGTGGCATTAATTAATTTGTTGTTTTCGCCTTTCCAGAATTTAATGCCTTTAGCAGTCCAACCTGTAAATGTCCATTTTATAGTACAGTTGCTTACGGTAACATTTTTTGATCTAAGAATCCCTACAGCACTTTTGCCTACAAAAGGTCCTGTAAATTTTTGCCCCTCTACAACAAGACGATTCATGGTTGAATTGGTACAGGCATAAAATATAGGAATCAAATTAACAAACCGTATATTTTCTAGTCTCAAATTATTCCAGCCGTTAAATTTTACTTCTGGTGCATTGCTAAATCCATTTCCGTTCATGGTCACAATACCACTAGATCCTAATCGCTTGAATATCACATTATTTTTCTTGCCCGATGTCCAGGCATTAATGATTGCCTGAGTAATTGTATAATTACCAGACTCCAGATTCACTGTTTCACCACTCGTAATGTTTTTTAAATTATTGACAGTAAAAGTGCTAGGCTTTAAGTTTCGTGCAAAAGATAATACGGGGATCATCATACACAAAAAACACAGTGTTTTTAATTGTTTTTTTAGATTGTAATTCATGACGTTATAATTAAGTTGGTTTATATTTTTATTAAGAATTTCACCATTTTAACTCGTATATAAATAGTTGAGAACATCTCAAGTATTATTCATAAAATTATCTCTTGCAGCACAGCATATGTAACAAACAATTCCCAATATCGAATCGATAAGAAACGTAACTATTAAAATAAGTGAACTGTTTTAGGATTACATCGTAAAATCATTATTAGCCGATAAAACTTCTCAATACTCTATATCTAGATTTTGAAATTTAAAAGAAGTTTTATCGACAACTTTTGGCTTGCTATCTAACTATAAATTTTATTTTGGTTTTCTTATTTGTAGATAAATAATATATTCCGCTAGGTAATTTTGATACATCTATAGCATTCCTTTCTAATTTTCCGTCAAATACGGGATCACCCACAATATTTAGAATACGAATTTTGGCGTTAGGTTGCATCCCTTTTACTCGCAATACTTCTGACACAGGATTAGGATATACCATTATACTATTTTTTAATACTGTAGATTCACTTACTCTTCTACTTCGACTTTCTGATATTGGCACGATATTCCACTTTTGATTAGTATTGGTTGCGCTGTAAGACCAAGTGTGAACATTTGCATTGATTGCCCCAGCTGCCCTGTCTAAAGCAATATTTTGACAATGCATTGGTTTTAAAGCATAGGTATTGTCATTTTTGCTGATTTTCCATTTTTGATGGGCATCATTAGCTGCAATCCAAGTGGTTACATTACTGCCGTTTCCACATTTTGCATTAGAAACTTCGAGATATCTACCATTCCCTTTGTTTTGAATCGTGTACACATTATTACCTAAGTGTTTAAATATCCATTTTTGATCATCAAAGTTTGCAACATCATGCATTCTAGCACTATGTTGTTCTTGAGCTCTTGCTAATAAACTTTGAGCATTAAAAGGCGAATTAAGATAATATGTGTCATTTGCTATTAATTGACCAGATGGTGGCGGTGGTGGAGGCGTTACTTCTTCTACCACAGTAACATTAGTGACCTCTGCATTAGTTATAGCTTGTTGCCAGTTGGTATTTACTGGACGAATATGTGCTTTATATCCATATCCATTACCTAGTGTAGTTCTTGAAGGTAAGCTTATAGTAACTGCTTTTGTGCCAGATCCTTTACTAATTCTTTCTACTTTACTGGCTACCCAAGTATTGTTTTTCCAGAAGCTTACCGCAATTTCTCGATCTACAGATGCCGAATAATTCATAGTAAAGGTATACGAGTCTGCAGGGTTTATAGTTGTAAGTGCATTTTTGAAGCTTACTTTATCTATTCCAGGAGGAAGCGAACCATTTGATGGCTTATATGTGCGTACCCAATCAATATACATTGTATTGATACCATTATTATTGAGTTCCTGATTAGAGGGTCTGATCCCTGCATTAGATTTCCAGGTATGGAGCTCTGTATTCATGATAATATGCATTGCCTGATCAAAAAACTTATTTCTGGGATCTCGCAAATCATTGGATCTATTTAGTTTTCTTACAAGTTTACCATCTAAGTAAAATTCGAATTCTGTAGCACTTTTCCAGTACAAACCAAATCTATGAAAGTCCTCTCTTAAAAACACATTTCCTTGGGCGTTGTATTTTTTAGGAGAATTTGCTAAATCTCTAAAAGGCGATCTCTGGAAAATATGATAGTTTGTAGCCATCTTTTTTCCATTATTCTGCTCTGCTCCATAGGTTTCGGTAACATCGATTTCATTAATATCATCTGGGCTTAACAGCCAGAAATTTGAAGAAAGATTAATCCCGCTACATTTCATTCTTACTTCGGTAAATACCGGATATTTTACAGGAGTTTTGGTTGTCACATGACCACAGTAGACTGTTTTTCCAGGTTTGTTATACACTCTACCAGCTTTGATGCGTAAATTTCCACCAGTTACATCAGAATGGTTGGCACTAAATTGTGTTTCTCCGGGTCCTGACCAACCGGCCCTGTGGTTATCTATCCACTTGCTTTTGAAGGCTGCATTTTTTCCGTTATAATTAAAATCATCTGAATGTTGATTTTGAATTTTCCATACTTTATTGTTTCCTGCATTAGCTGGAACAGGTATGCCTTTCCAATCTTGAGCCTGAGCAAAGAGAAATGAAAATAATATTGACATATACGTTATAAGTTCTTTCATGACGGTTTTTTTTGTAGTTTATATCTACTCTTTAATTAATTGTAATTTTAGCTTACCAACTGTGATTATGTAAATTCCAGAATCATAGTTTACTGTAGAAATCACTTGTTTGTTTGATTTTGAAACAACAGATGTCATAACAGTCCCTAAAAGGTCATAAATTTTGATTGTTCCCCCTGGGTTCAAGCCTGAAACTGTTACAAAGTCCTTCATAGGGTTTGGATACACGCCTATAATACTTTCCTTTTTATTAAAAGCACTATTGGCAGCCAGTAGAAGAATTTTCCATTTCTGATTATTATTACCAGGACTATATCTCCACGTATGCACATTGGCATTTAATGCCCCTGCATCTCTATCCAATGCAATCGTCTGGCAATGCATAGGTTTTAAGGCGTAGGCATTTCCGTTTTTGCTAATCTTCCATTTTTGATGTGTATCATTAGCTGCAATCCAAGTAGTTACATTACTGCCATTGCCACATTTAGCATTCGAAACTTCAAGATATCTGCTATTCCCTTTATTTTGAATTGTATATATATCATCATTTACATGCCTAAACACCCATTTTTGATCATCATTAGTAGTAGCATTATGCATCCTTGCACTATGTTGTTCTTGCAGTCGTGAAACTAATCTTTGATTATTTACTGCCGAAGTAATATAATACGTTCCGTTTGTTATTAATTGATCATAAACCGGCGGTGTTTCTTCAACTACACTAACATTGGTAATCTCATCATTATCCAAGGCTTGTTGCCAGTTCGTTCCCACAGGTCGAATGTGTGTTTTATAAGCATATCCATTTCCAAGTGTTGCAATCGAGGGTAAATTTACCGTAATCGCTTCTGTTCCCGAGCCCTTAGAAACTCGCTCTACTTTACTTACTACCCAAGAATTCTTTTTCCAGAAACTCACTGCAATTTCGCGATCTTGAGACGCCGAATATTCCATCGTAAATGTGTATGAGCTTGCAGGATTTACTGTAGTAGGTGCATTTTTAAAACTTACTTTATCTATTGCAGGTGGTGGAGGTGTTCCATTTGTTAATTTATACACTCGTACCCAATCCACCTGCATTGTATTTTTTGCATTATTATTAAGATTTTCTACTTTTGGTAATCCAATATTGGCAACTCCAGCTTGTGCAAAAGGAAAAACTTCAGTATCAAAAATCATTTTAAGATTTTCATTAAGAGGCACACGAGGCGCAATTTTCATCACTTGTCGACCATCGTAATAAAACAAAAGTTCTTTTGGACTTTTCCACCAGAATCCATAGGTATGAAACCCATCTCTTCCCCGGGTTGGCATACGCCATGTAGTTTTCTTATTTTGTAATCCTTGATGAGGACCATAATAATGTGTGTTTGCAGCATATTCATACGGCAAGTCATCCTGTCGATTAGGCCTAGAGGGGTTGCCTATATGTTCGATAACATCGATTTCAGAAAATCTACCTACTCTAAACCAAAATGAAGATGTCATTGAAAGTGATGATGCTTTAAATCGAGCTTCATAATAGTATCCAGGCTTCGCTGTTTTGCCCTTAGAAACGCAAGCTGCAGAATTAACCCAAATATCTTTAAAAGGATTGTTTACTGTAGAAGGATGTCTTTTGAGTGTTGATCTAAGTTTTAAAAGTCCCCCTTGCACAAAAGCGTTTCCTTTTTTAAATTCACTTGGGGGTCTACCTTTCCAGTGTGGATGATAATCATCCCATTTGGTAGCATCCAGAGAGTTTCCATTAAACTCATCGGACAAAATTTCAACTTTTTGCCATTTTTTCCCATTAGGAGGCGTTGGTGTTTGAGCACCCAGGTTCATTGTTATGAAACAAAAAACTAGTATCCCAAATAGATTTTTTATGTAGTTCATGATGTAATTATTTTTGAGTAATGAGAAGTCGTAATTAATTATGCGATTTGATATTGCTAATTATTTTTTGTGATGGTCAATATCTTAGTACCATTTAGCGGCATATTCGCCACATGTGATATATAAATAATGGATTGAAAGATTATCAATCGAAGAGTTTTGGATGGCAGAGCATACCTTAAATTGTAGTTTTTTCATAATTGAGTTTGTGAGTGTTTATGTAAAAAATATTTTTGATGATCAAATCAATTAAATCATATTCTTTTTGTACTTGGTATATGTTATTACAGACTATTGTTGGATTTTCATCGTTAACTATGTCAGTAAAGTTCTTATATTAAAACGAGTAAATTTGTTTTTTATAAGGGTACATTAAGTGTACATTGACTAAAAAAAGAATACAAACAGCGTACTATTTTTTATTTTAAACGTTGATATGAAATAAAAATAACTAACCCCATTTGATGTGAAATATTTACCCTACTGGATTCTAGTATTTGCGCTACTGCAAAACCTTAGTCCTTTGTTTTCTCAAGATGTTAAGAATCCTGAAAACCGAATTAAATATATAGATAGCCTATATGAAATTGCCAAAAAAGACCTTATCGGAAACGGAGATTTACTAAATGAATTAATACTACACTCACAGAACGAAAACTATCCAAAAGGAGAACTTAGAGGGTTAATAAGTCTAGGCATTTACTACACCAAAAATGCTATGATTGATAGCGCCAGTTCTGTTTATGAAAAAGGTGAAAAACTGATACAGCAACATCCAGACTTAGAATTTGCACTAGCAGAAATATACGCGAATAAAGCGGCTCTCTTAAAGAATCAAAAACTACATTATCAAGCCTTAACATGTTATCATAAAACACACAAAATAAATACAAAACAAAAAGACAAAAAAGCTGCACTTTTTACCAAAATGGAGATATTAAATTGCCATTTGGCTCTCAATGAACCCGATAAAGTTTTAGCATATTCAAAAGAACTACTACAAGATACTATTGTAATGAAACAAGAAGATTTGAAATACATACTGTATTCTAGTCTTGCTATGGCACATTTTAATAAAAAAGAATACGGAAAAGCAATTAGTTGGTGGAATGCTACTCTAGAAAGCATACAAGATTCAGATCAAAAAGGAGAAATAAGCTTCGTAATGACATCAATAGCAAATGCTTATAGAAGTCTTGGGAATTATGAAATCGCATTAAAAAAGGGACTTGAAGCAAAAAAAATCCTTGACAACAAACCTTTGCTAAGTGCCTATGCAGCAAAAAATGCAATAGTGCTTGGTGAAATTTATAACTCACTAGATAATCCAGATGAGGCTATTGTACATTTTGAAAATGCAATTCTACTAAACCCTGATGATCCAATCGATATTGCACTCTCCTATAAAAATCTTGGCGCAATATTCAAAAGAATGGAATCCTGGGATAATGCGGCCAAATATTATGAAAAATACGGCGCCCATGTTGATAATCTCTATCATAATCGAAATGAAAATTTTTCTAAAATATTTGAAAAGAGAATGCAAGTAATCGAAGAAACGTATAAAAATGATCTACATCTTAAAGATAATGACATTCTGATGTACAAAAATGAAAAACAGAAGCTACATGTTATTTCCCTCTTAATCGGTTTTTTTAGTCTTCTGCTCATGCTATTATCCTTCATTTTATACAAAAAATACAATACTAGTGAGCAGCAAGTTGAATTATTAAAAGCAAATGAAAAGAAGATTTTAGAAAACCATTTACAAAGTAGAGAAGAAGAATTTCTAGCCACAATAATATCTGTAAATGAGCGACTAGATAAACTTTCTTCAATAAAAAAGAATTTGTCTTCAGCCATAAAATATAACAATCGAGAGGAAATAATTGATGTTGAAAAGAGGTTGGATCAATTTATCTCTTCAATTTCTGATCTTACGATTTTAAAAGACAGAATTGAATCACAATATCCCGGTATCACTGCTCAGATCAATACTTGTTTTCCTGATTTATCAACAAACGATGTTAGGCACTGCCTTTTGATGAAACTCAATTTATCAATCAAAGAATCTGCTCAATTACTTAGTGTTTCTACACATGCTGTAAAAATGGCAAGAAAAAGGCTAAAGAAAAAAATGAACATTCCCGAGGAAATTTCATTAAAAGACCATTTACAAAATATTAGTACGTAAACTACGCTATGTATTTCCTTTGAGGATTGACATCCAAAATCTCTAACATCCATTTTCATACTATTAAAAATTTTATGTAGCTTGGCAACCCAAAATAGTTCACAGATAATGAATATGAAAATTTGGCATATCAGTCTAAGTCTATTGGTCATCATTTTATGTTCTTGCGATAACTTTGTTCTTAAAAAAGAAAATAAAGACGAAATTATAAAGGAAGGATTAAATAAACTTAATTGGAATGAAGTAGAACAACCTCCTTTATTTAAAATATGTGAAGACAAAATAGAAGAAAAACTAGAGTTGTGTTTCCAAAATACAATTACTGAGCATATTCATGATTATCTTTCACAACAGACAATCACAGTTAAAGAAGTAGTTAATGATACTATTTGGGTTCCTTTACTGATTACCAAAAATGGTAAAATCAACTTAGAAGATTTTAATTTACCTAGTAGTATTGAAGAGCAAATCCCTGAATTAAAAGACATATTAGAGAAAAGTATAGCATCTTTACCAAAAGTTGAACCTGCACATACTCGCAGTACACCAGTATCTGCTCGTTATCGACTTCCTCTCATAATAGGTAGTAGATAACCAACACTACTTGTTTTGAATTGCGTAATTTTGTAGTACAAACCATAATCCTTCTTTTGAGTAACGATAAAATTATATTAGGTATTGATCCAGGGACTACTATCATGGGTTTTGGACTTATTAAAGTTGAAAATAAGAAAATGTTTTTTTTACAATTAAATGAACTTCAACTTAGTAAGTATGATGACCATTATATAAAGCTCAAGCTTATTTTTGAACGTACAGTAGAACTTATAGACACCTATCACCCAGATGAGATCGCTATCGAGGCTCCTTTTTTTGGTAAAAATGTACAATCCATGCTTAAGTTAGGTAGAGCACAAGGCGTAGCTATGGCTGCAGGTCTAAGTCGAGAAGTCCCAATTACAGAATATTCTCCAAAAAAGATCAAAATGGCCATTACCGGAAATGGTAATGCAAGCAAAGAACAAGTAGCAAAAATGCTCCAAAGTTTATTAAAGCTCAAGACCCTACCAAAAAATCTGGATTCTACCGATGGATTAGCAGCAGCAGTATGTCATTTTTACAATATGGGCAGAGCTGATATCGTAGGCAAAAGCTATACGGGTTGGGCTGCTTTTGTAAAACAAAATGATAAACGAGTTAAAAAATAGTACCTTGCAAATCCAAATTTATATCTTATAATTATGAAAATAAAGTTAATCCTTCTTTGTAGCGCTTTGGTATTCGCTATATTTAGTTGTACTTCTGACGATTCAGGCAGTTCGGATAATCCTGAGACTTCTGAAAATCCAGATAATCCAGATACACCTGATACTCCAGACCCGACACCTTCTACAACTGAAACTTTTGATCTCACTATAGATAATGAAAATCTTTCTGTAACTTCATGGCAAGCCACCAGAACTTACGATAATATAGACATTACAGGAAATGTAAGTGACGGTAGAACTTTCTATATTAGATTTAATGAAAATGGCGTTTTGGATAGAGCAGAATTTACCCCTGATCCTAATGCGTTTAGCTATTCTTCATCATATTATTTTCCGAAAAAGACGTTTCAGATTGAAAATTTATCTATTGATGAGGCCAATAAATTTGTAAAAATCTCTTGCAAAGGGATTATATACGAAGATGATTTCGATGTTTTTTCTCCAAGTTCAACACTAAGTGTTGATAAGGGTGAAATCAATATAAAATTTAAAGAAAATCCAAATGCTCCTTCTTCTAATTTGGATACATTTATAGATACAAAAATTGATGGAAAACTCTTTGAAAGCATGAAACATGTAACTTCTGGGGTGAGTAATGTAATTTCTTATAGTGGCGAGAGTGATGGCAAAGAATCTTTCTTTATCACTTTTAACAAAACTAACACTGCCCCGGGAACTTATAATTTTACGTCTAGTAGTTCTGAATTACTAGTTGGTTTCAGCACTAATGATCCTTTTGTAGACGAGTTTGGAGAATATACTGAATATGAAACTTCTGGTACGCTAACTATAGAAAGTTTTACACCGGCTGCAGCAGGAACATTTGGGTTTATGAAAGGTACTTTTGAATTATCCGCTACTGAGGGTACTACTACAATTAGTGTGACAGAAGGAAAATTTAATATTTCCTTTCTATAACTAATTCTTATTTCAATATATAGTAGCCATACTATTAATTAATAGTATGGTTTTTAATTTCAAGTATTTTGTCAGGTATTTATATCCATATTCCATTTTGTAAACAAGCATGCCATTATTGCGATTTTCATTTTTCTACTTCGATGAAGAAAAAAGACGACCTCATTGCAGCACTATGTAATGAAATTATATTACGCCGTTCTGAGATTGAAGATAGTTCTATTATAAATACAATTTATTTTGGTGGTGGAACCCCAACTGTCTTATCTGTTGATGAGCTTCAACTCATCATAAAAACTATTTATAATAACTACAATGTTTCTGAAACTCCCGAAATCACAGTAGAAGCTAATCCTGATGATCTTACACAAGAAAAAATCGAAGCTCTGGCTAAGAGTAAAATAAATCGACTGAGTATTGGTATTCAATCTTTTTATGAAGAAGATTTGTTAATGATGAATCGTGCTCATAATGCTATTGAAGCAAAAGCATGCCTCTCAATGGCAAGTCGACACTTTAAAAACATTTCTATCGATCTGATCTATGGCATCCCCAATATGTCTGTAGACCGCTGGAAACAAAATATTCAGCTCGCCCTGGATTTTGGAGTTCCTCATATCTCTTGCTACGCACTAACCGTAGAACCCAATACAGCATTACCAAAATTAATTGAAAAGCGAGAAATCGCACCTGTTGATGATGAATTGGCTCAAGAACATTTTGACATTCTTATAACAACCTTAGAACATCAAGGTTTTGAGCATTACGAGTTGTCTAATTTTGGAAAACCTGGATACTTCAGTAAAAATAATAGCGCATACTGGCAAGGAAAACCCTATCTCGGGATAGGACCTTCGGCACATTCGTATCATGGAAAAACACGTAGCTGGAATATCAATAATAATTATAAATACATAAAAGCTTTGCAACAAAGTAAGCTTCCACGGGAAATCGAAACTTTAACCACTACCGATCAATATAATGAATATGTAATGACAGGATTGCGCACGATGTGGGGCGTTTCGCTTCAAAAAATAACCCAAGAGTTTGGCATAACATATAAAGAATATTTGCTTCAACAAGCGCAAAAAAGCATAGAAGAGCATTTATTATTTTTAGATAAAAACACTTTATTCGTTACCAAAAAAGGAAAGTTTTTGAGCGATGGGATTGCAAGTGATCTTTTCTTAGTAAATTTAGGGTAGATTCACAACACTACGGTAGGCAAAACACATGACTATAATATTAGAACACAAAAATCAATCCTACAAATTAGACCTATCTAGACCCATAGACATTTCTATTCCCTTGAGCGCTTCAAAAAAAAATGTTAATGCTTGGTATATTGAACCCCCTGTTATTGAACCTGTAACTGATGGAGCATGGATAGGAAAGGTGTCCGAAGGTGCTTCTACCAATTTTAATACGATCAAATTCAACCCTCATGCACACGGAACGCATACCGAATGTGTAGGACATATTACTAAAGAATTTTATAGTATTAATGACAGCCTAAAACAGTTCTTTTTTCTGGCAGAACTCATTACTATTCAGCCAAAAAAACAAGGAGATGATTTTATAATTACGAAGGATCAAATTAAAAATACCATCACAACCAAAGGATGTGAAGCTTTAATTATAAGAACAGTTCCAAATCAAGAAAACAAACGCAATAAGCAATATTCTAATACCAATTGGCCCTATCTCACAGAAGAAGCTGCCATCTATACTAGAATACTCAACATCCAACATTTGCTAATCGATCTGCCCTCTGTAGATAAAGAAAAAGATGATGGTAAATTATTGGCGCACAAAGCCTTTTGGAATTTCCCGCAAGCAATTCGTTTTGATGCTACGATTACCGAAATGATTTATGTTGACAATAAAATTGAAGACGGGAAGTATTTGTTAAACCTTCAGATCGCTTCTTTTGAAAATGATGCTTCGCCAAGTAAACCTATTCTCTATGAAATTTTGTAAAAGTGAAACACAAATGATGAAAAAAACTATACAACTTGAAGAAATTGCCATGTTAGGGCTAGGGATTTATGTATTCGGTTTGCTTTCTTATCCGTGGTGGATATTTTTAGTTTTCTTTTTTATTCCTGATATCGGTATGATTGGCTATCTTATTAATACTAAATTCGGTGCTTTGTGCTATAATATTTTTCATCATAAAGGTCTTGCTATTTTGATCTACTTATCAGGAGTTTATTTAAAAAGTGAATTGTTTTTAGCTTCTGGGACTGTACTTTTTTCACACGCTGCATTCGATAGAGCGCTGGGATATGGCTTAAAATATAAAAAAGGTTTTAAATTTACACACTTAGGTATAATAGGGAAAAAGAATTAGAATGGAGTTATTGTTTATAGGGCTTTTGGGTGGTGCAATATTCGCATATTTTATTTTTGCTCGTTTTAATGCGGTAAAAAAACGAGATGCAGTACGAACACAATCAACTGTGTTGATTGAAAAAATCAGAAATGTATGCAAACTGGTTACTGTTGAAGGTGATTTTGCAGAAATTTATCACTATGAAAGCGTAAAAGATAAGTTTTTTAAACTTTTAATAGGAAGAAAAAAAGCATTGATTCTGATCGACGCCAAAGCCTATGTTGGGTTTGACTTATCTAAAATAAAAATTGAAAGTGATACCAAAAAAAAGCGAATTATTATCTCAGAATTTCCGCAGCCAAAATTATTGTCTATAGAAACAGATTTCAAATTTTACGATATGCAAGAAGGTTGGTTAAATCCATTTACACACACAGACCTTACTGATATTAGTAGAGAAGCCAAAAAGTTTATCAAAGATAAGATCCCACAGAGCGGTCTTATGGAGTCCTCAAAACAAGAGGCACTCAATGCAATATCCTTAATGAAAAACCTTGTAGAATCAATAGGATGGAAACTCGATTACTCTGCTTTAGAACTAGAAAGCAATAAAGAGGACACAAAACAGTTAGAAGAATAATGAATATAGAAGCTTTTAGAGCATATTGCCTTACAAAAAAAGGAGTAACAGAAGAATTCCCTTTTGATCAGACCACTCTGGTTTTTAAAGTAATGGGGAAAATGTTTGCTTTAACCGGCCTAGATAGAATTCCATTCAGCGTGAACTTGAAATGCGATCCCGATAAAGCCATTGAGTTACGAGAATATCATCCAGAAATTACTCCCGGGTACCACATGAGTAAAAAACATTGGAATACTGTTAACTTTTCTGGCACATTAGCTACTAATATCATACTAGAATTAATTGATCATTCGTATGATTTGGTAGTGAGTGGTTTAACTAGAAAAATGAAGCAAGAATTAGAAAACCTTTGATTTTTAGATGAGCAATCCACAAGAATTTTATAAGCAGCAAATTGCTTTACACAATACATCATTAAAAAAAGTAAAAAAAAAATTAGCAATTTCTAGTCTGATACGGCTATTAGTTTTCTTAATTACTATTACGATACTATATTTTGGATACCCAAATACTCAAATCATTATTGCTAGTATTATTACAGGAAGTATTGCTTTTTTAGTTCTGGTAACCAGACATAGTAACATTACATATCGAAAGGATAAGCTAAAAAAACTCATCGAAATCAATCAACTAGAATTAGATGTTATTAATGATGATGTAAGTACCCTTGATCCCGGAAAAGAATATATAAACACAGCTCATCCTTATAGCCATGATATCGATTTATTTGGTGAACACTCTTTTTTTCAATATATAAACCGTACAGTAACACTAGCCGGGGGGAAAAAATTAGCAACTATATTAACGGCTAATGCAATATCCAATATCGAGCAACATCAAGAGGCTATAAAAAATTTATCAAAACTACCCAAATGGCGGCAAGAATTTAGCGCTATTGCATCTTTGGTAACAGTAACTGTTTCGGTTTCTACGATCCAAAAGTGGTTACAAAACTACACCTCTTTTGTACCAAAAAATATGCGGTTTCTACCTCCTATTATTTCAGCAATATCATTACTTCTGCTAGTGCTTTTATTTTTGAATAGTATTACATTTAATATGTTCTTAATGTGGCTTTTTGTTGGTTTGGGTATTACAGGAACGCAGCTAAAGAAAATCAATATACTGTATCGCGAGTCTAATCAGGTAAAAGATACTTTTGAGCAATATTATAAGCTTGTTGACAAAATCGAGAATACAGTTTTTGACGCTCCATTTTTACAAGAAAAACAGAAATTAATAATTGGAGAAAAAGAAAGAGCATCAGTTGTTCTAAAACAATTTGCTGGTATTCTTAATGCATTTGATCAAAGAAACAATATGTTGTTTGGTGTTTTGGCAAATGGATTATTGCTTTGGGATATTCTTCAAAGCTATAAGATTGAAAAATGGATTGCCGCAAATCATAATAAAGTTGCGCAATGGTTTGAAGTTATTGCTTTTTTTGATGCGTATAACACTTTAGGAAATTTTGCTTTTAATCATCCAGATTATGTATATCCCAAAATTACTACAGATAATATCACGCTCAACGCAAAAGAACTAGGGCATCCAATGCTAAAAAAACAAAAAAGAGTCGATAATGATATTATAATAGATCAAGAACAGTTCTTTATTATTACGGGAGCAAATATGGCTGGAAAAAGTACATTCTTACGCACAGTAGCATTACAAATAGTAATGTCCAATGTTGGACTACCTGTTTGTGCAAAATCCTGTGAATATAAGCCTGTGAAATTAATATCCAGCATGCGCACTTCTGATTCATTGAGTGACGAAGCTTCTTATTTCTTTTCAGAATTAACACAACTCAAAAAAATTGTGGATAAACTAGATGAAGAAGCGTATTTTATTATTCTTGATGAAATTCTAAAAGGTACTAATAGTAAGGATAAAGCTGTCGGTTCTCGAAAGTTTGTAGAAAAATTAGTTGCCGCCAAAGCAACTGGAATTATAGCAACTCATGACCTGAGTCTTTGCGAAATTGCTACTGAATTGCCGCAAGTGCAAAACCGTTTTTTTGATGCACAAATAGTACATGATGAACTCTATTTTGATTATAAATTTAAAGATGGTGTTTGCCAAAACATGAATGCTTCTTTTTTACTGAAGAAAATGGGAATCGTATAATTTTGTTAATACTTGCATTTGATACTAATAAATCGGTAAATTTATTTTTGATTTTCAAGTATCTCAAACATGACCAAAACTACTTTCAATTGTATCGATGGACATACCTGCGGAAATCCAGTTCGTGTTGTAACCTCGGGACATCCTGATCTTATCGGAAAAACGATAAGTGAAAAGCGACAACATTTCCTTAAAGAATTTGACTGGATCAGAACAGGATTAATGTTTGAACCACGAGGACACGATATGATGAGTGGTAGCTTCTTATTTGAACCAAATAATCCCGAGAATGATTTTGCCATTTTATTTATAGAAACCTCAGGTTGTTTGCCTATGTGTGGTCATAGTACGATAGGTACGATTACTATTGCTATCGAAGAAGGGTTAATATACCCTAAAACTCCTGGAAAAATTAAAATGGAGGCGCCAGCCGGATTAGTAGAGATCGAATATCAACAAACAGATCAAAAAGTAGATTGGGTACAACTCAAAAATGTAAAATCATATCTTGCCGCAGAAGGATTAACTATCGATTGCCCAGATCTTGGTGAAATCATTTTTGATGTTGCCTACGGCGGAAATTATTATGCTATTGTTGATCCACAAATAAACTTTAATGGGGTACAAGATTTTACTGCCGGAAAACTAATTCAGTATTCTCAAGTAGTACGTGAACGAATCAACAAAAAATACCCAAATCTTTTTATTCACCCCGAAAACGAAACAATAAGAGACGTGAGTCATATGTTATGGACGGGAAATTCTATTAATCCCACCTCATCAGGAAGAAATGCTGTTTTTTATGGAGAAAAAGCAATAGACCGATCCCCTTGCGGAACAGGAACCTCTGCCCGTATGGCGCAGCTACATGCAAAAGGAAAATTGAAAAAAGGAGACGAATTCATTCACGAAAGTTTTATAGGAAGTACATTTATAGGACGAATTGAAGAAGAAACCGAATTAGAAGGTAAAAAAGCCATTGTACCAAGTATACAAGGCTGGGCAAAAATATATGGATACAATACTATTATAATTGACGATCAGGATGACCCATATGCACATGGTTTTCAGGTAATTTAACGAAGTCTTTGATAGGCTAAGACTGACAATCTAATTCATAAAATGATACAGAAATCACAAAATATACAATTAACAAACGAGCTGAAATGAATCTATATGTCACATTGAGCTTTTCTAAATATTTCCAATTATGAGTAAAGAAGTTATAGTAATTGGCGGGGGGATCGTAGGACTTTGCTCTGCCTACTTTTTACACAAAGAAAGGCATCATGTAACTGTAATCGATCAATCTACGATGGATTTTGGAGCTTCTTATGTAAATGCAGGGTATTTGGCACCAAGCCACATAATTCCCTTAGCTGCTCCCGGAGTTATGAAAAAAGGACTGAAATGGATGTTTAATCCTGCTAGTCCTTTATATATAAAACCTCGAATAGATGCTAATTTCTTATACTGGTCATGGGCATTTAATAAATCTTGCTCAGTAAAAAATGTAGAACGAAGTATTACTGCCATTAAGGATATTAATATAATGGGTAGAGATCTATATTCTGAAATCAAACAAGAAGAAAAATTTAAATTTCAGCTAGAGCGCAAAGGTCTCTTAATGCTTTGCCAGACCGAAAAAATGCTTGAAGAAGAAGTAAGAGTTGCCAAAATTGCCAAAAAAGAAGGATTACCAGTACGTGAACTTTCACTTGAAGAATTAAAACAAATAGAACCCAATGTTCAATATAACGCAAAAGGAGCTGTGCTATACGAATGTGATGGACATACGACCCCCAATCTTTTTATGGAAGAAATGAAAGCATATCTAAAAGCTTCGGGAGTTGTCTTTCAAAAAAATGAAAAAGTACATGATATTACCATTAAAGATGAAAAAATAATAGCCGTTCAGACTAAAAATAAAACCTACAAAGCAGATGAATTTGTATTAGCTGCTGGATCCTGGTCAAATATTTTGAGTAAAAAACTAGGAATTAAATTATTATTAGAAGCCGGAAAAGGATATAGCATTAATTCTAAAAGAAACCTAGGCATCACTATCCCCACAATACTAGCTGAAGCCAAAGTTGCCATAACACCAATGCAAGGGTTTACACGATTTGCTGGCACTATGGAAATTGCTGGCATTAATCATAACATTAATAAAGTTAGGGTTGAAGCCATTGCCAATGCCACCCACAAATATTATCCAGAGATAGAACTCTCTAAACAAGAAAAGAATAATGTCGCTTGTGGTTTGCGACCTGTTTCTCCCGACGGGATGGCCTACATTGGTAAATCCGGCAAATGTAAAAACCTGACTATTGCAACGGGACATGCGATGATGGGTTGGAGTATGGGACCGGCAACAGGAAAGTTAGTTTCAGAAATTATTTCAGATAAAAAAACCTCATTAAACCTTGACGTATTTCATCCGGACCGTAAATTTTAGGGCAAATAACCTCTGGTGCAGTCCTGTAGAGCATTCAAATCTCGCTGTGTCTTATGCCTGCCTAAGGCAGGATTATTAAGTAAAGACCACACAGCCCAAGCGAACGTTATAAAATCCTTGTTTGTCGCTTATAAAAAGCATCTTGCTGTTTTTTCATCATCTCCATGGCTACTTTTTTCTTATAAGTATATAACTCTTCTTCTTCGGTGAGATCTCCATATATTTTGTCATTAATTGTATGATCTGCCTCAAGAAGTGCTCTACGTTGTCCTTCTTTTTGTGCCGCCCATGTTTTTACTTCTCCCTCTATATCTTCAAGCTTAATATCATATTCTCCTTTTGGGGCTAGTAACTTTGCAAAGATGGGAGAGGTTTCTATAGCCAGAAATAATAAAAAAATGAAAAATGATGGCAACCACGGTAATTCACTTAATGCCTGTATACGTGCCATTAACCCATCAAAATTATCAATTATGGGCTGTGAAGTAATCACCTGATCTTCATACTCGGCTGCCAATGCTACTTTTTGAGTCTCTAAAGTTGAAATTTTATCTGTATTTGTTTTTTTTAAGGTTATCAATTCTGCTAATGCGGTATCGTGCTTTTCTCGTTTTTCTTTATATACAGGACCTTTGCCTAGAATTTCTGTTCCTTGTCGTCCTTCAGCTTCAGCAATATAAGTTTCGTATAGTGTATTAACTTCGGTCTCTTTAGTAGCCATTTCCTGTTTTAAAGCAGTAATTTGAGTATCTATCAAAGCTATAGCTGGATTATATTGAGTTGCAATTTGTTCTTTATTAGCAAGCGTGAAATCATTCTTTTGTTCTAATAAGACACGATCTATTTCTTTTTCGAATATTTTTAATTCGAGTGGCTTCGAAATCACTACAGCAATAATAAGTGCTAAAATAATCCTGGGGCTGGCCTGTAACAGTTCATCTGTGAAATTTTCTTTCTTTTTAATCGTCGATACTATAAATCGATCCAGATTGAAAATCAATACACCCCAAATCAATCCAAAGAAAATTGCACTAAAATAATTATTAAATACAGTGTATAAAGCATAGCTCGCAGCAATAAAAGCCATAATTGCAGTAAAAAATACGGTGGCTCCTATACCAACATATTTGTTTTGTTCTCCGTTTGAGCTATCTGTTAGTATATCAGCATCTGCTCCAGAACATAAAATGAAAAATTGTTTTAACATGATCTAAGGGTTTTTGATTGACAATACATGTATAACGCTGGTTTACAGCAAAATGTTGCATAAAAAAAACTCCTATAAAGGAGTTTCTTAATGCAATAAGCTTTATTGAACTAACTATATATTTTTTGCTTTTTTTGCTTTTTCTCTAGCCTTTTGTTGTTCTTGTCTGGCTTCTTCCATGGCTTTTCTGGCTTTTTTTCGAGCTTTTTCTGTTTGTTTACGAACTTTATCATGAGCTTTATGAGATTCGTGTATTGCTTTTTGTGCATGTTCTCTAGCTAATTGAGCATGTTTCATTGCTTCTTCTCTGGCCAGATGAGCGTGTTTTTTAGATCTATGCGCTGCTTCCATAGCTATAGCTCTAGCACGTTCTGCAACTTCTCTAGCATTTTCGGCTTGTAACATAGCCATTTCTCTACCCAATTGCGCTTCTTCTATCGCTATGGCTCTAGCGTGTTCTGCTGCTTCTACCGCACTTGCTATTTCGTATTCATGCTCAACCTCTGCCGAATTTCTAGCGATTTCGGCTTCGATTCTAGCTTGTTCTGCCTCTACCATTGCCTGTTCTATTTCAACGTTAATGTTTTCCTCTGTTTGAGAGGAATTAATAGGAGGCACAGGAGCTTCAGGAGGTGACGGTGGTATAACAGCATTGGTTACTCCACTTACTTTTGGTGCTGGTGCTGGAGAAGGGACATCATCTATTTCTATATTTGGAATTTCTGGCTCTGGTGGTGCTGGCGGAATTAGATCATGACCGCCAGGATTTGCAGTATACAATCGTGTTTTTCTATATGCATCATTAAGTTTCTTTACAAACCCATCATCAGAATTCATGATCTGAATATCAAACTGAAATTCTGTAAGTTCATTATCTTTCCATTGCTTTGTTTTTTCATCTACTATATTCGCAAAATTAGATAGGTTGGCAACAGTATTATTAACTGTGATTTGTTCGCCCTTAACACGTATTTTGATTTTTTTATCAGGATGTGTATCCTGAATGGTCTTAGCGTAGCTCACATTTTTTTGCTGTGCTACTATTTCATTATTAAATAATAGCATACAACCTAATACAATAGGTAAAAGCAGCAGCAAACGAGCTGCTGCTCGAGTTTTAGAAAATTGTTGTGACATCATAAGGATTCGTTTTTTGGTTAATGAATAATTAATAGGACTCGATAACTCAGTTTGATTAGAACTATTAGGATAGGTAACGAGTAAGCTCATATAGTTTTGCAAAGAAAATTGGCATTTTAGAACAGTTTGGTCTGCTAAGAATTCATGATTCAGTTTAATTGATTTCTTAATCCATATTAGTATAGGGTTACACCAAAAAATTACTTGCAAAATCTCAATAAATAATATATCTAATGTATGTTTTTGGATAACATGTGTTTTTTCATGCTGTAATACTTCTTCGGGTATCTTGTTTTCTTTATATTCTTTTTTAGGTAAGAAAATAAATTTTAAAAAAGTGTGCGGTATAATTGAATCGTTCACCAGAACATTGGTATGAGAAGACTCTTTTAATTGATCATTGATTTTGATTTTTTTAGTTAGCCTTACAAGGTTTTTAATACATCGAATTCCAAAAATCAATACGCCTAACCCATATATGCTCCATAAAAATAGAGAACGGTAATCTACCGAAGGTTTTATCTCAGAAATCTCATCAGGCAGAGCCATTACTGTTGGTGTTGGTTGATCTAAACCTGGTGTATCAAAAACTATATCTGTTTGATATGTAAAAGTCACTAACGGAATGGTAAGCGAAAAAATTACACTAGAAATTAAGTAAAATCTTTTGATGTAATGCATGTTTTCTTTTTCCAGAAACAACGCGTAGAACCCCCATAAGAGTAGCATACATAGTGATGATTTTATAAGATAGATTATCATTATTTTAGTTTTTTGATTTGTTGGTCTACTATCTTTTTTAGTTCTTCTAGTTCTACTGTTGAAAGATTGGTTTCTGAAGTAAAAAAAGAAGCAAATTGTGAAGCAGAATCGTTAAAAAAATTCTTAATCAACCCATTAACGTGCTTTGAGAAATAGTCTGTCTTTTTTACCAAAGGATAATATTCTCTGGATTTACCGTACAACTTGTAATTCACAAAACCTTTATCTGTCATTCTTTTTAACAACGTAGCGACTGTGGTGGTAGCGGGTTTTGGTTCTGGAAAAGCGTCGAGCAAGTCTTTCATGAAGGCTTTCTCTAATTTCCAAAGGTGTTGCATGACTTGTTCTTCGGTTTTGGATAATTGCATTGCTCTACATAATTAGAATTAACTCTACAAATGTAGAATAAAAAATTTAAATCACAAATTTTAAACTCATAAAAACCAAAAACCACTCAAAATGAGTGGTTTATTGTTACTATTAATTTTGAGTATTGATCTTATTTAGTCAATTCTGTAAAATATTTATAAAAAAGAGGGATGGTTTCGATTCCTTTTAAGTAATTCCATATTCCAAAGTGTTCATTTGGGGAATGTATGGCATCACTATCAAGACCAAATCCCATGAGGATTGTTTTACTTTTTAATTCTTTTTCGAATAAAGAAACGATAGGAATACTCCCACCACTACGCTGTGGGATTGGAGTTTTTCCAAAGCTGTCCTGATATGCTTTACTCGCCGCTTGATATCCTATATTATCTATCGGGGTAACATATCCTTGTCCGCCATGATGAGGTGTCACTTTTACGGTCACCGCCTTTGGAGCGATACTCTCGAAATGTGTCTTGAAAAGTTCTGTGATTTCTTCCCAGTCTTGATTAGGAACTAAACGCATTGATATTTTGGCGTAGGCTTTACTAGCAATAACAGTCTTTGCTCCCTCGCCGGTATATCCCCCCCAAATACCGTTCACATCAAGGGTAGGTCGAATTGAATTGCGCTCGTTGGTACTATATCCTTCTTCTCCATAAACTGCATTAATATCCAACGACTTTTTATAGGCATCGAGAGAAAACGGAGCTTTTGCCATCTCGGCTCTTTCTTCTTTTGAAAGATTTTCTACTTTATCATAGAACCCTGGAATAGTTATATGGTTATTCTCATCATGCAAAGATGCAATCATCTTGGTCAATATATTGATTGGATTAGCTACAGCTCCTCCATATAAACCACTGTGCAAATCCCTATTGGGTCCTGTAACCTCTACTTCTACATAACTTAATCCTCGTAATCCGGTAGTAATAGAAGGAACGTCTTTGGCGATCATTCCTGTATCACTAATCAAGATCACATCGTTGGCTAGCTTATCCTGATTACGTTCTAAAAACCAGCTTAGACTCTTGCTACCAACTTCTTCTTCTCCTTCTATCATAAATTTCACATTACATGGCAACTGATCTGTTTTTGTCATAATTTCTAATGCCTTGACATGCATATACATTTGCCCTTTGTCATCACAAGCTCCTCTAGCAAAAATTGCACCATCTGGATGAATTTCAGTATTTTTAATTACAGGCTCAAATGGCGGACTATCCCACAAATCTATTGGATCTGGCGGTTGCACATCATAATGACCATACACTAATACTGTTGGGAGATTATTGTCTATAATTTTCTCTCCGTAAACAATGGGATATCCAGGTGTTTCACAAATCTCTACTTGATCACAACCAGCTTCCAAAAGTCTTTTTCTCACCTGATCTGCTGTTTTTATGACATCATCTTTATAGGCAGTATCGGCACTAATAGATGGAATTTTAAGTAATTCTATAAGCTCGTTTATAAATCTATCCTTATGCTCTTGAATGTATGTGCTACTATTTTGCATGAAATGAGTTAATTTGGTATAAAAATACTAATATCAATTCTCATATGAAGTTATTTTATATAAGAATTGGTATGAAAGTTTATATTTTTTTAGTTCCCTCTTTTTATTTTAAAAGTATTGTTTATATTTGCACTCGCTTTTACAGAGAGTCCTAAGTTTTGTAAAGGTTTTAATGCGGGCGTGGTGGAATTGGTAGACACGCTAGACTTAGGATCTAGTGCCGCGAGGTGTGAGAGTTCGAGTCTCTCCGCCCGCACAATAAAAAACCTCAAAACCTTTTATATAAAGGGATTGAGGTTTTTTTATACCTTGTATAGAAAACATTTAGACAACCATCTTAAAATTACTTCTGATTTTGGTTTTTTGCTTTCTCTTCTAACACAATCCTATTTGTCTTTTGTTCTTGTTTTACCCTTTGCCCTAGTACTATTAGTTCCTCGAATTTTTGTTGCTGCTCCTTAGTTAATACACTTTCCTTTTGTATTTTTTCTAGTTCTTTTATTTGCTTAACTCTTGACTCTTCAACCCTTTGAAGTACTATCTTATTAAACTCTGGATATTTTTCTGCGGTTTGCATGATCTTTAGTTTCATACTTTTTAATTGCAGAGATGTTAATTTCATACTTTTATTTGTTTCCATTACTATTCATTTGGGGTTTGAATTCCAAAAGATTGATATTTTAACCTTTCTGCAAAACTATAATTTTCTAACTATCTATGCACACACTATTGATATGGTAATATTAGGCAAATTACGAATGTTCTTCACATACTCAATTAGACTACTTTTGTATCGCTACTTCCACTACATTTTATTCATAACCGATTAATAGTTTTCGCAATCTGGGGGGTTACAAATATTAAGGTAATTACTATCTTTAAAATTATTTCTAACCGACTTACATGAAATTACCACTAAATATTCTAAGGACTAAACCAACAAAATCAATCGATAAAATAGATCAACTATTAGAAATAATTAGTTTTGAATCAACAGGTAATCTTTATAAACTGGATTTCAATTTTGAGAATTTTGATGTAAATATTGATATTACGACAGATACTATTGATCGAGTTTTAACCGAGAAAGGTATAACAGATAACAGGAATATAAAGGCAAATATTGGATTCTTAGCGAATCATTCTAAATTTAAAAATATAAGTTTCTTAACTTTAGCAAAATCAACCTTTTTTAATAAACCGACTAACTATATTATTTCCTTTTTTCGAGCATATTCTTGTAAATTTAACTCTCTCAGAATTAACGTAGTATCGGTTAATATTTTGCTTTTAAATTCTAAATTTACTACAATACGTATTTTTGGAGTAGTCCAAGAGAAAGTTAGATTGGACAATGTTACCTGCGATTCATTAACTCTAAATTATACCCTTACGGCATCTAACCCTAAGACATCTCAACTATTAAACACAGTCGTTAAAAAAGACATTGCCATACGTAAAAGTTCAATGGAAAAGTTAACTATTCGGTTTTTGGATGTGAATAAAGCCATTGATTCTTCTCTTGAAGAAATAAGAGGAATCAAACAAATCCTAGATAATAGAGGAAACACTTATGACTTCCTGAATCTTCTATCATGTGAACAACGAATAATAAAAAATGAACTCCATAAAGGCACTAAGTGGTATGGTAAATGGAGTGAGAAGGTTTTACTATTCTTAAATCGAATATCAAATGGATTTGGTATAAACTGGTCAAGAGGAGTACTCTTTACTTTAACAATAAATTTATTAGGATCGACTTTTTTATATATGTCACTTTTCGGTGTTCCGTTGTTACATAGTGTTTTTGAAACACCAATTTGTTGCAAAAATATTATACCAGAATTGCCCAATATCTTTTTTAGCAACTTCTCTCCGATATATAAGACCGAATTATTGGAGAAACACCATGCAAGTATTTGGGCGTATGTTATACACCTATTAAGTAAAATATTTGTTTTCTATGGTATATACCAGACCGTACAGGCATTTAGAAAATATCGTAGGTAAAAAATTCATGTATGACTAACCTAAATAAATGTATTCGTTTGCTGTATAATTATATATGTAAGACTATCTACTAAAATGATCAAAGTTCTTGGTAAAAGAAAAACGGTTTTATTAAAAGGGGTGGGGTAATGTTTTTGCAGAGTTTTGCTGTTTTTTTGGCTTTTATAAAAAACACTAAAAGTTCTAGGTTCAAACCTCTCTACATTTTCTATCTTAGTATCACATAAGAAAAACTTCTATAAAATGCCTAAAGTAAATGTATGCCTCTTAGACAACTTCTTGGGTTCAAATAACAAAAAAAACACTTTATACTTAACTAAAGAGTTGGAAAAAGAACCTCATATCACACAAGAATTATCCTTTTCAAAACTTGATTTTAAGTCTTTGAAAATTGATAGTATTGACGCGTTTATTTGGGACAAATACTTTGGAGAAGGGCAATATAGAGTTATAATTACAGGTCAAATCTTAGATCAAGAACTTAAAGACGACTGTCGTGGTAATATTAAAGATGAAAATTACGATTGTTTTATAGTCGTGGTTAAGTTGGAAATTGAAAAAAAAGATAATGTTTCCATAAAACTAAGGCGTTTGCTGAGGATGTCTTCGAAAAAGATGAATCAAAAAGATACTTATTTTATTTCGGAATGTATCTCAAATTTAAGAGAAGGGGAAGAATTTTTACTTGGATTCTTGGAAAATAGAGGTCATCAAATAGAAAACGGATTTGAAAGTTTCAGAGATGCTTCAAGAATGATTGAAGACCTAATAAAACATTTATCCGAAGGTTATTTATTGCAGTATTTTCCTTTTGATGAATACCCTCGCAATTAAAACTGAGGAATGAAAAGGTATTAATCTGTAACTTCTATGCTCTTTAGGTATTCTTCATCAAGTGTAATATATACTTCAATATATTCTATTCCTTCTACATTCGTAATTAAAAATTCTACATCTACCCTCTCATCTAGTTCTATCCATCTCAAAAATTTTAATAGTAAAACTAATTTTTCCGCACTACTATATTCAATGTCAAAGAATAAGGTACATCTTTTCGATAAAAGATATTCGTATGTTATTTCACTTATTGCCGTTCTGATTTCTTTGCAAAAACCGCCATCAGATTTACCTAATAAATTTACTAAACTAACATCATAATGTTTTCCAGAAATGTTCCGTTCAAAAGAAAGTTGATAGGGAATGTTATGAGAATTTCTAAAAGTGTATAGATCAATACCATACACTTCCTCTTTTTTAACTATGATCATTTACCCCCCTATAACCTGTTTATAAGCACCTACTGCAAGATCCATTAGACTTTTTTTTCGTTCTAATGTTCTTCTAATACTACTTATTTTTTCAGGAGTCGGGTTATTATCAATAGAGTAATTGAATTTTTTTCTATCCAAATACTCTATCAAAAATTGAGTGTTTTGATTTTCAGTTTTCATAGTTGTTTTAAGATGATTAGACCTGGGGTATTGGTCTTGTAATTATACAATTTACTTTTTAACATACAAAAAATATTACAATAACTACGCCACAAACATACAAATTAGAAATAAAAAAGATGTTATTCTTATTTTAAAATTCCTAATTTATAATCATTCTAAATAGTTTAAAATACTGAATATCAAATTTTTATATTCCTGAAAACGATATAATATCTTTAAAAAGACATACTGTTTCGAATATATAAAATAAGACTCTAATTTACTTCTTTGTAGGTTCAAGGATAATCTTGCACTCTATAACAGGTGCATCCATTGGTTTTAAAAGTAGTGCGTACTTTGTTTTTACCGTAGTGTTTTTAAAAACCAATCCCAGTATTTACTTACCATTATCATAATCTCGGCGGTAATATTTGAACCGTATTTTTTTGATAAGTTGTTTAGTTTTACTAATTCACGATTATATTTATCAGTGTTTTTTGAATCCTTTACCAAGTTTTCCCAATAGATCTGATTGCGGTACTCATGTAATTTTCGTTTTACCCGAATATCTTTAGGAGATCTTATGGTATAATCATAGATCAACAAATGTTCAAAATAACGTAGGTGTAACTCCCTAATTTTGATCCAGTTTTCAGCACTTAACAAATCATGCATTGTGTAAATACCAAGTTTATGTAATGCGCGCATTTTTTTTGCCTGATACTCTAATCGTAAAGTGTTTGGTTCACAATACAGAGGAAATTCGTGATGCTTGCTGTATACTTTTAACCGATAATCATTTGATACTTTTCCTGATATTTTAGATGGTTTACCCGGCACATTTACTACAAATCCTTTACGCTGCTCAAAAAAAGTGTGCTGTACAGTCTTTTCTATATCAAAAGGTAATTGGATCATTGTTGCGAACTCTGGGGGAGTTAGTTTTAAGGTTTTAAGATCAATATCGAAAAGTTTTCCAAATGATATTAAAAACTCTATGGCATCATAACAATTAACCATATCTGCATTATGCAAACCCTTATTTTTAAGATAGTGAAAAGAACCTCTTGACCTCAACTCTTTATAATCTCCGCTTTCAAAAAAACTGACCCTTATTGTTAAATTAAAATATTTGTAAAGTATGGATTTGGTATACTGCTCTCCGGTACTCCTTTTGTAATCTACACTCTCATGAACCCGCTCCAAAAGGTTACTCTCCAAAAATTTTTGAATAGTAATTTTATCACAGGTATAAAATGGTAAGTTGTCATACATGATGTATATTTGTAATAGGTTAAGGCGTTGCCAATTGCCTAACCATTTGAACAATTTAGAGGGGTTTTTAAGCCCCTCTTTATGTTTCTATTAAAGTTTATTGATTCTCCTTAGAAGTTCTTTCAAATCTCTTGTATAGTAGTTCTGGTATAGATATGCGGTTATTGTAGAACCATCATCACTAAATTTCATCACTAGCAGATTTGTTTTATGATCTATGTCTCCCACAAAAATGTTATCAAATTCAGTTTTGAATAAACCTGTAACCGGACTACCCCATTTATTACCTTCTCTACACTTTACCCAATACTTTGGGCTTGACTTTGCAAATGCCCTATTATTACTAATATTGATGAGGTCAGAAAAAATACCTTTGTTAGTATTTCCCATTATAGGATCGTAGTGTCTTACGGTTCTGTGCTTGCCTTTGTTAACCTCAGCAAATACACAAACCAAAGGTTTCGGTATGTAAGTATTCATTAGTCAAATATTTTAAAGTTGTACTAATGCTTGCTCTATATCAGAACGTCGATATAGGACTCTTTTACCGATCCCAAGCGGTTTCAACTTTCCTTTATGCTTCCAGTTATGCAAAGTGCTTTGATCAACATGTAGTATTTCACATACTTGTTTTCGTGTCAAATAGGTTTCTGGTTCTTTTGGCTGAAAGTGTTTTCTGAATTCTTGAAGACGTCTGTCTACACCTTTTAATATTGCGTTTTGCTGTTCTTCTGGTGTAATCTCTATAAATTGTAATTTTTTCATAAAATATGATTTTTTAGGAGCAGTCGCCTAAACCTCATATTTTGTATTACCTTTGTAGTTCTCACATTACATTGGCATTTGTTAAATACTTCGGTTTTGGCTAATGCCTTTTTTTTATTTTAACCAAATTTAACAGGCTCTACAGTAGTTAGCAGTAAGGAAACAGCGAGACAAAATTCGTGCTAAAATGGTCTAGTAAGATAGTTTTCGATATATTTTAAAACAGTTGACATTACTTTTTCGTGCTAAATCATATTAAGCATCCGATTTAACACGAAAAAACAACTTCCTGTATTTAGTGCGAAAAAAGAAGTTTATAAATCCATGAATTTTCTCTTTAATGTAGATTTAGTAAAGCCAGTTTCAAAAACGTTGTGAATTACTTCGATGAAATCACTTTTCGTTATTTTAAGATGCTTCTTTCGAACTCCTTCCATCTCCTCTAAAAATTCTAGAACTTCCTTTCTATCTCTAAGATTTATCTTGTTGCTCACACTGAAATTTATTCTTTTAGATTTTTCTAAACTTTTAATATAGGCAAAAGCCCCTTTACTTCCATGTTGATTTTTTCTATAATAATTCTTGAAATAATAGTTTAAAAAAGTTATCAGATCTATTGAAGGCACAACTTCCTTATATATAAAATCTTCTGCTTTTTCTATACTCCATTTATATTTGTCATCAACAAAAACTTTTTTTATATCATCAATAGGTATTCGGGCTTTGATTCCTTTAAATATGTCAAATTTGGTTTTTATATTTTCACTATCTCTATATTCTTCCTGTATGTAATACCGAATAGTCTTTGCCAATCTTTTACTTACCTCCATTAGAACAATTGGTTTTTAGCGTTACCAATTCTAAAGTACCAATATTTTTAATAACTATATGTATTGCAAAATCTAATTATTGGTTTGCTGCATCTTTTACAATGCTAAGATTACTTTCTTTCTTTTGCCTTTTCCGAAGTTTTTCATAAAAATCTGCTGTTAGTTGCGCATAATCATATCCACTCTTTCCTATATAAGACAGAAAAACTTTCTCGGAACTATGCATCGTTATTTGCATGATCAACGGTGTAGGTAATATACCATATTGCAGAGTACAAAAAGTTCTTCTGCACGTATGTGAGCCTATCAACTGGTATTTTGGATATACTCCTTCTACTTCTCTTTTAATCGTTTTACCATTCTTATCTCTTATAGGGTTGTCATCTGCATCAGTAATTACTTTTGATATTTTACCTTCGGTCATTTCTGTAACACCGGCTATCTCACAAACCTGTTTCACATACTTATTAAATTTTGCCAGTGATATTTTATGTGGTAAGCCATCTTTTAATACTTCTTCTGTTTCTGGAAATACTGGAATGGTTGCACTCTTACCTGTCTTTTCCTGTACCAATTCTATAACTTCTAGACCATTTCTGACAAAAAAATTATCTTTTGTAATATTCATCAAGTCATTACCCCTTTGCCCTATACAACAACCGAATAGCAACCATTTTCTAGTATTATTTAGATAAGGATGCATTAAGTCTGCCTTTTCTATTTTCTCCAACTCTTCTTTGGTCAAATAGATTATGTAATCTTTTTTCACCTTGAAACCTGAGACTTTAGTTAATTGGCTATGTGTTTCTATTCCGTTAACCTCAGCATCCAAACATATTGTTTTTAAGTTACCCAACATTCGCCCCACATAACCTTTAGAAAATTGCATATCTGTCGTTAGCCACCTTAAAAAATCATCTTTAAATTTAAGGTTGACATTACGTATGAGGAGTGGCGTTTTTCCTTGAAACTCTTGAACAATTCCCTTTAGGCGTTTGTAATCGTTAACCCTACTTTTACCTAGACCAACACCGCCTTTATTATTCCTCTTTAAGTGTGCCGTACTCAAAAAGTGATCTATGTAATCTACAACTTTGTTGAGGTCATTTTTGGTAATCCCCTGCTTAAAAAAAGAATTGATTTGGTTTGTTAACCAATCCCCGTTAATCTGAACACCACTAGCATAATCATCATTGTACCTATCTAGTAAATGATTTTCTAATTTTTGTAGTTGGGAAATAAGTTTTTTGTTCTCCGCAGAGTTTTGTTTTGGTAAGTGCGTACTGGTACTCCAATCTTTAGGATCAATTACTAATCCTGTTTTCCTTTTTGGTGTATTGTCTCTTTCTATAGAAAATCGCAGGTAAATTGATGTAGGGTTGCTTTTACCCTGTAGTAAATATCTAACTGTTGCCATGCCTTAATAATTATTTTGAACAGCACAAAGTTAACAATTTTTAGTCAACCATTAGAAAATATTTAGTCAACCATAGTAAACGTTGTTCAAATTAATTCAAAGATTTTGAATACTGAAAATCAATAAATCCTTTTAAAATAGGTGTTTTAAGAGATTTTTATTCAGGTCTTCAAAGTATCTCGTTTTAAAGGGTTACGCTCTCTCCGCCCGCACGAAAAGCTAAAGAGAAATCTTTGGCTTTTTTTGTTTTAGTGTCCCGTTCTGAAGGAAACTGACACAAATTCAATATCTTTCATAACGGAAAAATTTAGTATTTGTAAAAGTTATCTTCTCTTATCGCTTCTATTAACCGCAAAAAGCCTAGCAACCTTTTTACAAATTTCAAGTTTTTTTATAATCGTAGATCATTACTAGAAAGCCTCTTCCAAAAATCCCACAACCGCATGGATATACTCATCTGGTGCTTCTTCTTGGATATAATGTCCGGCATTAGGCACAATAGTAATTCTATTTTGTGGAACAGAAAATTGAGCTTCATAGCGCGCTGCCACAATATCGACATCAAAAAAGGCGTCATCTTGTCCCCAGATAATAGCAACTGGTTTATTAAAGTTTTGAAATAATAAATCTGTTCCCGATGGGTCTCCCAAAATACCACCAATAGTTTCAAAAAAGTCAATGTAAGCCTGAGATGCACCCTCGTTAATGGGAATCGTATAGGCTTCCAAAAATTCGTCAGTGATGAGCGCATCGTTGGTAAGACCCATTTCTAGAAATTCATTAGTAGTGAATTCTGCAAACTCGTAATTATTTAACTGAGACCATACTTCTTGTGGGGTGGCTTGTCCAGAAAATATTTGGGCATTAGTAGCACTGGGTGTAACACCTTCGAACCAAACTGAAGTGTCGGCTACGATAAGTCCGTTAATTCTCGATGTATCTTGTTTCATCATTTCAGCGCCTATGACACCGCCAATGTCGTGAAGTCCTAGTACGAAGTTATCAATATTAAGAGCATCTGCGAACTCGAACATCCGTGTGGCCTGAGCACTTAACGTATATAATCCTGCTGTTTGTGGCTTATCACTTGCGCCAAAACCTAAAAAATCGGGTACAATAACTCTGTAACCACTCTGAGATGCTATTTGCTCTGCAACGTTTCTATAAAGAAATGATGATGTAGGAATGCCGTGAAATAGAATCAACACTTCACCATCCGACGGGCCGTATTCTAAATATGTCATTATATTACCGGATACGTCAACAGAATTTAATTTAGCCCTATGCTGTAAAAGGAGCTGGTTTTCATTACTCGTATTATTGTCATCGTCATCGCTACAGGAAATTATTGCAAATGCACTGAATAGGATGATTATAAGACTTCGTAAGTTGTTTATTTTATTTTTCATTTTTTGAATTTTCACTTTTATTATTGTAGCTATTTAGTAACTGAAATTTGCCAGCATTCCGCTTTCGCGAAAGCGGAATCATTATTTTAATCTATTTTGATGATAACCTTACCTTTTTGAACACCGGATTCTAGGTATTGATAAGCTTGTATTGTTTGTTCCAGCGTAAAAATCTTATCTAAAACAGGCCAATATTTTTTATTTTTTAAGCCATCCAATATTTCTTTTTTGGCTTCTTCAAAAATTTTGGGCTTTCTGAATAGATGAAAAACTACATGGAAACTTGTCAGTTTTAGATTTTTCATTACTAAAGGAAAAAATGGGATTTGTGGAATCTCCATTGATAGAAGACCTCCTGCAACAATGGTTGCTTCTGGCGAAGCTGCATTCGCAAGTTCTTCAGTAAAGTCACCTAATACTAAGTCTATTGCAACATTAAATCCTTCTTCATTGGTATATTCAAGGATTTTTTCCGTTAAGCTTTCAGTATCCGTAGGAATTATGAAATCTGCTCCATTTTCTTTTAGAAAATCATCCTTTGTATCTTTTCTAGAAGTTGCTATTACAGTTGCTCCATATCTTTTTGCCATCTGTACCATTGCAGCACCTATTGCACTACTTGCTGCAGTAATAACAACTGTTTGATTAGCATTTCTTTTTAAACCCCCATTTAAAATCAAGGCACAATATGCGGTAGAAAAGGCCATCCACACAGAAGCGGCTTCCTTAAAATTTAACTCTTTTGGCTTATGTATAATAGCTTCTATGGGCGCAACAATAAATTTGCCTAATACGCCATACTCATTCGGTAAGATATTGGGGGTGATACAAACTTCATCGCCAGCCTTAAAGTCTATGACGTTTTCTCCTACACTATAAATGATTCCTGCAGCTTCAGTACCAATTTTAGATGGGAATTCTGGTTCGATGATATAAACACCACTCATATACATATGTTCTGAACGATTGAGTCCGGTAGCTTTAACTTCTACCACAACCTCATTTTCACTTGGATTGGATATTTCTTCATTACTATATTCTAAGGCAGTTGGTCCCGTTGCTTTATTAAATTTTATAATTGTGTTCATACGAATTAGATTAAAAAAAAGAGAACGTTGCTTACATTCTCTTTTTTTAATTACTACTTGGCTGCTGCTGCCATATTTCCTGTCCATTCCTGAACTGTACTATCCATAAATGCTATGAATTGTTCTTCTGTCATTTGTGGATTTTCCATAAACTGTTCATAATTAGACCACCATACAATCATACTTTTTTGGTAGCCTAAGTCTACAATTTTAAAGTTATTAACCATACCTTTAGCTGGTGTACCTTCTACTATTGCGTAGGAATAACTGCGTTTATCATCATCAAAAGCAATGATATTCTCTTTAAAATGTCCGGATTTATCAGGTGTATAACACACACGGGTAGCACCAGCCTGATTGCCACCTTCCAGGGTCAAACTTCCTACTAAAGAGGAATATTTGTCTACGGTATCCAGGTCTCGAACGATTTCCCATACATCATCTGCACTTTTATTGACGACTACAGTTTTCACTAACTTAGCGTCAGCATTTTGAGCAGTAATTTGAATGTTAGTAAGCAGCATTATCAAAATGATTACTATACTTAGAGAATTAACTTTTTTCATTTTATTTGTTTTAAATTAAGATTTGAAATTTCACTTTCTCGAAAGCGATTATGATTTTAGTTCGTTCTGTATGACTTCGAGTTCACTAAGGCATTTTGGATTTTTTAGATCATTCCAATAAAACCATTGTAGCTTTTCCTTTTCACGAAATTGTTCTTTTACGCAGGAGACGTAAATTCCGCAACGCACTATATACATCAGGGCACGATTTCCTTTTTTTCCAATTAGCATATTATATCGTTCGTATAACTCTTCTGCGCTTTGAAGTTTTAGATCACTTATAGAGTGAATCCCTATACGCCATAATATACTGGCCAGTTTGTCCCCCACACGAGGTAGTGTTTTTAACTCTTTGATACCTTCTTCGCGATCTATAGTCATTTAGTCCACTTTTTTAAGTTGTTATCTAGTAAATTTCTAACCCTATTAATAAATACCGCCCACCTGGTAATGGACAGTATTAATTAATTTCTAGGCGTTAGCAAATTCTGCAAGGCTTACTGCAGCCATTTGATAGATACCTTCAATGTTTTTCTTTATTTCAGGAAATGCGACTTCGTTTTCTTCAGAGATTTCGAAGTCTACATCCCAATGCATTGTGGTTTGATTTCCATTTTCCTTTAAGGTAATGGTACCTTTTATGTCACTTATGGGCATAAAATCTTGCTTGTCAATGCTATATTTAAAAACCTTGTTTTCTGCATCAGCCTGAATGGTCTCGTATAAAGTTGCACCTTCTGGCGTGGTACAAATGCGCTTGTTACCCTCTACAGAACAGGTTTCAATAATCGGCATCCATTTATCCATATGGGTTCCTGGCTCCACTTTTGCCCATACTTTAGCTAATGGTGCATTTACTTGATTTACGGTTTCAATTCTTTTTTTCATTGTTTGAAATTTAAATTATAATTAATTATATAGATTGGTCTGTCTAATTAAATAGTAAAAATATATTACCACCCCAGATACGATGGCGGTTTTACATTTCTCAGTCTTAAATAAACAACCATCTGTCCTCTATGATGCGATAGATGATTGACAATTACATTAGCAATTTCATATCGCCTTCGTTTCCCATACCATACGTCGACTGTCTCGTTGAGTTTCTCATCAGTCATTTGTTCTAGTTGTTCAATAAACGTATCGAAAAAATCTTCTAGGGCTGTTTTGATTAAATCCTTTGACGTGAGTTTCGCCTTTGCGAAGGTATCATCGGTAACAAATCGACTATGCGTGTGCAACCAGCTCGTGATATGACTCAACTGAGATTGATAGCTTTTTACTGTGGATATCGGTTTATAGTCAAAGTCTTCCTCTGGCATGGCATCTACAAATTTTAAGGTATAGCGCTTATTGCCTTTCCATTTTCTGATAAGTTCTTCTTTTTTCATTAGGGTGTAAGCATGAGTTCCAATTGTTTTCGAAAGGCAAGGAGAGGTTCTTCCAACATTCCGGATTTCATCAATACCAGTGCACCGTTGTACATCGCCAGCATCGAAATGGTCAAACCTCTGGCATCCTGCATTGTAGAAATGGTTCCGTCTTTTTGTCCTTCTTCAATACAAGCCTGAAACACATCGATAAAATTTTCGAAGTTAGTCATGCACGAATGTGTCAAAACGGAATTGATTTGACCAACTTCCTGACTCATTCCCACGAGCAAACAACCCCATTTAAAATTGTCTCTTTTGTAGCCTTGAACGAAAATATCGAACAGATGAATCAGCCGCTTTCTAGGATTTAACCTCTTATCAAGCAGTAATTCCTTCATATAATCGGTGCTCCATACACCATAATAATCCAAAACCTGAGCACCAAAGTCGTCTTTATCTTTAAAAAAATTATAAAAAGAGCCTCTTGAGATTCCAGCGGTTTTCAGAATTTCGTTTGTACCGGTGTTATGATACCCATTAAGACGGAATAGTTCCATTCCTACCTTAAGCACATCATCTTTACTATGTTTTACATTCATAATTTCTCAATTAGACTGATCAATCTATTTACAAAGATGTGCTTTTATTTTGAAATAGACAAATCAATCTAGTTATTTTTTTCAGCCCACAAAAAAACCCTTGAATATACTATTGCAAGGGTTGTTAAAGTCAATCAGGTTATCAGCCGTTAATAGAAAAACTGTTCACTCACGATCTTTCCATCGTCAACTTTATAGACAATAATCTCGTCCAGAGACCATTTGTTACCATCTTTCAATTTCACTGTCATTTTATACGGAATTGCGATATAATCTTTTGCAACAATGGCATCACCAACTTCCATTCCCTCGACGCCAGCAATGTTCTCTTGCATCGCAGTATCTTTGGCTTTAATAGCCTCTACACCTTTTACGTGAGAGAAATGCTCACTTTGGGGCTCGATATGTTCTGCATCGGGATGAAATAGTTCATCATAGACATCATTAAATTTACCTTCTCTTAAAAGGTTTACTAAGGTATTTGCTACTTCTTGATTTGTCATAGTGTTCGTATTATTTATGTTTAAATTTATTTTGATAAAAAAGCCGATTTAACTTTATGTTCTTATCAATGCTTATTAATTCTCTGGTTTATGCTGCTTTTTTATTTTTTTTACTGAAATATTTCTGATCAGACTTAATTTTAGCTTCAGACTGCTTTCCTGTTTCGATATAATATTTTAGATCTTCCAGGGTCTGATAGATGTCTTTTCGCATTTTTGGTTTGATCATCCATCCCATTAGCAGCCCAGGGACTGTGGCTAAGGTCACATCCAGATCCATTGTTATTGAGGAGGTATCTTTGTTTAACGACTTTACTTTCCATTTTGCCGTGGCCGCTTTCATAATAAAAGGTGTATCATCCAGATGGTATTGCAACTCCATGGTTGCAGCATCGGCTCGATCTATAATTTCACTAACGTCTCCGAAAACCGTAGAGCACGTTCGACCGATGTAATCACTTCCTGACACCTCTCTTTCTCTGGATTCGTTAACTGTACTTGCCCAGTCACAGGCGTCTCCATAATTGGTATACAGCACTTCCCAAACCTTTTTGGCTGGTGCATTTACTTGAATGGTTTTGTTTATTTTCATTTTGATAAAGATTTAAATGTCCCTTCAACTAGGTCAGGACTGATTTTGTACTTCCATTTTGCACCATGCAAACTTTATTAGCGCAAAAATGTTTTTCGATGCGTTTGTATTTAGATTCTGAAATCGGAAACCTGTGACAGCTTACAAATAAAATATTGATCGAATTTTTTTGTACTATACGGTACAAAAAAGTATATTTGTAATTTTTAATTACATATATGGGACGGAATAGAAAGTTTAATGAAGAAGATAGCTTGATGAAAGCCAAGGAATTATTCTGGACAAAGGGATACGAGGCTACAACATTAGATGATTTGCTGGAAGTAATGCTTATTAAAAAAAGTAGTTTTTATAATACATATGGAAACAAGCAAGCACTGTTTTTAAGAACCATTCAGCTGCACGATGAACAATCTTTTTCTCAATTCTCAAAAATGCTCAATAAAGCAGATGATAAGATAGCGTTACTGAAATCTCTTTTCTTAAGTTTTGCAGAAACTTCTGAACCAGAAGACGCTAGAGGATGTTATGCAGGAAATATTATCGTTGAAATGAATACGACCCATACAAGCCTGACAAACTTAGCAAAAGAGTATTTATTAAAATTGGAAGGTATATTTTTTGAAGTGATTGAGGATTCCAAAGAAACAGGTGGTTTACGTACAACTATACATAGTAAAATACTATCCAATTATTTATTAAATCTCTGGAATGGTATTCATATCACAAAAAGGCTTTTTAAAGACAAAAGCAACATCAAAAAACTTATAGAATTTCAATTAGAATTATTGAAATAACAACGTTAAAATTATGAAAGGACTGATACAACCCTTACGGAAAGAACAACTTGGTAAAATTAAAGAGATCATCAATAGCACTGAACTTTTTCCATCAGAACTAATTGATACAATGACAGCAGATTATTTTCAAGAAAACACGAATCAAGAGATCTGGTTAACGTATAATAATCCTGAACCTTTAGGTATATTATATTGTGCCCCAGAACGTATGACTGACGGAACTTATAATGCACTTTTGCTAGCTATAGACAAAAAGCATCAGGGTAAGGGAATAGGTGGGGCATTAATGCATCATCTAGAACAGCAGTTAATATCAGATGGTCACCGACTATTATTGGTAGAGACCTCTGGACAAGCTGACTTTGAGCAAACCAGGCAATTCTATCTAAAGTCTGGTTACGAGATTGTTGCTAGAATTCCGGAGTACTACGAGGCTGGAGATGATAAAATAGTCTTTTTTAAGATATTAAGTAAATAGTGGTCACCAAGCCCTATAATTGGGTGCTTTAATACCATTCATACGCAAATGCACAATGGCTTGAGCCCGATGATGCGTACAATGGTCGAACACAATGTTCAAAATTTTCCTTCTGGTCATTCTACCTGCCCAAAAAGATGTTGTTTCTTCAAAAAATGAAATATCCTTAGTTTTTGCAACATCCCTTAGTGCATTATATTGCTTTTCGAGATAAGAGATTACTACAGTTTTATCATTTTTATCATCGGGTTGTGGAATGGTTGGAAAGTTGAAAGCAGAATTTCCAATATATGCCATTCCTTCGCCTATATGTACCATCTGTTCACCAAAAGACCGAACTTCCTTTGTAGGTTTATAATTGTACTCATTTTCAGGCATTTTCTTCGCTACATCGAGCGTGTATTCCAGGCTGTTTTTCCATTTCTTCAGAAATTCTTCTTTGAAAGATGATTTTTGTGCGGTCATAGGCATCCAAGAGGTAAATAATAAGGTGAGTACTGTTGCTATCTCCATTTTAAACGTCATCAATTTAAATTCATTAAGTTTTTTATGTGGTCATCGTTTACAATATCTTCAAGAAAGGTTTTTTTGTCGAAGTCTTTTTTATAAGGTAACTGTCCATAGAGAGCCGAATATTTGTCCTCGACAATATCCATCATTTCATCTGCATCACCCTTGATTTCACTTCTGAACTTAGCGTATTCACTTTTATTGAACAATAAGTTTTTGCTGTCAATGATCTTATTGTCTAAAGCAAAGGTTACTTTTTTGTGGCATCGACAAGGATTTGATTTATTTACTAACCCACATTTCTCATTCATAAAATTGAAAAGATCTTTTCGTGAGCGAGACAGTCGTTGTCTAAAATTATCTTTTGAAATATTTAAAATCTCTGAACCCAAGGTGTGATCTGCATTAAACATTTCACCCAAAATATAGACTAATCGCTGTTCGCGTGTAAGACACAAAAGCATACCGCTCATACAGCTATAGTTCATTTCTTTTATAAAAGATTTGTTTTCTTCCTGCTCCATCTCTGTCAGGGGATGATCAGGTGTCATCTCTAATCCCTGAGCCATTTTATCGAAACTCTCAAAAATAGACTCATTGGGACGACGTTTCGACATTAAAAAGTGATTGGCTACAATGCGATATGCCCAGGTTCTAAAAGAACTATTCATTTTAAACGAGGCAAGATTGGTGATAATTTTAATAGTAGCCTCTTGAGTTAAATCTTCTGCATCTGAAGGATTACGCACCATTTTCCAGGCAATATTATAAATATATGGCTGATGTTTGAGTATAAGATTCTCAAGGGATTTCTTATCCCCATTTTGTGCTCTTTTTACCAATTCTTCATCAGTTTTATCACTGGTGTATTCTTTTAAAAACGGATTATCCATAGGAAGTGTCTTTTATATATTAGATGCAGCTTTTTATAATGTGTGACAACTTTAAGATAATAAAAAAAATTAGCTCAATGCTGTCACACATGTCTTAGTTCTACATCTAAGTAGCATAAATCATTAAATAAAAACAAATGAAACGATTAAAAAATGTGATAGTCATAGCGGTAATCGCTTTTGGATTTTCAACAATGAGCGCTCAAAACCCGGATGCTAAAATTACAATTACCAAGGTTATAGAGGCATCAGCAGACGATGTCTGGACAGAACTGCGCAAATTGGATAATATTGATAAATTATCCAGTTTTGTGGCCAAAGTAGAATTTACAGGACCCAAAGGAGTAGGAGGCATCAGGGTGTGTACGGCTCCTGACGGTCAGGGAAAATTTAAGGAGAATATCTTAAGTTTTGATGATGATGCGAGAAGTTATACTTATGCGGTAGTCGAAGGTGTTCCTGCTGCAGGAATGATCAATAACTTTAAAGTAGTGGATTTGGGCTACAACAAATCCATGATCGTATGGACCTCAAACTATGATAAATTTATGAAAAACCCACAGATGACCGAGGAACAGTTTAATGGATTTCTTAATCAGGCATCCAATGAGATGATTGCTAATGTAGCAAAGGCTGCTACTAAATAATTAAGAATAATTAGCTTCATAAATTAGAAAAAGAGGGTAGGTCAATACCCTCTTTATCAATTCAAATCCCCGAAAAGCGTGAATTTAAATTGTTGCCATACAGGAACAAAAAGTATTATTTTGATTATCATAAACTTATTTGTAGTGATCAGTATGCATTGTCAGATTGTGAATGAGAACGTACAGAAGTTGCTTTTGAAAAGCGACATTCTATCCGAAAATATAAATGTTGAAATGTATTCTTTGGGTTCCGTTTCTGATAAAAGTCCTTTAGTTTATTTTACAGATGGTCAGAAAATGATTGAAAATGGCACCCTCAATACATTGCGTATGCTGACAAATAAAAAACGAATTCGGCCTGCACATTATATTTTTGTAAGTACGATAGATCCGGAAACAGGAGAGGATCATCGAAATACTTATTTTTTTTGTAATGAAAACTTTGTAACCTTTTTCGAGCAAGAACTGGTTCCGTGTGTTGAAAAGGTATTAGACGTGGAAGCAAAACCAGAAAAACGAAGTCTTATCGGTATTTCTTTTGGCGGACTTAATGCCACTTATTTTTCCGGTACCTCAAACCTCTTTAAAAATTATGCTTTGTTATCTCCCATTACCTATCCCTGCGACGATTATTTAAGAGGTATTGCTTTTCGCGAAGGCGGAAATCTCAACATCTTTATCTCTACCGGAAAGCAGGACGCAGAGCATTATGTAAAACCTCTAAAAGCAATCTATGAAAGTAAGGGGCATCGCGTCAAATTTTTGCAAACCAAAGGGGCGCACGATTTTGAGAATTGGAATAATCAACTAGAGGAAGTGTTAAATTTTTTACTTCAGAAACAATGAAAACATATCAGCTCATACTTTTATTCATTTTAAGCTTACAGACGGGGTCTTGTCAAAATAGTAAATCCATTAATCCAGATTCAAATATGTTAACCGATAGAATACCACGTAGCGAGTACAATACGAATATGACGTATTATACAAATAAATCCTTGCCAGGTACTACGCTTGAAGAAATGTTGAGCAATACTACTGCTGAGATGATAACTTTTTTAAATACCATTCCCGAAGATAGAATCGATTATAGATATGGTTCTTTTAAATGGACGGTTGGTGAGGTATTGCAACATATTATTTCATACGAAGAAATAATGCTTGAAGTTGCTTTATTGAATGCAGGGGTTATCTCAGAAAAAAAACATACCGTTTCTTACAACCAAAATACCACTATTGCTAGCGCCATAGGTAAACGTAAAAGTGATTTGCTCGCTGAATTTAAAAGTATACGTCAGAAAACAGAAGACGCCTTTAATTCATTAACGGACGAACAGCAAAAGCGTATGGGTACTTTAGACGGAAATAAGACCTCGGTAAGAGTTATTGCATTCTGTATTTCAGGCCATCAAACCCATCATTTTAATGTAATTAGAGAGCGATATTTGGATTAGCTATCGTTATACTGTTGTTAAGCCTTCCAACCTAAAATAGTTTGGCTCAACATATCATCTCGAAACAATCTAGGCGATTTTCCGTACTGCTTTTTAAATGATTTGGTAAAATAAGCTGGGTCATTAAAACCACAGTCATACGCAATTTCAGAAATCGATGCTTTAGATTTCTTGACTAATAATTCACTTGCCTTTTCTAACCGCTTTTTCATTACATACCTAGAGAAGGTTGTATCAAACTCTGCTTTAAATTTTCTCTTGAATGTTGATGCACTCATATTTGCAATAGCAGCCATCTCATCAAGTGATAGGTCTTCCAATAGGTTAGCATCCACAATCTGTTTTAAGGTGTATTTATCTTTTCTAAAAAGAGAAGAGAGCAACTCAATAATAGGATTTGGATTCCCGCTGTTGATGAGTAGTAAGGTAAGTTCTTTAATTTTTAGCTGAATCAATTCCTCTGTAGCCAACTCTTGATTGTCAAAGTAAAAGAACAAACCATCTAAAAATTTTGAGAGTAGCACATCCAATTCTACTACAGCATTCATTGAGTCTGCCGTTTCTTCACGTTCCAAGGGTGGGATTTTAGTAGATTCCAGAACCTTCTGCATAAGCACAGGATGAAGTCTTAATATCACAACCTCGCTTACTTTGTCTTCATCAATACCTTCCCATTTGTTTACATACGTTCCGCACTTCATCAGCACCCCTTGTGAACTGGACACCTGTGTCTTTCCATCAGCACGATAAAGATTACCTTGGGTTTGTATAGGGAATATAAAACAGGCCATATTATCCAGATGAGCTGCGGCAATCAATGGCGGTGTAAAGGTGAAATGGCTGATAACAGCCTTTCCACCTAATTCTAAATGTCGTTGTGTTAAAATCACAATCTTACTTATATAAATGCTTTATTTTTTTCCACTTTTCTTCGTCAACAATCTCGCCCGTTTTGGCGTGATAGTCTATCCCGTAAGCGTATTTTTGAAATGCCTTTCGCATACTACCTTTGGCAAAACCTTTTAAAAAACGTGGTTTTGTAAGATAGTTAAAACGGATTTTTAAAATACTATTTTCAGAATCAATTTCCACTACATCCATATTTACCCAAGTGTATTCTACATTTAAAGTTCCGAAGCCCTCTTCGTTTGCAATCTCGATGGTGATATGTCGGTTTTCAGGGTCGTATTTTGCAATCTCGTCCACAAAATATTTATTGTCTCTTTTATCCGTCATATACATTATGCGTTTGGTACCTACTTCGGCAGTGTCAAACCCATCTGCCCATTCTGAGTAAGGGCAATCTGGGTTACTGTCCGAAATTTTTTCAAAATCCTCGCCGATGATTTGCCAGACTTTATCTGCAGATGCACCTATTTTTTGCTCAACTTCTACAGTAACCACTTTCTTGCGCAGTTTGGCATCTTTTTTAGCTATTTTTTCGTTTGATTTAATTTTATCGGGATGTAATTCGCCAGTTTCAACATAGTGCTTTAATTCACGAGTCATACTTTCTAATGCCTTGCGCGTTGCTCCTTTCATTATACCTTTCATCATCCATCCCATAATTCCCGTTGCTCTCATTGTGGTTTTTCCTTTGATGAGCGTGCCTTCTGAGGTTTCTTCCAGCGTCCAAATATTAATGGCATCGTTTACAAAACCAGGCAAACCATCAGCAAGCTTGTAACGTATTAAATGATTCTCAGCATCATATTCTAAGATTTCTTCTTTGGTGTCATCAAACCCAGCCGCAGTAATTTCGCAGGCTCTAATGGTATATTCCGAGCCTCCAATCGGTTCTCCAAAACCTTGTGAATGTGATACACCAGACGACCATTTACCAATTCCAGCCCAATCTTCAGCCAATACCGCCCAAACTTCATCTATGGGCGCATTGATTACCGTTTCTGCGGTAGCAATAACATTAGGTTCTTTTTCATTAGTAATTGATTCATTTGTTTCTGCTTTCGCGAAAGCAGAAAAACATACCACCAGTAGTAGTAAAAGTGTATTTTGAAGTAACTTTCTCATTTTCTATTTTTTAGGGTTTTATTTCTTTTTACGATTATACTTTGCTATTGCCTTTACCTTATTTGGGTGCGGTTCTCCATTCTCGACGTAATATTTGAGTTCCTCGCACATTGCGTTCAATACTTTTTGAGTGCTTCTGGTCATAAAGCCTTTCATTAGAAAGCCCATAAGGCCAGTCGCTCGCATTTCGGTATGAGCTTTTACGTGAGTGGTAGTATTGTCTTTTGGATGAAGTTGCCAAGTATTAAAAGCATCTTTAACAAAACCTGGTAGACCGTGGAACAGCGTGTATTCTAAAAGGTAGCCATCCTTGTCGTAGATAGTAATTCGCTCTTTGGTATCACTGAAGCCAGTCGCGCAAATTTTGCAAGCTCTTTCTGAACAGCTACTGCCATTAATAGCAGCACCAGAACCTTCTGACGCATCAACGCCTGATGCCCATTTGCCAATGTCACCGAATTCTACTGCAAGTACTTGCCATACTTGGTCTATTGAAGCATTAACTATAATTTCAGCCGATGCATTTACGTTTGGGATTTTACTTTTCATAGTCTTGAATCAGTATTAATTACTCAATACAAAACTATTTTATAAGTGTGCTAAAGGTTTGTAGTATTAGGTCACTAAATTGGAAAATAAGACCGTTTTCATTCTAAGCGAATTTCTTAAAGGTCAGTATACTACCTAATGTATTTCTGCTAATTGTAAATCTTTAGTAAAGTTTTTCGGTCTGATTTTATAATATCTATTCTTAAACTAGATTCAATACAAGTGTATTAAGTTCCATATTTACTAAAAAAGAAAGGCTATTTTAATTCAAGACGATTTGTCTTGAACTAATAAGTCGATATAATTTATCTATGGATGTAGTTACACCATTCCTGAATTGTTTTTTACCTACTATTGCCATTAGAATTTTTTGAAAGATTGTCTTTGTTTTCCAGTATTGTTCTACTCGTAAAATAGATTGGTTTTCATCTATCGGTTCAATTATATAAAATTGATACAGTTTATCTACCGGTGGTGGATCTGTCGTGAGTTCTCCATAAACTAACTGCTCCATAGGTACTTTTTTGATGACGGTCTTAAAGTTGAAATGCTTTCCGTTAATTACACAAACGTGTTCTGTACCTTCACGTGTCACTTCATTTTCATTAAACTGAAACTCTTCCACACCATCTACCCAAATATGACGATAGCGATAGTTGGTTATTAATTCAAATAAACTATAAGCATCAATCGGCATCTCACGTTTTAGTACAAAATCAGGCTCGCTCTTGGTTACAATAATCTCAGGTGGTTCAAAACCTAATAGTTGCAATTTGTTTATATCTATTTCGGCAAAGAGATACGGGATATTTTTCCCGTCGTAGGTATCTACGCTTTCGCGAAAAGTGAACAAATTACTTTCATACGTGGCATTAAGACCTATGACATTTGCCAGTTGCTCACTTATCAAAACGTAATTATCAGAATCAATAGAATTCTTGAGAAGTCTATGCGCTTGAATGACCATTTCGCCGAAAGGCTTTCTATTATTCTGAACAGTCATAAACTGAAGTTTGCCACAATGCAATACAATCTTTAATTTGAGATTAGGCGCTGACGCGCACGCCCGACAAGGACAAATACGATTTGTTTCCATCATTTTTAAATGACTGTAGAAAGCGGTGTACATCGTTTCAATCTGTGCGAGCAATTTTTCTTGAGATGGGATTTGACTTTCTTTATAGAAAAAAAGAGCATCACCCTCAACTTCGGCAAGACGCATTGATTGTGTGTTTGCCGAAATAAGAACTTCAAGAAGCTCTGCAATAACGTGCTCACTATGCTGTACCTCGGTTGTCTGTACAAAATGTGTAAACCCTGATATATCTGGAATAAATAGTAATGATTGCATTATATTTTTATTATTTAAAAAAGAGCGACTCATTGAAATGAAAACAGCTTTTCCATAATTAATGTTAACCTCGTTGAAGTCGCTCTAATTTATCACATCCATTTTTCAACACGATATTTAAAGTCAAAAATTATATGTTGAATTCGAAATTGTATTTGAGGTTTAAAAATTATATTATACCACAGGCGTTTTGTTACTGAAAGCTTGTGTGGTAGATAATTAATGATAAATTTTAAATCGGTGTGTTCATTTACTGCACTGTTTTTTGAAAGCGTAGTTAACACATCAGCCTTCTCGATATGCTCACACAACAAATCATTTTTAAAATTTGCAGAATATATATGTTCATCAGGTTGATGCTTTATGTTTTTTAAGCGTCCCATAACACCGTACATTTTAAAACCTTCGGCGAGGCCTTTTTCCACTACCTGAAGAGGTTTCTTTATGACTTGATTAATTTCCATTACCTTTCTCATCATTAGAAAAATTTTGAAATGCTTACTCGTAAGAAACTGTCGTCTTGAAAATTAGATAGAATTAATTCGGAAGTATCAATATCATTAAAAATACGTGCTTCAATTTCGGCGGTCCAGCTGTTTCCAAATCGTCTTGATGCCTCTACGCTGAAAATAGTACTCGACTGTTCCAGGTCCTTAATACCACCAAGCAGTATAGAAGTGTCTTGGATATCGTTAAAGGCGATCCTGCTCCCAAAGAAAAGGTCATTTTGTAGTGTGGTAAGGGCTAATTCGTCACGTTCATCATAAAGGTATTCAGTCAATAACCCAATGTCCAAACCATTGCCGTCAATGTTACTGAACGTGTATTCCAGTCCTGCTACTAATGCCAAAAAATCCTGAGCATCTGTGTGGCGGTATATAGACTCAATTTTCCATAAAAAGGCGTTGTGTGTTATCTGTACGTCTAGTCCAGTTTGGTTGATTACTGGGTAAAAGGCATTTATACCTCCTGTAGGTGTAAATACAAACAGTGGTTCTCTGCCATTCCCGTAAAAGTGTGACAATCCTATGTCAAAAGCACCCACAAAATACTTCCATCGAACCGCAAAATCCTGTCGAAATTCTTCGGCGCTACTTTCATAACCCAAATCGTCTTTGTCAATGACAACACCAAAGCGTAATCTGCCTTCTTCACCAGGAAATGTCCTTTTCCTGTGATATGGTAAATAGAAAAAATTAAAAGTTCCCCATTTATCAGTAATCCAACTGAATTGCACCATCGGTTGCCCCAGTTTTTCTTCGCCATCAAAAGTTTCTACAGCGTCGGTTTGATTGATGATATCGACCAAGTGATTGCTTTCGGCAACACCCCAATATATTTTTTTTAGTCCAACGCTAAGCTCCCAATTGTTCTGAGCCTTTTGATAATAAAGTTCCCTGATGTCCCAATGCGTTCGAGAATCATCTCTATCTAAACGGGCAAATCCTTTAAAGTTGATACTCTCGTAGCCTTTGTTCCAATCTATTGAATACTCTGGTCGAAACGCCACGGATGGATAGTGATTTTCTTGTCTATTAAATTGTGCATCATCGTAGAAATATCGATACTCAGCTTCAAGTTCAAATTGCAAATCTTGGTTGATGGTTTTTAAAGTGTCAGATTGCTCTGAAGCCTGTGCCGAGCATAGTCGAGGTACGAAAGCGGAAACAAATAATAGTAGTATGTAGAATATGTTAGTTTTATTCATAATAATTATTGTGCCAAAGCATCACACCACCAATTGTGGTAATGTGATTTCTTTGAACTTGTTAGCAAAATAATGTTCAAGGGGATGAGATTGCGCTCTGTGTGAATTCTGCTATGATTTAAAGTTTTTTAAACTGGCGATGTCTTTTTCATTTTCGCACAACAGTCGCCAGCTCTAAAAACTAATCATCTATCAACTTTTATTTACCAGCTCTTTTGAGAGCAACTTGACTAAAGTCATCTTCAGTAAGTGCTATGTCAAAATTATAGTTGCTAAATTCAAGAAGAGTTTCTTTGTTACTTTGATGATTTACCATATTGAATGTACTGGCTCTCCAAAACTTGTCTTTATATAATTTGTAATCACTGTAGGTCAAGGTTTTAAGCAATGCGTTTTTGCGGTCATAGAACTCGATTTTTTCCACACGATATCCTTTGTCCTTATTGTAGGTAACTAGTCGTCTCGTATATCCAGATTTAGGGTCAACAGGGTCTTGTTCGACTATTAAATTACTACCATCTTCCTCAATAAATTTGTAGGTGTACTTTTCAACTTCTTGCGAAGAAAGGTCTTCGTAAGCAAATTCACTGCCCACAAAAGGTCCTGATTTGTTGTTGGAAGAAATACGTTTTACCCTAGCTATCGAAGGCAGGTATAACCATTGGTCGTCACTACCTACTTTATGAGTAAACGTCAGTGTAGCGGTACCCTTTACATCTTTTGGACTATTAAAAACGATAAGGGACTTGTCTCCATCTTCGGTAAGTTCCAACGTTTTTGTTTCTAAGAAACGTTCACTGGTCTGACCATTCTTGTTCTTTAAGGTCATTTTAAGTTCTACGGTACTACTTCCAAAACCTAAATCTGCTTTTTCAGCAGCTTTGGCAATCTGTAAACCTCTTTCTTCAGCTATTTGTCCAAAGGCTATCAAACCTACGAGTACTGCTGTTGTTGTTATGATCGATTTTTTCATTTTATGTATTAGATTTTGATAATTAATTTTTCGCTTTAAGCTGAACTTGTTTCTCTTTTTTACTTGCCAGTATGAGTAATGACGGTAGCAAGATGAAGTCTATAACAAGAGCGGCGATAATGATGATTAAGGTTATTCTGGCCATATAACTATTGAGCGCAAATGGCGAAGTAGATAGAATAGCAAATCCAGATACGAGAATAATTGTGGTTGTTACTAACGCTTTTCCCACCGTTTCAAAAGCGTATATCACAGCTTGTTTAGCATCATAACCCAACTCTCTACGTGCTCGTAAAAATTTGCTCATAAAGTGTACGGTATCGTCAACGATGATTCCGAGGGTCATCCCAAAAACAATCACCATTCCAGTATTAATTTCTCCTTTATACAGCCACCATAAGCCAAAGCCTACCAATACAGGAGCCACATTAGGTATGATACTCAGAAGTCCTAGTTTAAAGTTGCGCAAGGCTATCATTAAAATAATGGAAATGAGTAGCAAAGCAACAATGTTTCCGTTGAACATACTATCTGCCTGACGGAAGCCGAGTTTAGAAAACATCAATGTTGGGCTTACACCTATGGCGTGCATTGATTCTGGAGTGTTTTCTTTAAGCCAGTTCTCCGCACGTTCAGTAAATGCTATCATTTCAACACTTGATGTATTTTCTAAGGTTGCTGTAACTCGCGTTTCAGACTTATCTACATTGATTTGATTATTCAAATCCAGACCGAAGGGTAGCGAGAGTTCATAAAGCAATAAATACTGCGCAGCTTCTTCTCTGGAGTCTGGAATTCTGTAATAATTTTCGTTATCTCCGTGCATTGAGCGGTTAACCCTTCTGGCTACTTCACTAAAAGCATTGGTATGAATAACCTCAGGTTGCTCATTTAGCCAATTTTCAAAAGCGTTTAATTTTTTGAGATATTCTGGATTGTTGATACCACCGCTTTCTCCGCTTCCTACGGAAAACTCTACATTATAGAAGCCAGTAAGATTTTCATTAATGAAGTCACTGTCTTGTCTAAATTTTACTGAAGTATCAAAATACTCTACAAACTCATCGTTAAACACATTAAAAGTCGCTAGATAGGTAAGGACTCCAATGAACACTAAGGAGATTACTGAGAGACGAACAGGTTGTTTAACCACCCAATGACCAAAGCGCGTGTACCAGCTAGTTTCTCTGATAACATTTCTTGGTTCATCCTTAGATCTCTTCCTTTTCCATAGCGGCAAGATGGCCATAAACGCTGGAAGGAAGGTTGTTGAAAATAAGAATGCCATTGTCATTCCAAAAGCAACGATGTTTCCTAAATCCCAAAATGGTGGTACGTCTCCAAAGTTCATCGTTAGGAAACCTATTACCGTGGTAATACTGGTAATGAAAACAGGCATAAAATTGAGTCGAATACTTTCAATAATGGCATCTTTCTTCTCGTACCCTTCATTACGTGCTTTCTGCAGATAAGTGATTAAAATATGTATACTGTCTGCCACCGCCAGAGTTAGAATCATCGTTGGGAACACCGAGGAAGGAGGTGTTAACTTAATACCCATCAGACCTATAAATCCAAAAGCCGACATCGCAGAAAACATAAAGACGAGCATCGTAGCCAGCATTGCAAAAATATTTCGCGTAAGCAAAAATGTAAGCAGTAATACCACAAGCACCATAAGCCCTACAAGGGCAAAACCCTTTTCAGAATATTCAAAAAAGGCTGTATTTAACGGAACTAAACCAGTTGTATACACATCAAAGTTGTGGTACTTTTCTTGAAAATCTGCCACCATCTTTCGCGTTGCTGCTGTAACCTCTGGTATTTCTACAGCACTATCCTTTCCAGGTAGCCGAACAGTGATATTTATGGCGGTGACACTTCCTTTATCATTGATAATTCTATCCACGAGTAACGGTTCTTTTAATGCTTTTTCCTTGATTGCAAGAATTTCAGCATCTGTTTTTGAACCTGACTCGTAAGAAAGGTCATCCACATACAAATCATCTTCTACAGCGCTTGTATGTTGAAAATTAGTGACTGCATCTACACGCGATGAGTAGGGTGTGTTCCAAGCCTCGGCAGTAAGCTCTTCTATGGCCACTAAATTTTCTCTGGTGAACACATTACCGTTTTTTGGAGCGAGAACTAAAACAATGTTGTCATCTTTGGTGTACTTATCTTGAAGGGCATCAAAGGCTTCTAATTCTGGATTCGACTCACTAAAAAAGACGTGATAATCACCATCAAACTGCATTTTCGCTTGAGAAGCAAGTCCGATTGCAAGGATTATGGATAAGATGAGCACTGGCCATCTGAATTTTATAATGAACTTTGCCCAGCGTGTGGCAAATGTAGGATCAGGTGGTTTGTTTATTTCGTTCATTTTATTTTAAAATTAGTTTACTTTATATGTATGGTTATCAAAGCTGTATTATCTCTAAATGATTTCTTTGGAAGACTAAGTCAGATTGTTGGAGCATCAGTTTATCTATAAGTCTGCTGTTGGTATACTCATTAGATTCAGATTGAGCAATAGTGTGACAACTTATTCTTCGGTAAGTTTTGAAAACCCTATAAATTCGACATCTTCTAGTGGATAAAGTTTAGACTTATTAAAAGAGTCAAATTTGTAATCGCTTAGCGCGAAACTATACACTTTATTATTCAGCTTTTTTGGGCCTTTCAATTGAATTTGTATGTTGCTAGGCAAATAAGCACCTATACTTGTTTCTTTACGCTCATACCTTGCAGTAGCGTGTTGCATTCCTTTTGGCATTGGGAGAAAGAAATCATTAATAGTGACTTCTAAAAGGTCAATATGTTTAGTAGTAGGATTGATGTATACCAAGAATCTATCAAACTGCTTATTAGGTTCCTCTGAACCCCAAGTGACATAAACTGTTTCAAAAGTTTGACCCTCTACTTCCTTTTTGCCTGTATACCTGATTATATCGGCATCTGGCAGATGCATCGGAGCTTCCAGCAGATAGTGATAGGTGGCCAGTCCCCAAATATATCTATCGTGTTCGTGTCTTTTGAGATAATCGCTACCGGCTTCTCTCTTATAACCTTCCCACGATTGGACTCCTTGTATAACACCTTCTTTTCTGCCTTCTTTGTATTCAACTTGCCCATCGAAGCTATTGGTCGCCAATCGAAGTTTAAGCTCCTTATTATTATTTCCGGGGAAAGCATTCATAGGCATTAATAACCAAATTCCTTTCCAATTGAACTTTGCATTGGCCTCATATACCTCGGTTTCTCCAAGTTTATCATAGCCCATAGCATTCTTCGCTTCTATTAATAGTTCTTTACCTTTTTGTTCTGCGTTAGTGATGGCGTCAGTTTTTAACGCATCTGTTCTCAAATCGACTGCTTTACACGAACCGAGAAGAACGGTTACGACTATTAAACTCAAAATTTTTAAACTTTTATTCATTTTCATATTTAAATTAATTAGACTGTTCTGTTTATTTTATTATGAAATTTTTTTAAGTCTCAATAAATTTGAAAGTCATTTCGAACCAAATGTCCATATAGACGCGATTTTTTGTGACTTTTGTTCGGGCTAAAACTCCGTAAAACCCAGCGTGCATATATTCGGCTAATTCAAGCGCCGAGAAGTTTTTAGTAATTTCTCCTGCATCTTGTCCTTTAGTAATTTCCATAGCCAGAACATTTAACCAGCCCACAAAATGAAGATTTGCCTCTGCGCCTATCACATCACTACGGTGACCAACCTCCACACTCATATTATTCACCAAGCAACCTCCGCTGTATTTATCTTCCTCGTTCAAATTCATCATAAAGGAGTAGAAAGACTTCAAGCACTCTATAGGCGATAGGTCGCAATTTTCAAAGAAATCCTCCATCCAGCATTTATTATTCTCACCATATTGGTGGATTACCTGCTGGGCAAAATCTTCTTTGGATTCAAAGAAGTTATAGAAAGAACCCTTTGGAATACCAGACTCTTTCAAAATTTGATTGATGCCTACATTGTGATAACCATTTATACGAAATACTTCGTATCCTACTTTTAAGATATCTTCTTTGTTATGTTTGTAACCCATATCGAGGGCAAATATATAAATTATTTTTAAATTAGACCAAATGGTTTAATTTTATTAAAAAATTTAATACTTTGTCTAATGGATCATCTGACTTTTTAAGTATACAATTAGCTTGATAGTCACTAGTGGTTTTTAAATCGCTATTCCGATATAGTTTCTAAATGCTTTTTGCATAGTCAAACAAAGTAAGACTTGATGCGGGTTTGTAAATATTTCTTTTAATTTGCCTTGTAGATAAATCAGTATTTTCACTTTGTAGGTTCATTAACCCTTTGCGGACCTGAAATAATCTTGAAGATAATAGGCTAATTAGATTGTCTGCATCCGGATTGGATTTGTTGACTTTCAAATTTTGTTATCCCAGTCTTCAAGGTCTATATAGTGACCGATAGGCTTTTTTTGTACAAAAGTGATATGGTATTGAATGATTTTTCTCTTTCTCCTATTACAACATTGCGCTCTATTTTGGTAGATACACTATAGGTAAAATTCGAAAAAGATAAATCAGTCGCTATCAGTTCAATATCTAGTAATCTAGGTTTATAAAGTTGATGTTAATAGTTAGATTTTGTTTCTAATTTTTTATGACCTCTGATATTTTATCGTAATTTGCTGTAAAGTTGTAACATATAAATTATAATGTTGCAACTACAATTTATTGCCTTTTAGCAGTTTGCGCCACTTTTTCAAAATGCACAACACGGTAACTTTCTCATTTTTAAAAAAGGAATGGAAAACATTAGTAAACAATTTCTAGGCAAGGCTAAAAAGGCATTCTAAAATAAAAGGTAAAATGTCGAGGCTAGCCTGGTATTTAAATCTCGATGACCATGCACAATCTTTTAACTAAGGTAGAGTAATAATATCAAAATTATATCATGAAAAAATACGATCATATCATTCTTGGAACCGGACAAGCAACAGGGACATTATTAGGAAAACTTATAGAAACAGGTGACACTATAGCGGTAATCGAAAAAGGAAAAGTTGGAGGAAGCTGTGTCAATTATGGTTGTACCCCTACTAAGACCTTGGTTGCAAGTGCACGTGCTCTACACTTGGCAAGGCGAGGTTCTGAATTTGGTTTTAAGACAGGTGAAATAGAAATTAATTATCCTGTAATGCGTGAGCGTATGAATAAAATACGTAATGGTAATAGCGATGGAATGAAAAAATGGTTAGAAAACACCACTAATATTGATTTCTACCCCGCCAAAGGAATGTTCATCGATAACAAAACTTTAGAAGTAGACAATAAAGAGATAACAGGAGACAACATTTATATCAATACCGGAACTCGACCTAGAATACCGAATATTAATGGTATTGAGAATGTGAACTGGATGGATAGTGCAAAGCTATTGGATAAACCAAACTTACCCAATCATCTCATAATACTTGGGGGCGGTTATATTGGAGCAGAATTTTCACAAATTTATAAGAGGTTTGGTTGTGAGATTACTATCGTACAACGTGCAGAGCAATTAATGCCTAGAGAAGATAATGATGTAGCTGATGCCATCAAAGACATCTTAATTGAAGAAGGTATCAATATCATTTTTGGTGCTGAGGCAACATCGATATCTGAGGATGAGAGTGGCATACAACTTACTGTAGAAAAAAATGGTAGAGAACAAATTATTAAAGGCTCAGATATTCTTGTGGCTATTGGACGTCTCCCAAATAGTGACGCTATAGGATTAGAAAACACTTCTATTATTACTGATAAAAGAGGATACATCAAAGTAGATGACTACTGCAAAACTGGTATTGAGGGTGTTTTTGCTCTTGGAGACATTAATGGAGAAGGTGCTTTTACTCACACTTCCGTAAACGATGCAGAAATTGTATTAAATTATCTCTTTGGTGGAGTTCGCAAGATTTCCCAGAGAATTCCTATTTATGGTTTGTTTACAGATCCACCATTGGGCAGGGTAGGAATGAGTGAAAAAGAAGCTTTGGCTTCTGGAAAAAATGTTTTGAAAGCTACATATCCCTTAAGTAAAATAGGGAGAGCCAAAGAAATGGCAGAGACTAAGGGATTTGCTAAGCTATTGGTAGACGGCGATACAGATTTAATACTAGGAGGTTCAATTTTGGGGATCAATGGCGACGAAATCATTAATATGTTTGCTGCAATAATGCATAGCGGTATAGAATGCAGAAATTACCGTAGTGTAGTTCTGGTACACCCAACCGTTTCAGAGCTCATGCCTTGGATGCTAGACGGGATCAAAGAGGTAATGGATCAAAGTTAAGATAGTAGTATTCCCTATGATTCCTTCCAAAAAATATTGTTCATTCGGTTTAGATCTGAATAAAAATGAGGCGTCTAATACCTATTAGATCGCCTCATTTGGATTTAGATACAAAATATTGTGTTCTCTATTCTTGTTTAAAACTAGAATAGTAATTTAGTCTTTGATAGTCAAAACACAAGGTAATATATATTAAATATTCTACATTTAGTCCTTGTTAAAAGTAACCTTTCCGCTCTCCATATCATAGACTGCTGAGACAATAACAATATCACCTTTGTCCTCCATTTCTGACATTGTTGGAGAAGCTTCTCGTATATTTTTAACCGTTCGCATCGCATTGTTGGTAATCACTTCATTTGTAAATGCTGTGTTCTTAGAACTTTGCTCACCCTCTACTTTAGTTTCTTCAACAGCAGGTTGAATTTCTTCCATCAAATCTGCCAGAGAATTCATATTCATAGATCGTGCATCTACTTTATCAATAGTAGACTTTACTGCGCCACAAGCAGTATGACCCATTACGATAACTACCTTCGAGCCAGCTACTGCTGTCGCAAACTCCATCGAACCTACAATATCCTTGTTTTCAATATTTCCGGCTACACGGGCAACAAAAATATCACCTATTCCCAAATCAAAAACATCCTCGACAGGAACGCGGCTATCGACACATGATAGCACTATCGCTTTTGGAAACTGACCAATCATCGCCTTTCTACGTTGTGCCGAATGGTCACGACGTGTGAGGTTGTTATTAACAAAATTTTCATTCCCCTTTTTTAGGCGTCCGATTATTTCTTGAGGTGTCATTCCTGCTTGTTCTTCTGCGGTTAGAATACTTTCAACAGGCTTTTCAATTTCTTGAGCTTGATTTTCTGTAGTTATTGTATTCGCGCTTGTATCTTTGCTTTTTTCTTGACATGATACTGTTAAAACTAAAACTGCGATTGCAAATAATTGTAATAAGATTTTTTTCATTTGTTCTATAGTTTAAATTTAAAATGTATGGTGCAGGCTAAATTGTAATTGCCCTTTTTGCCAGTTTGCGGTGGTTTGCTCCATCCACCCTAACTGAAACCTTAACGTATTGTTGATAGCATAGCCCAAACCTAGATAAGTTCGGTTTCGATCAAAAAATTGAACATTACGACCATCACCAATATTGCGTTCCCCATTAATGAAGATTTCATTATAAAATGCCATATAATAGGTGTTCTTTATCAAAGTCGCATTATTGAAAGGTATATTCATAAAAAGATTGTAACGGTATCGCGTCCTGAAATCCTGATCTTCAACCCATCTTTGTTCATAACGAAAGCGGTGGGTTATTAATAATCTTTTCAAAAGTGTGTTGGAGAACAACGCCTCTTGGTAGATACGATTTTCAAGTACCGGATTGTCAATTTCAGTACCAAACTGCCCTGTTGAAATATTGGCATATCCTAACGTAAACTTAACTCCAGAATCCTTTGGAGTATATGTGATGCCAGAACGTAGTAAAAGTTGTTCCCTATCACCCAGACCTCGCCAATCACGATATTGCAAGTCTCCTTGTACTCCCCAATTAGATTCTTTAAAAGTAGTATTGAAAAAATACATATACCAAGCACCTAATTGGTCTTCATCAGGTCCTTGTGCTTTGCATTCTACTATAGCAAAAAAGATAAGGACTAAAAATAGTAAGGTTTTTTTCATATTGTTTAATGTTATCTTTAAAAAACTAAACAAATATAATATTCCAAAACCTTTATAACGTATGTTTAACAAATATTTAATAGTAATACTTTTATAATTAAAAGTGTTACTATTTTAAAATATTAGATTTCAATAAACATGTTACTCAAGTGCCTTACTAATGAGAAGCGCAGACGCTTCTAGATTCAAAATTTTCAATATTTTTTATATAACGTGAGAATTTGACTTCTTCTAAAAGCAATCAAAAATAAACACTCGATAATTAGTTTGGAATCTTTTTAGTTCAGGCGCAAAGGATGTACCATACTTTTGCTGTAACTTCTCGCCATGCAAGAATCGTTGTATGCAATGGCATCAATATATTTAATCTGAAGAGGATTGAACTTTTTAAGAAGTTTCTAAAAAGTTCTCTAATTTGATGAATTGATATGAAACAATTGATCAATAATATTTTGCCTGTGTTATCAATAAACGATTAGGTATTATTTTTCTTATTAAAACCATATAATATTTGGCTTTTATCTTTTTGTATAGCATAAGATAAGTAATCTTTTATTAATACAAACAGCCCAATAATTACATGGCTATTTTAATAAACAAGTATAATTTTGATATTAAAAAAACCTGCAAAAAAGGGCTGTCTGAGAGGGGAAATCTATGTTAAAACTTATAGGCTAATCCAAAATTGATATTTTCAAAATCAAATCCAATTACAATTTCATCTGTAGACTCACTTTCTCCATCAACTTTACTGGTTCTGTATTCTAATGCTCCCCAAAAAGCTTCTATTGCAAAATGGCTGTTTAAAAAATAAGTAATCCCAGGACTCATGCCTACACGAAATCCTTCTTCTTCTATTTCTGTTTCTCCTTCTTCTATTTTTGATGTTATATAATCAAACCCAACTTCGCCAAAAAGTGAAAATTTATGATGAGGAGTAAAATCATATCTACCAAAAAGCCCAATCAACGTCTTTTGAATTTCTTCATTTTCTAACCCTTCTGCTTCTATTTTTTCATTTTCTAAACTAATCTTTACTCCACCGGTAACTCTTTCGGTAATTAGGTATCCTAATCTGCCCGACATTTCAAGCTCTACATCATTTTCTTCTCCTTTTGTTATTTTATCAAATCCAAACAAGGCAGATATGAATATGTCTCCTTTTTCAAATTCTCCACGTTCATCATATGTGTCTTTTGATTCGTGCGATGATTCGTGATTTTCTTTCTCCTGAGCATTGATTAATGCATGAGAAAAGATTAAAATAAAAATGAATAACATTTTACTTTTCATAATAAATAGTTTTAAAAATAAATTTTATAATTATTAAATTTCGATGTGTTCGTATAAAGTGATTATAGCATTGTATGCTTTAGTAAGATTGTTAGAGAGGTTATATATTTCTTTATCATCATATGCCAATTTCATGAGCTTATCTTTTTTTACAAGATCCCATAGTGCTAAGGCCTCTGCAATCTTTTGATCAATCTCATCATTATCAAAATCAGAAATAAGTAATGGTGTGTTTATACCCTCTATTTCGTTGTATACGTTCTTTAGCATTTGCTCAGTGTTTTTATCTTTTAGCGTTGCATCATTAGCCAAATAATATAACGCCAACCTCTGGGTTAACATTCGTTGTCGCCCACATATCGCAAGTATTTTTTTGAGTGCTTTATCTTTCTCTAAATAAGCATCGTCACTGCTTAATTGCCCTGTTAAATGTGTATTCGCATTTTTTGATTCTACAGTTATACTATTAACTACACCCTCTGTTGCATAAAGTATATCTGTATTTTGATCAATTATTTTTTTAGCATTGTCAAAATTTGGAGTACCGACTATAAGTTTTTTAAAAGCTGACCACATGCTGTTAGCTTTTTGAATTTTTGCTTTAGTAACTTTATTATCAGTATTCTTAAGAAGAATTTCATTTTGTTTTTCAAAAATTATTTTGTTAGTCAAAAGATCTTTAGAAGCTTTGCTATCATCAGAATTTTCAACCATATATAAATAATCCTTACCCATTCTTTGAAGTAACATCCCTTGCTTTTCAGCAATGTTAATCGCTTTATTAAAGGTCATCACACCATATTTGTGTTTTGTCTGTCCATTAATGCTTGTAAGACTACAAACACATACAAAAAGTACAATAAGTGTTGTCGTATTTTTTTGATTTAAAAATTTAATTTTCATTATAATGGTATTAAGATTATTGGTTAGCACTCTTCTTAGTGTAATGTTGTTATTTCAGAATTTGGTGGAATTCTAGTTGTTAGTAATTTGACCTACAGCTTTTTGATAACTAACCTCTGTTTGCGAATAATTGATTTGAGATAAAGTAATTATGCCTAACACTATTACGTTCTTCATTAGATTTAGAAATTAAAAAATTTAGATTCACAATAATTAAACTACTATAGTTGTTTTATAGGGTGCAAACATAAAGGATGATTCTGCAGAGAATTTGTAGAAAATCTGTAGTTTTAATTATTGCATATTTTTAATTACATCAACAGCATTAATAACGTACTAACTATACTATGAAATTACTGATCGTTGAAGATGAATTCTTACTGGCAGATTCGATAATCAATTATCTGGAAAGAGAAGGGTATTATTGTGAGTTAGTAGATAATCTTGCTGATGCCAAACAAAAAAGTTGGGACCATGAATATGATTGTCTAATCATAGATATTAATCTTCCTGATGGTAGTGGCTTGGACATTATTACTCAGGTTAAAGAAATGAAGTCGAAATCAGGTATAATTATTGTCTCTGCCCGTAATGCAATCGAAGATAAAATTTCTGGATTAGATATAGGTGCAGATGATTACCTAACAAAACCTTTTAATCTAGCCGAATTAAATGCACGGATTAAAGCTGTTATAAGGAGAAGAAATTTTGATGCTCAAAATGTGATTACCTTCAACGAAATTACAGTAAGCCCTTATGAACAATCTGTAAAAGTGCATAATAAAACTATCAAGCTCACGAAAAAAGAATATGATTTGATTCTATATTTTATATCAAACAAAAATCGAGTAATTCCCAAAGGTGCTATTGCAGAACATCTCTGGGGTGATGAAATGGGTATGGCTGATTCTTATGATTTTTTATATTCACACCTTAAAAATCTTCGGAAAAAGATATGTGACTTTGGCGGAAACGATTATATACAAACAGTATATAGCGTAGGATATAAATTTTGTGATCAATGAAATTACTAAGTTTATCTAATCGATACTATTTTGTTGGACTACTCATCATCTCCCTTATTGCAGGTATCACATCTTACTTTGTTATTAAGAGTATAATTAACAATGAATTTAATGATAAGTTATTTGCCGAAAAGGAAGAATTAATAGAAGAGTTGCATCAACATGATGACATCCTAAATAGTTATAACTTGAATATCGGAGATAATATTGCTATCCAGAAGGCAAATAGTGATCCTCAAATCAAAACGTTTGTAAGAGATACTGTATTATATGACAAATATGAAAAAAAGGAATTAAATTATAGACAAATTACGTTTTCTGATAAGGTAAAAGATGATTTCTATATATTAACAATAACAAAATCCTTGCTCTCGACAGAAGATTTAATACAAGGGGTTACAGAAATTATTGCCATAATTACGCTCTTATTTTTTTCTACCATGTTAGTTCTCAGCAATATTATATCAAAAAAGATATGGAAACCCTTTTATGCTACTTTAGAGGATATCAAAAAATTTAACGTTAAAAAGCCAAATCCACTAACGTTCAATAAAACAAAAATAATAGAGTTTCGCGAACTCAATTCTACATTAAAGTTAATGACAAATCAGGTGTCTGAAGATTATAGAAACTTAAAGGAATATACCGAAAACACTTCTCACGAAATTCAAACACCACTTGCCATTATCAAAAATAAAATTGAAGTATTGATTCAAGATTCAGGTTTTTCTGAAAAACAACTGACTTCATTAAATCAAGTTTATGAAGCTACTAGTAGATTATCGAGATTGAAGGATAATCTATCATTATTATCAAAAATTGATAACAATCAGTTTATTGAGGTTACAGAATTACGATTATCACCATATTTAAAAGCAAGAATAGAAAATGTTGAAGAATTAATTAGCATCAAAAACATTCAAACATCATTTAGGTTTGAAGGAGACCCAATACTATCAATCCATGAGACTATGGCATATGTTTTATTCAATAATCTAATTATTAATGCTATACGACATAATGTTGAAAATGGAAAATTAGAATTAATTTTAACTAATACATATTTTAGAATTAAAAACACAGGCAAACCGCTAAATGTTAGCGAGAAAGAACTATTTGAGAGATTCAAAAAATCGGGTAATCATTCTGAGTCTAGTGGTCTTGGTTTATCATTAGTGCAACGTATTGTTCGATATTATGGTTTTTCAATCACCTATAAGAACATAGATTCCTGGCACAATATCACTATTACATTTTAAAAAGACACCAAGACACAAAATATCTTGGTGCCAAATTATCGACTAACTTATCTTCATATTTGCAAACCCTCTTTAGGTACCTGATTTTTTTACTATACTCCATGTCTTTAAGTATACAATATATGTGATCTATTCATGATGATGTTCATTGCCAAAAGGTTTGAGAATAATACCTGCACTAAAAATAAATCCATCGGTAGGAGCATAAATTTCAGGAAATATCGGATCATTATGTGGTGGTGCCACTAGAGGTGAGAACCTACTTTGCCTTCTATCAGTAAAGTTTTCAAAGTTTACAAATGCACTCCCCCACTTAAAATTACGTATGCCCAATACCCCCATAGTCACAAAATCTGTAGTTTTAATGCCGTTAGACAACAATTGCGTGCCTGTATAATAGGTTTCAAATCCGATTCTCCATGATGGAGATTCATACATAAATACACTACCTCCATTATGTCTTGCGGTGAGTGGTTTTTGTGGGTTACCGGGTAAATAATTTAATCTAGTATCGATAAGAGCATAATTCAAAAACCATCTAAAATCTTTGTAGGTAAACTTGATGTTAGTTTCTGCTCCTTTACTTAAAATATCATCCTGAGCATTTTCAAACTGAAACATATCTGTAGCAGTAGTATTCAATAACAATCCTTCTTGAATAGCTGTGATATAAAACAATTGATTGATCGAAAATTTGATGGTATTAGATAGCCTGGTTTCATAATCAAAATCAAGATTAATCCCGTAAGATCGTTCTGCATGTAATGCATCTTTATCTATAGGCTGTACCTCTCTAAAATTAACAAACTCTGCTTCTTCAGTAAAAATATCAGGTATTTTATACCCCAGACCTCCCCCTATTCTACTCGAGAAAGAAGTATTTACTTTATATAATAATGAAACTCTGGGTAAAGGAAAAAATCCCCAATCCTGGGCATAGTCTGCTCTAAAACCACTCTCTAAGATCCAATGTTCTGAAAGGTCATAAATGTGATTTGCAAATACACCATAGGTAACATCATTTTGGTCTCTTTCAGTACGTTGCGAATCCTCATCAAAGGATGCTGAATACAAATTTGCACCCAAGACCCATTCTGTAACAGTATGCTGTCTTTGATAGGTAACCTCTGTAAATGTATTCCATTGTCTTCCTTTAAATATAAGGTCGGGTATCTCTAGATTTCTATCAAAATAAGATACACTATTTTTTACGGAAAGTGACTGCGTAGTATCTATTTTAGTTTCATACACTGCTTGTGTACTTAATCGTTTTGATAGGTTCTCTTCTGTGTATTGATGGATTCCATTTTGACCCTCTTCTATTTTTCTAATATCGCCACCTTTTCTGTCATCATACGTCCCATTGACGCCAAACCATACTGTTGTATGCTCAGAAGGATAATAAAATAGTTTTGGATTAATTGTAACAGATTTTGTCTGAGGTAAATTACTAAAACCATCATCTTCTGGATCATAGGCTTTTTGGTAGTTTCCAGAACCATAAAATGTCCACCCCAACCTATCGCTACGCTGACTATAAAAAACGTTTCCCGTACTTCCCAAAGCTTGCGTTTGGGTAAACATAATATCCAATTGTGGATCTTCCTCTGGTGTTTTTGACACCATATTAACCAATCCGGCAATAGCACCACCACCATACAAGGTAGAAGAACTTCCTTTTATGATTTCAAACTGCTTTAAGTCTAATGGCGGGATTTGCAAAATACTCAGTCCACTAGAAAATCCACTGTATAATGGAAATCCATCTCTTAATAATTGGGTATATCTACCATCTAACCCTTGAATCCTAATATTAGTATTGCCGCTACTCAGTGAAGTTTGCTGCATTTGTATCCCCGTACTTTCTCTAAGCACCATGGCAATATTAGAAGCGTTCATGGCCACTTTCTCTCCTAACTCTTCTGCACCTATAAATTCAATACGGGTTGGTATCTTTCTTATAGTACGTGTGCTTCTGGTCGATTTTAAAACAATAGCATCCAGAGCGTTTTCATTTTCTTCAAGATAAAAAATAAGTGATTCTCCTAGAGGCACTGTTATTAATTGATCAATTTGTTCATATCCAATAAAAGAAATTGATATCGAATAGGTTCCCATAGGCACATCTTCGATTCGAGCTATTCCATTACTATCAGTGATTCCTCCCTTTTGTAAAGATTGTATATAGACTGACGCACCGGGTAGCGGTTCTTTTTTTGTTAAGACTTTTATTTCTAAAGTATCCGTTTGTATTGAAGCTTGTGCCAAACTTTGTTGACTCGTTAAGACACAACACAAGACTATACCCCACAGGGTAATATTTTGTAAATTCATGTACTAGTAATTAATTGATTAAAAAATAGTTAAAACTCCATCACGAAGTTCTCATATATACTTTACGTTTAACCAATTTGTTGAGGAGGTTGTAATATGGGGAAGACTACATCTTTGATAATATCATTATCTTGAGAAAATATCTTAGTAGGAATATGACCCAGATGTGTTCTAAATTGAAGCAAATCAAAACCAATGACATGCACATGGCAACATTGACATTCACACAATGGAGAGCACTGATCTGATCCATCATGATCATGATTACTATCTACATTTTGAGAAATTTCAATTTGAATATCATCTATATCCAGGTGAGTGTCCTCACACGGAACAAAGTTCAGTGCAAGAAAATATAGCGATAGTATAACTGCCAAAAATTTCATACTACAAAGATAGAAGAAATACCGCATCATGATTGTGGTTCTAAAATTAAATTTTCGCTGTATCTTTACAGATATAACGACACCTATCATGATATCTGTAGCGCAGGCCCTTCAACTCACACTAAGTCATTCAAAAAAAACAAATAAAACCATTAGTATTCCTATCCATAAGGCACTTGGATTTGTTTTAGCGAAAGACATCCTTTCGCCTATTAATATGCCTCCTTTCAGGCAATCAGCTATGGATGGTTATGCCCTGGGGTCGATCGAAGAAAAAAGCTATACACTTACAGGAGAAGTACAAGCAGGTGACGATAGCGATCCTGTTATTTCAAAGGGAGAAGCAATCCGAATTTTCACGGGTGCTCCTGTACCTAAAGGTGCAAAAGCGGTGATTATGCAAGAAAAAGTAAGCATAGAAAACAATCAGGTTGTTATAGAAGAAACCGTTTTAGAAAACTCAAATATTCGTCCGGCGGGGGAGCAAATAAAAAAAAATGAGATCGCACTCTCAAAAGGAACTATTATAGCACCAGCCGGCATAGGATATTTAGCTTCTTTAGGAATTACAGAAATAGAAGTGTATCTAAAACCTTCGATAGCAATTGTTGCTACAGGTAACGAATTAGTAGCACCGGGGCAATCCTTACAATTTGGACAGATTTACGAAAGTAATTCTGTAATGTTATCAGCAGCACTACAAACGTATGGTTTCACAGCTGTAGATTTTTTTAAAATAGAAGATCAATATGAGGCTACCCGAACAGTATTAGATAAAGTTATTCATCAATACGATGTCGTTCTGATTTCAGGTGGTATATCTGTAGGAGATTATGATTTTGTGGGTAAAGCGTTAAGGGACCTTAAGGTTGAAGAGATTTTCTATAAAGTAAAGCAAAAACCGGGAAAACCACTATTTTTTGCAAAAAAAGAAGAGACCACAATTTTTGCTTTGCCCGGTAATCCGGCTTCTTCATTAAGCTGTTTCTATATCTATGTAATTCCCGCTTTGCAGAAAATTTCAGGACACCCACATCATGATTTAAAACGAGGAACAGCTATTTCCGATTCAAACTATAAAAAAAAAGGACAACGTGCAGAATTTTTAAAAGCAATAGTAGCAGATAACAAAGCTACCATTCTTGATGGTCAGGCTTCTTCTATGTTACGATCCTTTGCGGTAGCTAATGCAATAGTATACCTTCCCGAAGAAATACACGAAGTAAAGGTTGGAGATACTCTTCAGATCATCGATTTACCATAAAAACTCCAAAAAATGATTCTTATCATCAATAACAAAGTTTCAAAATCTTTATTTACTAAAATTTATTTAAAGAAAATACAACCTAAAAAAATCGTTGTATCTTTAAAAACCAAACGGTAGGTATGGATTATAAAATAAGGAGTAGGATCTGGATCGAATCCAAAGATGGCGTTTTTTTGGGTGAAGGTAGAGTTCGTTTGCTCAAAGCTATTGCACAAACAGGATCACTAAGTAAAGCTGCAATCATTATCGAAATGTCATATAAAAAAGCTTGGAATTTGCTTGATAGTATGAATAAAACTGCTCAAAAACCCTTAGTGATAACTGCTACAGGTGGTAAAGGTGGCGGTGGTGCCAGCCTAACAGCATATGGAGAAAAAGCGATTCAAACCTTCGATACCATTAATCAAAAGTGCTGGGAATTTCTTGATCATGAATTAAAAAAGGTTTCATTATAAAGCAAGCAAAATCATTGCATACAGATAAAAACATAACAGGAATAATACTTGCCGGTGGTAGAAGCTCAAGAATGGGAAGCGAAAAAGGGTTGGTACTCCTTGATGGAAAACCTTTCATAAGACATATTATTGAAGCGATACAACCTCTGGTATCAGAGCTTTTAATTGTAAGTAGCAATGCTGACTATGATACCTTCAACATTAAAAGAGTTGAAGATATCATCCCAAATGCGGGTCCAATTGCAGGATTGCATGCAGGACTAACACATGCTAAAACCAAAAACAGTCTAGTCGTAAGTTGTGATGTCCCATTACTTACTACCGAGTTTTTACAACAACTGATTCATGCTGATCAAGAGGATTACGACATTATTCAATATGAAGCAAAAGGAAAAACAATTCCGCTCATCGCAAGCTATAAAAAGCGATGTGCAAAAAAATGCATAGAATTACTTAACAATGATGAAAGACGGCTACAAAAACTAGTATCAGAATTAAACGTAAAAACAATTCCTGTTTTAGAAAATGAGCATCATTTGGTGACAAATATAAATACACAAGAAGACTTAAAAGCAATTACATATGCAGTTAACCATTAAATATTTTGGAATGTTGGCAGAAGCCACAGCGATTACAGAAGAACAACTGCACACCGAATCCTGTTCTGTATCCCAATTGTTAGAAAAATTGCAACATCAATATCCAAAACTTAGCGACAAAGATTTTAAAGTTGCTATCAATCAACAATTAGTAAATCATAATCACATCATTACTACCGAAGCCGAAGTAGCACTATTGCCGCCTTTTGCAGGAGGGTAAAATCAAATTAAAAAAAAGAAATCTCAATTATGAGTTCGTTTACTTCTAGATACCACAGACAAACTATTCTTCCTGAAATCGGAGCATCTGGTCAGGAAAAACTTACTGCATCAAAAGTTTTGGTTATTGGAGCAGGAGGATTAGGCTGCCCAATATTACAATATCTTGTAGCCGCTGGCGTGGGCACTGTTGGTATTGTAGATTTTGATAGTGTCGAAGTTTCAAATCTACATCGCCAGGTACTGTATGGAGAACATTCAATAGGCAAAAATAAAGCCCTTACCGCAAAGAATTATCTAACTAACCTAAATCCAGAAATTATTATCCATGCTTATCCCGAAAAATTAACACCCAAAAATGCAATATCCCTTTTTTCTCAATATGATATCATTGTAGATGGTACCGATAATTTTGCTACTCGGTATTTGGTTAACGATGCTTGTGTGATTACTAATACACCTTTAGTCTACGGTGCTATTTTTAAATACGAAGGCCAAGTGTCGGTTTTTAATTATCAAAAAGGTCCTACATACCGATGTTTATTTCCTCAACCCCCAAAAGCAGGCAGCGTACCTTCTTGTTCAGAAATTGGTGTTTTAGGAGTACTCCCCGGTATTATAGGAAGTATGCAAGCAAATGAAGTCTTAAAAATTATTCTAGGGATTGGCGATGTTCTTAGCGGAAAATTAATGATGTATGATAGCCTTTCTGCTAAATTTTCTACATTTTCAATACCTCGTGTTGACGCTGAGATCTCTAAAGTATTAGCTGCCAAAGCTGATTTTGAAGCTAAGGATTATGATCTTTTCTGCGGAATTAAAAAAAGTATTGAAATCGTAGCTAAGGATGTATTTCAATTAGAAGATATTCAGTGTATCGATGTTCGTGAAGCTCATGAACAGCCAAAAATAAAAAGTCTACATCCTATTTGTATTCCTCTAGGAACACTAAAAGAACAATTAAACATGCTTGATACAGAAAGAGAAACAATTGTTTTTTGCCAATCAGGTTTCCGAAGTAAAAAAGCTGTAGCACTGCTACTTGAGCAAGGATTTAAAAATGTTTCTCATGTAAAAGGAGGTGCCGTAGCACTTTATGAACATGAGGCAGTAAAAGAACTATAGAAAATTAGTTATGAAAAAAAAGAAACCAAAAAATGTATTTGTCCCGGGGGCGATTTCGTCTCAATTTATTGGTGAATCTATTGCAAAACATCAAACAAAAACCAGCATTGGAGCACACAATATCTTTTTAGGGCAAGTACGTGCTGATGAGATTGATGGCAAAGTCATTACGGCAATCGATTATACCGCATACGAAGAGATGGCAAATCAAAAATTTCATGAAATACGCGAAGCTACTTTCGAGAAGTTTGACCTTACCTGTATGCATATCTATCACAGCCTTGGTATAGTAAATGCAGGAGAAATCTGCTTATTTGTCTTTGTATCGTCACCAAGAAGAAAGGTAGTTTTTGATGCCTTAGAATTTGTAGTTGAAACAATCAAGGCAGATGTTCCCATTTTTGGGAAAGAAGTTTTTGAAGATCAAACTCATCAGTGGAAACAAAATAGCTAATTCTATTTTGTGAATTTTAAAGAAAATCCTGTCATCACGAGCGAAGTCGAGAGATAGTCAATTTTATAAATGAAATATTTTGACTCCGCAATGTAACAGTGAGTTCATGAAATAATATTTTCAGAAAATATCTCTTTTTGAATTTTTTAATTTGTTATTTATAATACATGGTAGATATCACGCATAAAACGTCAACGTTACGAATTGCAACAGCACAAGCAGTTGTTAAAGTGAGTACCCGAGAAACGATTGAAGCGATACAAAAAGGTACAGTTCCCAAAGGTGATGTATTTGCTATGAGTAAGGCTGCAGGATTATTAGGTGTAAAAAAAACTCCTGACCTGCTTCCGGATTGTCATCCGCTTCCTATAGAGTATACGGGTATTGATTATAAAATTGAAGACCTTAAAATTACAGTTTTGGTCACTATAAAAACCATTTATAAAACCGGTGTAGAGGTCGAAGCTATGCATGGGGCAAGTGTGGTTGCATTAAATATGTATGACATGCTGAAACCCATAGATAAGGGAGTAGAAATTCACCATATCAAACTATTAGAGAAAAAAGGAGGGAAATCAGATTATAAAGATAAGTTCCGTAACGATTTGCGGGCGGCAGTTATCGTATGTTCTGATACGATTTCTGAAGGAAAAAAAGAAGATAAAGCGGGTAAAGCCATCATCTCAAAACTAGAAGCCTGTGAAGTCGATATTCTGGATTATATAATTATTCCTGATGAAACAGAAATCATTCAGGAAAAAGCAAGACAGTATCAAGAAAAAGGAGCTGACTTAATCATTTATACAGGAGGTACTGGCCTCTCAAAAAGAGATGTAACTCCCGAAGCCTTAAAACCGCTATTAGACCGCACTATTCCGGGAATTGAAGAAGCCATTCGCAACTATGGCCAAGATCGTATGCCTTATGCCATGTTATCGAGAAGTGTTGCCGGAACGATAAAAAACACCTTGGTATTAGCACTCCCAGGATCTACAAATGGAGCAAAAGAATCCATGGATGCCATTTTTCCTGAAGTATTGCATGTGTTTAGAATTTTAAAAGGTGCCAGACATGACTAAGCCAGACGCTAAACATAACAAGTTTTCGAAACCAGTTACATCTGGAAAAGATAGCATACTTACAGATACTTTTGGCAGGAAACACAACTATCTTCGTATTTCGCTCACCGAGCGTTGCAATTTGCGATGTACCTATTGTATGCCAGCAGAAGGTATTCAATTATCTCCAAAGGAACACATCATGACGTATGAAGAAATCTATACTATAGCCAAAGAGTTTGTAAATCTGGGCGTTACAAAAATTCGTTTAACAGGAGGAGAGCCACTGGTTCGTAAAGATGCTGCACTCATTATCGAAAAGCTTGCTTCGCTTCCTGTAGCACTTACATTAACTACAAATGGTGTGATCGTAGATAAATTTATAGACCATTTTAAAAAATGTGGTATCAGAACCCTTAATGTAAGCCTGGATTCTTTAGACACCAAAAAGAATACAGATATTACCCGAAGAAACTATTTTGAGAAAGTATATCAAAACATTATGCTTCTGGTTAATGAAGGTTTTACTGTAAAGGTGAATTGTGTGCTAATGAAAGGCTTTAATGATAACGAAATTATTGATTTTATCAATTTTAGCAAAAAGCTACCTTTACATATTCGTTTTATAGAATTTATGCCCTTTGATGGAAATCGTTGGAATATGGATAAAATGGTTTCGTTGCAAGAAGTGCTTTCTGAAGTACAGGCAAACTTCAAAAAAGAAGAGATAATCAAACTCGAGGACGCTCCTAATGACACTACCAAAAGCTATAAAATAAAGGGGTATCAAGGCACATTTGCCATTATTAGCTCGGTGACCAATCCTTTTTGTGATGGATGCAATAGAATACGTCTTACAGCCAATGGGCAAATAAAAAACTGCTTATTTTCTTCAAAAGAATCTGATCTGTTAACCTCGCTAAGAGCAGGGAAATCGATAACTGCTATTGTTCAAAAAGCAATTCAAACCAAACATAAAATTCGTAATGGAATGGATACCTTGGATAAATTTAAACAAATAGATGAGCACAATAACAGAAGTATGATTACGATTGGAGGGTAACACAGTACACAAAGAACATTGATTTACAATAAACTAACCCGTTGTGCATTTAGAAAAAGTTGTGCAAACTGCTAAAAGGCAGTAAATTGTAGTTACCACACAACAATTTAATA
>CANLYR010000004.1 GCA_947495425.1 uncultured Aquimarina sp.
GGTATTTCGAAGAGAAGCTCTTCGATAGACTTGTAATTGCTGGAATTACAGGATTATGATTAAAAACGGATATTCAATTAAATTTAAACATCTCAACCAATCATTTTTTATTTTTCCATCTAAGGTCAATAGTGTAAGTCCTAGTCCTGAAGCTCCCATAATTATATTAGAATGATCAATTAAATCAGAGGCTCTGAAGGCTTTAAAAGTTGTGAAATTGCATGTTTGCTTTTGTAATTCCAGATACCATCTTTTTTGAGTTTCTTCCGTATTTAAAGTGTATTTATTTTGAGCTATATTGTATTGTATAACTAAACCCACACTTCCGTGACATAAACTAAAATCTAAAACACTCGAAACTTTCAAAGAAATGTTTTCTGTAGAGGTAATTAACTTTATAGCCTCTTGTTTTATAGTATTGTCATTTAACAGTATACTGGCATTAAGTAAAGCCAGACCAATCCCTAAATCTCCTTGACACCAACCCAATCTAGATATGCCTATACCGTCTTTATTATCAATATAACTTGGAAAATATTGTTGAGATATAGCATTAAACGATTTTTTAGACCTTAAAAACGTAATTAATTTAATAAGTGCTTGTTCTATTTCTGGTTTCAAAGATGTAATATATTGATTTAAGTAGCACAAGAAATTTATTAAACTACTTACACCATGTGCCAAACCAAAATAAATGATTTCTTTTTTTTTGTCTTCAGCTTTAGATACGGTAACATTGTTAAAGTCGTGAATAAGTTTATGTAATAGGTCTTTAGAAAAAAGAGTTAAAATTTTTATTACATTTTCATTATTGGGGTTAACTTTTAATCGTTCGATAAAATACATAGCTATACCAGTGGCACCATGAAGAAAATCGTAATCATTTTTATTAGAAAAAGAAAGTAAAGCGTCCTCTAATACGGTATCGAGAGTTTTAAAATAGGCGTCGCTAATAGCAATTGTATTCTTTTTTAGATTAAGGAGCATCCATCCATAACCCGCTAAACCAGAACAAAAAGTTGTTAAAGGTATCTTTTCCGAAATTAACCAATCAATGCGTTCTACAACTTTGAGTAAACGCGTAGCATATTTTTCATCTTTATATACTTCAAATAGATTAGAATAAAATAGAGCAATACCAGAAAGCCCATTTAGTAATCCTATTTTTTTTTCATTTTTAACAGAATTCCAAACTTGGCCTTCTATGTTTAAAATTTCAAACGTTTCCAATTATATAATGTTGTTGTTAGTATGTGTCCATTTTGAGAAGTAATTATACTCAAAGTCTAATGAGTGTTTGAAATTAAAATTAGGTATAAACTTTAAATCGTTTTGAGAAATAGCGTTTATACCTAAGTAAGTTAATTCTAGTTTATTGCTCATTTGATGAACAAGGTCCTACTGGATCATCAGGGATGCGTGTCAATCTATCTATTAAGATGCCACAAGGACCTCCTACGACTGCTAATGTCGGGACTAAACCGCCGTCAATACTAGCTTTATCTTCTGGAGATAAGGCTTTAATTTTCAAATTCTTTAATTCCAATTTTTTCATTTTTTACTTATTTTAATTTTTCTTACTCTGTTTTATAAGATTTTCAGATACCTCCTAATTATTTTTACATAGTTAGAAATTATTATAACTCGTAAAAGTATTTCAAGTCTAAACCGTCTTATTTTTTGACAATGTTACTTTTAAAATGAAATACATAGGTTCTGAATTTTAATACATATGAAGATACAGGACGTATTTACTATTGTTTTTACATGATCTTGATAACATAATGTATTTTATGCACAGTAATAATTGTATATACTAGCACTACGTTTAAAAAAAATCTTTACTAGGTCTGCAGCTAATTGTATATCATTAGTTTTCATGCACTTTCTCAACTTCCAGAAGATTGATATATAGATATGTAGTTTATAATTATGCTGATTCGTTCTTATGGATGTTTAAAGTTTACTAATTATTGTCTGTAGATTATCAGAAAATTAGGAGTTTGTTCTGATTAAATGCATCCAAATAGTATATTTTATTATACAAAGACAACGATTTTGCATAAATCGTATTTGGTAATCACTCTAGCAAACTCAAACAAGTTGAAAAACCAATATAAGGTGGAATGTTTTAAATGTACTTATTTTAACTATTTTTGAAGTGAATTTGTATTAAAACAACTAAATAAGGTAAGTTTCAATTTAAAATTTAACTTAGATCAAATAATTAACCTCAAACCATTTGCAAACCATTAATTTTAATTTTTTCCAACTCTTTATACTATTTGGCTCAATTCAAGGATTAATATTTAGTATCATAGTTTTCTTCGTTAAGAAATATAAATCTAAAAGTGGTTTCTTCTTGGGATTAACCATATTATTCCTATCCATTAGTAATATTCAACACGTTCTCATAGATGTTAATTTTTTCAATAGAACTTCTATTATTCGGAATCTTTATATTCCGTGGCACTGGTTAGTCGTGCCACTTTTTTATGTTTTTATTCACTATTATTTAGGTAAAAACACTTTAACTAAAAAACATTGGTATTATTTAACACTTCCATTTTTATTAATCACACTACTCCATTTGAGTCAATTTATTTATCAAGTACATATTAATCAAAATCATAACATCACAAAGTACTACGAGCAAGGCTTATTTTTATATACTAATATCCTTTCATTTTTATATACTCCTGTAGTTTTTTATTTTATTTATAAAATGATTACTACTTATGAAAGCAATCATCGAAAATCTATAGATAAGATTAGAACCGAAATCTTTTGGTTAAAAAATATCGTTCATATTGGTCTTGGTATTTTAATTATTGGAATGGGTTGTGTTGTTATTGTGGTTCAACATAATATGCCGAAATCTTTTTATGCCTACCCCTTTTTTATCTCCATATCGTTTTGGATATATTGGATTGGTTATGTTAGTATAAATAAAATTTCTACTCGCAAAAACGCTCAAAAATCACGCCCCTTAAAGAAAGTTGAAAAAACCGGATCTACAACATTTGGTAATATTAACACATACATTGTTGAAGACAAAAAATACTTAGTTTCAGATATTAATCTAAATATTATTGCAGAAAAATTTAGTATTAGTCATGGGTATCTTTCTAAACTCATAAATGAGCACACAGAAAAAAGTTTTAATAATTATATTAACGAATTTAGGGTTGAAGCTTCAAAAAAACTACTTCTAGATCATACCTTCGACAACTATACTATAGAATCTATTGGTTTAGAATGTGGCTTTCAATCTAAATCCAATTTCTATTCTACATTCAAAAAGTTTACTGGTAAAACACCCAATGAATATAGAAAATTGAATAAATAAGTCTTGTATCTTTCACCGTTCTCTCTAGCCTCTTGGAATTTATGAAATTAAGCACTAAACTTTCTACTAACTTAGATTTAGATTATATTTTTTTGACATATAATTACGTAACATTATCAAATTTTTTACAAAATTTCTTTTTAATACATTTACCTACTTAAGTAATTGACTATGAAAAAAAAATCTATCCTTAAGAAAAATAAAAGACCTAAATCCTCTCAAAGCTTAGGTAAAGCACCAGGAACTGTAGTTTATATTGGCGAAAAAGAACATCTTGAAACCAAAATTGAGATACAAGATTACACAAAGGATACTCATAGTATTTTTGACACAAATAATGTTGAAGATATTTTTAACTTCAAAGGAAATGATCGTATTACTTGGATTAATGTGAATGGGCTAAATCATACCCAAGAGATTATCAGGATAGGTGAATTTTATGGATTACACCCACTACTCCTGGAAGATATTGTAAATACAGATCAACGACCAAAGATAGATGAATATGAAAACTATATTTTTTTAGTTCTCAAAATGATGTATTTCAACAAAAAACAAGAATTCATTGTAGAACATATTTCTATTGTATTAGGAAAAGATTATGTTATCACTTTTCAAGAATCTGATGAAGATATCTTTGATCCTGTAAGGGCTCGAATAACTAATCCCAAAAGTAGAATTCGCAATTCTGGAGCGGGATACCTTGCCTATTCACTTCTAGATGCTATTTTTGACAATTATTTTGTAATCATTGATGATCTTGGTGAAAAGGTAGAACATATAGAAGAAGAGTTATTTAACGAAAAAGAAGGAGATAATATCACTCAGGAAATACAATCGCTCAAACGTGAAATCTTACGAATCAGAAGAAATATTTTACCGCTAAGAGAAGTTGTTGGTAGAATTGTAAAATCTGACACTATATTAATCCTTGAAAAAAATAAGGACTACTATAGAGATTTGTATGATCACATCATTCACATACAGGAAAATATTGATATTTATCGAGAAATGATCTGGGGACTTATGGATATGTATATGACCACAATTAGCAACAAAATGAATGGTATTATGAAAGTGCTCACTATTATTTCTACAATATTCATTCCATTAACCTTTATTGCTGGTATATATGGGATGAACTTTGAATATATACCCGAGCTAAAATACAAATATGGTTATCATACCTTGTGGGGCATTATGATTTTAATATTTATTGGGTTGTTACTATTCTTTAGAAAAAAGAAATGGTTATAGCTTCAACCTTTACTATCTAATCTACTACTCTAGTCTAGTAATACCATTTTAGATTGCATTTGAGATACTATTTGGATCAAATGCGTTAATCTATTTTTTGAGTTTTTTATTAATTAAATAATATAATAATACTTCTATTTGATATTTATTTTATTACGTCTTAGTGTACTAAAGATATATGTCGATTAGATAAAAATATGAACAATGAAAAAATTAACTACACTTACTATAGCGGCATTATCATTAATTGCTATTACCATCTTTACGCTACAAAATTCTCAGGTAGTCGCTATCAAACTTTTCTTTTGGGAAGCCAAAGCTTCTTTATCAATGATTTTATTTACAACATTTTCTATTGCTATCCTAATTACGGTGGTCGCTGTTGTACCGACAATTTATCATCTAAAAACACTTCGAAATCAATCGCAAAAAAAGGTAAAAACTCTAGTTGAAGAGAATGAAAAACTATCAGAACCCGAATCCAAAAGTATACTATCTGAAGGACAGGTAGAAAAATAATTTAAATACACAACATATTATGACAGAAACAGTTAAGAAACAAAAATCTTATAAAAAATTAGGATTTACTTATCTCGAAACCGCAGAAATAGTAGTATCCTTAAATCAACTTTTATCCAATTATATCGTACATTATCATAAGTTAAGGATGTTTCACTGGAATGTAGAAGGAGGAGACTTCTTTGAGTTACACGAACAATTTGAAATTGAATATAATGAAGTAAAATTGCAAATTGATATTATTGCTGAACGCATTAGGGTATTTGGATTAAAACCAAAACATACGTTGAGACAACATATAGAATTATCTAAAATTGAAGAGGCTGAAGGAGAACGTATTCCTACAGCGATGGTACAAGAAATTTTAAAAGATTTTGGAATCTTACACAATGCTTTATTAGATCTAATTGATGCAGCCTTAAAAACTGGAGATGCGGCTACTGAAGAATTGGCAACAGAGTTTATAAGACGATTAGAGAAAAGACATTGGATGTTTACAGCTTGGTCTAAGTCATCATAATAACAATTTAAATATAGTATTTATGGCATCATATAAAGCACTATAAACTCAAGGTCATGGCAATTTATTATGTATGTAAGTTGTTTAAAATACCATAACAAGCAATTATTTAAATTTTTACCTAAATAACAATTTTATACCTAAAAAGCATTAAAAAAGCTCAAAAATGAGCTTTTTTAATGCTTTTTAGGTGTTTTTTTGTAGTAAAACCAAAATAGTATTCACATCAATTTTGTTAAATAAATTAGCGATTAAGGTTAATTTTTAACATCATTTATGTTAAATAACACACGAACAGGTTAAAGCAAGTTAAAGGAGTTGACAAATTTTTATAATCATATATATTGAATGTATAAAAACAATTGGATGTGCACTTATGATGAATTAGTAAAAGTGTCACCTAAAATTTAATCATAAATACACACTATATAGGTGCGTATCAAAAACACACAATCATGGAAATATACGCAAGATATCTTAAAATTTACTTTAATCCTTTTTTGAAATTCATCAAAGAATTACCTGGCGCTAGCAGACATGCAATACATAGGTAATATAAAATAAAGTAATATATGAAAAATAATAAGAAAACTTTTATACTATTATCATTATCATCAATATTTTTATTTGTACTTTCAATTATGCTAACATTTATATAAGTAAGCATTGATTAAGTGTAATAAAATAATTAATCCCTAAAAGATATTTAATTTGAAAAATAAAAATAACATCCAAAGTCCAGGTTTACGCAAAAAAAGATTTGGCAGTAAGGCCTTTTTACGAAGTGTTCAAAAACGAATAAAGAATAGCGCTTCTAAACCCAAGAGATTAGCTTTAGAGTGATATTAAAATACCTGCTAATAAAAAAATTAATATTTTTAGTTCCCATACTATATTTTTAAAGGTTTATTTAAATTATCAATACAATCTCATTCCTCTAGATGTTCAATTTCTTCTAAGACAGTAACAAGACTTTTCATTGTTATTGGTTTCACTATATAATTACTTACGATCTCAAAAGATTTAGCCCGTAAAACATCTTGTGGATCAACTGAAGACGATACGATATATATTATAATTTTTTTAGAAACAGGAATTTTCACGAATTCTTCTAAAAACTGCCAACCATCTAGAATCGGCATATTAAGATCCAACAAAATCACATCTGGTAACTTGTCGTTTGTAGAAATTATACCTTGCAGTGCATCTAATGCTTCTTGTCCGTTTCGATAAATCAAAAAACCATTGCATACATCAGCTAATTCCATCACCTTGCGTGCTCCAAAAATAAATATTGGGTCATCATCTATAATACACGCTACATCAATTTTCTTTTTCATATTTCATAAATATTTTAAAGGTTGTACCCTCGTTAACTTTACTCTCAACTTCAATTCTGCCACCAAGTGCCTCTACCTGATTTTTAGTTATAAATAATCCTATGCCTCGAGCTTCTTTATTATTATGAAAAGTTTTGTACATCCCAAATAATTTTGCGTGATGCTTGTCTAGATCAATCCCTAAACCGTTATCCTCTATACTAAGTACAACAAATTCATCTTGCTTATACGCATTTAAGATCACGTAGCTATCCCTTTCCTCGAATCTATATTTAACACCATTCGTAATAAAATTTAAAATAATACTATCCACATATGCGGGTATACCTAAAACATCTGTTTCTGGAGACACCAGGTTTTCAATTCTAACTCCTGCACCTTTAGCTATTACTTTAACACTCGAAATCACCTTATCAATACTCTGCTTAAGATTGATTTTTTTTAAATTATCTTCTACTTTGCTACTCATTAAAACTACTTGATTAAGATGATTAATCGTTTCAGATAAATTATCTGAGGCCCCTCTCAACAAACTAATAATTTCGTTTTCTGACCGATCAGGATTTTCTTGAAGATAAAGACTAAGAAGCATACTAAAGTTTCCAGAATGCGATTTCAAATTATGTGAGACAATATGAGCAAAGTTCATTAATCTCTTATTCTGACCATTGGCTACAGCCAGTAATGACCTTATCTCGGTTTCTACTTTTTTAAGTTCAGTTATTTCTGCAGCTACTCCTAAATACCCAATAATGATGTCATTTTCTTTGATAGGCGTTACGGTTACCTGTACCGGGAATTGAGTTCCATCTTTACGAACATGAGTCCATTCTCTTGTATCAAATTTATTCCTTTTGGGAAGTGCTGTAAATACATCAAACCCTGAAATATCTTCTTTAAGCTCGGCAGACAATTCCTTACCTCTTTCTATAATTTCAGACTCTAGATGAATAATGGCTGCAGAATGTTTAGAAATCATTTCTTCTTTAGTATACCCAAGAAGATTTTCTGCTCCTTTGTTAAAAGTAGTAATCATCCCTTTTGTATCTGTACCTATGATACTAACTTGTGTGCTGGCTTCTAACAATCCTTCTAAACGTACAAGTGTGTTTTGCAACTTTTCACTTGTCTCTATTCTTGGGGTGATATCTGTGATTTGTGCAATGAAGTGTAAAGGCGCTTCGTTCTCGTCTCTCAATAATGAAACCGATAAGATGGCATGAACAGAGGCTCCGCTTTTATGTAAATATCTTTTTTCAATAGTACAAAACGATCTCTTTCCTTCGACTAATTCAGTTACAAGGTGTAAATCTACTTCGAGATCATCAGGATGAGTTATATCCTTGAATGTGAGGTCTTTAAGTTCTTCTGAGGTGTATCCGACCATGTCACATAAAGCCTTATTCACTTCTAACCATTTCCCTTCCATATCCAAAATGCCCATACCTGTTGCAGCATTTTCAAAATTACCTCTAAATTTTTGCTCACTTATTTTGAGCTTGATTTCAATTTCTTTTGCTTTGGTTATATCGGTGGTAAGCATAATTACACCACCTACTGTATTATTGTCCTTGTACCAGGGATGTAACTCCCAAGCGATCCACTGTACAGATCCATCTTCTCTTACAAATTTATCCTCATCACTACGCAACACTTTACCACCAAGGCAATCCTGATGATCTTTTTTCCACACCTCTCCTATCTCTGGAAAAATTTCATAATGTGATTTTCCTATAATATCCTCTTGTTTTATCTTAAAATCGATTTTCCATTTTTTTGAATGTGCTATATAACACATATTGCTATCTAACATAGCAATTGCACTAGGAGCTTGTTCTATAAAAAGTTTATGACGTGAAAGCTCTTTTTTCTGTCGTGTAATTTCCTGATGCGAACCAATCATCCATTCTGGTTCGCCATCTGCAGTTCTACTAACTACTTTACCTCGATCTAACACCCATATCCAATCCCCATTTCTATGCCTAATTCTCGCTTCACATTCATAAAAGGGCATCTTACCATCAAAATGATTTCGTAAAGCATTTTCTGACTTTTCTATATCGTCGGGATGTATGCTATTAGTCCATGTTTTTATTGAAACAGGTTCTAGTTCAAGAAGCGAATATCCCATGATCTCTGCCCAACGTTCATTAAAAATAGTTTCTCCGGTTTGCACATTCCATTCCCAAGTACCAATATTGGTACCCTTTATAATATGTTCATAGTGCTCTACCTGTCTTTTTAATTGTAATTCTGCTTTTTTCAGCTTAGTCACATCAGTATGTGCGCCTAACATTCTTGTAGGTTTGCCATTATTATCCCTGATCACTATCCCTTTGCAGTGAATCCAAACCGTATGTCCTAACTTATGCTCATATCGCACAATTTGATCATAAGGATAAGACGAATCATCACAATGCTTTTTGAAATTTTTGAGTGCTACATCAAGATCATCATGATTTATTATTTCTTGCCATGCAGAAGCTTTATGTGGCATCTCGTCGGGATTATACCCTAATGTAACCCAAAATTTTGGATTCATCCATTCATTTTCGGGGTTTTCTAAATCCCAAAACCAAAGTCCATCTAAAGCAGATTTTTGAATAAAATCGAATACAGATTCTTCTTCTTTAATTAAAGTGTATAATTCTCTCTTTAAATAATTCTCTTCATATACAACAGTAAGTAGGGACCGAGCAGAGTTTTCGTACATATCTTAATTTTCATATTGGGGGGGGTAATTTTAATTTAAATTTATGATTTTATTAGCTAATTTATTTCCTAAAATCACTCAATATATTTACGTTTTAACCGTAATTTTAAGTTTTTTTTAGACTATTATCTGATTGACTTATTTACCTATCATGTCTTACAACACTTATAGACAAAGGCTTATATAAGATTTCAAAATCAAAAAAATCGCTAGCTGTTTCAAAAAAAGTATAGGATAAATTCTTAAAAAAAATACAAAAAAAGTCAATTTTTAACGTATATGAGTTAATATTCTTGAGGAATTCCGTAATAATCTTTATGGAAACCCTTATTTTTTACCAAATAATAACATTTATTTACACCTTTTTATCTATGTATTTAGCTTTTTCATCGGAAAAAACGTCAACTATCGTCGTTTTCAAATAAAATTATGTGAGTAAAAGATTTAATTTCCCCGAAAAATGACATTCTTTCCTAAAGTTTAATTCTGGGAATTAGTTTTTATGTGAATATATATTGATGACCATATATAACTCGCTGTGCTTTATGAAATATATAGTAAAGGAAAGCGCCCGTTCGAGTCATTTTTCATGATGAAATGAGAAAAAATTGTATCGAGAATAGCTTTTCGTATCCAAAATCCTATTCTCGATACACTTCTTCCTTCGGTCGAAGCACTCGAATAGACGAACTTTGAATAAAACAGTCAAAATACACAACGGATATATAGTTAATGTTCATTCTAAAATTTTATACTAGTTCTACACTTTAATCATAATTGCAATACTTACAAAAATAGCTAAGACATGATTATCATTATCAAAAGAGTTAATCTTCAAATTTTTACAACACGCCTCACACATTCATTAGACTTAAATTTGAGTACATATTAATTAAACTATTTTATAAATTTAAAACCTATTATTTATGTCACTAGAAAATAAAAAAATTGCTATTTTGGCAACTGATGGATTTGAAAAATCAGAACTTTTCGAACCTCTTAATGCTTTGAAAAAAGAAAACGCCACAGTTCATATCATCTCTGTAAAAGAAGGTGAAATAAAAAGTTGGGAAAGCAACAATTGGGGTGAGACCATACAAGTCGATAAACTTGTGCAAGATGCTAATGAATCAGACTATAATGCGTTAGTGCTACCTGGAGGAGTTGCTAATCCTGATGTCTTAAGAACTCATGACGATGCACTCCAATTTATCAGAGACTTCTTTAAAAATAATAAACCTGTTGCGGCTATTTGTCATGCACCCTGGTTACTAATTAGTGCAGAAGTTATCGAAAACAGAAAAGTAACTTCTTATCATAGTATTAAAGATGATGTTGTGAATGCAGGAGCACACTGGCAAGATGAAGAAGTTGTAGTAGATAGTGGTCTTGTAACCAGTAGAAATCCTGAAGATTTACCAGCCTTTATCGACAAAATTATTGAGGAGGTAAAAGAAGGAAAGCATGAAGACCAGGTCTTGAATGCATAATTGCCTTACATACGACAAAAATTATAACAATAAAAAGTGATCTCCCTCACTTTTTATTGTTTTTATGTTACATACTTCAATACAATATATATTAGCATCATCAAATTGTTGATTACTGAATGAGTTAACATACCTCTCGATTGTATCAATCAAAAAATAACTATCGCCTTAACTTTATAAAAAAAGCAAATTGCTAATTAGCAACAGGTTTTTACTTGACGCTACAGATTAGTAAAATACCGTCATTAATTTGAACAAATAAGATTTAACAAACACATGCATTAAAATGAAAAATACAATGGCTAAAGAAAAAGAAAAGAGTACAAAATTTAATATAATACCTATTTTAAGTGAGCGATATAGTCCAAGAACTTTTTCTGACACTCCAGTATCAGAAACAGAGTTGAGAACACTTTTTGAAGCGGGTCGATGGGCTCCTAGTTCTTATAATAGACAACCATGGAGAATCATATGGGGAATTAAAGGAAGTAAAACCTACGATCGTATTTTAGATTGCTTGAGTGAGTTTAATCAGTCTTGGGCCGTTAATGCTCCAGTACTTTTATTAAATGCCTTTAAAAAAACTACCGATGATGGTGATGAAAATTTTCATGCGCTTCATGATTTAGGTCTTTTTATGGGTAATGTTACAGCCCAGGCGCAACATCAAGGTATCGCTCTTCACCAAATGGCAGGAGTTGATTATGAAAAAGCTAAAAAAGAATTTAATTTTCCCGATGAGTATCATGTAGCAACGGCCGTTGCAATTGGATATTATGGCGGATCAATAGAAGATCTTCCAGAAGATTTAAGAGCTGATGAAAATCCCGAAAACAGAACTCGTAAAATGCAACGAGAATTCACATTTAATGGAGATTTCATGGATGATCTTGGATTAAACTCTTCTAATCAGGAAACATTAAAAAACTGAATAATATGAAAATAGGCATAATTGGCAGTGGTAATATTGGAGGAAGTTTAGGAAAACATTGGGCAAAAGCCGGTCATGAAGTTATTTTTAGCTCTCGACATCCCGAAAAATTAAATGATTTAGTTAATCAATCAGATGGTAATGCTAAAGCAGTAAGTATTAAAGAAGCCTTTGAAGCCAACGCCGATGTCTATTTGTTGGCAATGCCCTTTAAGGCTATTGATAAACTTTCTGAATTGTATGCTGGCGAATACGGAAATAAAATTATTATCGATGCCACAAATCCTTATCCAGAAAGAGATGGAGCTATGGCACAAGAAGTGAGAGATTCTAATAGCAACGCATCAGAGTATACTGCCATGAAATTTAACACTGCCAAAACTTCTAAAGCATTTAATACAATTTATGCCGACCATCTAAAAAATAAAGCATTCTAAGATGCTCAAAAATTAGCTATCCCATATGCAGCACAAGATGAAGAAAGTAGACAAATAACGCAACAACTAATTGAAGATATAGGGTTTGATGCCGTGTATGTTGGAGATTTGACAAGAACTAAAATCATGGATCCGGATCAAAAAATTTATGCTAAATCGATGCAAAGAAATGAATTAGAACAATTAATCAATAGTTGATTGATTGAAATATATTAATTAAAATACTTAATGATGAAAACTATCCTAAAGCTACTAATAGTAATGTTGACGATTTCTGGATTTTCTCAGAATCCAATTACACAAAATTCGGACTATCCAGAATTAGAAAAGGAAGCAAAAGAGTTGACCAAAAAATATAATAATCAATTAGCGCTTAGAGGTAAGCAAATCAATTTATTTGAAATCAAAGTAGAAGAGTTCCTTATCAATGAGCAAAAGATTAGAAACAGCAATACTCTATCTACAGAACAAAAACTTATAGAATTACAAAAAAATAGCGCCGTAGAAACTGCAGATATGGGAGATATTCTTACAAGAGCCCAGTTAAAACTCTACAAGAAATTAAAACAGGAATATCAACCTATAGCACCTGTAGTTGTAAGGAAGGCAACCGACCATAAGTAATGAATGATGCGCATATTAACTTTATGCAGCAGGCGATTGCTTTAGCTAATAGAGGTAAAACCGAAGAAGGTGGCGGTCCCTTTGGAGCTGTTATTGTAAAAAAGGGTCATATTATTGCCAAAGCATACAATAAAGTACATAAAAAGAAAGATCTTACACAGCATGCAGAATTAGCAGTGATACAAAAAGCCTGTAAGGTTTTAAAAAGTAAAGATCTTTCAAAATGTATTTTGTATACTAGCTGTGAACCCTGTATGATGTGTCTTGGAGCATGTCATTGGGCAAGATTTTCTGCCATTTATTTTGGAGCTTCGGCTAAAGACGCAAAAAGATATGGGTATATATATTCTGATATCTTTTATGCCTCTGATAATAAGAAAAGACTCCAAGAATTTAATATGCATCAAATTATGCGTGATGAAGCCGTACATATTTGGAAAAACTAATGTTAAAAAATAAATTAAATACTATGAAAACAATTTTTGAATACGCAAATGTGAGTCAAAGTGACCGTCTTGAGTCTTATGCTCAAGAAAAATTAGATCATCTCGCAACAAAATATTCTTTTATAATTCGAGGAGATGTATTTTTAAAAAAAGAAAATAGAAGTGATGATACAGGGCATGTTTGCGGTATACGTTTAAGCGCACCTGGCCCCAGGTTATATGCATCTTCAGACGAGAAAAATTTTGAAGAATCCATTGCAGAAACTGTACGAGATCTAGAAGATCAGCTACAGAAACGAAAAGATAAAATGAAAACATATTAATCATCAAATACTTCATACATGAAACTATTGTTTGTATTAACATCTCACGATGAGCTTGGTGATACTGGTAAAAAAACAGGGTTTTGGATCGAAGAATTTGCTGCACCTTACTATTATCTTGCTGATAAAGGGCTGAAATAACACTGAAATCAACAAAAGGTGGGCAACCCCCTATAGATCCAAGTAGCGATACCCCAGAAAACCAGACAGAAGCTACACAACGTTTTCATAAGGATAAAGAGCTTCAAAAAAAATTAAGTAAAACCATTAAACTTACGGCAATAGATGAAAAAGATTACGACGCTGTTTTTTATCCTGGAGGACATGGGCCATTATGGGATCTTGCAGATGACAAAAAATCGATTCAGCTGCTGCAAGCATTTTACGAAGGTAATAAACCTACAGCTTTAGTATGCCATGCACCTGCAGCCTTAAAAAATGTAAAAACCAGTACCGGGGAATATCTCGTGAAAGACAAAAAAGTAACCGGTTTTACTAACAGTGAGGAAGAAGCTATAGCGTTGAAAGATGTTGTTCCTTTTCTCGTAGAAGATATGTTAAAAGAAAATGGAGGAACATATAGCAGAACAGAAGACTGGAAACCTTATACCGTACAAGACGGTAATTTGATAACAGGACAAAACCCAGCATCTTCAGAAGAAGTAGCAGAGAAACTTTTTAAGATGCTGAAAAATTAAAGTTTCTGAGTTTTGAAAATGATGATAAATGATTACTTCATGAAATAAAATCACCTTATAAAATATTAATGTTTGGTGCGAATTTATTTCAATTCTTAGAAATACAAAAACATGATATTTTCAAAGTTACTCTAGCGTATCTAAAGTAACTTTGAAATATTATTTTAATCATTTATGTCTATATTATATGCTTCAAAAATCGTAAACACACGCAATGTTTTTACAAGTTTAATGATCAAATATTTAAAATGAAAATGTATAGTTTAGTGTATGAGTCGAATATGATTAAAACTTTAACCGATTTAGAGTTTCAAGAATTGATGCATACTTCCTATCTAAACAATTCTATACATGATATCACAGGCATCCTTGTATTGTATAAACACAAATTTGTTCAAATTATAGAAGGAGAATCTTCTACTATTAAATCCCTTTATTCTAAAATCAATGTAGACAAAAGACATCATAAAATTCGTTTGTTAGCCGAGGGGTATATTAATAAAAGAAGTTTTAGCGAATGGTTTATGGCATATTTTAATCCTTCAATTAGTAATGACAATTTCACTACAGAAGGGGAATTAAAAAAATATCTCCTCGATTTCTTGAGTAAAGATACTTTGAGTAATAAAGTAGCTATAATGTTTTATCTTAAAATCACAGAAATGTTCAAAAATCTGGACGAAGTCTAAAGATGTATGATAATCATATGTTAATAAAATATATAATCTCCATGCTAAACTAATTTAATTATATACATTTATTATGTAAATTTATTTTAATTGTAGAGTTATTTTAATTTTATATTAAAACACATCCTAAAATTATCAATCACTAATTTTTGAATGTTACACTAAAGCAGCATTAATGTTATTGCTAATATGCAATCTATCTATTAAAAGTCTTTATTTATGCATGTATTACAATGGTAAATTCTGTAAATATTTCTGGTGAAAGTGTCATCAACCATATCAAACAAATAGCACAAAAGCTAGGTGCAACGGTAATACGTAAAAATAGAGAAAGTCTTTTGCAAATTCCTGGCAGTTTAGGGTCTGGATTTTTTAGAGCAACAGAGTTTTCATATGGTCTTAGCATCATAGAATTTAATGCTTTATTCAAATATCCTTTTGCGCTTCATACCACTAATGATAATGCGACCTTAAAGCTGATTTTTAATTTACAAAATAATTTTGAATATTCTCCAAAGCCAAAACTCGAGTACACCATAGAAAAATATGACAGCGTTTTTCACTCTCTAAACTCTTCAAAAAATTGTTATTTTAAATTACCTGCTAATGCTTCTTTGTCAATTTTTGTTATCCTGATCGATAAAAATATATTTGAAAGCAAAATAAAGGAGGTCGATATTGCCTTAGATCCGTTTTTGATAAAACTCTTTAAGGAATTAAAAGAAAAAAAATTCGTATACAACCAAAGTAAATTTAGCCTTTCTACATCAAAACTAATTGAGGATTACAAAAATAATACGTTTACTGGTTTTATGAAGCATGTGTACCAAGAAGCAAAAATTAATGAAATCATTGTTAACTTTTTCAAACAATATGTTGATGATCAGCAACCCGATAAACAAATATTGCGTAAGTATACATTAAATCAAATTCACGATGCTGCAACCATAATTAATGCAGAGTTAGATAATCTTCCGAATATTAAAGTGATTGCAAATCGAGTTGGTTTATCACAAAATTTACTACAGAGCGGTTTTCGATACCAATTCGACTGTTCTGTTCATGAATACATCTTAACATTAAAATTAAAAAGAGCAACCTACTTACTAGAAAATTCAGAATTAACTATAGCTGAGATAACCTTTGAAGTAGGAATAAACAGTAAAAGCTATTTTTCGAAGATTTTTAAAGAAAAATATGGCTTATCACCAAGAGCGTATAAAAAACAATATAAATTATCTCGTAGTTCTTTAGATTAAGCATTTTACCAATGGAATCTCAAGCCTACAATAAATACATCAATAAATGGAATCGGCTCGAATATTAATTATAGAGGATAATGATATAGATGCAAAACTTATAGAACGAGAAACTATTAAGTTTAATTCTAGTGTAGTTGTGAAAATTGTAAAATCTCTGGATGATTTGATAAGTGCAATATCAACATTCAAACCTAATGTAATTTTGAGTGATTTTGATATGAGAACCTACAATGCTTTTGATGTACTTAACATCATCGAAAATTCTGGGTTAAATATACCATGTGTCATTGTTACTGGCATTATTAATGATGAAGAAACCGTTGCCAGACTAATTTTAAAGGGCGCTGTAGGTTTCATACAAAAAAAGAACATGTTTCATTTAAAACAAAAACTACATCAGGTTCTGGTCGAATTAGACAACTCATTTTCTACAAATTTCGAGATTTTTGAAAATAAATTGCAATTATTGCACCGCATAAGAAAAGTACATTTTGATTTAGACCAAATGGCTCAAAAACTTCCTGAGCTTTCAGAATTTAATGCAGAATTTAATAATAATATAGAGGATATAATCACCGAAATTGAAAGTTTGTATAAAAAACTACCCTTATTAAAATAAATAAAAAAAGTAGAATACAAATACTCATATTCTACTTCTTTTTTAACCAAATCAACTATCTAAGCACTCATAGCACTATATTTTAGATTATCATGAAAGGTTTTAGGACTACATCCGAATTTTTCTTTAAAAATCTTTGAAAAATAACTTCTGCTACTAAATCCTACACTATATACGATTTCTGAAATATTAAGGTCTGTTGTTTTAATAAGCTCCTCGGCTATTTCAAGTCTTACATTTTTTATATAACCAGTTACTGTTCTTCCGAATAAATGTTTAAATCCTATTTGCAATTTTGCAGGAGTCAACCCAGTCTCATTAGCAATACCATCTAGAGAATATTGATTATCGACATTATTTTTTATCTTCAATCCAAAGTTTTGTATGGTTTTTAGCTCATCTTTGGTCAATACATCAAAAAAGGTATTAGCAATACTTATATCATCCTGATGATGTTGTATTTCTAAGGCTAAAATAAGCTGCACCATACCTTCAATCATCAGTTTTTTGACTACTCCCTCCTCTTTTACTTCTCTTAGCTTTTGAATTTGTGTGGCTATTCTTAAGTTGTAGGAACCAAAGTAAGTAAAACTGCCATCTTGCGAATTATCTATAAACAATGAATGAATATTCATCATCAAAGAAGATAAAGCCACCGCAGATTTCAAAAGGTTAACTGTTATAATACATAGACTTACATGAGAATCTTTTTTGAAATGTAGAGTAGTCCTTTTATTTTTATTATGAAGGATAGCCGTTTGAAACTCATTGAATTGATGCTGTTGACTACTCCCACCAAAACTTACCAGACATTGATCCTTCTGACTATATAGAAAATGCAAAGGATTCAAAGCAACATCACCCAAATAGATAGTCATATCCTGATGACAATGTAAATCTATTTCTAAAAATAAATTATGCTCCTGAACTTCTAGTCCTCTAATATGACCAGTTGCCAGTGAATTTTTAACTTCAATCATATATTCTCCTAAGTTCTTGGAAAGATTACCCTGTAGTTGGTCTGTAATTTCAGAAAACACAAGAGTACTATTTTTTTGTTCTATGTCTGATAATGTCATAACGTTGATTTTAAGTTTAGTATTTAAGACTTTCTGAATTCATAATTCCAGATTCAGCATCGAATTCAATTCTATTATGCTCACCGGAGTTACTTGAAAAATTAGCTGATGCTGAAGCAGTCAGAGGTATTGGTCTTCGAAACACCTTGCCGACTTTTGCGTATTGATGTAATAGCATGATATTTGACGATTAAATTAATTTTGTTTAACTTTTTATCAAATATCCGAAACAAAACAAAAATCTGATTATATAATTTTCATATAGTGTTATAAAATCTTTAGGATTGTTAGTTACAAGTAGACTTTTAAGCTTAAAAAGGGTAATTAGCTAGTGCTGTATACCATATTTATGGTATTTATAGAGGATTATGAAGAAGTAACGGTCCAAAAACTATGAAGAGGAAATACTATGGTAAATTTAATTATGTTGCTTTAAGTTAGATAGCATACCTATATAGATAGCAAAAAGTTCTCTCTATTAAGATTGGATGTATGGTATTGCCAGTTTAATTTGAGAACTTGTCTTACTATTTTTTTTAGTTTTTTAAAATCGTTAGGTTTATTAATATAAATATTGGCACCTTTAATAAAGGTTTGCTCAATATCTTTGTCTGATGAAGAGGTAGAATAAATAGCTACCGAGAGTTCTTTTAGCTTACTGGTGCTTCTAATTTCAGTGAGGCATTCCATACCGTTTTTAATAGGCATATTTAAATCCAAAAATACCAAATGCGGTAAGGGTTGACCTGAAAGTGAAATGTAATCCATAAATTCTTGCCCATTAGAAAACAACAGCAAGTTAGTATTCATATCTACTTCTTCTATTGCATCCTTAAATAGTAGTCGGTCATCTTCATCATCATCAACCAAAACGATTTTTAATACATCCAAATTCATACACTCTCGAGTTGATTAATTTTTTAATGATTTATTACGTTCTCTAATAATATGTCGAAAAACAGTTGGTGTTAGACCTGTGGTTTTCTTAAATTGACCTGATAAATGTGCTACACTGCTATATCCAAGGGTATAGGCAACCTCAGTAAGTGTTAGTCTATCTTCTAAAATTAAAGCTTTAGCTCTATCGACACGCTTTAATATTACAAAACTTTCTATAGACGTATATGTACTCTCAGAAAATATGCTAGATAAATAAGCATAAGAATATGCTAATTTCTCTGATAAATATGTCGATGTCTTATGCTGTTTTTCTATAGAGGAATTAGCTATCATTTCAGTAATGGAGTCCTTAATTCTCTGTACAATCTCGCTTTTATGATCATTTATAATTTCAATACCATATATGGATAGTAAAGAGGTCAGCTCCTTAATGGTTTCAACATTCAGAGGTTCATTAAATTCTACCTCACCTAATCCATTAATGCTATAATCTACTCCCAACTTACCTAACTGCTCCTCTAGCGTTTTTCTGAAAATTATATTAATATCATATTTTAAATAAAGCTTCATAAGATAGTAAGGCGTTGAAAAATCAAAATTATACAATCGATTTTCAAACAAAGATAAATAAAAGGGTCTTGCGACATCCCTGTCTGGCAATTGAATTAAAGCTATTCTTATCTCATTTGAATTTTTCTTTAACACTTTACAATAAATTTCAGGAAAAATGTACAACTTATGACGTCATAAATGAAATTGTATTTCTTTTTTCATTTTTTTTATCATAAAATATATCTATTTATTAGCTTTAATCTTCAAATAAGAATACAGTTGGCAAAATCTTTAAACTTTTTAAATAATTTATTACATCGATCAGATAATATAATTTTCTTTTTGATACCTATATATATGGGCGATGATATTGTTGATTTTGAATTGGATTATGTCACAGAAAATATAAAAAAGCTAACTACGAATAAAAGCAGTGATCTCATTCATAAAAATATGACTACTCTTTTTCCTGATATATACGAGAATGGAATTTTCGAAATTCTAGCGGCTTGTTATACCAAGAAAGACTTTGAAATATCTTTTGAACGCAAACTGAATTTTTGTGGAAATGATGTTTGGTTGCGATGCCACGTTTCAAAATACAAAAAAGGCATAACAGTTACTTGCAGCGAAATTTCTAAACTTAAACATACAGAACATAAATTAAGAGAATTAAATAAGCAATTAGAATTTAAGAATGCTACACTAAAAGAAGCTGAAATTATCTCTAAATCAGCAAGTTTTCGTTGGAGTATTAAAAAAAATACATGGGTGTTGTCTGAAAACACTCAAAATTTATTTGATCTTAGCCATGACGCTATAGGTAGACTTAAGAATGGTATTTTTGATTTTATGAGTACAAAAGATAGTGATAAAATTAAATCGGCTATACAACTTTATCAATATGAAAGTTATCTACCTACCCAATATTTTCAAATCCATAAGGATAAAAAAATAAACTACTTCTCTATATCTGGAAATTTTGTACCGGTAGCTTCTGGACAGATGATACTTGGAGTAATTAAGGACATTACCACTTCTATCGAGAGTGAAAAACGGCTTACTCAACAAAATAAAGACTTGATCAAATCAAATACCGAACTAGACTCCTTTAACCATATTGCCAGTCATGACCTACAAGAACCCCTGCGTAAAATTATGATGTTTATTTCTAGAGTAAATGACTTGGGTCATCAGGATTTATCTGAAAAAGTAAAGATGTATCTTGGTAAAATTGAATCTTCTGCAGACCGTATGCAAGAATTGATTAAACAACTCTTGGCGTATTCGAGAATAGGAAAAATTGGCGTAACTTATGAAAAGGTAGATCTACAGGAAGTTTTTAATGCTACAGTACAAGATTTGGCAGAAGTTACACCTGACACCTATGTTATTGATCAAACCAATGAATTGCCGGTTATAGATGGTGTTGCTTTTTTGATACATCAATTATTTTTTAATATCATGGCAAACGCTATTAAATATAGACATCCGGATAGAAAATTACATTTAGAAATTTCTTCAACGATAGTTCAAGGAACTAGTATAACTCTAGACAATACTGATCTAGAATCAAACGAGATGGTCGAATTACATTTTAAAGATAACGGTATCGGATTTAAACAAGAACATGTAGATAAAATTTTTGAGCTTTTTCAGAGACTTCATCAAAAAAATGAATATTCTGGTACGGGCATTGGATTAGCGATTTGTAAAAAAATTACAGAAACACATCACGGATCTATTTCTGCTATTGGAATGCTTGATCTAGGTTGTACTTTTATTGTCCAACTACCAATTCATCAAAATAAAAACTTACAATGATCAAAAAACACGAGTATATAATAATGGTGTATATACGTAATCATAGTAGCAAAATAAGGTTTCTCTTTAGTGTTGAAGCGGTAAATCCTATAAAATTCACTTAAACCCAAAAATTTGTATGGAAAGTCCATCTATTTTATATCCAAAAAAAATCGATCTTACCAATTGTGATAAAGAACCAATACACATTTTAGGTAAAACACAAAATCATGGTTTTTTGGTTGCTTTTGATCAAAAATCAAATCAAGTAACGTATTACAGTAAGAATAGTCTAGATCTTTTTGAAAAGAATGACGCTCAGATGCTTTCTTCATACCTCAAAGATTTACTTCCTGAAGATGATGTTGTAGATGATATTTTGTCTAGTGTTCAAGAAAAAAAAACATCTCCTATCCATATTACTATAAAAAATCGTGATTATATAGTGCTATCGCATCAAAATGACAATTCGATACTTATAGAATTCGAAAGCGTTGGTGAAGAATTAAACCCCATACACTACCAAGAGCAATTATCAAAAGCTATTGCAGAAATTGCTTCGGCACACGATGAGTTATCCATGTGCAATACAACAGCAAAGTTGATCAAGGAGTTTTATGATTATGACCGCGTAATGGTCTATCAATTTGATAGTGATTGGAATGGCAAAGTGGTATCCGAAGCATGTAATCCAGAATTAGAGCGTTGGTTAGGGCTTCATTATCCGGCATCAGATATTCCACAACAAGCCAGAAAACTATTTTTAACCCAAGGGGTACGAATCATTGCTGATGTCAATTCTGAGCCTGAGCTAATTGTCACAGATCCTTCTAACAAAATACCTTTGGATTTATCAAACTCTGAACTTAGAGCTGTTTCACCCATTCATATTGAATATTTATCCAACATGAAAGTTGAAGCTACACTTACTGCGGCTATTATATATCAGAATCAATTATGGGGTTTAATCGCTTGTCATAATTACAGTCCAAAATTTATAAATTATCATCATCGCGTTTCTTGCCAATTTATTACACAGGTATTTGCTACACAATTAGGATTACGAGCTACTAATTCACTGCTTCAAAAAACAAACCAGTCCAATCAAATTAGATCAAAACTCATCGATAAAATGAGTCAGAATTGGGATATTCAATCTATATTTTCAGAAGGGAAATATTCAATCCTGGACATTACAGAAGCAAAGGGAGCTGCCATTAGTATGAATAAGCAAATTAAAACTATAGGAGTTACGCCAGATGAAGATAAAATTAAAAAACTAATCCGTTGGTTACATGAAAAATCACCCATGAATAGCTTTAGCACCAATAATCTAAGCAGCGAATACCAAGATGGAGATGAGATTGTTAAAGTGGCCTCGGGGCTTCTAGCTGTCTTTATTTCTAAAGCGAAAGAAGACGTTATACTATGGTTTAAACCAGAAGTCATACAAACCATTGATTGGGGCGGTAATCCCAACAAAGCAGTAGTACTAGAGAATAAAAGGATATCTCCTAGAAAATCATTTGAAAAATGGTCTCAAGAACAAGCAGGATTTAGCCACCCGTGGCTAGATTATGAGATCGCCGCCGCAAAAGCTCTTAAAGAACATATTGCTGAGATCATCATTCAAAAATATGAACAAATTACTACGCTTAACCAAAAATTACAAAATGCATATAGAGAATTAGAATCCTTTAGCTACAGCGTATCTCATGACTTAAGGGCACCACTTAGAGGAATTGATGGATTTGCACAAGTCATCAAAGAGGACTACTTTGATAGCCTGGATGACTACGGAAAACAAGCAGTAAGCACCATAATATTGTCAATTGATAAAATGAACCAGTTAATCGATGATATATTATCGTTTTCTGGATTAGGGAAAACTTCTCCAAAAAGAGAAAAAATATCAATACAAAAAATTGTAACTGAGGTATTAGAGTTTATTCAGCCTAAAATCGTTTATGAAAATATAACTATACAAATTGAAGAATTACCCGAATCTTATGGTGATAAACGTATGGTTTTTCAATTACTTAATAATCTAATTGGCAACGCTCTAAAATATTCATCCAAAGTAGCACACCCCAAAGTGATCATTGGATTCAAAAAAAACGCCTACTATATAAAAGATAACGGGATCGGATTTGATATACAACACAGTAATAAAATATTTGGAGTGTTTAACCGGTTGGTAAATGATGAATATGAAGGGTCTGGTATTGGCTTAGCAATCGCTAAGCGTATTGTAGAAAAACATAACGGAACTATTTGGGTAAATAGTGCATTGCACGAAGGTGCCACGTTTTATTTTACTCTAAATGATGAACAACAAAATTCATTAACTGAAAAATAAATATAGTACCCTATTTGGATAAGAATTTTTAGAAAAAGAAAATGCGAAAAAATTGTTTTAATATATTTGTAACATGAATAAACCCTATGTCCTATCAGTAGAAGATAATCGTTCTGATATTGCTTTAATGGAACGAATTTTTGAAAAAGAAATACCCGAATGTCAGGTTCAATATATAGAAGATGGTGAATCTGCAATTCAATATTTTGAAACTCCTGAATTTTCTGAAAATCCACCGAAGTGTATTTTAATGGATATTAAATTACCAAAGATGAATGGACTTGAGGTGTTGGATTATCTTCGAAATAAGAAAGAAATCAAGAACATTCCTGTTATCATTTTAAGTTCATCAGATCGATCAGAGGAAATTGTCGAAACCTATAAATTAGGTGGAAATAGTTATGTAGAAAAACCAAAATCCTACGCTGGTTTGAGAGAAATATTACCAAGAATCGTTCAATATTGGACTATTTATAATAAATCTCCTCGATAAATGACGTTATTAGTAAAATAAGATAATAAAAACGATATGATTAAACGTTCGAGTAATATCGACCAGGCCACAAAAGGGTTTTCTATTCTTGAACATTTAAAGGATAAAACGACCAAACATCATCAATTAGCTGAGAAAAAAAATTTGGCGAAATTTATTATAGATCATTCAATAACCACTGATCAGTATAAAGAGCTATTAAAGAAAAATTATTGTATTTATGCTGCTATAGAAAAATTTTTAAACACTAATAAGAATTTAGCTACATCTAATCTTAAACCATTTATTTCATTCGATAAAAGTAACGCACTCAAAAAGGATCTTGACAGCTATTCGGTTGATATTAGTGCAACAAAACAGATTAAAATAAAATTACCCAATAATTTTGGGGCACTTGTAGGAGCCTTATATGTTATAGAGGGATCCATGCTAGGTGGATTACTCATTGCTAAGCATCTTAAACAATGTCCCCAATTAAATGACTCCAATACCCATTATTTTTTTGGAGGAGATCCTAAAGATCACTTAGCAAGATGGAAAAATCTCTGTAAAAATTTAGAAAACAGATCGTATACTCAAGAAGAAGTAAGTGCATCGGTAGATGCAGCCTCTTTAGTGTTCGAGAGTTTTTATTAAGACTTGCATGCAAATTTCAATACGTATAGTATACCATCATCTCTAAATTTAAGTTGAATGAATATATCAAATAGTATCCTTTTCTTTTCTGCAGCATCCTTTCTTTTTTACGGAATAAGTTGTTTGTTTTTACCTCATATGAAAAATGAGTTTATCCGTTTCGGTTTAGAAAATAAAAGAATTTTAACTGGGATATTACAAATATTAGGAAGCCTGGGTCTATTATTTGGATATTTTTATTCTCCTATACTGGTTATTATTTCAGCTGCAGGACTTGCTTTACTTATGATACTTGGTTTTGGTGTTAGAATAAAAATAAAAGATCCGATAGTAGCTTCATCGCCTGCATTATTTTATGCGATCCTAAATACTTATTTAGCATTTCGATATGTATCTCTTTAAAGTATCTAAAAATAAAGGTTGATATGACTGCTCGCCGCAATAAGGGTGCACATAACAAAAAATAAAAATGCCGGAAAAGATTTGTATAGTGGATCTTTAATTTTGAAATGCATTGCAATTGATCCTAATAAAAGAGTAGCCAGTCCTAAAGCCGAAGGTTCTTTAAGCACTGGAAATTGTATTGAAATCAACAATAAAATTGCAAAAATAACCTTAAGCGCTCCGATAACATAGCAAGACCAAACTGGAAGTCCATACTCTCGAAACTCCTCGATAATAGTTGTGGCATTACCTCCCCTCCACTTGGTTGCTTTTTTATTCTGAATAAGCCAAACATTCAGTATACTTAAACCGACGATCATTTGCATGGCGATGATTACATAATTACTCATATTAATATTATGTTTCTATTTTTAATTATTTCTTAATGCCTCTATAAGCTCTTCTTTACTCATCTTTGATCTGCCCTGAATACTCACCTTTTTAGCTTGATCGTAAATCTCTTCTTTCGTTCTGTCTTCATATTTTGAAGCTTTTCCTCCTTTGGTACCACTATTTGGTGCATTGGCTATTCTGGCAGCCTTTTCTCTACTATATCCCTGATCACGTAATGCTTCATATTGCGCTTCGTTTTTAATACTTGGTCTAGTGTTCTCCATCATTTTCTTCTTTTGTATTGATATCGACTATAGTTTTATCAGAAAAAGGATCAGATTTCTTAGTACCAGAACCATTCTTATGATACACATGAACTTCTCTTTGAGGAAAAGGTAACGAAATATCTTTATCTTCTAACCGCTTCTTAGCTTCTTCAACCGTAAAAAAATGGATTCTCCAATAATCATCTAATGATGCCCAATATCTAAGCGATAATGTAACGGCACTATCACCAAGTTTTGAAACAACAACTTCTGGTGAGGGATCTTGGATCACACCCTCCTGACTGTTGATTAGATCTAAAAGGATGTTCTTTGCTTCTTTTATGTTACTATCGTATGAAACACCAATCTCTACGTTATCACGTCGAATTGGTTCTGAAGAATAATTGATGATGTTCTCATTAGATAGCTTTCCGTTTGGAATGATTGCCAATTGATTTCCGAAAGTGTTTAATTTAGTCTTAAATATTGAAATTTCTTTTACTGTGCCAGAGACTCCTTGTGCTTCAATAAAATCGCCAATCTTAAAGGGTTTAAAAAATAAAATCAATACCCCTCCTGCAAAATTAGATAAAGATCCCTGCAACGCCAATCCAACTGCCAAACCTGCAGCACCTAGAATAGCTACCAACGAAGAAGATTGTACTCCCAATTGAGTAATGACCAATACAAGCAATAAAATTTTGAGTCCTATATTAATTAGGTCATATAAAAATTGTTCTAAGGTCTCATCATAATCCTTTTTCTTAAAGAATTTGCGTAGTCCTCTACTAAACAAATTAATAATCCAAATTCCTACAAAGAAAATAACAATTGCTGATACTACACCAGGCACAAAATCCCATACCCATTCTAGAAATTGCTCCCAGTTTTCTTGTGTAAGTCCTAACTCTTCCATTTTATAATTATTATTTTTATTACCTATCGAAAGGCTAAATATAAGTCAATTTTAAATCTATACGGTACTGACTTTTTAGTAAAAATTTTATTCGTACTATTTTTAAATTTCTTCATCTTAGAAATCTAACAGGAAATCAATACATATTGCAAATAGGTCTAATCTTTTTATTGTTAATACACTAATTTTGACTCAAAAGGTGCTGACCATTTTGATACGCGATCCACTGCAGGAATAAGCGTAGCAAAAACTTCAAATTTTCTTGAGTATACAGAAGTATTGTCTTGAAGTTTCCCAAGTTTAATTGTCATGGGTGTCTTGATACTTAGCTTCGATTTATTTGCTTCTTCGGCTCTTATCAAAATATGCTCTTTACATAAAAAATCATCTTTTCTCTCATTTCTAGATACTCGTAGTACTTTGGTATCATCCCAATTAGAAATCAGCACAGGCACATCTTTAACTCCATGAACATCATATACAAAAAGATGTAACATATATTCCATATTCCCAGAAATATCTAAGGGGTGAAGTTCTATTTCGGTACTTACAATTATGGTGTTTGATTTGGCATCATCTACATCAATATATTCCGGAATTTTATCTAAAATTACTTCAACTATCTTTGCCATACTAATGTTGTTTTGTTTTTGTTTAGCTAAAATTATTCTGTTTCTCTCTAAAAACCTAAATTTGATGCAAGGAAATTTACATTAGTCTGATTGATTTTAGATAAAAATCATGTTATGATCATTCCCAGCAAAACTATGCACTACCCCATTGGCTGGCAAATGAGTCTATTTTTTTAATGACTTAAAAAAATTCTAAAAATACTCCCGAGGCAATCACTCCTATAATCAGCAATATCAACACCAGTATTATGAACTTTGTTCCTGTTTTTGTCTTGGTATTTTTCTGAAAAATATAATCTCTTCTTTCTTCTTCTTCTTCTTTTACGAATTTCATTTTTGTATATTTAATTTAATTTTTATTATTTTATATAAACTGTTTTCTTATTCACAAACTCCATGATTCCTTCTTTAGAAAGTTCACGACCATATCCGGATGCTTTGGTTCCTCCAAAAGGTAATCTTGGATCTGATTTTACCATTTCATTGATAAAATAAGCACCATCATCTATACGACCAACTTGTTTTCTAGCTTCTTCGATATCTTGAGTAAACAACATCGTACCTAATCCAAAAGACGATTGCGAAGCTAACTCAAGAGCATGGCTTCTGTCTTTGGCTCTGATTACAGCAGCTACAGGACCAAAAACTTCTTCATCAAATGCAGGCATTCCTGGTATTACATTGCCAAGTATGGTAGGTTCAAAAAATATATTATTTCTTACATTACCTACCACCACGATGGCACCCTTTTCTACAGATTCGTCGACTTGACGTTGTACTTCTTCAGCAATGTCAACTCTGGCCAATGTACTTAATTCAGTTTTTGGATCCGATGGTGCTCCAAATCGTATATCGCTTAATGCATTTTTAAATTTCTCTAAAAATTCATCATAAATTTCTTCTACCACGATAAAACGCTTTGCTGCAATACAACTTTGTCCTGCATTTTGCATTCTGGCCTTGACTATGGTACTCATGTGGGTGTCGAGATCAGCATCTTCCCAGATAACACAGGCATTATTACCTCCCAATTCTAGCACCGTTTTTTTGAGATTTTTGCCTGCTATTTCGGCAATGGCACGGCCGGCTTTTTCACTTCCGGTGAGGCTTACTGCTTTTATAATATCACTTCCAATTATTTTTTCAATTTGATCATGTGTAGAGAGTATCGTTTGAAAGCAGCCTACAGGATATCCAGCTGCTTCAAAAAGATCCTGAATAGCAAGGGCACAACCCGTAACATTATTTGCATGTTTTAGCAATGCTGTATTTCCTGCTGTCAAAGTTGGAACAGCAAAACGCATGACTTGCCAAAAAGGATAGTTCCAAGGCATGATAGCCAATATACAACCCAATGGATCGTAACTAATAAAAGTTTCTTGTGCCTCAGTTTCTATAAGTTCGTCTGCCAGGAATTCTTCAGCATTTTTTTCATAAAAATCAATTAACCAAATACATTTTTCAATTTCAGCTATGCTTTCTCGATAAGGCTTACCCATTTCCTTGGTGATCAAATTTGCATATTTTTCTTTTTGCTCCTCTAATACATCAGCTAATTTTTTTAAAAGCTCAGTACGATCCTGTAGTTGCTCCTTTTTCCAATCTAGAAATACCTCTTCAGATTTTTGTAGCGAAGTGTCGATTTCATCATCTGTGAATAATGTATATTCTTTTAAACTCTCTCCTGTAAAGGGATAAGATGTAGTGATTGTTTTTGGCATGGGATCTTATTTTGATTTATAAAACAAAGATAGATTGAGCGTAACTTTTGAATGAACGCTTTTGATACAATTGTTAATTCGTTTGCAAAAATCATTTCCGTTAACATCCCTACGGTTTGAGTCAAAGCCTGTCGTCATTTTACTTGAAATTTGTAATAATTAATTTAAAAACTTCAAAACATAATAACGATGAGCGACAGTGGAAATACATTTTTAGGAATATTAGCAGGTACAGCAATTGGCGCTACTCTAGGTATCTTATTTGCTCCTGATAAAGGAGTGAATACAAGAGGTAGAATAGCACATGAAGCACAAATAGCAAAAGATAATCTGGCAAGAGAAGCTTCTAACTTACAAAATACAATTGCAAGTACGGTTTCTGACAAAAAAGAAACGTTAGATACAAAAATAGAATCATTAGTTTCTGATGCTAGTTATAAAGCAGATGATGTCATTACTTCTCTTGAAAAAAAATTAAGAGAATTAAAAGCTAGGAACAAAAAATTACAAAAATCATAATGGGTGTAATTAAGGCAATAAACGAAACTTCTGATAAAGCTTATAGTTCTGGAGAAACATATGTTAAAACTTCTCAAGAATATTATAAACTGAAAGCTTTTCAGCAGTTGGCAAGAGCATTTACATTTTTGAGCAAGCTCGCCATTATTGGTGGCTTGCTTTTTCTTGGATTGATATTCCTGACTGTTTCAGGAGCAATTTGGTTGGGTAAATTTATCGGTAGTACAGCATTGGCGTGCCTAATAACTGCTGGGGCTCTCTTTGTCTTTACCGCTATTGCATATCTTGTACGTGCATACATCGATAAAAATGTTATTAAAAAAATGTCTCAAGAATTTTTTGACTGATTTTACGCTATGAAAAAAACATATACCTCCTTTAAAGAAATAGAACAAGATTTGCGTAAACTCAATTTACAACGTCAGATAAGCCTGGAAGAAATGAAGCTTCTAAAATCTGAATTTAAAGAAGATTTACAGCCTTATCAATGGGTTTCTACACTACTAAGTGCTGTAAAAAAGTATGGAATATTTTATATGATTAAAAGACTTTTTAGATAAATCAATCAGGTCGTCAACGTTACAAATTCTTCAGTAGGTAGCTCGACTTTATTCTTAAAATCATTAGGACTTATATCATATTTATCTTTAAAAATCTTAGAAAAATAACTCCTACTACTAAATCCAATTGAGTACACAATTTCTGAGATATTCATATCAGTAGTTCTAATCAAATCTCTGGCTGCTTCTAGTCTTACATGTCGAATATATTCTGTCACTGTTCTGGCATACAATAGCTTAAACCCTTCCTGAAGCTTCGCTTGTGGTAAACCTGTTTCTTCTGATAGCTGTTCCAAAGAATAGTCTTTTGCTACATCTTTAATAATATTCTTAGCCAGATTTCGTATTAGCTTTAATTCTCTTTTTAACAATGTGGTCGACAGCACTTCTTCTTTCATAGCCCGATCATGTTGCTGGATATGTATAGATAAGATTTGATATATCATACCCTCAATCTGCAATATACGTATCATCCCTTTTTGCTTAATTTTTCTCAAAGCCCCTATTTTATCTGCTAATTTTAGATTATACGTGCCAAAATAGGCAAATGCTTTCTCATGATCTTCATCCATAAAAACTCTATATAGTTTTTCATTAAGCTGGGATACATTGTTGAGTCTTTTTTTTAAGTACTTTTTTCTAGCTATTTGTATTATATTGATTTCTAATTTTTCTTCCTTTGGAAAATAACCATAATTATATCCACCATCACGACTTGTAATAATAACAGACTGAAACTGTTCTAAGGTGTGGATCTCATTTTGGTATCCAAATCGATGACCACAATGTCCTTCTAAACAGTAAGCGAAATGAATTGGATTATATGCTGAAGCATCCATAATTAACACAACCTCTTTATGAAAAATAATATCATACTCTAACAAATTTACACCCCAATCAAATGTTATAAATCGGATCGTACCATGTGCATTGAGGTTATTAACTGTAAGTGTAAATTCTCCCCATCGCTCTTCAATATTCCCTCCTATTACATCCTGAATTTGCCTAACAGTTCCCTCTGTATCTTTAGCAGTAATATTAATTTCTACAGCAATTGTATTTTCAGTGTGCATGACAAAAAAGTATTATAACTGTTAATTTTGTTTAAATTTCTATCAAAAATAATAAACAAAATTATGTTTTCATTCTTAGATTTTCTAAGATTTTGTTAAGATACGGCAAAAAAAAGCACTTTGTCATTGAAATACGTACTTACTTTAAAATAAAAAACTCCCGAATTGGGAGTTTTAAATCATTTATGTTATGAATACACTCTTAGATAGAGTCGAACTCATCTACAAAGAAGTAATCTCTGTCTGCATTATTTACAAAGTATACGCCTTCACCGAAAATATATTCAACATTTTTCTTATCAACGATTACTTTAAATCCACGTTCTGTAGGTTTTAACTCAAAACTATCGTTAGCATCTTTTGTATACCTTAGTACGATATATTTATCGTAATCGCTATACATATCATTATCAACATATATAAGTTTCGTTACTTGCGCATCAGTGGTTTTTATATTTTGATTTAATTCTCCTTTTTCTTTTGGATCTAATTTAAGAGGAGTTTTGCTAGTTTTATATACGGTCAGTCGGTAAGGAATAGTTTTACCATCCTTTTTAAACTCATAAGTTTTTGTTGTTCTTGTTTTCATCATTTGCGAATTGCTTTGTGCAATTGCGCCCGTTAATGTAAACGTAATTAGTAAAGTTGCTATTAATTTTATGGTTTTCATTTTATATAATTTTAAATAGTTATTAATTCAGATTTATTGTGCTTCTTTAATCATGCTCGTATCCAAGTGATCTGCTGTGTTTTTGGACCAGGCATTCAACATCCAGCTTGATTTCTCTAGCTCCCCTATATATGCGCCTATCATATCAATAGTCCCTTCATCTCCTGCTTCGTCTGCATGTGTTAATACTACACGCATTTGGGCTAAAATCTTTTTGTGATCTCCCAAAAGTTCATGTACCATTTCGGTATCTTTCATCAAAGGTGTAGTTTCATCTACGGTTGCTATCTTTAGATATTCTTTAAACTGACTTACGGGGTGATGTTGTAATGTTAAGACACGCTCGGCGATTTCGTCAATTTTCACTTTGGCATCATTATAGAGTTCTTCAAATTTTACGTGAAGATCAAAAAAGTTTTTTCCTAAAATATTCCAGTGAAAACCTCTTAATTTTTGATAGTATACATTGAAGTCTGCTAAAAGTATGTTCAATTCTAATACTACAGGTAAAAGCTTTTTCTCATTCATGTTCAGATAATTCATAGCGTTTTTTTTAAAAATTAATACTGCTGAAATTCAACAATATAGTTTTATCCTTATTTGTCTTACACAAAAATACGTTGAGCAAAAAGGGATCTTTTGCTCATTTACTAATTATCTTAACTCTATCGTAAATGACCTCTAAGACAAGCTTATAAGGGTTTCAGAAGAAAAGAATTTCAAAATGACTAAGCTAGGCTGAGCGCATTAAAACCTGGATTATCGACTATAGTGCATGCCTTCGAACTATGAACTAACACTATGTAAGAAATGGAAATCGTTACTGCATAAGTATCTAGGTAATCAGTGGTCTTAGATTGATATAACTATAGTTTATCTCACCTATATGCTTATATTCTGTTTCGTGATCATGAAGTTTTCCCCATTTAAAATTATCACCAAATTCTTCATCATTATATTGGTCAAGTAGGTTTTCAGAAATTAAAATGTATTCGTCCGCTGGTACTCTATTTTTGAGTAACCGATGAGCAACAATTACATCTTCACCCATAAGTTTGATGTTTTTTCCGATCGGAACTGCACTAATTTGTTTTCCGTAGTGTAATACTATTTTCAGGCCCAACATATCCGAAATGTTATCTCGCTCAGCATTGTGCTTATGTTGTTTATGGAGTGCATTTAACTTTGCATAAAATTCGGTATAGAAATATTTGCATTGATCTACGAGTGCTTTTAATGGTGGTAATGCTCCTGTTTTATAAAATAAAACCGCATCACCTTCGATCTCTGATACTTTTAATCCTATTTTGTTCGCATAAATAACTTTGTTGAGTAATGCAGGGATGACCTCTGCACTCAATTCAATACCTGTTGAACTCATAAATTGTGTAAACCCACTGATGTCGGGAATACAGATTAAGCCTGGTTCAGATTCCATAAAATTCTCCTTATTTTTTTAACAGTTCCAAGATACGCTTTAGATCTTGGTTATTGCTAATATTATTTTTTAAATCATTATCCAAAGCTTCAATCTCATCTTGTATTGCATTTTTATACTCTGGATATATTTCATTACTATTTTTTACAAAAAGTAAAGCACTCAAAAGTTCATACGATACAGTACTGTCTGCTTTAGCATACATACGGATGGGCTCTATTACGATACGCATTAATTCTGAAGCACTAATTTTGTTATGAATGATAGTTACATCACATTGTTCTATCTGTATCTTAGTTTTGGGTTTAATTTTTAATGCTTGATAGACTAACTGCCCCAATTTTGAAATAGCATTAATGGCGGTTCCCGGATCATTAATCCCTGGAGACAAAGCTTTCACTGCCACCTCTGTTAATTTTATCATTCCGCCAACACCACTATCATCTTCATGACGGTTGGATAAAATATATAAACAAATATGCAAAGACTCTAATTCTTCTTCAGAGATTGGAGCTTTAATACGTAGTATTGGATCTCCTTTCCAGATATGCTGATCTGCATAAGGAATAATGTCTATTATATTTTCTTTGTCTTTCAAAGAATCCTGAAGCAATTCAACATCGAAAGACCTGTAATACCCCGTTTTATTACTATACACCGTCTTCCAATATTGCTCTGAGATCTCTCGAACTGCGAAATCATTATCTTCCTGTTCCGTTATTTCATCGTTGAGTAGCTTCGTACTGGATGCAAAAATCTTATCAATGATGTTATGTATTTGTATCGCCTGGGATATACTATGAATGAAATATACAAATAGACCAATACAGAATGTTCCCAAGACTGCGGCAATCATTACAGAAAACCCAACCGCATTTGTAGATGCACCATAGGCCCCCAATGACATTAAAACAATTATAGTATATAATATAGTACCTATATAAAATCCTAATATAATTTGATGTTTTTTGTTTGAAATTAAACCCGGTAGAAGTCTTGGAGAAAAATTTGAAGACGCTTGATTTAATACCACCATCACCATAGTAAAGCTAAATACTGTTAACGACAATATCCCACCAAATAATGTAGATAAAATTGTTCTGGCGGTTTCATTATCCTGCACTAATAAATAAGGTACTTCTTTTTTAAATGCATTAATGACTTCGAGATGCTCTACAAATAGTAAGATAATTGCCAAAAAGAAGAACCCTGAACTAATTAGTACGGGATAAAAGGCGATACTATAAAATATTGTGCTCTTTAACCTTTTTAGAAATTTTAATGTCGACTTCATAATAAAACATTAGTTTTTATAGCAACGTTAATTAGCGGTGTTTTGGGTTTTCGAAATTCAGTCGATATGTCCATCATTTCTTACGTATAGTTTTTTTTTCATAGCTTTTTGGCGTACAAATAATATACTGCTTTTGGATCAGAAAAAATCAAGTATTATATAAGAACACATACCACTTTGATTTAATGAATTGATATAAATCACAATTTGAGAAATTAATCTTGGGTTTTGGTGTGCAATTGCAACGTTTATTAACTCAATACCTATTGATGATATTCTTCATGCAATCTGGCTTCACTATCAAAACAGTCAATGAAAATTGTATATGCGCACAACTTATCGAAACATCAATCTTACTTTTGAACCATAAATAGGGGCTGCTATCTAAGTTAAAACTCATAAAACATATAAATAGAGCAAATGTAATGTGTTAATACTCGGTAGCCCTTATCATTCTTAAATTAAAAACCTTTTTATTATGAAAAATTTTATAGGATTAGCAACAATTATCCTTTTATTAAGTAGTTGTGATATACAACAAAAAAAAGAAGCAAAGTTACCCGACGTAGATGTAGAAGTTGATACTGAAGCAGGACAACTTCCAACGTTTGATGTAGATTGGGCAGATGTTAATGTAGGGACAAGAACCAAGAAAGTTACGATCCCAAAAGTTGTGGTAGTAATGGAAGAAGAAGAAATTGAAGTGCCTTATATCGATGTCGACATGCCAAACTCTGGAGAGAAAGAAGAATTAACGCTTACGGTTGAAGCCGAAGTGACTGATAAAGAGCACTCTATTGACATTAAAGAAATTATTGCATCTAATGATAAATTATATGTTATTTCTGAGTTGAAAGAACTAGATACCGATTTGGGTGATAAAAAATTAAGAGTATCTGATCGTGTGATCCTTAATGCTCCTGATCTTAATGTAAAACATATTATTATGGGTGAGAAACCAGACAGAGTATTTAATGACCAGTTTAAGTATGTTAGTGATATTAATGCTTTTAAATCAGGTCTTAAAAAATCTAAAGTGATTTTCACTAAATAATATATCTACTTCCAGATAGATATGGTTAGTTGACTAAATGACCTCTTTAGATATTTTCGAAGAGGTCATTTTTATTATATTGTATATTATATGAACACAGATTTAATAGATCCATCATTTATCACCCAGATTATCAAAACACCAGAAACTGTAATTGATAAACTAAATTTGGTGTATGTGAACAATGACAAACTAACCATAATCCGATTAAAAAACAAAAAAGGGTTTCAATATCTTCTCAATGGCTCGCCGTTATCAACCAAAAAGGATTTAGAGCGGATAAAAAGTTTAGTAATTCCTCCTGCTTGGAACAATGTTAGGATTGCAGCGCTAGACAACGGTCATCTACAAGCTGTAGGTAGAGATCTAAAAAACCGTAAGCAGTATAGATATCATCCCTTATGGAACAAAATAAGAAACCAAACCAAATTTTATAAAATGACCGCTTTTGGAAGGCAACTTCCAAAGATAAGAAGACAAGTAGACAAAGATCTTGAACAAAAAATTTGGTCAAAAACTAAGGTCTTAGCACTTATCATCAGGCTAATGGAAGAAACCCATATACGTATCGGTAATGAACAATATGCCAAACGTAATAAAACGTACGGGTTGTCTACATTGCGCACACGGCACGTTAATATTGAGAAAGACAAGCTCAAGTTCGAATTTGTAGGTAAAAAAGGAAAAAAGCACTCCGTATCCATACGAAATAAGAAGTTAATTCGCCTTGTTAGTCGTTGCGAAGAAATACCAGGTTGGGAGTTATTTCAGTATTATGACGAAAAAGGTCAAAAACACAGTATAGAGAGCAGTATGGTGAACGAATACCTGCATAACATCAGCGGTGATCTCTTTACGGCAAAAGATTTTAGAACCTGGGCGGCAACAACCATATTTTTTGAAACACTCATGGATTTAGGAATTAGTACTAATGAAAAAAAGACTGATAAAAATATTCTCAAAGCATATGATACTGCTGCTCATAGTTTGGGAAACACAAGAAATGTATGTAGAAAATATTATGTGCATCCTGTAATCGTATCTTCTTACAAAAATCAGTCGATTAAAAAGGTATTTGATAAAGTTGATACTTCTTATGAAACAAAAGAGTACTTTACAAATTCAGAACAAGCGATCTTGAAATTATTAGAGGACTATACACCAACATTTTTAAAAAATATGGAATGAAGTGGTTAAAACTCTTTTGAAACTATCAAAAAATAGTTGTTTTTTGTGCATGCCAAAGATGATCGCTCTGCATGGAATTGTAACGAAAAAAGAATAAAACAAATATTGAATAAATAATCTTTAGGCAAACGTAAGAAGGATTCTAAAGAAAAAAGCTTCAAAGTTTTGAAGTTAGCCTCGAATCATTAAAATCTCGGTGGGACTGCCTGAGGCAGAATTATCGAGTAAAAAAATATATTCTGATAAAAGTTGTGAAACATTTGATAATGAATAAAGTGAATTAAAAACACCTTCAAAATTTAAAATTTTAAAAAATGAATGATAAACTTATCAATGCCTGGAATAAAATGTATGAAAAACTAGAGTCCTGGCTAGATATTTTGGTAGTGAATCTACCTAATATACTAATTGCAATTTTTGTATTTATCATAGCACTTATTGCATCAAAATACATAAGTAAATTAGCACGTAGAATTCTGGACAGAAGTAGACTACAACCTTCGATGAAAAACTTGATTTCTAAGTTCATTTCTATAGCTGTAGTCATCATTGGGCTATTTTTAATTCTAGGTATTCTTAATCTAGATAAGGCACTCAATACTATTCTTGCCGGTGCAGGAGTGGCAGGTCTTGCTGTTGGTTTAGCACTACAGGGTGCATTAGCTAATACATACTCTGGGATCATCCTTTCGTACATTAAACATATCAAATTTGGTGATTGGATAGAGACGAATGATATTGAAGGAGAAGTGATAGATATCGATCTAAGAGCAGTAACCATAAAACAAGTAGATAATAACTTAGTTTATATTCCTAACAAACTTGTTGTCGACAATCCTATAAAAAATTACTCTACTACAGCGCAATCGCGTGTGATTTTAGAATGTGGTGTAGGCTACGAATCTGACTTACGCTTTGTTGAAAAATTAACGAAAGAAACAATCGTTACCAATTTTGAAGCTGTACAGAAAAAAGATGATGTGTTGTTTTTATGGAGAGCCTTCGGAGACAGTTCTATAAACTATGAACTTCGCTTCTGGATCAACTCTACCTCTGCTTTAGAGGTCGCCAAAGCAAAAAGTGAAACTATGATGTTAATGAAAGAAGCGTATGATCAAAATAACATTAATATTCCATTCCCAATACGTACCCTCGATTTCCCTAAAGGTTTTGGGCTAAACAAGGAACCTGAAGAACCAAAAGAAGAATAAAAACAGCTGTCATTAGATAACTATTACAAATGAAAAATATTAGTCCAAATATTATAAGACAAGTCTTTGTATTATTACTTATCTTCTTGATCGGCGGACTCATCTTTAGAGAAGTACTTCCCTATTTGTCAGGTATCTTAGGTGCTATTACTATCTATGTTATTTTGCGAAAATGGATGGTATCCCTGGTAAAAAAAGGTTGGAATCCTGATTTTGCAGCAATTACGTTGATGATTGGCTCTTTTGTAGGTATATTAATGCCTGTTGCAGGAGTTATAATTATGTTGAGTAACAAAATTGGAGATGTAACCAAAAATTCTGAGAAAGTAGTTCTTGCTATAAAATCACGCATTGATACCTGGGAACATCAATTGGGCTATGATATTAGTGCACAAATAGATGCAGATTCGGTTTCTTTATGGCTCTCTGAGAATTTACAAAATTTTGCAGGAGGTACTTTCAATGTATTTATCTCTGTTGGGATCATGTATTTTTTGCTCTACTATATGTTTACCAATCGGAAAAAATTAAGAGAATCTCTTTTTGATTATATTCCTATTAATGATGAAAATTTGAAAATCATTGGGGATGAGAGTCAAAAAATGGTACGATCTAATGCAGTAGGTATTCCATTGGTAGCTATTATACAAGGAATTGTTGCGCTTATAGGCTTTTTAATTTTTGGGATAGAAGATCCCATGTTTTGGTTTGTAATCGTAACGGTAGGCTCCATGATTCCGTTTATAGGCACACTGATCGCAATATTACCCGTCTTCATCCTTACCCACTCTATAGGAAACACATTTCAAGCTTGGGGAATTTTAATCTATGGTCTGGTTGTTGTAGGTTCATCGGATAATCTGGTACGATTATTTGTACTGAAACGATTGGATAATGTGCACCCAATCATCACACTAATTGGGGTTATCGTAGGCGTCCCCCTTTTCGGCTTTATCGGGCTTATTTTTGGTCCGTTGCTTATTAGCTTATTTCTTATAATAGTTCAAATTTACAAATCAGAATACGGTAAACCAAAACCGTTTGGAGATGAAAAATTATAATATGATGTACTCAATAATTTTGCCACAGGCAGACACAGCGAGATTTTGTACACTAAGACTTGCCAACATAATTATTATAATATCCCATAGGATCGCTCGCAGTTGGCTTATTAATACACACAACCATAGTTAAAAATATATACAATGAAATACACCATAGTTTTAGTAGCCATATTAATTTCTTCGATGGCAAGTTGCCAATCTAAATCTTCTAAAAAGACACCAGACGAAGTAAAAGAAACTTTTAAACGCATGTATCCCGGTGAGAATGATCCTGATTGGCATTTGGATAAGAATAATAATTATGAATCTCATTTCAAAATCAAAGGGAAACATTATCGAGCGGATTACAAAGCTTCTGGACAATGGATTGAAACAGAATCCAGTATAAAAAAAAGTGATTTGCCTAAAAAAATTAGAAAAAAGATCAAATCCGATTTTGACACTTATAAAATTGTTGAGATTGAAGAAGTAGATCATTATGCCAAAGGAAGATTCTACGATGTAGAATTTAAAATTGATGGAAAGAAAAAAGATATAGAATTCGATAAAGACGGTAATATAATTAACTAGTATTTCGTGTTCTTTTTGTTACATCACAACTTCCTTGTCTCAATCTCTGCGAAAAAGAAGTAGATACTCGCTATTCTTCCTTCAGGATTCCTTATTCAGGATTCTTCATACGACATTCGCTATGCTTTGTGGTCAGATATAGTTTTTATTTGGTGTAATTGATGCCGCGCGAGTTTAATGAGTTGTTCATTCGGTATATTCCATCATTATGATGTATAATGAACAATGTTCTCGGCATATTTGACTACTTTACCCATATAATCGATGATGTAACCGTATATTGGTTACCTTTGCTGGTATACTCCCCTATTTATCGTTCTTGCTGGATCATTTTTTAGTTTATCAGATCAAAAGCTACTCAAGCTTTATTTTTTGAATTAATTATTTAGCTCGTAACACTAGTTTATTTACCCACACATATGCAATTACACTATGATGCTCTTATTCTACACCTATGTAGCATTTTCTTGTTTTCGCCTTTCGGAAAGGAGAGTATTGTTTTAGAAGAATTATTATGACAAGATAAAAAGTTATACAAATCGCTAATAAAATCGTTTCCGACTTAAAATTACTCAAATAAAACACCGGTATAAGAAATATTGATTTTTGCAAATCCCCAAGAAAGGTAGTTTCTTACTTATATTGTCCTGAATATTTAAGAGATATAACTATCTTTAGAAATAATACATAATTATTATGTCGTAGATACAGCCATACCGAAAATTAAGATCGATAATGAAACTGTCAATTATCCTTACCATAACTGCTTTTTTCGTTTTTATGCTTTCTATTCGGGGGCAAACTCAAAAGGATTCACTAGACATTAAACAGGTTGCTTTGGATTACATCGAGTCTCAGCATCATGCAAAACCTAAACAATTTGAACGTGCAACTCATCCTAGAATGGTAAAGAGAACTTTTTGGACAAATAAAAAAACCGGAAAAGAGTATTTGAGAGAAACATTTACCGATGCTATGATTCTGCTTGCCGAAACGTATAACCAAGATGGAGATAAGTTTCCGGATAATCCTAAAAAAGAAGTGATCATTCTGGATATTTATAATAAAACTGCTTCGGTGAAATTAATAGCAGACGATTGGATTGATTACATGCATATCGTTAACTTGAATGGAAAATGGCAGCTCGTCAATGTATTGTGGCAATTCAACGATTCTAGAAAACATTGAGCCACCGTGCTGAGCTATCGAGGTATTAGGTACAAGACTGTTTTATTATGAGAATAATCAAAAAAGACTTTTTTCTGGGGTCTTTGTTCTAAAAGTAACAAATAACTTCTTGAACCGGGTCAAGGAGCATTCTAAAAGAAAAAAGCCTAATATTTAAGGAAATATCAGGCTCTGTCGAAGCTTTCGAATTCGAAGTGCAAAAAGTACACTCAAGATGTAAAACCAAGGTGTGAAACATAAAAAAACGTACGCTATTCTTTGTTTGAGCGCCTTATCATTATAACACTTTCAGTATTAATTTACCTAACGAATTTATAATCGTATGAGCTATCAATCAGCATATAAGGCTAAATCTATAGCGATACAGCACATACATACTAAATCATATCTATATTTTTGAATTAACACTTAACATTATCGAGTATGTGTAGTACATTCTTGATAGCAAATACAAATCAAAACTATAACATTATGAAAAATCTTATTTGGTTATTAGTAGTTATTTTACTCATTGGGTGGGTATTGGGGTACTTTGTATTCCCTATGGGTAATTTGATACACATCTTACTGGTTATTGCGGTAATAGCGATTATCTATAGACTTGCCACAGGAAGAAAATTATAGCTTCTTCGGTATTTAACTATATTACTAACAAGCACACTCGGCTTAATACATAGTGCTGAATACTAATGTAATGCATCAGATTATTATCATGAATGATATATCGATTACTATCAATATTATCGTTTTAATCTGATGCTCTGCTGTGTGATCTCACTAAAACTATCAATTACCACAAATCTTTTTGATAAAAAATTGAAAATAGAAGGGTTGTTAGTTTTTATTCACAACTGATGGATTTCATTATTAAATTACGCAAAGAAAGAGTACTACAATATATCTACCTCACAATAAAATTACGTTCATGCAAAAACAGCTATATTTCGTCTTAATGTTGATAATATGCTTCACTACACTCCAAGGTCAAGACATTCCAGTATTAAAAATTAAAAAGCAGATCGAAGATTACAAAACTGATCGCAGAGGTCCTTATTACCGTATAAAATGGTTTTGTAAAGATGGCTCTATAAGAGAGCCAAGAGATCCATGTCCTGATGCTATTGGCGGTGGTATACAACATGCAAGTTATAAAGATGAAGTTAAGGAACTGCAAAAAAAACACCACATCTTTTTTGGAGAAATCCTTGCACACACCAATCCGAAAGACTTTTGGGATGCATCTAATCATCAAAGTCGTTTAAAGCAATATCAAATCGGTAAATATCTAGCAAGTATAGATAATGGTTGGATTTTGAGAAAAGGTCAGTATTATCGGGGAGCTGTCCAATCAGAAGATGAAGAAGAATGGGGTTTAAATTTTTATAAGTGGCTACTAAAAGATGATAAAAAATTACAAAAAAACTACTTCTTGATCTTACAATCGCTAAGAGACATCCCACATAACGGTGATAATAACTTGGCACAACAAATGAGGAGCCAGTCTAAGATCATAGCAGAAGAATATCCAGAATTTATGGATGCAAGGATCAAAATACATGGTAAACCCGATAAAACTGATATCAAACTTGTCGCTAGTTTTCTTGAAGAACATAACAATAAACTTTCAACTGAACTCAAAAAAGAGTTCAATGCATTGAATACAACACTACAACAATTCTATGCACCAGTAGAGATAAGTACCTTGAAACAAGAAATCTCAAAGATTACTACAGCTGACACTCTAAAAACAACATTACTTTCCTTCTTAGATCAATATCAAAACTATACTTCAAGCAAAGATATAGTTTCATCTATATCAGATATATTATGCACTATACGCAAAAATATTGCTGAAGTTTCTGGTAGTAATGATCGATTAATAGTATTAGATTTTTCGAATACATTAGAGCGTATAGCTTTAAAAAACGTGCAACAATGGAATCCCGATTCCTTAGAAACTCTATTACAAAAAACATATACACTAAGCTATATTGCTGCTGGTACCGGAATGGTCGAGATGTGGGAATGGGAAACAGTATCAGCCGAGCTGCAATCTTATCTTTCCAAAAAAGAAATGACCATAGCAGAACTCAATACATTCTTAAGAATCTCTCGTGGTATCGTAGAATGGAGTACTGCCATGGTAAAATCGAATTATCAGGAAGTTGTTGATACTTATACACTTTTTGAGCCAAAGGCATATGGTTTTATCGATGATAGAATACGGTCTTCTGTAGCTTTAAGTCTAGGAGAGTCGGTTGGTAAATTAGGGGATTTTATTGCCTTAGAATCATCATTAACAAATAAAGTGATGAATATTGAACCTCAAACTAGTATAAGAGGTCTTAATCCTGGTTTTGCATTTGGAACTTTGATCGTTGTAAAAGGATCGCCAGAACGTGTTGATGTAAACACCGAAAATATTTACGTTTTTGAGAAGCCACCATCAGACTTGAAACCTGTTGCTGGTATCATGACCGTTTCTGAAGGTAATTTGGTGTCACATGTACAATTACTTGCTAGAAATTTGGGAATTCCAAACGCTGCGCTTTCTAATAAAAACCTTAACGATTTGTTACCGTTCAATGGACAAAAAGTATTTTATGCAGTTTCCGATAGCGGAAATGTAATACTCAAAGCTGAAGATGAAATGACTAGTACTGAATTGGCTCTTTTCACCAAAAAAGAGCGGAATACCCATAAAATCACTGTGCCTGTAGATCAAATTAGACTAGAGCAAACCCATATTGTGGATATGTCAAAGATAAATGCAAGCGATTCTGGTAAACTTTGCGGACCCAAAGCTGCTAACCTTGGTCAGCTAAAATCAATGTTTCCTGATCAAGTTGTAAATGGCCTGGTTATTCCTTTTGGTATTTTCAGAAAGCATATGGATCAAAAAATGTCGAACGTAGATGAAACGTACTGGAAATTTTTAGAAAAAACCTTTTCTGAAGCCGATACGATGCGCAAAAATAATAGTACAGAAAAAGAGATAGAAAAATATCAACTGAAGCAGTTGAAAATCTTAAGGGAAGAAATTATCAATATTCCTTTGGAAAAAGAGTTTATTGCCGAATTGAGAAGTGAATTTAACAATGTATTTGGCAGTACTATTGGAAACATTCCTGTATTTCTAAGAAGTGATACTAATATGGAAGATCTCGAAGAATTCACCGGAGCAGGACTCAACCTTACCGTGTTTAATATACTATCAGAAGATGAAATCGTTAAGGGTATAAAAAAAGTCTGGGCATCGCCTTATACAGAACGAAGTTTTAAATGGAGGCAGCAATATTTATTAAATCCTGAAAATGTTTTTCCATCCATATTAATCATCCCCAGTGTAGATGTAGATTATTCTGGAGTGATGATTACCAAAGGAATCAATATCGGAGCTGATGAGGATCTCACAGTGGCATTTAGCAGAGGTGCCGGCGGTGCTGTAGAAGGTCAGTCTGCCGAAACACGTTTAATAACAGCTTCTAACGATATGCTGTTAGCACCCGCGAGACAATCACATTTTATTAGGTTGCCAGCTACAGGAGGGACTTCAAAAAAATATACTTCTTTTGAAAATGCTATACTCAACAATAAAAACATTACAGATCTTAGAAAAATAGCACAAAAAATAAGGGATGAAATTCCTAAGAAAACAAATTCAGAATATACAGGAGCATATGATGTAGAACTTGGTTTTGAAAATGATAAATTATGGTTATTTCAAATCCGTCCGTTTGTAGAAAACAAAAAGGCTAAAACTTCGTCTTACTTGTCTTCTATTTCTCCCAAGATTCCATACACTAAAAAAATTACAGCATCAACAAAATTATAAACTATGTCTAAGTTACTTAAAACAACACTAATTATCTGTGCCTTTGTTTCATTCGGTTTCGTGAGTTATTACCCCATCGATGGATATGAACAAACAGGAATTGCTAGATTATACAGACTGCATAAAATGCAGCTAGATAGTATCAAAAACAAAAGAATTCCTGTTGGTGCGTATAAAAAACTAGCAGATATAAAATTAAACTTAAAAGATAAAAAGCAAGATAGTCTGGAATCGATATTAACCGAGGATCCAGAATTTGCAAAAAAAATGAACAGGCTTTTCCCCGGAAGAGGATATTCTGCTACGATATTAGATATGACCAATCCAGATAGTCTGCGATATGCAGCATTTAGAGAAAAAGTAGGATATCAACCGGGCAGTGTAGGCAAAATTGCGGTGTTAAACGCATTATTTGTACAATTACAGAAACTTTGCCCTGATTCTTGGGAAGCTAGGACTGCATTACTACGTAATAAAAGAGTGAAAGCTCGATACTGGGGAACAGGAGATCACCACACCATTCCAATTTATGATATTGACAACGATAAATTGGTTAAAAGACGTGTAAGAGCAAGTGATGAATTTTCTTTATATGAATGGGCTGATCATATGGTATCTGTAAGCAATAATGGTGCTGCAAGTGTAGTGTGGAGAGAAGCAATTCTAATGGCAGCATTTAAAGAGAAGTATGAAAAATTAACCGAAGACGAGGCAGAACTTTATTTTAAAGAGACACCTAGGGATTCTCTTACAGATTTTGCTATAAACCTGGTCAATGAGCCACTACGGGATTTGGGGATCACAAAAGATGAATGGAGACTAGGCAAATTATTTACAGGAGCGGCAGGAAGATATGTAGGTAGAAAAGGCGGAAGCATAGGAACCCCGGTAGGGCTAATGAAATATCTGGTCAGTCTAGAACAAGGCAATGTTGTTGATGAGCGATCCAGTCTAGAGATTAAAAGAATGTTATATCTAACTGATAGACGTATACGATATGCAAAATCTTCTAGATTAGACAGTGCTGCAGTATATTTCAAATCAGGAAGTTTTTACAAATGTGATCGAAAAAAAGATCCAAACTGTTCCAGCTATGCCGGTAATGTATTTAACTATATGAATTCTGTGATTGTTGTAGAACAACCAAACAAAACCAAATACATCGTGTGTTTAATGACCAATGTTCTTAATAAAAACTCGGCAGGAGCACACATGTACCTGGCATCAAAAATAGATAAGGCTATTCAATCCAAGGATTGAACCATTTTTTCAACCTTGATAGCTTCTAATGCATGAGTTGCGAATAGGCGTACTTCAATACTCTTATGTTTTAGCAAAGTACGTATGGCTTTGAGATTTGTTGTATCTTGAGTGAATCGCATCAAATATAAAACAGCAAGCTTGGTTTGCTCACCTCTGGTCTTGAGTAAATTCGTAAGACATTTTTGTTCGATCTGACTATCATCCTGTGTATAAAAAGTATCCGGTACAAGTTGATTTTCCATAAGAGGCACGATAGTATTCTTTAATTTTGGATCTAATAAGTTGTCTAAAAACTCAATTGTATTTGCTCTGATCTCTTGTTTTTCACTAGTCCAACCTGTATATGACATTTCTATGTCTGAGTTCCCGTATTTAAGCCCCAACAGTTTAAATATACATTGGAAACTTTTTTCCTTTTGTAATTTTAGAATTTCAAGTAAGTTTTCACGAGCTACCTGTAGTTCTAATGATAGATCAGGATCCTCCTCTGCGTGGGTAAGTTGGTCTATGATACTTTTTTTTATGCTATGAATTGCTTGAACTGTTTGCTTATTAAATTTTGTCTCTTTTAAAATAAAGGTTCTTATCTTTTTTTGACTAAAAATTAAATTCTGATTCTTTCTCTGAAGCTTATTCAAAGCTCTGGAGGCCTCAAAACGTGTAGACACTTCTTTACTCAGTAGTAATCGAAACAGCACTGAAACAGAATCTTGCGTTCCAAAAGATTCTACAACTCTGGGAATATACCTTTGGACTGATGGTTCTAAGGTCTCACTTTTGTCTAATTTCAGTATAGTTCGATTAATTTCTGTTCCATAATTTTTTAATGCTTTTATTGCTTTTTTTCTAAAAAGCTTTTTGGATAAAAATGATAATAATCGGTCTATAAAAATTTCATCACATGTGATACCGGCAGCCTGTATAGCATGGCGAACAATATAGGGATCAGCATGGTCAAAGTAGGTAGTGATGAAGGTATAATACTTAAAAATACCTGAATAGCCAACCGTGACTAGCATCTCAGCAATTTCCTGAACCCTATGCTCATTGACAGGCATAATTAATTCTTGTATTTTTTCCTCTATTCTAGATTCTAGCTCATAATCAGCTGCTAGTTTTGGATTGCGTTGTGATTCTTTTGCAAGACACAACAATGCTGCATTAGCAATGTAATCATCCTGGTGATCCAGATAAGATTTGAAAACTTCATCGGTTTCTATGCTGCTGTGCTCCATCAAATACTCCATAGCAGCATAGACGGTTTCATCATCCTTTATATAAATTAGTTTTTTAATTTTGGCTACTGCCGTTCCTTCAGCAAAAGAATAGAGTTGTTGTATCGCTAATCTTTTAATTTGATTAGCCTCATGATCAAGTAGATTGATTATATTATGTTTAAATGTTATGGCCTGGGATTTCGTAATTCCGTTCAATACATTACTAATATCTTGTTCTGATCCGTTGGTTAAGATCTCAGAAACGACATTCAGAGAATTCTTAGTATCTATAGCGTCGTCTTCATTTTTATCTAATGAATTTTGGATGCTCATTCTGAATGATCTAAAATATTCTCCACGTAATCGATATATGAGTAATATCCAAATAAAAAGGAAAAAAAGAGTGATCACAGTAACATATAAAGTGGTAAGCTCTAATTTTTTAATAACAAAAATTAATAGTAATCCTGCGATTCCTGTAGCGATGCTATCTACGACCACATCAATATAAGATTTTGCCTGTTTTTTTATTCGATGCGGAATTGGCATGATCGCTAATTCTATCGAAGCTTTATTTATAGATTGTTTGAAACTACCGTCAATACCTTTGATCAAAACCATGACCCAAAGTTCTGGTGCTATTAAAAATATCAAACTCGCCAAAACAATCCCTATTGGTAATAGAAGTAAGGAAGAAGATACTCCTAAATAGCTGAGTATCCTGTTGGTGAAGAACAATTGTATACTTAGTGCTACGATGCTAAAAGTAGAGAACCAAAATCCAAAGAATGAAGCTAGCTTATCTGCATCTAAAATCGCTTTATTGGCAAAATCACTGAATTGAAAATCAACTAATTTGGCTATAAGAACACTAACTCCCGTGATTAATGCCAAGTACATCAAATGTTTAGATTTTATGATTAAATGCAGCGATGAGCTATAACTACTTATATCATTTTTTTGTCGCTGTTTTTTTAAATAATTATTTAACTTCTTTACTCTGAGTCTCCAGATGTATTGTAGTAGTGGTATGCAGCTAACGATAAGAATTCCTGCCAAGATGATTACATAATTGTTTCCAAGATGCGTTGCTATAATAGAAGTTAAATATCCTCCAAATATACCGCCTGCGATAGCTCCTGCTCCTATAAAACCAAAAATTCGCTTTGCTTCTCTTGCATTATAAATCATATTGGCTATAATCCAAAACTGAGATGTGGTTAATACTGCAAATAAGGATACACTCACATAATAAAAATATAAAAGCGGTGTAGAGAAGATAACTTCAGAATTTAATAAAAAACCTAAAACTAAAAAGCAGCCTCCAAAAAACAAAAAGGTAAGTATTGTAATCTTTTTTATAGAAAAACGATGAACAACTTTATTGTAGAAATAAGAACTCAGTACAGCAATAAGAGCAACCAAGATATAACCATTGGGTAATTGGTTAGCACCAAGTTTGGATAAAAAAATAGCATTCACTGTTGGTTTTATCAACAATAATGCTGTGATCACTAAAAAGATGTATAATTGCATCAAAAAAGAGATGTATATTTCACCATCTCTTATATTAAAAACTTTTTTAAATACTCCTCGTAGCATTAAGCTAAGTTATCATTTGGATATTACAGTGCGTGACTTTTTCAAAACTTTTTCTAATGGAATCACTAAATCTCTAATGATTTGTTCTCCGTAAGAGTCCTCAATCAATGCTACGATGATGTACTTACGCTTTGGTCCCCAGACCAGTACTGAATCTGAATGATAATTTTTCCATGATCCAGATTTTCTATATAAATCTGCATTGGGAGCTATTTTATCTAACGTATTCACAAATTTATGATGTAGTGCCGGGTTTTTCATGATTTCTAACATTTGTCTGGAACGTTCTGTACTCACCAAATTACCCATAACTAGTTGATAGTAAAAGCTACACACTTGTCGTGTCGTAGCAGCATGACTCAATCCTTTTAAAGGCTCAGGATATCTTTTACCCCCCGAAGCGTATCGTTTTCCGACCCATAATCCCCCTCCTACTTCTTCATCATATAATTTATTTTTTGGACCGCGTAATACACGTTCTATTTTTTCGTATCCCAAACGATCAATCATTCTGGTAGAGGCCTGATTATTTGATTTGCTAATCATGAGTCGCAAATCTTTTTGCACCTCTTCAGAATCCTTTAATTCTTTATTCTCGATCGCATCCATTGCAGTTAATAGAATGGCTATTTTAGGCAAACTTGCGGCATACATCATGAAATCATCATTAAGACCTGCATACTTAACATCTTCTACTTCGCTAAGATCTACAATCCCAATAGACATTTTTTCCTTGATAACTAGCGAATTCCATTTTGGGTTGCTACATATCTCAGCTTCCAAAATATGTTGTAATTGCTGGCTGTACAATTCTTTAATAGGCTTGATCTCTTCACTTACCTCGATAGGAATTTTTTCTTGTGAAGTCCCACTCCATGTAAAAAATATAAAAAATACTAAAGATATTATATTGTGCTTTGTTGTATGCATGTGTTTTAACTGTTTATTACTACATACAAACTACAGAATAGATTGAAACTCGCAAATAGTAAATCCTAAAATTTTATTAATGTTCCCTAATTTTCATTTTAATATAGCTGCTTTAAAGGGTCACATGACTCTACAGCGTAAACAATGACGCAACATGAAGCATGTTATTTTATAGTAGTAATGAAGACCATAATTGAATGTACTATTATGTGAACGTTCACAATGATAAAGTTTCAAATATATCGATCAAAACAAACCTTAGTACATTCAACACCTGGAATACCAAATACATTTAAAGCATTGGAATGGTTTACTGATAACTATTCCTTAATTGCACTACTTTGGTTTGATATCGACTTCTATTTCTTATTTTTAGTTCTTCGATGATGTGCCCTGCTTCTATACCTTGAAAAATTAAAAACGTCATTAATCTGGTGATCACTTCCAAAATATCAACAGGTACGGATGTATCTCTAATGATCATAGCACACGCTTCAATGATATCTTCATCATATGCTAGACATTTTCTCATGATCGGTATGTATTGTGAATTCTCGAGCACTCTTTTCAAATCAAGATCATTGCGATTTTGAATTCCTTTATCAATAAATACCATGTTTGGTTCGATCATGTTGACAGTAAAAATTTCAACCAATTCATTTGCATACTTATTACGTGCTATACTTTGATAATTCAAAAACCTTTTGAGTTCTACAACTTGTACTACCGCTGCAGCTTCATAATGTCTTTTTTCAGACTCAAAGATCATTTTTAATAGCGCTTGTAATTTCTGATAACTTTGTTCCATAGAAAGTATTACTTATTTACAATAAATGCATGTATTACACCAGGTAACCAGCCGATTAGCGTAAGTAATAGACTAATTAAAAATGTAGTTCCTAATCCATGTTTTAGAAAAACAGCTAATGGAGGTAAAATAATATTGAGGATAATTGTAAGTAAAGACATAATATTTTTTGTTTAGTTCATAATCAGATATTTGATTGTGCAAAAGATTGAAATCAATACAACCATTTGTCATTCATGATGTAATATATAAAGTAAGATGATATCATTTATGATCAACTTCGCTCTCGCTCTTGAGCACATAATCCCCATCATCTTGTTTGATGTATAAGGCTTTATTTCCTTCTTCACCATTACGGGTCACTTCTGTCCCTTTTATAGTTTTAGTTACTTTTTTGGTATAGGTTTCTTCTACTTTACCTTCAGCAGTACCTTCGCCCCAATTCCATTTTACTTTAGTTCCTTTTCGTATCATGATTTTTTATTTGCAATTTCAATAATACTGTGTATACATATTAATCCAATCAAAGCTTTTATTAACCCAAATCCTTAATACACTGATAGTTTTGCTAATAAAAAGTTAAATTTTAAAAGAGTCAATTTTTGAATTATCTGAGCAAATAAAAGCTTGATACCCCGGCTATCTTTGACTAAGAAACTTATACAAAAAAGAATGATACTTGAATATTTATTATTAACGGTAAGTGGATTTGCCTCTGGAGTTATCGCTGTAGTTGCAAGGGGTATAATTCGACAAAAGGGCAGAAAGTAAATACTGCCAAATACTTATAAGATGTTAATCGATAAGCATCTCAAAATAATTATCGTTCATTAAAAAAATATACTTATGAAAACGTATTCTGAAGAAGTAGGAAACAAATTAAACGATTTGCTTGAAAAAACATATGATGCAGAAAAGGGTTTTAAGAAAGCAGCAGAAAATGTAGAACATACTGGACTAAAAAATTATTTTAATCAAAAATCTCAAGAGCGCTATGATTTTGGTCATGAATTAAAGAATGAGATCAAGGCTTTCGGACAAGATGTTGATAAAGGAGGAAGTGTTACGGGTTCTGCACACCGTGCATGGATGGATGTTAAAGCGCTTTTCTCGTCTGATAATGAAGAAACCATGCTAGAGGAAGCTATTCGAGGAGAAAAAGCATCTATAGAAGAATACAGCGATGTACTATCAGACACTACATTACCATCGAGTACACAAACTATATTGACACAACAAAAAAATAAGATTGAGACAGGATTGTCTACTATAAAAAGACTTGAAGATTTGAATTAAGATATTAATTTATTTTCCGAGAAAAGGTCACTCAGAATGCAATCTAAACAACGCAAAGTCTAAAACGGGGGTTTACAAAAAGACTTTTCTGGGTGATCTTTTTATTTATTTTCTTCATTCGCTGCTTTTTGAGCATCTTCAAAATTTACAGAATCATCTGTCATTCCTTTAAAAGCCTGAATCCAGGCATTTTCAAAGATATTAAATATTAATGACCACGTATTACTTTGTACATCATTTAAATCTCCTTCTAAGGGCACTTTGGTAGCCAAGGTATCATTTTTATGATTTTTGAGTACAAATTTAAAAAAGCCAACAAACCCTTCCCATAAGGTTTCAAGAAAACCATCTTCTTTGCCTATCAGTTCAGAATCGACCAACATAGGTTTTATATACCCTTTTAGAAAACCATCTGCGATAGCCACCTCACTATAAATATTATACGTACCATTTTTGAAATCTATACCAGCATAGTGATTTGTAAAGTCATTAAGAGATCTAGCATTGGCATCTTCTAATGAAAATGACACATCCATATCAGGTATTTTTTTGACTAGATCTAGGTTTCCCTCTAGCGTTACGTTTCCTTGACCTATCGAGACTGCACTAGCATTGAGCGAAGAAGGTAATTTTTGTTCTGTACGAACCACGTTGCGTAAATTTTTTGCTTCTAACTCAATTTGATCAAAATGTAAATCAATATTAGGATCAGCAGAGAGTTCTACAAATGCAACTTTGCCATTATTAATCTGCAATCTATTAATATCAATAGGTACCAGATCTGTTAATGCGGCAGTCCAATCATCAATCTCCGGATTTTTTGAACTCTTTTCATGATCTTCAAAAATATAGGTTAACTTTGGTCTGTACATTACAATCTCACTTACTATTTTTCCTTTAAAAAGTGATGACCATTCTATAGAAATATCAGTTTTCTCAAAATCCAAAAACGGAACCTGAGAACCAGCATCTACTTTATTGAGGTATAAATTATCGATAACATAAGCCCCTCTAAATAATGCTATATCGATATCATCAACTTGACCATAATACCCTGGAATGTTTGCCAAAACATTATTTACATATTTTTTTACATAAAATGGGAGTAGTATTCTGGCAACAATTAATACAATTATGATAACTGCCGGAATTATAAATCTTTTTTTTCTAAACATATCCTTAAATTTTTATACGAATTCATAGCTGTACTAAATTATATAAATGTGCTAAAAACAAAAAAGAAGCTGTTTTTATAACAGCTTCTTTTTCACACTCATAATCAAACAACTCTAGTTATTTTCTGCAAGTAGGCAATCTTGATAAGAAGCTACTTTTCGATCTAATAACGCCAATCCTTCATTACGTGACGCATTTGGATCTATTTTTACTTTTCCGCCATCTGGAAGATGTACTACAAAAAACCCTTCCTCAAAAGAAGAAAGCTTAATTACTTCACCATCAGGCTTAACAGCACTCCACGATTTCTCAGAAGGGCTATATACCAAGTCAACTTTTTCACCTTTTCTTTTACCATCTATAATATTGATCTGCAATCTGTTTTTGGTAGCTGTCATTTCAAAAGTACTTCCATCTCGCTCAACGATTTGAGTTTCAATATCCCCTTCATCCATCGCTATTGGATTAGAACCACCCCAAAATTCAATTAAATTAAATATGATTGCGTCTCCCAAAAAGAATAAACCGTAAACCGGTATAATATTCAACCCCCAGAATACAAGATTATTCACGAATCTACTATCGGTTAAATCATTATTCCAATCTTTTAATCCGTTGAATGCGCTAAAAGAACCTAGGCAACTTGAAAACAAAACTGAAGCCGATAAGGCAAGGCATATTGTTATTTTTTTCATAATATAGAATTTAAAGTTATTACAAATTTAATATCCTCGTTATACTAGTTTAACTCATACAAGTTTTTCGATAACTCATTCAATAACCATCAATACTATTTTCAATTTCTCTATACCCGAAAGTAAAAAGTTATATAGGCTATCGGAAGGATTGATGATAGTAGATGTGGCATCGAGCTTATACTTGAAATCTTTGAAAAAATGCTACCCTTCAAAGATCTGAAATCTAAACATATCCTCCCAGACCATTTCAAAACCGAAGTGAGATCAGGATATTGAATCTTTTATACTTTTTGGTGTATTTTTTGACTTATATTCTTTGGGGCTATAGTAGTATTTCTTTTTAAAGATTTTACAAAAATAACTCCTACTTGTGAGTCCTACAGAATATACAATTTCAGATATCGTTAAATCAGTAGTTTTGATTAATTTTTCTGATTTTTCTAAGCGTACGTTTCTTACGAAATCAGAAACTGTCCTCTCAAACATAAACTTAAAACCTTCTTGTAACTTAGCAGGTGACAATCCTGATTCGAGACATAGTGTTTTAATACTATGCTGTATTTCGGGATGTTTTTTGATATAATCACTTACTTCTGAAATCATCTTTAGTTCATTCTTCAACAAACCACTAGTATTTGTATTGTTATCAATTTCTAAACAAAATTTTTCTATTTGTTTTGCCAAAATAAGGTAATATCTGCCTTTTTGAGATAGTAGTTCAGAGATCTCGTTGGTATACTCAATATCTATGAGTAATTTGAGTTGCTCAGCAATTTTTAAACTATAGTTTCCAGAATGAAAATGCCTTGGCTTATTACCTATATGCCCTAATAATCCTTGAAGTTTTTTTCCGAATTGATTAGACTCTTTACTAAACTTATCAAAATATTCATTTTTATCAACAAATATGATGTTTAAAATCAATCGTTGCCCATCAGAAATTGAGATTCGGTTTTGTAACCCATCATTACTATGCACTACTGCTGTTTGAAATTGATCTATTGGATGTATTTCATCACCATTTTCAAATTGATGATAGCAATTCCCTTCTAAACAATAGAAAAATTGAAGTGATGCTGCAGCAAATGAATTGATCGGAAACTCTATATTATTGGTTGCAGTAAGATTAAAGTCAAAAGCTTTTAATCCTTTTTGCAAATTTGTATAACGAATCTCTCCAACACCAAATTGCTGCCCTATTGTTAATATATAAATATCTTGTTCCTGCTTAATTTCTCCTTTAAATAACTCTTTGAGAGCAAGAAGTCCATAAGGAACGGAATCAAAATCTGTGGTCAAATTCTCCATATCGCTCTTTTTAAAATATTAAATTTTGATTTTCAATTAGTTACCTAACTTATTATTTGCAAAGCTAGTAGGTATTATCTGGCATGGTTAACGTTTTTGAGTTTTTCTATACCTCTAATATGGAAAAACGAACCAAACACTAAATTTTAACGTTTAACTTATTGAATGCGTTACTATTTAAATGATAAGAGATACTTTTAGGCTCGTGTTTTTATTTACTTGCATCTTGTAATTCGGGTATATGTATAAGAAGATTTCAAATATCTCAGAAAGAGAACTCATCGAAAAGGAATTAGGAATTAAGTACAAGTTTCCAAGACTGTACACACCTAGTCCTGTTATCGATGGTACTCAAGAAACTACATTATCTGTGATCACTATGAATCAACCGGATCATATATCCTATGCAATTTGGGGAATCCTACCCAATAATTACGAAGGTGAGTGGTCTGATTTTCAAAAAGTCATGAATACTTTAAACATTTCTAAAGAAAGTATACATTCTAATGGAATATTTGAAGAACCATACCGCGAAAGACGCTGCCTCATTATTGTAACAGGATTTTTTATATACCATTTATATAAGGGCTCCTTATATCCTTATCATGTCTATTTGGATGCCAAAAAACCTTTCTATTTAGCAGGAATTTATAATACCCTTGATGATGGTTTTATAACGTGCTCGATGTTAATGACAGAAGCTACGGGTATTGTTAGCAAAATTCAAAACCTAAATGCTACAATGCCTATACTCATTCCTGAAAAATTAAATAACCTCTGGTTAGATCCCAATGCTGACCAAGGAGAAATCGATTATATTCTAAACTCCCATAATGCGCTAGAATTAAGCGCACATCCTATAGCTAAAGAATTTTTTAAGAATGATATTTCTTATGAATCTATGCTAGAGCCTGTGTATTACGAAGGCATTCCTTTGGTATAATGATTAGGCTACTCTATATTATCACCTTGTATTTCATCTTTCAAAGAACTTATATCTATTTTTAAAGTCTTTGGAATTACTCCATATCTAGGACCAACACCATCGGTTAGAAACTGTGCCAAATATTGATGGGCAAGTTCTATACTTTTAAAAATATAAGTTCCGCCAACAGTACTAGTTTCTTCATTGGCATAGTAAAACAAAGAAACCAGTCCTTTGGTTTTTTTTAATGTTTTTTTCCGATCTTTTGATATCTCACAAACTTTTTCTGTAGGTAAATTTGATTTGAATCTGAGATTGACTATCGCTTTTTCGTTCTGCATTAATGTAACTTTGATTTGGGTTATATATCAATCAAAAACCCGACAGTATAAATAAAACCATCAGGTCTAAGCTCTGGGGTAAATTTAGGGTAGACAATAACGCTGCTTTAAACTCAAAAAAGTAAGTTGTTAATGTTATTGCTTTGTGTTTATTTTTTTTCTGTACTCTATGGGCAATATTCCATACCGTTCAAAAAAAATTTTCGAGAAGTAACTCCTACTTTTGAAACCGATCTTATACACAATTTCAGAAATAGAATCATCAGTATTTTTTATATAGTCTCTGGAGATTTCAAGTTTTAACTGCCTTATATATTCATTGACTGATTTAGAATACAAAACTCTAAAACCAAGCTGTAATTTTTTTGGACTCAAACCTACTTTTGTAGCCAATGAATGTACAGATAGCGATTCTGAAATATTATCAATAATATATACTGATAAGTGATGAATCTTTTTGATATCTTCTCTAGAAAGTGATTCCGGCAATGCTAAACCGTTTTCATAATTATTATGTTCTAACATCTGCATTGCCAAAATCAGATTGAGTTGCCCCTCAATCGAAAGCGTACGTACGATACCACTTTCATGACTTTCTTGTAATTGCTTAACTTGATCTGCTATCTTTAAATTATAATTACCATAATGCTTGTAAGGGGACACTTTGTTTTCACCTTTAAAAGCAGAAAACAAACTTTTACTTAGATATGATAAATTATTATTCTTTTTCTTAGCATATTCCCCTGGTAATACGTAAATAAAATTAACCTTTACCGCAGCTGTTTTTGGAAAAATATACGTCTCTTTAGAGAATTTCTTAGTAGATATTATAATATTTTGATAACGTTCAAAAGTATATGGCCTAGCCTCTGTGTCATTTGTATAATCTAATTCCCCTTCAGATATAAAAATAAATTCTATAGGATTAGCCTTGTCAATATTAAATACAATTTTGGTATCTTGTTTGAAACTAACATCGTAGTCAACAAGAGAAACTCCCCAATCAAAACCAATGCTACGCACAAGCCCTTTTCCTAGTTCATTATCGAACTCCAGCGTATGTTCTCCCCATTGATTGGTTAACTTTCCTTTCAAGAAAACATTCAATTGTTCTAAAATTTCTACACCATCTATGCTGTATATCTCAATTTTCTGCATTGTATTCCTAAATTCTATGCCGTATTTTAAGTTTATGCAAAGAAATTAGATTTAGCGGATACTGATTAACAATTTTGAAACATATACTAACACTATTGATCCGTTTGCAGGATGTTTATAAAGAATTTTTGAAGATAATTAGCGCTCTATTAAATATTTTATTGACCTTAAGTCTTTTATGCGGATTTGAAGTCATCATCTTTATTTCGCACCTGATCCAGGTATTGTTTTGGACTTACCCCAAAGCGTTTTTTGAATATCTTTGCAAAATAACTTCTGGAGTTGATTCCAACTTTATAAGTAATCTCAGTAATATTAAGGTCAGAGTTTTCTAGCAGATCCTTGGCAGTGTCAATTCTATAATTTTTGATATACTCATTTACAGAGGTTTTATAGAGTTGTTTAAAACCGTTTTGTAAGGTATTCTGATTCAGTCCTACACGTTTTGCAATATCGACAATAGTACCAATAGTATCGATTTCTTCACTAATTATAGATACCGCTTCTTCTATACTCTCGATAGTGGCTTGTCGCAATATCAATCTTTTATCAGGCTCGTTGAGGTCATCCAAATACTGGCGTAGCTGGTGTGTTAATATTTCATATGCTTTTCCTTCGAGATACACTTGGCGCATAAAACCTGTAAGCTCACACTCTGTAAACTCAGAAATAAATTTGGAAATCTCAAGACTATAATAATTTTTGTAGTAAAATTGATTGATTCCATTGACATCTCTGAACAATTCGATAAGGTTCTCATCCATATTAGGTAGAAAAGACTCTATTTTTTCTTCAAACAATTTTCTATTAATTTCAATATTAAAGACGCAAATAGGAGTATCTGCTGGGGTTCTAAAAATATGATTATTCTTAGAAGTACTGGAAACGATTACATTTTCGAGTCTTCGAACTTCGTGAAACCCATCATTTTTTTCAAATTTATGATAAAAGCCCGATTCACGATTAAATATCATTTTCAGAGGATGAACAACACCTTTTGCTAGCTTATAAACAAACTCTTTTTTTAATAAGTAGTCTGTTTCAATGACCCCGATCCCAAAGTCAAACTGATAAGATTTCATATAACCAGAGCCAAATTCCTCAGGTATTCTCACGCAATGCTCATGAGGAGAGCTTTCATATGCTACACCGAGGCTATCCGCCAAATCAATAATCACATTTTCAACAAGACGATCTTGTATTTCTATATTTTTTTTCATTGTATTTGGCTATTGACGAGTATGTGCATAAAGGTAATTTTATTTTAGCTAATTCTGACATAAATAAAACATTTACCGCAATGGAGTCAATAATCATAGTGATACAGTTAATAGAGCAGGTAGTATTTTAAGAAATTTACAACATAAGATTTGATAATCAAATCGCGCTTACAATAGCGCTATAACTAATTAAAAACAATCACTATGTTACGCTACACTATTATCTTTATTATCCTTGCCATTGTTGCTGGAGTATTTGGTTTTGGTGGTATTGCGGCAGGAGCTGCCAGTATTGCTAAAATTCTATTTTTCATATTTATAGTACTGTTCATTTTATCACTCATATTTGGTAAAAGATTTAAAGCATAATTAACCCAAAATACAACCTCATGAAAAAAATAGTAATATCATTTGCAACACTTTGTTTGATCATTGCAGTTACAAGCTGTAGAGAGCAGAAAAGCACAGGAGAAAAGGTAGAAGATGCAGTAGAAGAAATGGGTGATGCAGTAGAAGATGGAGCAGAAGAAATCGAAGACGCTGTTGAAGATGCTACAGATGATAATTAATTATGACAATATGAAAAGTAAATTATAAACAGGTAGTCATATATAGACTACCTGCTTATACTAATTATTAATGAAGCATTAGCTATGCTAAAATTGAAGAGAATATCAATGTATAAGATTGGATTTAAAAAAACGGTAACCTACGCTATCTGTTTCTTTTTTCTATTGTTTTTCTTAATGTGCCTATACTTTCTTACCATTTTAACAGCGTAGGATAATATTTTATAGAAAAATGAAATTAAATTTTCATACTAATGAAAATGATTATGAAAAAATTTATAGACAGAAAGGATATATAGCAAACTATATCTTGGACAAAAATATACTTATTGATGTTTCAAATTTGAAGGAATTTAACCCAAATGAGGTATTCATAATTGCAAAATACTTATTTGAAGGCGCTAAAAATCCAAGGAATACTTCAATGCTATTTGTTATAAGAACTATTGATGGATCAAAGGGTATGCTACGAATAAGAAATAATGCTATTAAAAATTCGGATTTGACTACTTTTATAAGTGAAATTCCTAAAAAAAACATCTCAGGTAAAGATAATCTGCTTTAATTTTAAATATGATGCAACTTTTTTATTTTTTAGCTGGATTTCTGGAAACACCTGCACTATCAGCATCTATTAAAGAAACAAAATCAGATGGATTTTCGATCTTATGAAATTGATCTCCTTTGATTACGATAGGAAAAGCAACCGTTTCAGGATGTTTCTTAATAACTTTCAACCAATCACTTGCCTCTAATTGTGTATTTTCGTCATAAGATTTTTGAAAATTTGGATGTTCTTTGTTGATCAAATCAGACACTTGTAAATCCAATCCTTCTGCAATCTCAACCCATTGCGTACCTGTGATATCTGTTTTTGATATATCAAGAGTTAAAATATCTTTTTCTGAAGCACTTACATAAGCGTATGTTTGTTTGCCAAGTGAAGTATTACTATTATAGATTAGCGTAATTTTATTTTTATCTGTAGATATAAATCCCATAACTTTTAAAGCTTTATTTTTAATAAAAATATAAATTTTGTTAAGATTTGAATAGTTCAATAGCCAGAAATACTAACTCATATGAGATATATGGGCCAGTACTCTAATCACCTAAAAACATTAAAAATATGATTGTCGCGATTATTCTATACTGTGTCCTTACACTCCTAGCTATCTTACACATAATCTTATATAGCTCTAGACCCACTAAATCATTGAGCTGGCTCCTTATTGTCTTAATATTTCCATTTGTGGGTATTGTACTCTACATTGTGTTTGGTATTAACAGAAGAAGATTTAAATTTTTTAAACTGAAACAGACCGTTAGAAGACGCCTATATAATGAAAATTTTCGGGATCGATTAACTCAAGGACAAGAAATTGAATTCGAAAATAATAAGATTGCCAAGTTATCCAAATTACTAAGAAACAGTTCTGATTTTGTCACACAACCAGCTAATCAGGTTAAAGTATTACAAAATGGAAAAGAAACCTTCGATATTATCTTTGAAGAACTTAAAAAAGCCGAAAAATTCATACACCTGCAATACTACATTTTTGAAGAAGGAGAATTATTTGACAAATTATATGTGCTGCTTAAAGAAAAACTAGAAAATAATGTCGAAGTGCGAATTATATATGATGCTATAGGTAGCTACTCCTTGCAAAAAAAAGCAATTAAAAAATTCAAGGATATCGGAGCAAATGTATACCCCATCATGCCATTACATTTCGGGAGTTTCTTGTTCACACTAAACTATCGAAACCACAGAAAAATAATTGTGATCGATGGTAAAATCGGATTTACTGGCGGTGTAAATATATCAGACAAGTATATTAACCCAAAATCCGAACTAGGTATTTGGGACGATACCCATCTGTATTTAAACGGTCCGGCGGTAGATAGTTTGCATCGGGTATTTATAAAAGACTATTATTTTGCAAGTAATCAAGAATTATTACTCACCAAAGATTACTTACCAGAGCTTACAGAGCAGGGAGATGTAGCTGTACAGATTGTAGCAGGTGGGCCCGATGCAGATCATCCCTCGATCATGCAACAATATATTTCGATGATTAATCTGGCAGAAGAATATATATATATATCTAATCCATATTTTATACCGAATAACGCAATGCTCGAAGCGCTTAGAATTGCAGCACTAAGTGGGGTGAACATTAAGCTATTAGTGCCAAAAAAATCAGACTCCTGGTTAGCAAAACATAGTATGCTATCATTTTTTGAAGAATTATTGTTTTTAGGAATTGAGATTTACCAACAAAAAGATGATTTTTTGCATAGTAAAGTTATTGTAATGGATGGTGAGATTGCGTCAGTTGGCTCAGGTAATTTTGACCATCGAAGTTTTGAACATAATTTTGAAACCAACGCTTTAATTTATGACTCCCAAATTGCAGAAAATATTTGCCATGATTTTATAGAAGATTGCAAAGAAAGTATCTTATTAGATTATGAAACCTATAAAAAACGAGGGCTGAAGCGAAGACTTTCTGAAGGTATTGCAAGATTTTTTAGTCCTTTGTTGTAGAAAATCTAATCTTCTAATACATATTTTAGTAGGAAATATTTAGTATATTTAATCTACTCTTTAATATATCGTAAGTGAAACAGATTTTGATCCCTATTGATTTTTCAGAAAATTCAAATAACGCATTGCACTATGCCAAAATCCTTCTACATTCTGAAGAATGTAAATTTTATTTATTGAACGTATACATAAGCAATCCTTCTAGTTTATTAAGTAAAGATTACAGTGATTCAGTTCTAACCGAGATGTCTGATGAATCTGAAAAAAACCTCAGTCTTTTACTACATAAAATTAATAAAGAAAATCAAAATTTAAATCACACTTTTGAAATAGTCTCTAAAGCAAACACATTAATTAAAGCGATTAAGCATATACTGGTTACCAAAAAAATTGATTTAATTGTCATGGGAACTAAAGGGGCAAATGGTTCTAGAGAAGTATTTTTGGGAAGTAATGCTGTAAAAGTTATTAATGGAGTTGATAAATGCCCGATTTTAGTTGTACCGCAAAATTATACACCTAAAAAACCTTCTCTTATTTCATTTTCTACCAACTTCAAAAGAACTTTCTTTAAAGAAGAATTAGATCCTCTCATTCACATTGCTATATTGAATCATTCAAAAATTAATATTGCCAGGATCATGCTGGAAGAATATTTAAACGATACTCAAAAATTGAACAAGGAAGCACTTAAAAATTTATTCAAAAATTTGGATTATCTTTTTTGCAAGATCGATGTTGAAACTTCAGAAACTAATGCTTTGAAATCTTTTGCCACTCAAACAGAAAGTGATTTAATTGCTTTGGTACACCATAAACATAGTTTTTTTCAAAAACTAATGGAAGAAGATGTGGTAGATAAATTAACATTTAATAGCCCGCTGCCAATATTAATATTATCTGAATTAAATTAAAAGAAAATACTACATGAGATTATTTTAATTTTAAACTGTTTCTCAATTTTAAGCCAGCAATTTAAATTGTAAATTTGAGAACTAATTTTATAGTGTATTGATTGAATATACAAGCTAGTTTATAATTACGGAATGAATTTTATATACAAGGTTGGTGCACTAATGAACTATAAGAAATTAAAAATGAATGGCTTCGTACTATCAGCTGGAGTTGTAATCATGTATTATTACCTGTTCTTTCAAAAAATACTAGATTTAATTTCAATTGAACGCAATCTATTTTGATGAAAAAAAAGTAAATGAAAAACAATTTTTACGATCGCATATCTCGTTGGTATAGAAAATTTAAGGTAAGTAAATCCCCTCAAATGAATTTAGTCTGGGGATTTTTTGTGTATACCCTGGTGGGCTTTGGACTTTTATCCATCCCTATATTTCATAAAGTTGATATTAATGTTCTAGATAATCTTTTTATTGCGACTTCAGCAATTTCTACGACAGGATTAGTCACCATTAGTGTTTTTGATTCTTATACCTTATTTGGACAACTTATCATTGTATTTCTTTTTCAAATTGGTGGGATTGGTTACATGACTTTAACCACTTATTATTTACTTTTTACCACCAATAAAATTACACATTGGCATAGTAAGTTAATTGGAGCTGCCTTTACATTACCTCAAACTATAAAAATTAAAGATTTTATTAAAAGTGTTATCATTTTTACTATTGTAATGGAATTATTAGGTGCAATAGCATTTTTTATTGCATTTTCAAATACAGGAATGGAAAATTCTCAAGCGATATGGTTTTCAATTTTTCATAGTGTTTCGGCATTTTGCACGGCTGGCTTTGGATTATTTAACGATAGTTTTGTTGGATATCAGGATAATGTACTAATAAATACCATAATATCTGTGTTGGCTATTGCCGGCTCACTCGGGTTTATCGTTATTACTGACTTATGGTATAGAATTACAGGGAAATCAAAAAGTGTTTCTTTTACCACCAAAATAATCGTGTATGGTTTTTTAATGCTATTATCCTTAGGAACCTTGTTGATATATACGACATCACCGCTCATCAACCAGGGTTCTCATACACTTATGACTTCTTTTTTTCAAACAATGACAGCGATGACAACCGTTGGCTTTAATACCGTTCCTACAGGAGAACTTACACTACCCCTTTTACTATTGGTCATATTTCTAATGTATATTGGTGCTTCACCATCAGGTACCGCAGGCGGATTGAAAATTACTACCTTAACTGCTATGTTATCCGTATTGAAAAGCAGACTTTTTGGTCAGAAAAAAATCACCTTCTTACGCAAGGCCATACCATTTGAAAGATTATACGTCGCAACCTCAACCTTTATGCTATACACGAGCCTCATATTCTTATTTTCGTTCCTGCTTTCCTACAGTGAAGATTTTGAATTCGATCAAATCCTTTTTGAAGTAGCATCATCTCTGGGAACCGTTGGATTAAGTACTGGCATCACTGGTAATCTAACCTGGGTTGGTAAATTACTAATTATCATTCTAATGTTTGTAGGACGAGTTGGTGTTCTAACATTTGGTTTCGCACTACTAGAAAAAAAGCAAAAAACAATAGAAGATATTATAGATGATGATTTAGCTGTATAATAAAAGAAGTTTAAATCTTGAATTTCAAGCCTGCACGAATATATGAACTGTTTTTATCATTTATGGTGAGTACATTTTCCTGATCATCATCACGCAAGCGAATATCATTCAAAAGCGTGTATCCAACATAGGTATAAAATACTAGGTGTTTTGTAAATAAATGTTCATAGCCTAGTCCTGCAAGAGCGATAGTCATTGATATGTTGTTTGCAACTCTATCATCCTGAGGTTGTGTATCAGAAGCTACTAATCTGTTATTCTGAAGATTTGCAAAAAAACCGTCTAAAGTAGCGAATCCTTGTAGACTGTTTTTATCATTGATCATGTATTTAATATTTGTTTTAGGAACTCCGGCAGAAAATGACCACGAAGGATGAAACTTTTTATAATAATTTATAATTGGTAATGGAAAAGGTCTACCCGCAGTAGTCGAATATTGCAAACCAAAAATTAATCGCCAAGGCTTTTTACCTACGACTTTACTTTTATCTTTTATAAAAATTACTGCTCCAGAATATAATAAATCATCGTTTATAAGTTTACTTCTTTCAAAATTAGAAGCAGCCATGGCTCCAGATCTTATAGCAAAACGCCAATCATTTTTAAGTTTAAATGTATATCCCAATGTTAATTCTATAGACCTAAGCCTATCAAACCCATCAACATCAAACGAAGTAATATCTTCATAATCAAAATTTACACCTCTATAATCTATTCCGGTAACTAGATAACTTCCTTTATCATTAAGTTTGATTGGAAAATTGATCAAAGACCGAAATCGCTTAAATGAATTATCACTTCCACGCTGTGGAAAATAAGTATATTCTATCCTAGCAATATCCGCGAGTTGACCACGGATAGTCGTCACAGATATCATCATTAAAAACAACAAAACACAGCGATTAAAGTAAAACATAATATAATATTAAGATTAAAGATTTGGGTTTAAACTAGACATATCAGCATATTATAAATTTAAAAACGATACGATAAAAATAATGATTGTTGTCCATCAAAACCGATTCCGGCAGAGACTTTTAGATTACTATCCTTCTTTTTGTGTAATTGTGGAACTAAAATTCCTGCTGCAGCACCCAAACCGTATCCAAGAAGTACATCGGTAAGAAAGTGATTTCCAGATTTGATCCTAAAATAACCTACAGTAGCAGGTATAGCGGCAGCACCTGCCCATATATATGGCTTGGCTTTTGAGTCTGGAAAAAAATCGTTAAACACTTTGGCTGCAAAAAAAGTAGCCGCTGCAGACGCAGCAACATGTCCACTATAAAATGATCTTTGATTATCATTGTCTAAACGCTCATCTATTTCTAAGGTTGTATCATATACTAGTGGGCGACTTCTTTCGACCATTCCGGCAGTAATGGTAAAAAGAGCAGCAGTAGTAGCCATAGTTTCTACAAACATAACTGATAATTGACCTGCATTATTACGTGTTTCTTTATTCAATAAAAATAGAAAAGGAGTTGCAAAAGAACCATAAAAAGGGATATCACTAATCTTACTAGCACTTTCTGATCGATAACCGGCAGCCCATCGATCAATGCTATTAATATCATCTTCATTAAGTTCTGACAATTTTTCCATGGTAAGATCATCTTTGTTGATTACGGAAATTAAACCATAAGCACTCAGCCCCATGCTACCAGTTATCCAGGCTGCATCAGTCCAGAAATCGGTATGGTAAGGTGATGTCGAAGCTTCTTGCGCTTTAGAAATCATAGTTGTAGAAAGTGCAAGGCATAACAATACTATTTTAAAAAAAGGGTTTTTCATTTCGTTCAGTTTATCAATTAATAAAGTTCATTCAGCACCCACGTCATCCATTAGCGGGGTATGATCATAAATATGTTTGTTTTTCGAGTTTACTCTTATGTAATGGAATCCTGTACCAAAAATTAAAGTTTAAAAGCAAAGGCAAAAGTAAATCTCGCACCGTCTTCCCCTGCAAATAAATTAAAAGTTCCACTCATTGCGTTGGCACTATTTATCCAAAATCCACCACCATAATTACTATGCCAAATATCAGAAGTATCATTATCAGCAATCCAAACTCTACCGGTATCGGCTCCTGCAAATATTCCTATTTGTAATGGCAAGACTCTTGTTTTGAAAGATTCGAAACTGTATCGAACATCTGCACTACCCGCTAGTGAAGATTGTCCTGTAAAACGCTCTGTTCTGTATCCTCTTAATAAATTTTCATCTCCTAATTGTGCAGCTTGATAAAATTCATAGCGTTCGCCTATATTAAATTGCCCCTGCGCTGCGGTTTTTAAAACAAGCTTACGATTGCGGGTTAATGCATTATAAAAGCCTAAATGTGGCTTTACATATCCAAAAGTCCTCTCGGTATCATCGATATTCATTCTTCCGCCCACATTTAGCTCTAGCTTCATACCCCTGGTTGGGTTTACAACAACGTCATAACTTTCATATCGATATGTAGCATCTAAACCTCCAAACCATTTGCGATCAAAAGCTTCGGGATCCTGCAGATTGGCTTCCTGAGTTATAAAGCGATCGGGAGTATCATCTACTTCGATACCTTCTATAGAACCTTTGTATTCAAAATAACTACCTAAACGCCCATTCTTCACTGCCCCAAGGGATGCTGCATATGTGCTCAATTTCACTCTGTTATAATCAAAATCCAATTCATCTTGATTATTCTCGGTCTCGTTTCCAAAACCAAAAAAGTTTGCAGCAAAATTCGGACTGGTGTATCGCGCACCAACCAATAGATTATAATTGCCTAGTATCCCTGCAAACTCCCCACGATACCCCAAATCAAAACCTTGAGTAGCAAAGTAATATCCACCCGAAATACTATGACTGCTTGAAAAAGGATTGCGATGAAAACCATTGATTGTATACACGGCCATCGGCCCAATACGAACTCCATCATCTGGATTAAAGCCAATAACGGGTAGCACAGACGAGGTGGTTAATACATCTTCATTTTTGTCAAAACTATTAATCTGATAGTTATCTGTAAGCCTAATTTTTGCTCCTCCCTTTTTTTCTATAGTGTTTGGTTTACTTTTGTGATCATAAACTGCAATTTTGCGTCCTTTTTCAAATCTGTAAATATCATTATTTTGACCTCCGATAATATTAATCCTGATTGGGTTATCAACCGTTCCACTTGATTCAAATACATCGTCATCATCCAATCCATAAATCCAGATTTCTTTGGTAACTTTTTTATCAAAGGTCTTATCACTTACTATAGCTCCCTTTTCTCCATCTTTAATTCTAGAAACTGTTATTCTTGTTTTGCCCTTTTTCATACGCTCAATATGAATAAGATCATCTTTGTCTGTCCCCGTAACAATAGCTAAGCTGGTGAGATAATTATAGTATCGCTCTGCTATATCCACAATATTTTGTCGCCTTCCTTTTAAATTCTTCTTGATTGCATCCAAATCTTCTCCTCTTGATTCTGAAGGAATATTTTGAAAGGCACTTTCTATGGCTTGATCTGTGAGGTTTTCTTGTAAAAATTTTGCTTGCTCTGCCCAAGCTTCTCTTCCACTATTTCTAATTAGTGTACGATCTAATCTGGTTGCAGATACATTGATCCACTTTATATCTTTTAATTCTTCATCGTAGACTTGAAACTGATTTGCAAATCCTATAAGACCTCTCAAAGTTCCCAAGAATCCTCCATCAAAATTAGAGAACGCCTGATCTCGATCACGAGGAATAGGTTTGAAAATATGATCTCCATTTTCTAATTTATATTCAGACCACCGCCATTGATCCTGATGTCGATCCCAATCGCCAATCAACATATCAAATAGTCTGGCTCGTATATAAGCAGATTCATCAATCTTATATTTTTCATCTCTACGCAATCTTTCGTACACATCAGAGGTACTTTCGATATCGTCGGGTTTGCCAAAAGAAACAAGATTTTTATGATTCTCTTCTGGTCGTTCTTCAATCATATATAATTCATCACCGTGTTCGCTATTGTATTTTCCTAATGCTTGTTGTTTAGGTACGTAATACACTTTTGGATTGGTGTGAAAAATACCAACGGCATTAGACAATTCTGGAATGACTGTAAATACATAAGGGTGTGCTGCGGTATAAAAATCGAGCAAAATATCTTCTGAAATCGTATTTTCAAGGGATTCTTCTACATAATTATCTTGAAAAACAACAGATTGCAAGAATTTGACACCACTTTTTTTCAAAGCACGCATATTATATTGTCTCCCATCTTTTGTTTTCAATCGTAGCGAGCGGGTTTGATGCCCACCCCCTTTTCTAACGACTTCTAAACCTCCATACAGGGTATCTAGCAGTGCGACTTTAGCCTGAATTTTTTTTCCGTATAAATCTCTGTAGTGGTCACCCCATATACTTTCATAAAATTCTGTTCGATCGGTATCCTCTTTTTCATATACCGAAGCTGCTACAGTTTGCTGTATTACTTCTGGTATTGTTGTAAGATCATACTCCGGCGTTTCTGTATAAATTTCTTTTCTAAATAATAATGTAGGAGTATTGTTATCACTGCCGTAATACGATGCCCACACAGCGCCATCTTTATAAATATCTAATCTTACAAAACCTTGACCTCCATAGGCAAAAAGTCCATCATTGCTTAAAGTTGCATAAGAATTTTTAGCACCTGCTCCAGATACGATTTGTTTGATTCCCTCGTGTTCTATATATTGTAGAGAGTGTTCATGACCTGAAGCAAAAATAATTCGATTTGACCCTTTGGCGAGTGTTTCTAGTCTTCGAACTAAGGATTTGTATTGTTTATTCTGGTTGTCCTGAGTAGATATTGCCCCAGCCGTACGAATTTGCATAGCCAGTGATCCCAAAACAGGTAATGGTAATTTCTTCTGTGATGGATAAAGATGCTTTACAGGCGCATATTTACCACCATGCACTCCATTCGTATATAAAGGATGATGTAGAGCAAAAAGAATTGTTTTATCCTGATTTTTCTTAAGCTCACTTTCAACTTCAAGAAACATTGCTTCTCTGGTTTTAATTTCTGGACAGTTGTCATTTATCGTTGGATGTTTATCCCAATCTTCTAGATACCATTGTGAGTCTAGAATAATAAGCTGAATGTTATCTGTGATGTCTATACTCTCTAAAGCACAGCCCTTTGAGGGTTTAAATACTTTCTTATCTTTTAATTTCTTTTCGAAGTATTTTTCTTCACGCTCCAAACCTTTCAGCCCTTCGTTATACCAATCATGATTTCCCGGTATAAAATATACTTGTCCGTCAAAATTTTTTACGGCGTCTATCTGTGCATCTAATCTATGCTCTGCTATTTTTCGATCTTTTTCATCTTCTTCTGGCATCCCGTCCGGATAAATATTATCGCCAAGAAAAATGGTATAGTTCCCTTTTTGTTTATGCTCCTCCAGATATTTTTCTAATGCTAATAGTGCTGGGGTACTTTTGCCTGGTTTTGCATATCCAGCATCACCAATTAGATAAAATGTTTTTTCTATTTCGTTTCCTTTTGGCGCTATAGATTCATCAAAAGGTGTTCTGTATTTTGGTTCATAGAGCGCACAACCTGAAACTAAACCAATGAGTATGGTAAGTGCTATATATCTGTAATTCATGTATCGATCGTTTTTATTTTGAAATATTTTCTGAAACAAAAGCTTCCCATTCTGCAAACTTTTCTTCAGACATTACGCGTTCCATTTTTACTTGCCCACCTTTTTTCTTTTGTGCTCCACTCCATTCTGAAAAAACTGATGATGGAATAGCAGTCACCTTTATTCCTTTTAATGCTTTGCTTCTGGCAACTTTATAGTTTTTATTCGCTTTCTCAAGCACCTCATCCAGCGTTTCTGCCAAGACCTCATTTTCTACAGAAGTTTCTGTACCCAAATACCAATGATGATGGAACTCATCATTAATTCGAGTAGCTGCCAGTGTAAATTCTGGAACTTCAATATCAAATTTTTCTTCTAATTGTCGTAATGCTGCATTCATTTTATTTACCGATAATTGCGAGCCTACAACATTTAGAAAAAACTTGGTACGCCCTGTAATTCTAATTTCTGCCCTGGCTACATCGGTAAATTCTATCGTATCCCCTATAATATATCGCCATGCACCAGAAACCGTACTCATTAATAATACATAATCCTGATCGGTTTCTACTTCTGCTAATGTAATCGAAGGTGCATCTTGTTGTAAAGAACCATCTTGGTTAATATATTCAGGTTGAAAGGGAACAAATTCGAAATATATTCCGTTATCTGTTATCAGCTTCATCGCATCAGTTTCGGGACGCTCCTGATACGCAATAAAACCTTCTGAAGCAAGATAGGTATCAATTACTGTGACTGGGCGTTTTAATAAGCTATTAAAGCTTTTTTCATAAGGTGCAAAAGCTACGCCGCCAGAGGTATATACTTGTAAGTTTGGCCAGATATCATGTATGGTTTCTGCATCGTGATGGTCAATAACCTGCTGAAGCATTAGCTCCATCCAGGATGGGATACCACTTAATGCTCCTATATCCCAATCTTTTGCTTTTTCTGCGATACGCTGAACTCTTTTGTCCCAATCATCAATTTTTGCGATATCGCGACCAGGTTTGTAATATCCTTCGAACCAAAAAGGAATATTACTAGCACTAATACCGCTAATCTCACCCTCGAGATGTCCATCTTTTTCCTGTAAATCGGTAGAACTACCCAACATCATGATTTCTTTTTCAAAGAATTCTGCGGGTAAGTCAAAATTAGACAGGGCCTCTACTTGCTTAATTCCTGCACTACGAATTGCTTCTATCATATCGTTGGTCACCGGAATACGCTTGCTCTTTTTTCCGGTCGTACCCGAACTTAATGCAAAATAATCTGGACTTCCCGGCCATGTAATATTTTCTTCTCCATCTATGACTTTATCCCACCATTGCGCTTTTAACTGATGATAATCGAAATAAGGCACTTTATCTGCATACGTTTTTTGTATATTTCTTGATTGGAGAATTTCATCAAAACTGTGTGCTTTACCAAAAGCAGTATCAGAGGCTGTTGTTAATAACATTTCTAATACCTTTTGCTGTGCTTCTATATGATTAGGTTCTGATGTAAATGCTCCTTTTAGCTCGATCGCCCCTTTTATTATTGATCCTATAATTGCCATAGTTATTCTGTGATTTTTTCTAAAATTTCCGGATTACCCACTTGTTCAACTAAATCAATTCCTGCAAAAGCGACAATAAAAGCAACAACTGATAAAACAATTCCTACAGTAAATACGATGTAGGTTATTTTGAGTAAGGTATATTTCTTCTTCAACACTAATCCTAGTAAATAAAGATCTTTGGTTAGCATTTTGTATACATAAGACTTGTCGTTAATAATTTCATCGATCGCCCACTGATAGCGATCATAAGGCATTTTATAGAAATTTCCAAAAAACAATAAATTCACTTTTCTGTTCTTGACTTGTTCTGTGGTAAACTCACCACCAGTAACTTTTGGTTGTGTAGACATTATTGACAAAATAATTGATGCCACACTAAAAAGTACTAAGACTAAACTAGGAATCATGAGGTGACGATTACTTACAGCATCGAGTTTAGGAATTAGATTTGCCAATGCCAGTGAAATAATGATTGCGTTCACAGAAAGTAATATATTGGCCTTAGTATCTGCTATATCACTTAATTTGATATGATTTCTAAGCGTTACTCTAAATAAAGTCTGAATACTTCGTTCGGGGCTTTCATTTTTGTATTTTGCCTTTAGCTTAGCCTTAACAACTTCCTTTTTTTGCTTTTTTTTATTTTTCTTCTGTTTTTTGAGAAGCTTCAGTAAGTTTTTGTTTTTTTCTGGTTCCCAATTTTCGACAGCATACCGTGTGTAATAGCGATGTTTTTCAGAAAATAATTTTACATTTTCTGCTCTCCACTCTTTTGCAGAACGGTTTGATATTCCTTGAAGTGATTGTTCTTGGTGTAATAGTGCGCTAACTTCGCTAAAATAATCTTTTGCCAGATGAGAGCTGTCAGCATCTTTGATTATTTCTTCGAGAGTATTTTGTGGTTTTTTACTAAATTCTGTAGCTAAAATGCAGTTTTCTACACGTTCTATTTTCTTATCACTTACATCGTTCTCAGATAAAAATTTGGCTGCTAGCTTAGCACTTTCTTTTTCATGATTTTTTGATCCATGAATATATCCTGCATCGTGAAACCAGGCCGCTATCTCAACAACTTCTGAGTCTTCATCCTTGATATCAGATTTTTTAATTAGTTTTTGCACACTTTCAACAACTCTCTGTGTATGTTGAAAATTATGATACAAACATGTTTTAGGTAATTCATCTTTAAAAAGTTCGAATATGTAGTTTTCCGCTTTTTCCAGTATAGCTTCCATTTGTATTCTTTTTAGTTAAATAATTGTTAGTTGAGTACATCTATAATGTAAGTTAATTTGCTTCTTGCTCTTTAACCAAAAGTAATATTTCATCAGGAGACAAATATAATCGTCTAATGCGTGCTTTATATTTTTCTGATAGAGAACTGTGATTAAGTATGAACTTTTTTGTCGCCAAAATATAATCTTTCATGGCGTGTGTTATTGCATAGGTATCTGCTACACGCTCTGCCTCTCTTATATAATTTGGAGATAACCAATATTGTATCCCAAACAGCATCAGGTTGAAATTGTTTTTTGTTTGATAGTCCATAATGTGCCCTAATTCATGGCCTAACCAACCTATCAATACATTTTCTGGGATATCTTTTATGTGTAGTTCTAATCCATCAATTTTGAAAGTTTCGCTCATTAAAATCACATAGGCTCTTTTCTCTTTTGATTGGAACATAGTAGAGAATTTTGGTTGCGCCTTCATAAATGATTTTTTCAGAGACGGCTTGAACTTAAACTCAACTGCAACTTCATTTAATTCGGGATAATGAGATAAGGCTATCTGCGCTTCTCTAGTAATTAGTGAAGGAATAATTTTGTTTTTGGATTGTACCGTATTAAATGAAGCCATAGTATGATGTAAAGTCGCTATGTAGAGACTGATCGCTAATATCGTTTTTAAATAAATTGTATACTGCATTTATCTTTGGCAAGATAAATTAGAACACATAGAGATATTAATGCATATGATAGAAAGGATGACTCTTTTGATGGATTCGGTTAATTTTTTATCAAATAGAGCACATTTGGACATATGGCATCAAAAAATTTAAGGCAATTCTCTGATGTAAGTATCCAAATACAGAAGGCGATCAATTAACCAGGTCTTTATATATTCAAAATGGTTAGATAGTGCTGTATCTGATGGCCAAATCAAAGCTTCTCTTTCATATACTTTATTATTTTCAAAAAAATCGTAAGCTAGTTTTAAATTTTCAAACAAAGAAGTGTTGCTAAACTGTTGCTCTCGCAGAGAAAACCATCGATCTTTTAATCGCTGTCTGTAATGATCAGGATTTACTTTGAGTAATCTATCGAATAATCCATTACTCAAAATATCATTTGTCGTAGAAATTCTTTTTCCATCCTGAATCGTTCCCAAAACCCCATCTAAATCCCATGGTACATTGAAGTAAGGCGTTTTTTTATCATATCTGGCAACATAAAAGTTCTTGCCGAGGTTATCTGTGGCACGAACCAGATTTACAAATAAAAAATAATCAATAGCATTATCCAAATCAAATTTTGCGCCTACTTTCTTCTTGAATATAGAATCTTTAGATTTGATCACAAATTTGGTGAATTTGTGTATGTTTTTCCATTGCGCTTTATAATTCACAAAAGGATATTCTATTTCATATCCCGCCCAATGCGGAAAAATATTGTTATATTTTGGTACGCTCATATAAGCGGGAGCTCCATTATGGCTTCCTGCTTTAAACAACTCGCCTCTTACTTTTCCTTTTTTAAATTTTTTGAGTTGTAAAAGCTTTCGATCTACTTGTTCTGTCAAGGCATGAATTCCTATATATTTTGAATTTAGAAAAACTTCTGTAAACATTAAATCTATACCGCTTTTGGCATCCCGGTCCTGATCAATATATTGCGGATTGTGAATTGATAACCATAATGTATTGCAAAAATATGATCGTAAACGGAGCGGTTCATTATATAAGCCGTCCAGAATCCAATCATCATCGTTTCTCAAACTTCCAAATTTCATATCTACCGAAGTTTCTTCTTCAGGATTTTCCCAAAACTCTAAATCATACGATTTTTTTGGAAATTTCAATGAAATATTACCACGTAACTCAATACCAGCTACACCTGTTTTACTACTATTATGATCAGCAAATGAAAATTGAGAAGGAACTTTTGGATCATCTAGTATAGTCTCTTCTGAAGTTATTTTAATAATAGGAGATTGTGTAATATATAATCTAAAAATTTCGTCATCACGCCTTACATCATAGCTTTTTGTATACATCAGACTATCTGTTGGTGAAGAAAATCTATACGCTCCCCCGAAGGTAATTTGTAATATATCGGTATTAGATGTTAAAGAATCCGGTAGCCTAAAATTCCAAACGATAATTTTATGCTCCTCATCAATACCATAGTGTTCTTCTTTGGGAGATAGCTCCTTAATATTTTGAGATTTCACATGAAAATGAAATAAAAACATTAATAAACATAAAGGTACTACGTGTTTTTTTAACTTCATCAAAGAAGGTTGTATCGTAAATATTAATTTAATTATACAAATATGAAAACAAATTGCTGCAAAAAGTAACACAATCCATAGAAGTTTTACCTGAATCCATAAATCACTATCAAGTTCCATACTTTTTGACTACTTTGAGGTTTATTATGAATTTGAATCTATGATGCAACATCATTAAGCGTTGCAATCCCTAATCGTGTTATAAAAAATAATATCATTGAAGTTATTTACTAATTAATTTAAGTTTTAAAGTTTACTTCATAGCGCTGCTATGAAATGCAAAAAACACTTCAGTTGATCAAAAAATTACTGGTTTTCGCTAAAATCAAAAAAGTTTAAACCACTTCATTATGAAATATACAACCGTATCACTAAAATCATTTTTTAAGATTCTGGTAACGACATACAAAAACTGGAATGCTAATGAACCATTTCAGATGAGCGCAGCAGTTAGTTATTATGCTTTATTTTCGTTTCCTGCATTATTAATCATTATTATTCAAACTACAGGTCTCTTTTATGAAAAGAATGAGGTCAAAGGTAAAATCATCAATGAAATAACAGATGTTTTAGGAATAGATACAGCAAAAACCATAGAAGCAATGCTTAAAAATGCGGTAGATCAAGACCAATCCACTTTGGTGATTATTATTGGTATAGTCACACTCCTTTATGGTGCTACAGGAATGTTTATTGCTTTGCAAAAATCTTTAAATACAATCTGGGGAGTTAAACCAAAACCTAAAAGTGAAATCCTAAAAATGATCAAAGATCGTATTTTCTCTTTAGGATTAATTCTAATGATTGGCTTTTTGTTATTAACATCACTGGTATTAACGACTTTGATCACTGCAACTACAGATTGGATTGGTCAACATTTTCCAGATATTATCATTTATGTGATTCAGACTATTAATATTATATTATCAATTGTCTTAACTACTGTATTATTTGCAATGATTTTCAAAATACTGCCTGACGTGAAAATGAAATGGAAAGATGTTTGGTTAGGTGCTTTTGTAACTACTATTTTATTTAGCATCGGCAAATTAGGCTTGGGGATTTATTTTGGAACAGTGAATCCCGGATCTACTTTTGGAGCAGCTGGTTCTGTAATTTTAATCCTATTATGGGTGTCATATTCTAGTCTTATTTTGTTCTTTGGAGCAGAATTTACACAAGTACTTGCACTAAAATATGGATCAGGGATACAACCTGCGTCATATGCAGAGAAAGTATCTTAATAGTTGAAGAATATTAAAAGGGTACTTTTTGAACGTAAACAACTTCTGGGTAAGCCTCGGAGCATTCATAGCGCGTTGTGTCTGCCTGAGTCAGGATTATAGAGTAAAAAAAATTCTCTAAAATTGGACGTGAACAACATAACACACCTAGACAAAAACCATTTCTAAAAAATAGCATTTTAAATGACTAAATTAATTCATAAGCAAAACTTATAGCATCATAATAAATTATGTTTAATAAATATCTAGTATAGTTAAACATTTTATAACTTTAAATAAAAATATTATGGAACTAATACGGAGAGCAAGAGAATTTGAGAGTATGAAAATGAGTAATATGTCTACAAGCGATAGAGTTGCAGCTTCAAGAGAAGCTAAATCTCTTATTTTGGCACTAAATGAGATTTATAAAAAAACTAAAGATGCTAAGCTTATGGATATAATGAAACTTCTTACTGCTAAAAAAAGAAAAATTGAAAAACGATTGAAAGGTACACCAGTCGTGTAAAGTCTTGAATTGTTATGAATTGAACAAAAAAATTGAAATGATATTAGAAACCACATATTCTGATAAGAAAAATAAAAAACGTATTGATGATCTGATAGGGAAACCTTTTACATTTTTAGAATCGTTTAAACTTAAAGGTATAGGATCCAAACGTATGATCATAGATGAAGTGAGCCCCAATCTAAAATCATATTTAAATCTTGTTTCAGACATAAACTATGCAAATATAGAATTGCGCCCAAACGGAATATTAATTGCTATAAATAAAGGACTGAAGAACTTTACATGGGCCATACCCTATTATCAGTTTTACCTTTATAAAACCAATGGAATTAGTATTCATGCACAAGGTAGATTTATTCACTTCAAAAACAACAAAACACATAAGGAAAATGCTGCATTTTTTGATAAGCTAGTGCGATTAAAAGTAGATTATGATCATCGATTTCCACATGTAGATTCAATTTAAGTAATCACATTTCAAAGTATAACTAAATGAGTACACTCCTTAATGTTTTAGAAACCCCATTGGAGCTATGTTGTAGTGATCCAAAAACAGGCTATTTCAGAGATGGGTATTGTCGAACAATACAAGAGGATACAGGCACTCATGTACTATGTGCTGTTGTTACTTCTGATTTTTTGGAATATACCAAATCTAAAGGCAATGATTTATCGACTCCCATTCCCTACTGGAATTTTCCTGGATTAACCCCTGGTGATACATGGTGCTTATGCATTTCTAGGTGGTTGCAAGCAGAAAAAGCAGGTAAGGCCCCTCGTATTATCCTAGAATCTTGCCATATCAATGCACTACAATACACAGACCTAGAAACATTACGCAAATATGAATATACGTTGTAAGACAGTAGTGTTATCTAAACTCAGAAGTAAACTCCTCTACTATTAAACCATCTTCTAATGTTTTAATAATACCTAGAGCAGCGCGTTCTCCAGAAATCATAGCTGCATTTAATGAACCATTGATCAATTGATCTCCAGCCAAAAATATGGTATTCGTCAATTTTGTTTCTGTTGGAGAAATTTCATTTTGTAAATTCTTTATGCTGGGTAGTGCATTTTTGATGTGATAATGTTTAATAAACTTACATTCAGCAATTCCACAGTAATGCTCCAAATCTTTAATTACTTTTTGTTGCAGTTCTTTTTCTTCAAATTGGTGATCTTTAACAACAGTAACTGATAATAGTTCTTTTTTTGATTGCGTCGCAGTTTTTAAACTTGTATGGTAAAAGATATTATTAATCAACGCCTCTTTATCAGAAATAAGTCCAATCAAAGGTTTATGAATACTTCGATGTTGTACTTCAAAATACAAGGTATCACAACTTCGCCACTCGATGCTTTGATTCTTTAGATTTGAGATCAGCTGATTCGCCTCGGTAGCAATTACTGTAAAATCACTTTTTATTTCGTTTCCGTTTTCTAAAATTATGGTTCCATCTACCGCTTGCCGCACAGGTGAACTATGTACAAATTTTGTCCTTTTTAATTTCGCGACCAACTGATTTACTACACCCATGATACCATCTATGGGCAATGTTGCCGATCCTTCTCCAAACATTTTATAAACAAACTCAAACATTCTGCTAGAGGTTTCTAAGTGGGGTTCTAAAAAAATTCCACTAAAGAAAGGCTTAAAGAAGTCATTGATCATCTCAGCAGAGAAACCATAATTCTTGAGATAGTGTAGTGTGCTAATTTCTTGGTCTTCAAAAATAGTACTTACCGACTTTTTCTTGAGCATAAGATTTAATTTCAAAACCTTAATCTTATCCGAAAAATTACCCACATTTGATAGAAGAGTAGGAATCAAAAGCGATAAATTTCGAATTGGATCACCAATTGTTTTTAAGGTTCCATTCTTGAAAATAGCTGCGCCAGGTAAAAACTTCTGCAAAGATAATTTTTCAAAATCTAAATACTTTTTTGCTGCTGGATATGCTGTTAAGAGCACCTGAAAACCATGATCTAATTGATAATTATCAATAACATCTGTTTTTACACGACCTCCTGCACGATCAGTTGCTTCAATAATTATGGGTGAATACCCATAATCTTCTAAAACCCGAGCAGCAATCAAACCACTTACACCGGCACCAATAATATGAATTTTATAATCTTTCTTTTTCATATGTACTTTTAAAAATTATAAAGGTGAATAACACCTCTTTGTACAGGAACATCACAATATCTTTCTAATACTAATAAAAACAAGAATCATTATAGAATACCAAATAAAAAAGGAGATAATATAATCCTTATAGCCCATAATGAGCATTAAACTTATAATTAAAAGTTGAAAACCTAATCCAAATGTTGATACAGCAGTCATCAATAAATTCGGAAATCGTTTCCCTGTAATAGCATTTGCATCCAAGGTATAGATTATCTTATCAAAGACTCCATAGCATACTCTATAAAGTAGAAAAAGAAAATTTACATTTTTTTGCTTCTCTCCTTTCATAGCTACAGGAGACTCATATTCAAAAACTCTACTTGTTGTATCACCCTTTACATTATTTCTTAAAATAACATAGTAATAATTATATAAAGTACCCTGCAACTGAATTCCTAAAAACGCTACAATACAGAATATAAAATTAGCCTCGGTTATATACCATAATGCTATAAAAATTAATAAATTCAAAATTATATCTGCAACAGAATCGAGGTAACGACCTGTATACGAAGGTGTATTTTTTAACCTTGCCAATTCTCCATCAGCCGCATCTAATATAGACTTGAATATTAAGAAAAAAGCAGCGGCCCAGAAATAACCAAATAGTATACAAAAAATCGCAATCAATCCAGAGATAATAAATCCAATGGTAACATGTATAGGTGTATACGTAGTTTCTTTAAGAGAGTTAGCTATACATCTAGCAATAGGCCTTCCGTAATCTGAAAGATCTATAAATTTATGCTCTTTAGGTAATTTCGACATACTACTTTACTACTCCTAATTTTTTTAGTGATAACAATCCTCAAACTTTGAGACAATCTAAGGCCCTGTAAATTTTCATAAAAGTACAACACTTAATAGATAAAATTTATATCAATATGTTAATTTTTGTTTAACCTATTCCGATAATAGTTAAACATTTTTGTAACTTTGATTACTGTGATAAAAATGTATACTATATAATATATACTTTTTGATGCCATAGAAGTTAATAGAAAATTGATTGAAACATATTCTTATATAGCCAAATAGATGAAATTAAAAACAGAATCTTTAGCCCCTACAATTAATAACAATTTAATTACCAATTTTTCGATCGATGAGATAGGTGATGATCATATTAGTACCGGTGTAGAAACTCCCATGAAAAAAAATGCTTTTGATCTATCAGATATGGATAAAAAAGAGCGTATAGCAGATTTATTTGCTGAAATCATGGATGTTATGGGATTAGACCTATCAGATGACTCCCTTAATGGGACTCCCATGAGAGTAGCAAAAATGTATATCGATGAAATTTTTTCTGGACTAGACCCCAAGAATAAACCAAAAATTGCATTGTTTGATAACAAATACAAGTATCAACAAATGTTGGTCGAAAAGAATATTACTTTTTATTCTAATTGTGAGCATCATTTCGTTCCCATAATTGGTAAAGCTCACGTTGCTTATATTTCATCTGGTAAAGTAATTGGGTTATCAAAACTTAACAGAGTTGTGCAATATTTTGCAAAGCGCCCACAAGTGCAAGAACGATTAACAAATCAAATTGCAACAGAATTGAAACAAGTATTAGAGACAGAAGATGTTGCTGTTATTATTGATGCTAAGCACCTGTGCGTGTCTTCTAGAGGAATCAAAGACGATACTTCAGAAACGGTTACATGCTATTATGGAGGAGTGTTCAATACTCCAGAAAAAATAACTGAATTACAAAACTACCTCAAGTAATGAACAACCTTTGGATGCAGTCTAAGAAGTAGGTCAAAAAAATTCAAAGTATTAAAATATGCCTTGAAGCAGTCAAATCCCGATCATCGGGATATTAAATTTTTCATAACAATATAAGCAAGAGATGTTCGGACTTTTTAAGAAAAAAAATCAAGAAGAAGTATTACAAAAAAAATACAAGAAATTGATGTCTGAGTGGCATGAGTTATCAAGTATCAATAGAGCAGAAAGTGATAAAAAATATGCAGAAGCAGAAGATATTTTAAAGCAAATAGAAGCACTCCAGAAAAAATAAATGAAACTAGAAATTATAAAATTACTTTTTGATTTTGGTTTGCTAGTACTCATTTGGTTGATACAACTTGTAGTGTATCCAAGTTTTTCTTATTACCGTAAAAATGATCTAGTACTGTGGCATAAAAAATATACATTACGAATCTCTTATGTTGTGATCCCATTGATGATGACACAATTAAGTATTTCTGTAGTACAAGCAGTTCAAAAACCTGCAACACTCAATATTTTAAACTTGATATTAGTCGTTGTAGTTTGGATATCTACGTTTTTGCAATTTGTGCCCCTGCACCACAAAATTTCTTCCAATAGTATAGATTCTAATATTTTACAAAAATTAGTATCTAGAAATTGGTTTCGTACAGCGTTATGGACACTTATTTTTATATTAAGTTGTGTTCAAACAAATTAATTTATGATCCAAAACGAACTAGTAGAGTTCTATTGCGGTATAATGATGTACATTTAATAACAAAACGACAATAATGAATCCCAAACCTTCCAAAAAACCCTTGCTTGTTTTTAATACAAAAGGAATCTACTGTGAAGTTGCTGGAGTTTATCTCGACCCGTGGCAGCCTGTTGATAAAGCAATTATTAGTCACGGTCATGCAGATCACAGCCGTTGGGGTCACAAAAACTATATTACACATCACACCAATGTTCCAATCATTAAGCATCGACTTGGTGATATCAATGTTACTGGAAAGAAATACGGCGAAACTTTCATAATCAACAATGTAAAATTTTCCTTACACCCAGCTGGTCATATTATTGGAAGTTCTCAAATACGTGTAGAATATAAAGGAGAAATATGGGTATTCACAGGAGACTACAAAATTGAAGATGATGGGATTTCTGTACCCTATGAACCTATAAGGTGTCATACTTTTATTACGGAGTGTACATTTGGACTACCTGCCTTCAAATGGATTCCGCAAGCTGAAGTCTTCAAAGATATTAATTCCTGGTGGTCAGCTAATAAAGAAGAAGGCAAAACATCAATTCTCTTTGGATATTCCTTAGGAAAAGCACAGCGATTATTAAAGTACTTAGACCCGGATATAGGGAAAATATATACCCATGGTGCTATCGAAAATATGACACAAGTAATTCGCCCGATGGTTGAATTTCCTGAAACTACACTGATAACACGAGATACTAAAAAAGACGAATTATTAGGAAATATAGTGCTGGCACCTCCTAGTGCACACGGGAGTACATGGATTCGTAAAATGGTTCCCTATGTTACTGCTTCTGCAAGCGGATGGATGACATTTAGAGGCGCACGCCGTCGTCGAGCTATAGACAAAGGCTTTGTGCTGTCTGATCATTGCGATTGGCAAAGTTTACTACAAGCGATAGAAGCTACCGAAGCCAAAAAAATTATCAGTACACATGGATATACCGATATTTTTTCGAGATACCTAAGAGAGCAAGGATATGATGCACGCACCGAAAAAACGCAATACGAAGGAGAACTATCAGAAATTGAAAATAGTAAAGAAAGTGAGGTAGTACAATGAAACATTTTGCAGATTTGATAAAGAAGTTGGATAGCACCAATAAAACGAATGCAAAAGTTACAGCATTGGCATCGTATTTCAAAAAAGCTTCCGATAGCGATAAGGTTTGGACTATCGCAATACTTTCTCATCGTCGCCCACAACGCCCAGTAAATACTACACTACTCAGATCCTGGGCATCAGAGTTGTCAAACATACCCTTATGGCTGTTTGAAGAATCCTATCATATTGTTGGAGATTTGGCTGAAACGATCGCACTCATTATCCCTAACTCAGAAACGAGTACAGAAAAAACATTAACCGAATTTTTAAATGAATTCACCGATCTTAAGAAAAAAAGTGAAGACAAAAAAAAAGAATACGTAATCAAGCATTGGAAAATATTAAATTATTACGAACGATTTGTATTTACTAAACTCATTACCGGTGGATTTAGAATCGGGGTAAGTCAAAAATTAATGACTCGGGCTTTGGCAAAAGCTACGGGAATCGATGAGGATATTTTGGCCTATAAACTTATGGGAAACTGGGACCCCAAAACAATCTCATTTCATGACTTAATTCTTGAAGAAAAAGCATCAGATTTTTTATCAAAGCCGTATCCTTTTTATTTAGCATATGCTATTGAAGGTGAAGTTTCAGAGCTAGGCGAAGTACATGAATGGAGTGCAGAACACAAATGGGATGGAATACGATCGCAGGTTATTATACGTGATCACGAACTATTCGTTTGGAGTCGCGGAGAAGAACTAGTAACTGATAAATATCCTGAGTTTCACTCCTTTGTTGATCAGATTCCCGATGGCACGGTATTGGATGGTGAAATCTTACCATTTCCTGATGGAAATATCGGCACATTTAATGATTTACAAACGCGTATTGGTCGCAAAACAGTTTCTAAAGCATTACTTGCAAAAACTCCTGTGATCCTTAAGGCTTATGATCTATTAGAGTGGAATGGAAAAGATATTCGAGACATGCCTTTTATAAAGCGCAGAGCACTGCTAGAAAATTTATATAAAGACTACATATCAAATCAAACAACATCAAAAGATAATACGCTTCAGCTATCAGAAAAAATGTATTTTGATTCGTGGCAAGCTGTTGCAGAAGAAAGATCCCGCGCTCGTGAAATGAAAAGCGAAGGGCTAATGCTTAAAAGAAAGGACTCCCCGTATCAGGTAGGTCGTAAAAAAGGAGATTGGTGGAAATGGAAAGTAGACCCCCTCACTATTGATGCAGTTTTGACCTATGCGATGCGGGGTCATGGTAGAAGATCTAACCTTTTTACAGATTATACATTTGCCCTCTGGGACAAAGAGAAAAATGAATTGGTAACATTTGCTAAGGCGTATTCTGGATTAACCGACGCAGAATTTAGAAAAGTTGATGCCTGGATTAAAAAAAACACATTAGAACGCTTTGGTCCTGTGCGCAGTGTGACTCCAGAATTAGTATTCGAAATCGCTTTTGAAGGAATTGCACCATCCAAACGACACAAAAGCGGTATTGCTACGCGTTTTCCACGTATTTTGCGATGGAGACACGATAAAAAAATAGAAGAAGCCAATGCGCTTGAAGATTTAAAAGCTATGATTCCTTCTTAGTAAAATGAATAGAAAAGAACTCCATACCATCGCAGAAACTTGGTTCTCAAACCAATCCTGGAAACCTTTTCCATTTCAAAAACAGACCTGGACCTCTTTTTTGCAAGGTAAAAACGGATTGCTGAATGCCCCCACAGGTAGCGGTAAAACATATGCGTTATGGATACCAATTGTACTAGAGTACATTAAAAGAAATCCCGAGTACCGTACCAAACATAAAAAAGGACTGAAAGCGATATGGATTACTCCACTACGCGCACTTTCTGTAGAAATCAAACAGGCAACCGAGCGCTTTGTGCAAGAAACAGGAGTACCACTTACCATTGGCATTCGAACCGGTGATACTTCACAAAAAGAACGAGCAGCACAAAAAAGAGCAATGCCTGATTTATTAATCACTACCCCAGAAAGCTTGCAATTATTATTAGCCTCAAAAGGCTATGATAAAACCTTTAAAGAAGTCCATGCTATCGTTATCGATGAATGGCATGAATTGCTAGGTAGTAAACGTGGCGTACAGATGGAGTTGGCTCTGTCCCGGCTTAAAACCATATCACCAGCGCTACGCATTTGGGGGATTTCTGCAACGATAGGAAACCTAGATCAAGCTCGTGATGTATTACTAGGACCAGATTCCGAGGCATTGCAAAATTCAGTATTGATAAAAGCCAATATCAATAAAAAAATTACAGTAAAGTCCATCATTCCAAAACAAATGGAGACTTTTCCCTGGCGAGGACATTTAGGACTACATTTGCTAGAAGAAGTAATACCTATTATCAAAAAAAGTAAAACTACACTACTCTTTACCAATACGAGAGCACAGTGTGAAATTTGGTTTCAGAAATTATTAGAGAAACACCCCGAATTTGCAGGAGAAATAGCAATGCATCATGGTAGTATCAATAAAGAAACACGATTATGGGTAGAACATGCGATTAGAGATGAATCCTTAAGAGCTGTGGTGTGCACATCAAGTCTGGATTTGGGTGTAGATTTTGCTCCTGTAGAAACGATCATACAGATTGGAGGTCCCAAAGGAGTAGCTCGCTTTTTACAACGAGCAGGACGTAGCGGGCATCAACCTGGCAAAGAAAGTGTAATTCATTTTTTACCCACACATGCTATCGAACTCGTGGAAGCATCAGCTTTGCAAAAAGCAGTACGAAATCAAAAAGTAGAGGACCGAATCCCCTACCTAAATAGTTTTGATGTATTGGTACAATATCTAACTACTTTGGCTGTTTCTGATGGATTCTATCCCGATGACATATTTCCAGAAATTAAAAGCACCTTTTGTTTTCAATCCATTACTCAACAACAATTTCGATGGGTCTTAAATTTTCTTACACTAGGAAGTCAAAGCTTGCAAAATTATGATGAATACAAAAAAGTGGTTATTGAACCTGATGGAAAATTTAAAGTACATAGCAGAGCTGTGGCGATGCGGCATCGTTTACAAATAGGTACTATTGTAAGCGATGCAGTACTCACTGTGAAATACCTAAAAGGTGGTTTTTTGGGTTCTATTGAAGAATGGTTTGTTTCTAAATTAAAACCTGGCGATGTGTTTACATTTGCTGGCCGTAATTTAGAGCTTTTTAGAGTAAAAAACATGCAGGTTTTGGTGAAAAAATCAAAACAAAAAACTTCGAAAATCCCCAGTTGGATGGGAGGTCGTATGAGCCTTTCTTCCGAAATGAGCGCACTATTACGAGAAGAGCTATATACTATTACTTCATCACAATCCAAAATTTCTAAAGAACTTAGAGCCCTCTCACATATTTTTGATCGTCAACAAAAAGAAAGTATAGTACCTGGGCCGCATGAGTTTTTGATTGAAACCTTTAAAACCCGTGATGGGTTTCATGCAATTTTTTATCCTTTTGAGGGTAGGTTTGTTCACGAGGCACTTGGGAGTTTAATGGCATATCGTATTAGTTTGTTGCTACCAATCACATTTTCTATTGCGTTTAATGATTATGGATTCGAACTATTATCAGACCAACAGATCGATATGCAACAGGTATTGGATAATGACCTCTTTACAGTTCAGGATTTAAAAAGCGACTTACAAAAAAGCCTTAATGCTACAGAAATGGCTAAACGTAAATTTAGGGATATAGCTGTGATCTCCGGATTAGTATTTACAGGATACCCAAATAAATTAATTAAGAGTAAACATCTACAGTCTGGTTCTCAGCTAATTTTTGACGTTTTTAAGGACTATGAACCCGATAACTTATTATATCAGCAGGCGTATATAGAAACTTTTGAGCATCAACTCGAAGAAGGACGACTACAATTGGCAATGGAGCGTATAAGCGCTCAAACTACGGTATGGAAAGCCTGTAAGAAAGCAACACCTTTTTCTTTTCCGATTATTACAGATCGGTTGAGAGCAAAACTTTCTTCAGAAAAATTAGCAGACCGTATCAAGAGAATGACCGCGATGCTAGAAAAAGCTTAACTTTAGAACGACAATGACAGTTAAAACCCAGGAGATTGTAATTAATTCTCAAACGTTTATACTTCATCCAACTGGTGCCGCCTATTGGAAAGAAAAAGATATGCTATTAATCGCTGATGTTCATTTAGGGAAAATAACACATTTTAGAAAAAATGGAAGTGCAGTACCAGAATCTGCCTTGTATAAGAATTTTGAACGTCTTGATGAAGTACTACACTATTTTCAACCCGAAACACTATGCTTTTTAGGTGATTTATTTCATAGTTATCTCAATAAGGAATGGTTGTTATTTTCAGAATGGGTTAGAAAAACGACATCAAAGATCATTTTAATTGCAGGAAATCATGACATCATATCCCCTTTGCGATACGAGGAACTAAAAATTCAAGTCTCGAGCGAGTGGTTGATCAATTCTATTTTGCTTACCCATCACCCCGAAGAAAGGCAAGGCTTTTTTAATATTTCCGGACATATTCACCCGGGAATTCGTCTGCATGGATCGGGTAAACAATTACTATGTATTTCTTGTTTTTTTAAGCGAAAACATCAATTGATTTTACCTGCTTTTGGTATATTTACAGGAAAGCATGTTCTCAATCCTGAAAAAGAAGATCAGGTCTTTGCCATTACTACAGAAGAAGTGATTCAGGTCAATCTGCACTAATTATTGAATATATTCTGTTAAACATTTACTAGTAATTTTAATTTTGTTTAATCATTTTGTAAATTTGATAAACAAAAAAAAAGAGATGCATGAGAAAAACTCACCTTCCCACCAAAGTTTGTAAAGTGTGTGAGCGTCCGTTTACCTGGCGTAAAAAGTGGAAAAAAGTTTGGAATGAAGTGCAATATTGCAGTGAAAGATGTCGAAGAAATAAAAATAGATAATGGCAGATACAGGTTTAGTTTGGTTTAGAAATGATTTAAGAGTAGCAGATAACATCTCTCTTCATAAAGCTGTGTCCCAAAACCAGAATGTTATTGGCATTTATTTCTTTGATCCGCGACATTTTAAAACCGATGTTTATGGTTTTAAGAAAACTGAAAAATATAGAGCTCAATTTTTGTTAGATACGGTAACCGAACTCAAAGAAAATCTAGAAAAACTAAACATTACGTTATTTATATTTCGTCAATTGCCAGAGGACGTGATGCCTCAATTTATAGAAGGAAGGAATATCAATACCGTATACCTTCAAAAAGAATGGACACAAGAAGAAGAACATATTCTTTCTAATGTTAAAAATGTTACGACCCGTTATGACCTGAATTGGGTAGAGAGTTATGATCAATTTTTATTTCATCCAGAGGATATTCCTTTTGAAAAAGAAAACATCCCTAGGGTATTTACAAAGTTTAGAAAGGAATGTGAGAAAAAGGCATCTGTTAGAGCACTAACTTCTATTGCACCCTTGTCGCCTCAAAACATAGTAGAGAATCCCACCGAAATCCCTTTACTTATTGACCTGGGGTTTGAAGAATTTGCAGTACATGCTAACACCGCGTTTTCTTTTAAGGGAGGAGAAAATCAAGCTTTAGCCAGAATTGAATCTTACTTTTGGGATACTAAAAAACTCTCTTATTATAAAAAAACTCGAAATGGTCTTCTAGGAAAAGACTATAGCTCAAAACTATCTGCCTGGCTAGCCAATGGTAGTATTTCTCCTAGAAAAATATATCATGAAGTAAAAAAATATGAGCAACAGATTGGCAAAAATGATTCTACATACTGGTTAATTTTTGAACTTATCTGGCGTGATTTCTTTAAATATATTTCCCTCAAACATCAGAACAATATTTTTAAAATTGGTGGTATTCTTCATAAAGAATACGAATGGAAAAGTGATCAGAAATTGATAACTCAATGGATCGACGGAGAAACGGCAGAACCGTTTGTAAATGCCAACATGATTGAGCTCAAAAAAACAGGGTGGATGAGTAATCGTGGGAGACAAAACGTTGCTTCTTATTTTGCTAAAGAATTAGAACTGGATTGGAGAATTGGTGCAGCATATTTTGAATCCCTTCTCATAGATTATGATGTACACAGCAACTATGGAAATTGGTTATATGTATCAGGAGTAGGTAATGATCCCAGAGATAGAAAATTTAATATAAAAATGCAAGCAGAGCGATATGATTCTCAACAAAAGTTTCAAAATCTTTGGCTTCAAGCTAAACTGTTTTAACCTATGACGCTACGACTTATCCTTGGTGATCAATTGAACTATAAACACTCCTGGTATACTGATACTAACAAGGACGTGTGCTATTTTATGGCCGAAATGCGGCAGGAAACCGATTATACAACGCACCACATTCAAAAAGTTGTTGCCTTCTTTCAAAGCATGCGCAATTTTGCAAAAGAGCTGCGTGAAAATAAATTTGATGTGACCTATTTTGAATTGGATCATCAGGATAACGAACAAGATCTGGTAGGTAATCTTAAAAAACTGATCCGAAATAAAAAAATCACAAAATTCGAATATCAACTTCCGGATGAATATCGTTTGGATAAACAACTTAAAGATTTTTGTAAAATACTAAAAATAGAAACTAAAGCTTTTGACACAGAGCACTTTTTGACCTCCAGAACCGACCTTGCACATTTTTTTAAAGGTAAAAAGCAATATACCATGGAATATTTTTATCGCTACATGCGTAAGCGGTATGATATCATGATGATTACCAACAAAGACCCTGAAGGTGGGAAATGGAATTTTGATCAAAGTAATCGCAAAAAGTGGTCAGGAACTCCTTCAATTCCATTAGAGAAAAGGTTGAAAAAGGATGTTACCAAACTTGTGAAATTAATTCATGATTCGGGAGTAAAGACAATTGGTAATATCGCATCTAACACGTTTAATTGGCCAACAACGAGAGAAGAGAGTATAGCAGTACTGGATTATTTCTGTGAGCATTTACTCATTCATTTTGGTGATTATCAAGATGCCATGCATCCTGATGAAAAGTATCTTTTTCATAGTCGACTTTCGTTTGCTATGAACAGTAAGCTATTGCATCCTAAGGAAGTCATAGAAACAGTGATTACCTACTGGCGCGAACATCAGAAAGAGATTCACATCTCACAAGTCGAAGGTTTTGTACGTCAGATTCTAGGATGGCGAGAATACATGCGAGGTATTTATTGGATGAAAATGCCAGCATATCAAAACGTTAATCATCTTGATAATAAAAATCCACTTCCAGATTTTTATTGGACAGGTAAAACCAAAATGAATTGTTTGCATCACTCCATCAAACAAAGTTTGGATGATGCTTATGCTCATCATATCCAACGACTAATGATTACAGGCAACTATGCGCTATTAACGCAAACCGATCCTGATGAGGTAGATCAATGGTACCTTGGTATTTATATTGATGCTATTGAGTGGGTAGAGATTACCAATACCCGGGGAATGAGTCAATTTGCCGATGGAGGTATCGTAGCAACCAAACCGTATGTTTCTAGCGGTAGTTATATCAACAAAATGAGTGCATATTGTAAAGGATGCCATTATAAGGTAACCAAAAAAGCAGAAGATGATGCTTGCCCGTTTAACGCATTATATTGGAATTTCTTAGATGATAAACGAGAATATTTTAAGAACAATCAACGTATGAGCATGATGATGAGTTTGCTCAATAAAATGGATACTGAGAAACTAAAAGCACTAAAAACCAGAGCTAATGAGATTATAAAAAACCCAAATGACTATTAATAAAAACGAACATATAAATATTGTCTGGTTTAAACGAGACTTAAGATTGCAAGACAATGAAGCGATCTATAATGCTATTGCCTCTGGTAAGCCTACACTTTTATTATACGTTTTTGAAAATTCATTAAAAAATGACAAACATTATAGTGAACGGCATTGGAATTTTATCAAACAATCTTTAGAAGATATAAACGCACAATTGCTTCCTTACCATACAAAGGTGTTAACTGTGTCCTCAGAAGTACTCAAAACGTTCGGAACGTTACAGCAGTTTTGGAAAATAGATACGGTTTTTTCGCATCAGGAAACCGGTATCAAAATCACCTATGATAGAGATAAATCTTTTAGAACTTTTTGTAAAAATAATCTAATTTCCTGGATCGAAAATGGTAATAATGGTATTCTAAGAGGACTTAAAAATAGAAAAAACTGGAGAGATGACTGTGAAAAATATATGTCACAACCCCTCTTTGAATTTAATCCAAAAGAAAATACGTTTATCTCGTTAAATACGATTGAAGAAATTGAACGTGTTTTTAAGTTAGAAAACTTAACAACTCCTGAAAATTCTAGTTTCCAAAAAGGAGGAAGCAGTACGGCCAAAAAATATCTGGAATCTTTTTTTTACAATGGGCGTTACAAAAACTATAGTTTTCATATTTCAAAACCAGAATTAGCTCGCAAAGGTTGTAGTCGATTATCTCCCTATATTGCCTGGGGTAATCTTTCCATACGGCAAGTATGGCAATACGCCATGGAATATAGAAAAGCATCAGGTAATAAAAAACAGATCGATGCTTTTGCCTCGAGATTACATTGGCAAGTACATTTTGTTCAGAAATTTGAAATGGAAGACATCATGGAGTTCGAAAGCATCAATAAAGGATACCATAGGCTTAAAAAGAATATTTCTGAAACTTACCAAACTGCATGGAAAGAAGGTAAAACCGGATATCCCCTTATAGATGCTTGTATGCGTTGTTTACAGGAAACCGGATATATAAATTTCCGGATGCGTGCTATGGTAGTTTCTTTTTTCACTCATAATTTATGGCAACCCTGGCAAGAAGCAAGTGCACATTTATCGCGTATGTTTTTAGATTTTGAACCTGGTATTCATTTTCCTCAATTGCAAATGCAGGCAGGAGAAACCGGAATCAATATGTTGAGAATCTATAATCCTATTAAAAACAGTATCGAACACGACCCCGAAGGAGTTTTTATCAAGAAATGGGTACCCGAATTACAAAATGTACCTGTAGAGTTCATACATGAACCTTATAAAATGACACCGCTAGACCAAAAATTTAATAATATAACACTAGGCGAAGCATATCCCATGCCTATTGTTGATATGAACAGTACCAGAAAAAAAGCAAGTGATACCTTATGGAGTCTTAAAGATGATACGCTTGTGAAAAAAGAAAGCTATCGTATTCTAAAAAAACATACGTTACCGAATAGAGAAGAATAAAAGAATAAGAAAATATGAAGCAAGAGTTATCAATAAGAGATACCGACAGAATCATTGAAATGGCCTGGGAAGACAGAACACCTTTTGATGCCATCTTAATGCAATTTGGACTAAAAGAGCAAGAAGTCATCAATTTGATGCGAAAAGAAATGAAACCTTCAAGTTTCAGGATGTGGCGAAAAAGAGTTCAAGGTAGAAAAACAAAACATCTAAAAAAGCGTGTTTTTGAAGATGGAAGATTTAAATGTAGTCGACAGCGACAGATTACTCATAATAAAATTTCAAAAAGATAAATAATGCAAAAGAAAAAGCCAGATCAAGTAGTATATGATGAAAACGATGAGCGCTATAATGCAGCATTAAAACCGTATGCTACCAATGTTGGAGCTCCTGTTATTACAACTCCAGATACTATAGCTTGGAAAAACACTAATATCCATAAAGTAAACAAACAAGTTAAGGCAAAATATGATGAGCTAAAGGCTGAGTACGATGCTTTGATAGAACAATTTGAATACAATAATTTAGTGTATGGTGCCAAATTTAATTTTGAGCCTGTCGTGGGAGAGTTGTATCATTTATATAAAAATAGAGAAGAAAAACCTTTTCTATCTATAATAGCTCCTACCGAATGCAATTTTAAACATTTAGGTAGTTTCCGATTGAATGCAGATAAGATGTGGGAAAGTTTTGAGTGATTAGACCACGTTATAAAACTATCCTTACAGGACACCCATACTCACAGATTATGATAAGTAAAGACCGCATGATCCGAAAATCTTTCAGAATTTTCTGATAAAATTCCGCTAACTTGGATATCATTATTTCCTTTTTTCAGTTTAATATCATTCCATAAGCAAATTCCCATTGCAGGTTTTTTAGTTCCCTTTGAAATGCCATTTACAAATAATTCAATTTCTTCAAGATTACTATAGGCTTTGATAGTTATGCTTTGCGTATTACGTTCTTTAAATCGTTTTTCAGCTAGATATAGCATGGGTTTGGGATTCCAGTTTGCCTTGTAAAAGTAAAATGCATCTTTTTTAGTAAGCCGATCAAAAGTGACCAAACCCTTATCATTCATCCCGGGATGATCTCCTTCATTTCGCATTGAAGAAGCAAAATCAAACATATTCCAGATCATTTTGCCCCAAATAAATGGTCTTGTACTTAGAGCTCGCCAGTTTTCTTCATGAAAGTAGGTTTGCCACCCTTCGGGATGCCATTTGCCACCTGGTTCTGGGGCGATTAGCGTATCTTGATGATGTATGATACTTGCTCCAGCACCATATTCGCTGATACCCAAGCTCCTTTTAGGGAATTTTTTATGCATTTCGTCTGCCCAAATCCCCATTTTTGAAGGCTCTTCTCCATACCAACCATAATATTTATTCCAGGCAATGACATCGGTAACGTTATTAAGTGTACTAATATCTATATTAGAAGCAGCTACTGTAGGTCGATATGGATCTTCTTTTTTAGCTAATTTTTGTAATTCTTTGATGTATAGTAATGGATTAGCTTCTTCGTCTTTTAACTCATTAAACAATCCCCAAAAAAATACCGAGGGATGATTATAATTCTGCCGAATGAGCTCGATAAGTTGTTGACGTCCATTACTATGCAGTGTTTCAGTATTATAGTATCCTTTTTTATAATGCCCCCCTAACCCGACCAAAGGGATTTCTGCCCAGAGTACCAAACCTGCTTTATTGGCATAGTCAAAAACAGGTTGTGCATGTTGATAGTGAGAGAGACGAACAATATTAGCCCCCATTTCCATAATCAGGTCCATATCCTGTGTATGATCTTGTAATGATAGTGCACTTCCTTTACCTGCTTTATCCTGATGTCGATTAACACCATATAAGTCTAAATATTCCCCATTCAGAAAAAATCCTTTATCAGGGTCTACTTCAAAAAACCGTAACCCCAAAGGTTGAATTATTTTATCAACCCTTTGATTTTTGATATACACCGAAACCTCAACCTGATATAGGTATGGATCTTTTTTTGCTTGCCACAACTTTGGATTTGCTATTGCTAATGATTGTAAAACTTCTGAAGTTGCATCTGCTGAAATTGTATGATTAATAGTGTTTGAAACAATCTCTACTCCTTCTCTATCTAGTATTTTAGTTTGTATTGTTGCTTTAGTTTTTGCTTCTAAAGCACTTGATAATTTAGTTTTAACTTCAACATTCGCTTTTTGTGACGTAACTTCTTTTTGTGTTATATAAATGCCTGGTGAAGCATAGTCTAATGGTGTTATACATACTTTTTCGGTAACTAGTAATGAAACTGGTCTGTAAATACCTCCATACTTCATAAAATCACCACCTAATGACAATGCGTCCAATCTGTAGGCATTACTAACTTTTACCAAAATAATATTTTCTTCACCATAAATAACAGCATCGGTTATTTCAAAAGTAAATGCAGCATATCCACCAATATGTTCGCCCACAAAGTGACCATTAATAAATACCCAAGCTACTGTAGCAACGCCTTCAAATTTTAGAAAAAGACGCTTATTTTTGTATTCTTTGGAAATAAACAAGTGTTTTGCATAGCTACCATCTCCGCGGTAATAGTTTTTTTTACCACTATCTGCTTCTCCAGCATTCCAGGTGTGAGGAATAGTAACTGGTCTGGCATTGGATTTCCGTTTCTCATAGCCATACATAAATTCCCAATCAGAATTTAACGGAATAGTAGTACGGTTCTGATTTATATCCTTTTGAGCACTGCCAGTAATTCCATGAATAAAGAAAAAAATTAGTAGGGTACTATTTTGAAAATATTTTGACTTCATTTTATTATCTTTCTAATTTACGATACCGAAACATATCTTTTTTTACTTCCTATAAAGCCATAATAAAGTATGTATATATAACAGATTAGTGGAACGACAAACGAAGTCTGTACTCCTACATAATCAGCTACAAATCCTTGTATAACAGGAATTAAAGCTCCTCCTAAAATTGCCATCACCAATAAAGAAGATCCTTGACTTGTATATTTTCCTAAACCAGATATCGCCAGCGTGAAGATATTTGGCCACATTATAGAATTGAATAATCCAACACCAATAATCAGCCACATTGCCAAATATCCAGATGATATTATGGTACCGATCAATAGTGTGATACAAATAATAGAAAAAATACCTAATGTTCTGCCAGCAAAAGACCTTCCAAAGGAGAACGCAAAGAAATTAACCAACATCAATCCGATATAGGGTAGTGTTGTCGAAAATGAAAAACCAGAGATGGCAAAAATAATTGCATACGATCCTAATGACAATAAAATCATTGATACATACTTTTTTGCTGGTTTCAAATTGCTTAATGATAATGCACCAGAGAATCGACCAATCATTGCTCCCCCCCAGTAATATGCCAGATAATTTTTGGCAACTACTTCATCTAAACCTGCTATTTCTTCTAAACCTATAAAATTGATAAGAAAACTCCCAATAGCTACTTCTCCACCAACATACATAAATATCGCAACGATACCCATCGTAAGATTAGGGTAGCGCAGTGCTCCTGCACTTTTAGCGATTGCATCTTTATTCGTAAATCTTGGTAATTTTACTTTTGAAATCAGGATTGCCAACAATATAAACATCATGGCAAAAATCAAGTATGGAGTCTTTACGGCATCTGCTCCTTCGGTATTTTCAAAGAAAAACTCAAAAATAAGGTAGCCTCCTAAAATAGGTGCAATGGTAGTTCCTAAAGAATTAAAAGCTTGTGCCAAATTGAGTCGTGAGGAAGCAGAATTCTCATCTCCTAAGATAGAAACATATGGGTTTGCAGCAATCTGAAGCACTGTAAAGCCTAAACCTAGAACAAATAGAGCCGACAGAAAAAAACCATAAGATAAAAACTGTGCTGCAGGATAAAATAATAGACAACCTACCGCAGAAATACTTAATCCAATAATAATTCCATTTTTGTATCCAATCTTATTAATTGGGTCTCCAACGCGGATAGAAAAAATAAAATACAAAAGTGATCCAATAAAATAAGCTCCGAAAAAAGCAAATTGCACAAGCATAGCTTGCCAATATTTTAAATCAAAAACTCCTTTTAGATACGGAATAAGAATATCGTTCATACAGGTTAAAAACCCCCACATAAAAAATAAGGAGGTCAGCGTAATTAGTGGTATTCTAAAACTCTCTTTGCTCATTGTGTGTTTATTTATTTAGTGCTGCTATTAAAGGATCATTGATTTTTTTCATCTGTTTAATTAACTTCACTTCAAGTGTATCAATAAGATCTTTATATTCGATATTTTCATACAAATTAATAGTTTCTTGAGGATCATTTTTGAGATCAAATAACTCGTGGCGATCCGGATTTAAATAATCCATAACTAATTTCCACTCTTTTGTTCTGTACATACGCATATGAGTTCTAGACTGGTGATGCGTAGAATATTCTCCATAAAGATCGTCATTCCAATCGGATTCTTGTTCACCTTTTAATAAGGGCAATAGATTTCTTCCTCGTATGAGGACACTATCTGGTAAAGTTGACTTTGTCATCTGTAAAAATGTAGGGTACCAGTCTAAGATTGTTGCTGTATTGGATATAATAGTTTTTGGTGGGATCACACCTGGCCATTTTACAATTGCAGGTACTTTTAGTGAGTTGTCATACATATTAGGGCGTTGTCCATCAGGGATATTCTCTGTAGCTTTAGGGTTTTCGGTCAGAATCCAATGCCCATTCCCTTTATGCCAAATTCCATTATGTCCAATATTATAGCCATGATCTGAGGTAAAGATTACGATTGTATTTTGATCTACATCTAACTCCTTCAGCTTATCCAAAATATTTTTTACGCTTCGATCCACACTGGCAATGGCACCATAATACTCACGAGTACGTCTAGTTACTTCTGCCGTATTTAATTTGGGATAATCAGGATGAGGCAAGTCTACCTTCAAATCTTTATGCTGTGCCCAATCGTCCTCTCGTAGTGGCCACCAAGGTGCATGTGGTGCTCGATAATTAAGCGAAAGGAAAAATGGTTTTTGTTGATCTCTTTGTGAAAGATACTGTAATGCCTGGTCTGTTAAGATGTCAGTAGTTAGCCCTAAAAAAACACTATCCTTCCCTTTAATTTCTAAAGTAGGATTCTCTACTTTTGTTCCGCCTTTTAGAAATCCTGTAAAATAATCGAATCCTTGATTTTTGGGATGATACTCTGCATCAACCCCTAAGTGCCATTTTCCTATCAAAGCGGTTTCATACCCAGATTGTTGTAACGCTTCTGTCCAAGTAGTATATTTTGAATCCAAACCCAAGTGAGGTTCAGGACCTTTTAAAGTGCCATCCCAATAATGATTAATCCAATCGGTAATTCCTACTTCTGTACCATATCTACTAGTCATTAAACTTGCTCTTGCCGGGCTGCATACCGGAGAAGGGACAAAAAAATTGGTGAATTGAGCACCTTCGTTTGCTAGTTGATCTAGCGTTGGTGTTTTTAATTGTTTATTCCCAGAGTGACCTGTACCCCAATACGCCTGATCGTCTGTAAAAATAAAGACAATATTAGGCCGTTTTTCTACTTCTTCAGGCTTCGGTTCTGAGCTTTTACATGCAGATATCCCAACAATGCAAAGTAAAAGACCTAATTTGATCATAGAAAAAAAATTAAAACTCATTTTTTTAATGTTATTTAGGATCAGACATTGATGGTGGCACTTGAGCATTACCCCAATCATTAGGTTCTGCTCCCATGGTAAATACTATTTTGGCACCTTTAGCTATATCTTTATGCTGAAACCAAGATTTTTTCCAAACGGTATCATTGATAGTCATTGAAGTTACATACATATTATTATCAGAAGCATTTTTGACTTCAATTTCGACAATAGCACCCTTACCAAGATCGATTTTGGCAGAATTCACCAACGGGCTAGTGACTAAATATACATCTTGTCCTGCAACTGGATAAAATCCCATAGCGTGAAATATATACCAGCTCGACATCGCTCCAGAATCATCATTACCCGGTAAACCATCTCTTTTGGTATTAAAATTCTTTCTCATAATACCATGAATACGTTTTGCAGTTTGCCCATATTCACCTACATACGTATACCAAGCGGGGGTTAAAAAATCAGGTTCATTACCCACGTCATATAATCCCTCTGCAAAAAAAGTATCTAATCGTTTTATAAATTTTTCTTTGCCCCCGGTTTTGGCAATTAATGCTTTTACATCATGTGGCACATAGAAAGAGTAATTCCAGGATCGTCCTTCATAAAATTTCACTGGCCAGTACCCATATTCCATAAAATCATAGTTTGTCATCCATTTACCATCTGATAGTCTGGGATAAATAAAACCTTTGGTATTTCGATCTTCATAATCTTCTCGCCATAAGTTTACCCAATTGCTTGCCTGTTTATAATATTGTGCTGCAATCTTCTTTTTCCCTAATCCTTTGGCTAAGGTTGCAATGGCATGGTCACAATTTGCATATTCTACTGTACGTGATGCAGATCTTTCAAAGTCTGTTGACACATAGCCTAGCGTATTGTAATCTCTAAGTCCGCCACGGCCTTCTTGTTGCTCGTTCCCTCCCGGTGGAACCTCAGCATTTTTTAGCATCGCTTCTAATGCTATAGAATAATCAATTTCTTTAATTCCTTTGAGATAAGCTTCTGCAAATAAAATATCACAATTACTACCGCCTTGCGTTCGTCCATTTGCATTACCACTTCTAGCATCTGGCATATAATTATCGTGTGTATAAATATCTAATAATGATTGTAGCATTTCTATATGCTTTTCTTTATTAATTAATAGTAGTAATGGGTTTGTAGTACGAAATGTGTCCCAAATCGCATAATAATCATCATAATACGGTTGGTCTGATTTCCAAAGTGGGTTTTCTCCTGTGCGATCTACCGGCATAAGCATCGAATGATATAATCCTGTATAAAAAATCGTTTTTAACTCATCACCACCTTCGATCATAATTTTACTCAGCGCATCTTCCCATGTTTTTTGTGCTTCAGTTTTAGTAGTATCAAAGTCCCAGTGTGGAATTTCTTTCTCGATATTTGCTCTGGCTTTGTTAGCGCTTAAAAATGAAATTCCGACTTTGAGTTGTAGCTGTTTTTCTTTAAGATTATTAAATGTAAAATAAGCTCCCGTTTTTTCTCCACTATCATACTCAACAGTATTATCAGGATGCTTTTTTGTACCTTTCCAAGTGCCAAAAGCTGAAGCAGGCTGATCTGTTTGTGCATAGAAATACACCGTATAAGCCTCACCATAGTTCCAACCACTGCGCACGCGTGCATACCCTTGTATTTCTGTATCAGAAAGAATCTTAATCTCTGAACCTACTAATTGCTGTGCTTCTCCAAAAGGCCCATGACCATATTCTAAACCTGTAAGCAAAAAATGTCCTGCATCAATCAATACATGACCTTTACTATCCTCAAAAGTATAAGTATGAAAACCAACACTATGTGTGGAAGTAAGTGCCGCTTTTACTTTATTTTTTTTGAGGTCTACCGAAAAATATCCAGGAGTATTCTTTTCATTTTCCCAATCTGAAGTATAATCTGCCAAATCAAAATCTCCAGAAACTGGCATTACAGAGATATTACCGTACTTTGCTCCTCCTCCTGTACCACTCACATGAGTATGACTAAAACCTTCGATATTGCTATCCGACCGATATCCAGAATTAGAGTGCCCTACCATATCAGGACCTAATTTTACCATTCCAAAGGGTAAACATGATCCGATAAAAACATGTCCTCCTCCTTCTGATCCAATAAATGGATCGGCATGCTGAATGACATTTTGTGCTTTGAGTTTATTTAGAAATGCGATACCAATCCCTAAAGACAAGAATGTTATTTTTATCATTGTTATATTGAAGATAATTTTCATTATTTAGAAGATATTTTATGTGGTTTAATACTAAAAGTATATTGTACTGGTTCGGGTTGCACCCAATATTTTTCTAAAGCAGCTGGTCCGCAACTACTGTTTCCTATTCCTAATTGTTGGTTATCGATATAGAGCACGGTTTCTTTTCTTGGTGTTAATTCGTGCGGATGGTTGACTTTTATTAAATCTTCTGGTTTGTAATGAATCGCCGTAAATGCTACTTTATCTTCAGCTATAATTTCTATTCCGGCAGTTGTATTGGTAAGCTTTGCCCAACGCACCTCTTCTTTGTTTCCGGTTTCTTGAGGTTTAAGATAAGATACAAATTGATCGGTGATCGTACTTTTATACACTCCAACGTGTGCACTATAGCTACGATCTGAATAATTTTCATGAGGTCCGCGACCATACCATTCTAATCTTTCTAAGTCTTCTGCAACGGTCATCATGATTCCGATTCGTGGTAACACCTCTAGTTTTGTTTCGGGTTGAATTATATTGGTGATCTTTATTTCTCCATCGGGAAATATATCGTATGTACTATGATGTAAAACTTTAATTTGCGAGGCTACATATTGAATTTTTGTTTGAATCGTTATTTTTTCTTCTTCCTTTTGAACATCAAATTCTTGTAATGAAGGTTGAAGACTATCTAAGCCGCGTAAGTTCCATTGATCAACCTGATCCCAGGTTTGAAAAAAATTACGATCATTATCTGTTGGAGCTCGATATAAATTCAAAATTGGTCCATGATGTCTTCCTTCTTCGATTATTTTTTGAATTCCATAACTCAACGCGGAAATTAGGCCTGTTTTTTTATCAAATTTCACAGCCATCTTTTCATTAGTTATCTGCACTGCTGTTTGTGCATCATTAAGGTTGAAATTTGAAGCAAGTAAAGTCTCTTTTTGAGGTTTTATTGTTCTTTCTTTAATCAGGAACTGCTCTCTTGCTACTTCATGTCCTTTCTTTGCCCACGGCTTATCCTTTTTAAGTTTGAATTCAATATCAAAATGATAGTCCTTCATTGGATTCGTACGCACTATGGGTATCTTCACTTTTGTAGTCTCTCCTGGATTAAGATCAATGGGTTCTAGTGTTCCGGTTTGCGTTGTGATTCCGTTTTCCAGTAGTTTCCAGAAAATATCAAACTCATTCAGATTTGTGAAATAATAATTATTAGTAATAGAAACTATTCCATTTTTGGCATTTGCACCATCAAATTTGATGTATTGATACACTTTTTTAACTTCATAGGTCTTGGGATAGAAACTACGATCAGGATATACAATTCCGTTTAGGCAGAAATTCTTATCATTGGGTGTATCCCCAAAATCTCCACCATAGGCATAAAATTCTGTTCCGTCTTTTGTTTTTTTCCGTAATCCCTGGTCAACCCAATCCCATATAAATCCTCCTTGCAAAGTAGGGTAATGAGCGATAGTATCCCAATACTCCTTGAGATTGCCTACCCCATTGCCCATTGCATGAGCATACTCACACATGATGTAGGGTCGGTTATCACCACTATTGGCATAATCCACTATATCCTGAATGCTTGGATACATAGGACTAACCACATCGGTAATTGGGTTGCGCTCTTTCCATTTATCTAAATATTGTACTAATCGAGTGGAATCTACATCTCTGGCTAATGAAGCCATACGCGCATAATTGGGTCCATACCCTGCTTCATTACCTAAAGACCAACTAAAAATGCTAGGGTGGTTTTTATCCCGTTCTACCATATTGGCCATTCGTTCTAGACAAGCGTTACTCCATTCTGGAAGGTTGTGCGCAAAGGTGAAAAAATGTCCTGCAGACTCCAGATTTGCTTCATCAACTACATACAATCCATATTGATCACATAATTCATAGAACTTAGGATGATTAGGATAATGGCTAGTTCGCACTGAATTAATGTTAAGTTGTTTCATTAACAAAATATCATTCTCCATAGATTCATAAGAAACTGCCCTACCATCATCAGGGTCAAAATCGTGTCTGTTGACTCCTTTAAAAAGAACTGGCTTTCCGTTTATTAATACATTTCCGCCTTTGCTTTCTACTTCTCTAAAACCAAATGTTACAGGAATAGCTTCTAAAACAGTATTTGTACTATCCTTTAATATCAGCATTAATTGATATAAATTTGGTTGTTCTGCTGACCATTTTTTTGGGTTTAATACCTCAGCACTCATGTTAAAAATAGCCTCAGGGCCGTCGGGTTGATACCAATCAAATCTTCTATCTTGTACATCACTATGCATGGTTAAAGAATCTCCTACTTTCTTGCCAGTATCATCAAGCAATTGTGCTTCTACTTTATACCCGTGGTTATTGAAACCTTTATAATTACGTACTTTGGCTGTAAGTTTTAGCTTTGCATCTTTATAGTCTTCATCTAAATCAGTTTGCACAAAGAAATCGCGAATATGAACGTCAGGAGTCGAAAAGAGATACACATCTCTAAAGATTCCACTGAGGCGCCAAAAATCCTGATCTTCGAGATAGCTCCCGTCTGACCATTGAAATACTTCAACTGATAACTGGTTGGTTCCTTCATTAAGATATGGAGTGAGATTAAACTCGGCAGGCGTCATACTATCTTCGCTATACCCTACTTTCTCTCCGTTTACCCAGATGTAAAAAGCACTTTGTACGCCATCAAAATGAATAAATACTTGTCGATCTTTCCATCCTTTTTCTACTTCAAAAATAGTTTTATATGAACCAACCGGATTAAAATCTTCGGGTACTTGCGGTGGTTGTAAGGTATCTTTTTGCAAAAACCTAAACGGAAATCCGTTATTAAAATAAATCGGAATCCCATATCCCTTTAGCTGCCAATTACTCGGTACTTCGATCTCATCCCAATCTGTAGAAGCATAGTCGATTTTATAGAAATCCAAAGGGCGATCTGCCGGTTTTTCTGAATAGTTAAACTTCCATGTTCCATTTAACGATTGATGATATGGGTTTTCTCTTTTCTGTGCTTCCTCAGCTGAAGTATATATCTGCATAGTAGCATGAGGCTCCTGTTTATTGATTTGAGTAACTTGTGGATTTTTCCAATCGGTCCTGTCTTCTATTTGTTCTTCTTTTTTACAAGAAAAAACAATTGGAATTAGCACCAGATAGTACAAGATTTTTATATTCATTTTACTTTACTCATTTTAATCATCAATACATCATGCCCTGGGATCGTTGCTTTCAATGGAGCGTCTGTCTTTCCAATATTTTTCTTATTCCAAAGGTCACGTAGCTGATATGTAGCTTCGAATGTATATTTTTTCCATCCTTTATCAGGATCAAATACTTTTTCCCATTGGTTAAAATCAAAATCAATATCTTTTGGATTCTCATTACGATTTAGGAAACAAACAGCATATTCTTCATTTTGAAGAGGTTTGAACCAAATCTCCAGATCACCGTAATCCAACCACTTTATAGCTTGTATACCTAATGGATCTTGATCTATTGCTATTACGTCTTTATCTATGAGTATTTTTTTAATTTCGGGTGTCATATGAATAATATCATTACCTGCAATTAATGGTGCCGACAGCATACACCAGAGACTAAAATGTGCTCTGGATTCAGATACCGTAAGCCCTTGGTTACCAACTTCGAGCATATCGGGGTCGTTCCAAGCATTGGGTCCTGCGTATTTACGCAATTCTACCTGCTGATCCAGTATCTGCATAATTCCTTGACTACTGGTATTGAGATCACAATTAAAACAATCTTTAATATCATGCCCGGTACGCCACATCTGCCCTACTTCTGGTGCCCAGAGCCATGGCTTGCTTTCTCCCCATTCACAAATACTAAATAGGATAGGACGCCCAGCTTCATACAAAGCGTCACGCATCAATGTGTAAGATGCCGTAGCATCCTGAGTACCGTGGTGACACCAATCATATTTTAAAAAATCAACACCCCAAGACGCATAAGTTCTGGCATCTTGATATTCGTGTCCTCTACTACCTGGTAAACCTTTACATGTTTTAGTCCCTGCATCAGAGTAGAGTCCGAATTTTAATCCTTTGCTGTGAATGTAATCTGCTAAAGCTTTCATTCCAGATGGAAATTTTTTGGGATCGGGAATGATATTTCCGTTTTTATCCCGACCTACTTGCCAACAATCGTCAATTACGATATACTCATAGCCGACTGCTTTCATGCCGTTACTACTCATTGCATCTGCCACTTCTTTAATCAGATCTTCAGTGAAATCACATTTAAAATAATTCCAGCTATTCCATCCCATAGGTGGAGTTGGAGCAAGGTTTTCAAATTTTTGTGCTTTCGCCGAAAGGCAGATGCAAAAAAGTACCAGAATTATTGATTTACTCATAGTATATTATTTATCATTGATTATAATTCTAGGTGCATTACCATTTTGAGCTTCTTTGGAGTAATATTGTATATGATCGTTGCTCTGTGTCCAAATACCTAATGACAATATTCTATTTGATTTTAACTCTTGCTGGCAGTGTTTTGTAATATCGATTTCTGTCCAGTATCCTTCAGAAACGGGTTCGAATTGTGTGACTACTTCTCCAAATTCTGGACTGTTTGCCCAAGTGATATCTGCTTCACTCCAGTTATCGTCATCTAAGTGATATAGGATGTGTTTTGCTTGACCTGATCTAGCCACTCGCATCTTGAGTGTTGCGCTACTAATATCTTTTACGTCTTTCAGGTTAAACTTAAGTACTATTTTACGTTTCAGCTTAGCATTTGATGATGTTTTGACGGGGAGCTCTGTAACTTTTCCATAATTATTATCTTTAGAACTACCTCCCTTTATGTAAGAATCATCTGTTGGAAGGATAGTTATTCCTTCATTTTTATGAGCTACAGTCACCTCCTGAGTTATCATAGTAATCTCTTGCTGGTGGCTTTTTGCAATAGCTCTAATAATCGCATGTCCTGCAGGTATATTATTCCATGTCCAGGTATAAGGCGCTTTAGTTTTCGTCCCGATTCGTTCTACTCCTGCATATAGCACAATTTCTTTAATTTTATCTATATCCTGTGATTGCACACTGATATCAAAGCTACTTCCTTCTTCTAATTTTTTATTTGGATTTGAATCTCTGAAAGAAAGTTTGGGTAACTCAACGGATAATGGTTTTGCTGAAGCTAATATCATATACGTTTGTCCAGAATCTAGCCCATCAATTTTTATAGATTGTTGCCCCTTATTTAAATTTATTCTTTTTAAAGGGTCTGGTTGTCCAGAACACCCTTCTTCCATTTTCCAAGAGTCATATCGATATACTTCTATTACTTTTGCATATTCAGGAAGATTTTTTATTTCAAATGATGAGCCTCGTATTGATGACCATTCTTTTCTATTATGCCACACCCACATTTTTTTCTCTTTTCCATCTAAAATATCAATGCCTTTTTTTGTATCAGATTGAGATAATTTTAGCCCTTTGGTTATAAAGGCAAGCATGGCGTGTGTTTTTCCTTTGGCAACTCCTAAATAAGGAAATTTTGAAACTGCCATCCCTAGATGCTTATTTCCTTCTACATCCATATAAGAAACATAGGCTAAGGCAAAATCTGAGAGGTACTTGCCCCTTTGATTAGTCACCGTAAGCAAATCCCAGGTTGCTGTTACAAAATCGATGGCATTTTCTTCATTATTACCTCCACGAGCATTATACTCTGTACACCAAACTCTTATATCCTTTGTTATACCATATTCTTTTTTAATATCATCGATAAGAGTTTGATGAGATATTTTTTTGAATTGGATTTGATACTCATTTCTACGGTCATAATACCGATGAATATCGATGGCGTCTAGTGTACCATTGTTATACAATTTTGCTAACTCTGGCATGTATTTGTTCGTTTTAGTGAATAAAGGTACTTCCATAAATCCTCCGGGAGCAACTAACAATGATGCATCTATTGAGTGCACCCCATCTGCGAAACCTTTAACTGCTTGTATATAATTCTCTATGGTAAACGTGTTATGTGGTTCATTAAATATTGAGTAGTATTTAATTCCCCAATCCTTAATACCATTAGATAATAACCATTTACTGTTTGGTGAAAACCGTTCTGCAAAATCATGACCTATTGCATACCATTTTTTATAAGATCCTGGAGCTCCACCTGTTTTAAAATAGTGTTCTAATAAAATCATAGGATTGATCCCTTGTTGATGTAGCAATAGCACACTATCATCCAAAACTTCAGGGATCACATTGCCAGTACGAACATCAAAAGAAGGATATACTGAAATACGTGACTGTTTTAATCCCAAAACATGATGTGCTTCTATCGCATTATGTGTGTTTACATCGACAATTCCTTGATTAAAGCCACAGCTTCCCATAAGAGAAGCTGCGCTTTGCCCTTTAATCTCGGGCAGTACTACTAAAACAAATAAACTACGTATACAAGCTTTTAAAAAGTATTCTTTAAAACTTAAAAATTGCATATTTTAAATATCATTATTTTACAATAATTTTTCTTACTTCAGTATTCGTTCTATTTTTGATTCTTATAAAATAGGTACCTTCTTCGAGGCGTCTATTTCCGATAATTTCTGACCAAGGGCGAGCATATCGACCTGTTTTTTCTCGGGTTCTTTTGTACGAAGACACCACTCTTCCTGATATATCAACAACATCTATCTCAAGATCCGAAGTTCTTTTCATTCTGTAGAATATCAAAGTTTCATCGTTTATTGGATTAGGCGCTACTATAAATATGTTGTCACCTATCGCATCTTCAGGTCCGGGACGTTTGATATCAGAATCATCAATAAAATATATTGTAAACGATGGTATATCCAAGGTCTCAGACCCCGTCCATGATAGTGTTACATTTCCGGATACTGTAATTCCTGTATCGTTTGGATTCGTAATGTCTATTTTCAATCCTTTTGTACCTTCTACGGCATAAATATCATCAAAAAGTTCCTCGTTTATCTTTAGATTTGTAATATAGGATTCATTTCCTTCTCCTTCTGCGTTAGCAAAAGCGATAACTTTTTGCTGCGTTAAACTAGCAACATAAGATCTGGTCAATACTTTATCACCCAGGGTGTATGTTATTTCGCCATTGGCTTTGTTATAATTAATACTAAAAGGCACAGCCTCTCCTTTGGTCCATTGGTATCCTTCTGAAGCATCTAAAAATGATTGTTCAGGGGTTTGATCAAAAATAGCAGCTTCCCATACATCACCAGATACCGTATTATCGCCGTATCGACCAGTTATAAAGAAATCTACTACTTCGTCTTCGATACAAGCGCTTCCTATACAAGGCTCAGATCCTGTGTTAATAGCACCTGCGTTTAACAAAATTTGAGGGGGAGTATTGGCTGGATTTTCCTTAGAATAAAATGCTACATTTCTGTTGTTATCAGATGCAATCATGATGGATAGGATCTTATCTCCGTCAAATTCTGTTTTTACAGCTTCGGTAATATCCACTATCATATACTCATCAACCTCTACTATAGCATCACTAGGATTTGCTCCTATTTCATCTCCAGCTAGTGGTTCTCCATTATTCCATGTAATTACATTTTCATCCCAAGTATCATCCTCTACTTTGAAAAATGTAGTAGTATTTGGTCCGTCTCCGCCGTCGTTTCTTTGTACGCGAATTCTTAATTGTGCAGTTTCTATAGTCTCATCTATCGCTGAGAGGTCAAATCTTAAGAAACCTCTTCTTATGGTAGGCTCTCCACCTCCCAATTTAACCTCTATGATTGGACTACTACCAAAATTATTATCTGCCTTACCTCCACCTCGTACATAAGTATCAGCAATTACATCAACTGGAGTTCCTCCTAAAGCTACTGTCAAATTAACAATAGCAGCACTAGTCTTTCCTTCAGAATCTGTGGCTACTGCTCTTATTGCGAATACACCACCTTCTTCTCGAGAAGTCTTGATTGTATAGGGTGCTGTGGTATCTACTCCCAGAGACTCCTCGCCTATAAAAAATTCTACTTGCGTTACTGTAGCATCATCTAAAGGAACTGCATTTACCTTGGCTGTGAATTCTTCATTTATGCCAAATTCATCTCCATTTCGAGGAAACTCAAAACTTACTGCGGGAGATCCTGAGATTAATAGTCTTGGTTCGTTACCTGGGCCAGATTCTTTAGAAAAATAATCTATCAGTGCGGTAGAGGATGTCCATAGTACTAAGGATAATATCCCATCTCCATCTTTTTCCAGATTAACTTGGTTGGTTACATCAAATTCTGTCCATTGCCCTTCAGCAGCTGGTTGGCTACTTGTGATAACACCATCAAAAGCTGGTTGATTGTTCCAAGTAATTCCTGATTCTGTCCAGCTATCATCATTTTGGGTATATAGGGTATGTGTCGCGGTACCACTTCGGGCAACACGCAAGCGCAATAGCGCTTTTTGTACATCACCTAATGTGCTTACATTAAATTTTAAAAATATTCTTCGCTGTAAGTTTTCAACATTGGCTGTTTTGATTAGTAGCGAAGAACTGCTTCCAAAATTATCATCATCGGTTTGTCCTCCTTTTACATATGCATCTGCTTCTGCTATTAAATTAACTCCCGCAGCCGGATGTTGTACATTTACATTTTTTTCTGCCAGTCTCACTGAACCATTATTCCCTTTTGCTATTGCTAACAACGTGGTTGTACCTGCAGGTATATTCTCCCAATCAACGGTATATGGTGGAGAAGTGAATTCTCCTAATCGTACTGGACCTGCGTATAATACGACTTCTCGAATACCGTTACCACCTGATGCAGTCGCAGCAATAGTCATTGTTTCTCCTTCTACAAAATTACTTGCATCATTAGGTAGTGTAATACTTACTGTAGGCATTGTGTTTGCTGATGCCGTTGCTTTGGCTATAAACATATAGGTCTCTCCTGTTGCCAAGCCTGTAAATTGTGCTGTAGATCCAGAAACTGTTCGTGTTTCAAACGGTGCTGGAGCTCCTGTAGATCCTATGGTTGGATCCCAAGAATCGTATCGGTATGCTTCTATTACTGTGGCAGAGCCTGGTATATCGTTGATATCAAAAGTACCGCCTACCTGGTTACTCCAGCCATTACGGTTATGAAAAACCCACATTTTATCACCATTACCGGCTTGTAGTATATCTATACCTGCAGCCTCATTGGCATCCACCATTTTAAATCCTCTGGTGATATTTGCCATCATCTGATGGGCTACTCCTTTTGGGTTTCCTAAGAATGGAAAATCAGAAACTGCCATTCCTAAATTTGCGTTAGAACTTACCGGAAGATAAGTACGAAATGCAAGGGCAAATTCTGAATCTATATTACCATCACTACCTAATACTGTAAGAATATCCCAGGTAGCCGTGATAAAATCTTTGGCATTATCTGCATCACTACCACCACGAGCATTATATTCTGTACTCCAAACACTAAAATCTGCAGTGATTCCATGATCTGATTTGATTTTATCAATCAACCCCTGGTGTGATGCTACTTTATCAATCAAAGAATATGCAGGCTGGTTTCTATCATAATATCTGTGAATGTCTATTGCATCTAGCGTACCATCATTTAACATGGTAGCAATACCTGACATATACGGATTTGTGTTAGTAAACAAGGGTACCTCTTGTAGCCCTCCTGGTGACACTTTTAATGAGGGATCAACGTCATGCACTCCATCAGCAAATCCTTTTGTAGCAGCTAAATAATCTGTAACAGGAAAATTAGTAACATTTCCAAATAATGGTTCATTAATTGCTTGATATTGAGTTATCCCCCAGTTATTAATTCCTCTTGTTGTTAAGAAAGTACTATTTGGACGAAATCGCTCTGCAAAGGCAGTTCCTATTTCTTTCCATTTGGCTTCATTCTCCAGAGTTCCGTTATCGGGATTATGCTCAATCAATAGCATGGGTGTGATGCCTTCTTTGTGTAGTAATAATACAATCTCGTCTATAGCTTCTGGTTTTACCGCTCCTGTGACGTTATCCAGATATTCTTCTTTTGCAATACCAATTCTGGTATAATTGAGTCCAGCCGCTTGAATCGCTTCTGAGGCATTAAACGCATTTGTATCTGCCTCTCCGCCATTAAAATCACAACTTCCCATTGTAGTATCGATGTTGGGTTGACCACTTATGTTTGATGGCGTGGTACTTTCTACAATATCTAAAACAGGAACAGCCCCAGTACCTTCTCTCGAATTGAATTTCATATTCCCAACATTATCAGATACGATAACAATCGATAGAATATCATCGCCTGATGACTCCTGTATTACTGCAGATGTAATGTCAAAAGCTAATTCAACTCCAGAAGTTCCACTAGTGATATCATTAACTCCGGTTACGGTTACAATGTCTGCACCAGCTGTAGGTTCTGTGTTCCATGTTAGCCCATTTTCTGTCCAAGAATCATCACTTACAAATTTTACTGTATAGTTATCAGGAGCTGCATTATTTACTTCCTGGACTTCTAATCTTAATATTGCTGAAGATACTGGATTAGTAACCGAAGAGAGATCAAATTTCATATAGGTTCTTCGCGTTCCAGCTTCTCCTGCCGCAGTTTTACACCATAATAAAGGATCCATTCCAAAGTTATTATTTGCATTACCTCCACCACGAACATAGGTGTCAGCTAGCACCAATCCTGTTGGCGGTGGCGGTGGCGGAGTTCCTTCTGTAATTTCCAAAACCGGTTGATCTGCAGCCATTGTCGCCTCTCTGGAATGAAATCTCATATTTGGAGTAGAATTTGCAAAAATCACTACAGAAATTATTTTATTAGGATCATTTGCTAATTCATCAACTACTCTACTAGTAAGATTAAAGGATATTATAGATCCAGCAGCGGCTCCTGATTGTGAATCGATTAGCAAACTTGCATCAGCAGGAGTGCCATTGAAAGCAACTGCATCATATGGTGCAGGTTGAGTATTCCAGGTAATTCCATCAGTAGTAACGGCTGCTTGAGTTCCTGTTCCTTCTGTCCAGCTATCATCACTAACAAAATAGGCTGAGTAGGTATCACCTGTACCATTTTCTTCTGCTACTTTTACTTTTAGCGTAGCAGTACCAACGGTTTCGGTAATTGAAGACAAATCGAATTTGAAATATGCTCTTCTAGTAGCCTGTTCAGCTCCTCCTATTTTTACGAATAATAAAGGATCAGCACCAAAATTATTAAATGCATTTCCAGGAATTGGTGGGTCTAAAGGAGGGTTATTCAACGTTTGTCCTCCACGCACAAATGCATCAGCAGTAGCTGGTAACATCGTTTGAGAAAATGATGTCACAGGGATCATCATTAACCATAGTAGCACCATAAAAAACAGGTAATACTTAGTAGGTATTTTAAAGTCATTTTTTTTCATAATATTAATACTTTACTGTAGAGAAAAAGCAATTCTCTTGATTTAAAAGCTGTTAGATTTTCCCTTGACACTAAGCAGCTTTGTTAATTGAGTGTCTCATCAAAACAAAAATGTGTGATGTGTGAATTGTATATGGTTCTTGATTATAGTATTGAAACAAATGTTCATCAAAAATTAACCTTCGACCTTAGTATCCTGGATTTTGGCGCATTTCTCTAGTTAAGTTTGCATCAATTACCGTTTGCGGAATAGGAAATATCGTATCTCTTGGTATAATTACACCACCAGTTACTGCATTATGTAACTGCGTTCTTTCTAAGAATTTACTATTTCTTACTAAGCAATACCGTCGTTGTTCTTCGCATAAAAACTCTCTAGATCGTTCATCAAGAATAAAATCTATAGTGACATCGAGTGCTGTAATCTCACTTGCATTAGATCTACGTCTGACTACATTAAGTGACTCTGCTGCGTCTCCTGTTCTTCCTAGCTTGAACTGCGCTTCTGCTAAAAGCAAATAGGTATCTGCTAATCGTACATAAGGTTGATCTCCAAACTGTTCATTTAGGTTTAGGTTGTTTGAATCTGCCCACTCCCATTTTCTACTGTGCGGATAGGTATCTCTAACCGCAGGCGGTAGATTTTCACTCTCAGTTACAATTACTGTGGGCACGAAGTCACCTAATGTCGCTGGAGGTTCTGCAAGACTTGGATCGTCATCTCCGCTTTCACCATAGGTATATCCTTTAGAGATAGCAAACTCAGAATTACGCTCATCTGTGGGTTCATATATGTCTAATGCCCATTTGGTCATAGAGATTCTACCGATACCGCGCCCTCCTCGCTGTGCAGACAATGCAATTCCCGGTATATTCCTATAGGTACTTACAAAATAACGTCTCATGATGTTTCGCCCCTGATCTGGATTATCTACTCCATTTTCTTGAAGAATAGCCCATAATACCTCAGTATTTCCTTGTGATCTTAGCACATTGCCATCATAGAACTGATCCATAAAAGGAACTCCTGGTTGATTTGCATTTATACCATATCGTTCTGTTATTAAAGAATAGGGACCAGCAATTACTACTTCAGCTTTTGCAATCGCTAGTTCGGGCTGATTCATACGTATATACAACTCTGCTAAATAGTGTTGCGCTACTGCTCTCGATACTCTTCCAGAGTTTTCGGGTTCTACAGGAAGCCATTGTTCTGCAAATAGTAAATCATCTTCCATTACTTTATATACTTCAGAAAGAGGCTCTCTTTCCCAATCAGTACGAATATTTATACCTTGTGATTCCACTAAGTTAATTGGGACGTCTCCCCATAGATAGGTAAGATGCCGATATGCCCAAGCTCTTATAGTTCTTGCTTCTGCAATAATCCTGTTTTTCTCTTCTTCGGTCCAATCGACCTCAGTAGTTTTAGCTCTATCTACAATGGTATTTGCGATATTAATAGCCTTATATTGCCAGTCAAAAATTCTTCTTACAAATCCATTCCTAGGATTATTTAATGATCCAAGCCTATTGGTTAATCGTTCTGAAGGCCCAGGGTTTATACCGAACACATTATCAGTACCATTAACCATTAACGAAAATCTAACATCGCCAGCATTCGTCTCGTCTGCTCCTGTACTACCCATACGTTCTTTACGTACTTCATGATATAATCCATTAAGCACAGATTGAAATCCTGCTGCATCTACAAATAATTGTTCTGCTATCACTATATTCGGTGGATTCTCGGTTAAATCTTCCTCTGAGCATGCTGTTACGCAAAGTACCAGTACAGCTACAAGGGATCTCTGGATAGTATTTTTTATTCTGATAATATTATCTAATTTTCTCATAGTATGTATTGATTTAAAGGGAAACATTGATACCAAAAATAAAGGTGCGATTTAAGGGTATGGTAAATTGTCTGTTCTGAGCAAAAATATCATTGTTTTGTTGCTGAGAAGTAGGTATAGACCCTTGAAATTCTGGATCTGAACCCGTCCAATCGGTAATGGTGAATACGTTTCTTACTGTGCCGTAAATACGGAAATTACTGAGCCCAAACGATTCTAAGGCATCGTTCGAAAATGTATAGGATAGTGTAATATCCCTCATCCTAATAAAACTTGCATCTTCGACAAATTGGATATTTTCTGGATTACTGTTTTCACTATTGCTTGGATAAATGTCAATTGGATTATCCGGACTCCAGAACTCTCTTGCGATTCCATTTCTTCTCGCTCCTGTAAAAAACACACGTTCATTCGATTCTAGTAAAAGGTTAGGGCGCTCTACACCTTGTTCTGTATAGATAAAAAAGTTGAGTCCCCAGTTTTTATAGGTAAATGTACTTCCTAGTCCTGCAATAAAATCAGGTTGTAGGTTTCCATAGATTTCTTCATCTTCATCATTAATTACTCCATCTTCGTTTACATCTTTGATTCGCACATCTCCCGGAACTGCATCAAAAGCTACAGCTTCATCGGCTTCATCTTCTTGCCAGATCCCATCAAATACCAATCCATAATTTACATTAATCGGTTGCCCAATAAATAATCTACTTCGCGTGTCATCTAGTCCATCGATACCAAATAAATCAACAATCTCGTTACGGTTGAAGGAGAAGTTAAAGTCTGCAGACCATTTAAAATTGCCTCTATTAATTACATCTGCGGATAACAAAAACTCAACTCCTTTATTTTCTGTCTCCCCTATATTTTGAAAAATTCTTTGTATCCCTTGAACTGATGATATTCTTCTATTGAATAATAAATCTTTTGTTTTGGATTGATAATATTCTACGGATCCTCGTATACGACCATCAAAAAACCCGTAATCAATTGCTATGTTAGCTGAAGTTGTTGTTTCCCATCCCAGACTTGCATCTCCAAGCGTAGCAGGTACAAAACCAGGAGCTAGAGTGCTACCATCTCCACCCAAATAATTTTGAAATTCAAATTGCTGTAATGTATTGTATGGACGTATTGCCTGGTTACCTATCTGACCAAAAGATAGTCTTAACTTTAAATTACTAATTGTAGCAGAGTTACTAAGAAAGTTTTCCCTACCAATGTTCCAAGCAATTGCGGCAGAGGGGAAAAAACCATATTTATCATCGGTTCCAAATCCGGAGTAACCATCTCTTCTTGCTGTTAGCGTTAATAAATACTTACTATCGAATCCATAATTAATACGCCCCATTTGAGAAAGTAGTGTACTTTCTCTAAATACATTTGAAGGTCTAATTTGATTTGCAACTTCTGCTTGATAAAAGGTTAATACATCACTAGGAAAATCTTGAGCTTCTAGGTCAAATCGTCTGAAATCTTCTACTTGTCTACTGTATAGTGCTGTAACCCCTATACTATGTGGCCCAAAAGTTCGTTTATAATCAAGAATATTTTCTATTAGTAAGCTTCTTGTTCTATTCTGTCTATTAGTCGATAATCCATTAGCTTCAAGACCTCTTTTAGTGTCTCTCCCCCTGTAGGTTAGGATATCTCGATTAGAATATTCAACCCCAGTATTCAACTTATATGACAATCCTTCTACGAATGGTAAATCAATATTCATGTACATATTAGAAAAAATAGAATATTCTTCATCTTCGTTCTCAAATAAAGAATTTGCGAGCGGGTTTCCGAAAAATTCTTCCTCTTCCCAAGGGTAAATTGTTAATGTTCCATCTTCTTCAAAGGGAGTGGTAAGTGGGTTTTGATAAAATGCAGAGGCTACGTCTAGTGCTACACCACTTCTATCAATAAAATTTAAACGTGTATTGGTTCCTATTTTTAACCAATCGTTTATTTTTTGATCCAAATTCAGTTGTAAATTATAGCGTTGAAATTGATCGCCTAACGCAATTCCTTCTACGTCAATAAAAGTACCGGATACATATATTTTTGTTTTTTCTGTACCTGCGCTTACTGATAACTGGTGCTCTTGCTGTATAGACGTCCTAGTCGATAAATCTAACCAATCCGTAAAATTACCTGCATTATAATTCTCTAACTCTGATTCTGTAAATACTGTAGAAGGGTCATTTGGATCTCCGTTTAATCGCTCTAACTTAAAATCATAGAACTCCTGCCCTGTCATTAACCTTGGTACATTGGTTGGGGATTGAAATCCTACATATGTATTGTAGTTTACAGAAACTTTACCAGTCTTTCCCTTTTTGGTCGTTATTAAAATGACTCCATTAGCTCCTCTAGAACCATAAATAGCAGCAGAAGAAACATCTTTAAGTACGTCTAAAGATTCTATATCATTCGGATTAATTTGAGACAAATTACCGCTAAACGGAACTCCATCTAGCACAATAAGTGGATTATTATCTGCTGTAACTGAGTTTTGACCTCGAATTCTAATATTAACATCACTTTGTTCTGCTCCAGCACCATTATTAGTTATATATACCCCGGAAACAGATCCCTGTAATGCTTGTGAAAAATTTGTATTAGGAACATTCTCAAGCCTGTAGGATTCTAAAGTAGATACAGAACCTGTAATATCTAGTTTTCTTTGTGTACCATATCCAACAACTACCACTGCATCTAACGCAGCTGCATCAGGAGTAAATTCATGATTGATTACACGTTTACCGTTGACCGGGATTTCTGTAGTGATATAACCTACATAAGAAAAAACCAGAATAGCATTTTCATCGGGAACATCTATACTGTAGTTACCATCAAAATCGGTTGATGCTCCGATCGATGTTCCTTTTACAAGTACATTAGCTCCTGGTAAGGGTTGCCCTGAATCATCATTGACCACTCCTGTAACTATTTTTTGTACAATTGTAGGTTGCTCTTGTAAACCATCATCGTTTCTTACATCAATACTGTTATTTACTTGTCTGAAGCGTAATGAAGTGTTCTCAGAAACAATTTGTAAGATTTTTTGTACAGAAAGTGATGATTTGGGTATTTCTAAGATCACTTCATTATCGATATCATTAGCATCATAGAGAAATACAAAATCTGTTTTATTTTCTATAGAAGTAAGCACCTTCTTGATGCTGGATTTGCTAGCTCCTATAGCAATATAAACATCTTTAACACTTTTGTATTTTTGTGCTTTTCCGTGATTAGCAATTAATAGGTTGACAAAAAACAATGTAATTGTTAAAGTTCGTAACATAAGCTTAGAAATCGTATAGTTTGATCGCAGTAGTTTTTTTTTCATAATTTTGTAATGTTTATTGATCAATTCACTAAACAAGCCAAGAGTATTACTCTGTTTCTCAATATTGTGTATACTCTGGCTCTTTATAAGGGCAGTCTATTGGTAGTAGACTGCTCTTTTTTATTTATCAGGTATTATGTAGCATGCTTCTAAAATTTAAATTCAACTTTTTTTCCCTTTATTGAATATCTAAAGTTTTCGGTAAACGATAGTCTCTCTAATACACGCTGCAGGCTCTGTTTTTTAAACTCTCCTGTAAGGTTCCAGTTCTTTTGGGGTGCATTTTTTAGTTTAATATCAACTCCATACCACCTTTCTAATCGGAGAATTACATCAGCGAGTGATGCATTTTTAAAATATAAAATCTTGTCTTTCCAGGCTACTACTTCTTTTAGGTCGAAAGATTTTATTACACTTTTTTGCTTTTTTATAGAGTATATAAGTTGTTCGCCTGGTAGTGTAACATTATTTGTTTTTAGTGATTTATTTTCAATACTAATTTTTCCACTAACTAATGATATTTTAATTTCATTATTTTGTTCGCTATACGAATTAATATCGAAAGATGTACCCAATGCTGTGGTCACAAGACCTGATGAGTTTACTCTAAACGGTCGTAAGGTATCTCTCTTTACCTCAAAAAATGCTTGCCCATCTAAATTAACTACGCGTTCATTATTTGTAAATTTTGAGGGGTAGCTAAGCGTACTTCCAGAATTAAGCCATACGATTGTACCGTCTGGCAATTGAATCTTAGATTTTCTCCCGTTTGGATTATTTTTTACGATATTAGATATTGCAACTTGCTGTTTTGGCAATGGTTTTATAGAAGAAGACAAATATTCATTTACAAAATAAGTGGTCGCCAATAGCCCCGTAAAAATCGCCGCTACCTTTAGGAAAATATAGAATTTTGATGTTCTTTGAGTGCTCTTCACAATCGTATTAGAAGGAGTTTCTGAAAGAATATAATCCAAAGACCTCTCTTGAACTTCTCTACTTGCCTTATGGCTATTAACATTCATTGCAATGATAATTTCACGAGACTTCATTAACATCTCTCTTTTTTCAGGATAAAGTTGTAACCATTTAGACCAGAAAATATCTAATTCTGGATCCGTATCTTTTACCCATCTAACAAACTCTTCGTCAGTTAAAAAATCTTCTATATTATTTTTAATATTCATCTTTAATTTGGGTTACTTATTATACATAAGACAAAAATAGGTCGAATAACACCGCGTTTTCATATTTTTTTTCTTAATATAATTCTAATACTATTACCTCTTTGAATCTGTCATTATAAAATGTTTTTCCACCTCAGCTATAGAATAAAGTAAACTTAGTCTGAAATGATTAATCATTCTTGTATGGCAGTCTAGGAAAAATAGTAATCCTGAGTTTAGCACTCCCATAGGGAATTAATGTGATCATTTCTTTTTCGTTATCATTTTCTTGAATATCATCATTTGTCGGTAATGGAGGAGTAAAAGAAAAATTACCGTTCTTTTTAAAATCGCTTCGCTCTCTCCAAACTGTCTTACCATTATCTTGTATGGGCACATTCATTGCATAGAAAACTGTGTCCTTATTAATAATCTTCCAATTATTTATTTTCTTAGCAGGAATTTTGATCGTTATCGGTGCTGTATTGGTACTCCAGGGGTTACTATTCCATTTTTCTTGTATTACTTCTATTTGATTTTCGAGTTCATCATCTTGGAGTGCTAAAGCATAGTTCCAGTCACTTTTTGCTGTAACGTGATATGCTGGAAAAGATGTTGTAGATCTTGGATTAATTTTATCGGGCTCTAAAGCTTTCCATTCTTCATCTATTTTAAGGGCATACACCAAAGGTCCTCTTTCTATCGCCACGCCCCCGTTGGGCCAATTGCTTAATTGAGCTTTTTGAGGTAGTGATAGTGTTATTTTATCGCCATCAATAAAATTTCTTTTAATCGAATAATAACTGCCTGGCTCGAATGTATCTTCAGACACGACCCCATTTATTTTGACTTGTGGTGATTTACACCATCCCGGTATTCTGAATGTGAATGAAAAATCAATTGGTGTATCTGGAACAAATTCAAAGGTAATTTCATCAGAAAATGGATATCGAGTACGTTCTTTTATTGTAACTCTTGTATCCTTAATTTCGCCACTCCATTCTGAAGGACCAAACATAACAGCTGCGATACCGCCTTTGTTATCTTTCATCCACAATCGTGAGATATAATTCGGCATAATACGATTCACATTTGCCGGACAGCATTCTGTAAATTGATTAGGCCCAAACATCATAGCTGTGTTTGCTTTAAAAAACTTGTTGTGATTAGATGTTGAATCCAAAATTACCTGATTAGGACCCGATAAATATTGTAGCGCCTTAAAGTCTGATGTTACTGCACCAGGTGCAGCATTAAACATGGCTTTTTCTATTTTATCTGCATAAGAGACATCTCCAGTTGCCATAAGCAGATACCCCAAACTCCATGAAAAATCTGCGATATCACAAGTTTCATGAGTTTGTAATGCATGTACAGGTGTACGTAAATGTTCTGATGAGACATTAACACCATCAACCATCATATAGTATTTATCAATTTTTTGGTATGCAGCTATCGATGGTTCGAGATATTTACGATCTCCATTATTAAGATACATAATTGCTCCTAGTTTGGCGGCTTCATTATACGTCACTCCATGCTCATATATGGGCATGGTATCCAGAAAACTTTCTGCTGTAACCGGACGGTCAATAAAGTTCTGATAATTCATTTTATCATAGATGGAAGTCGCTAAGTTATACAGCAACGAATCCTGAGTCCTTTGATATAACCAAAGAATATTTTCAATATTTAGCTGATCTCTGATTTCATGAAAATTTTCTTCATTTTGATGAAGGTAAAAACTCTTCATTTTATCTAAAATCATTGGATTTTTGGTTGCGGTATATTCTCGCATTAAGGCTCTAAAATATACTGTGTGGACCCACCTGTGTTTGTTCTTTTTTTTCTTTAGATATGAAGGCCCAATAAAATGATCAGCGTCAGTTTTTTCTAACACAGGATAAATCTTAGATTTAGCTTTGTCTATTAAAAAATCGTCATTGAGCAAGTAGCCTGTAGTAAGCATTCCATCAATCCAATATCCTGTTTGCTCATAGGGCCACCAACTTGAACTGTCTTTTACTTTTTTGCCCCAGCCAGCTTCGTTAAATGGATATCCAGCTTCTTCGAGATTTCCGGTTAATCCATTGCGCTGATTAATCAAATACTGTTTAAGCCAACCCTTAGGCTTTATTTCACGAAGTGGTACTTGATGAAACTTACCATAATATGGTACTTGCGCAGCTCTAACAACATTATCTTCTTTTGTATTGCAAGTCAAAAAGATCAAAGATCCAATCATTATTATGGATCTCATATATTGAATACTATTTTTTTTCATGTAAACAGGTTTAAGATATGAAGTAACTCATAAGAAACTAAGCATTCTAACTATTAGTTAAGAATAGTTTCATACAGTCATCTATATATAAAAGAAATTTTTATAACAAATGACACCTGTTTTTTTAGTGAATTTTGAATCAAATGCAAATACGACAGAAGTATTTACTCGCAACTTTTTCTTAAGGTTTTTAAGGCGATATAAGCTTTATTTCTTACGCTTTTTATGTTTGCGAAGTCCATTATCTCTTTAATCTCTTGATACCCGAGCTGTTCGTAAAAAAAATAATAAATCACCTCTCTTTGTCTTTGTGGGAGTTCAGCTAGAGCTCGATTCAAACGTTTTACTTTTTCATCTGTTAATTGCTTAGCAATTAGATGATACTCGTGCGAAAATGTAAAATGAAAATTATATCCTTCATCTATAGACCCGCTCCAAAATCGTTTTCTTGAAGATTTCACATATTGCAATACTTTTCTACGTATTGATTTGTATAGGTATAGCTTGATTGAGGTAGTATCTGATAATCTTTCTCGTGTTCTTCGTATGTCAATAAATAAATCCTGAATACAATCTTCGACCATACTCGTATCTTTTGAAAACTGCAACCCATAGTTATAAAGATTCTGAAAATTGGTCTTATATATATGTATAAATGCAGATTCGTTTCCTAGTTTAAACTGTTTCCAAATATCGATATCAGCCATGTTCTTAAATGAAGATGACTCTTCTTTTTTTGGATAACTATTGTGGCCATCTTTTAGGGGTAATTTTTTATGTATCATAAGAAATGACAGTTAATCAATTATCAATATAGTAATTACTTTTTCAATATGTTAATATTTTACTAAAAACATATTTAAATACACGCTTAATTTCTTTTTTGAGTGGCACTCTTACATAATTTCAGAAATGCATTAGCATATCTCTCTCCCATGATCTGAACTGATTTATGATCGAAATGATACCCATCATGTGTTGTAAGATCCTGCATATGTATTAAACTCATATTTTTATCTTCCTGAGCCGCTTCATTAAGAAGTGTATTAATTTTAGTTCTATTAATTTGATCTTGTGTATTATTCATATTTTTTCCTAATTCACCTATGATAATTGGGAGCGATTGATCTTGAATATCATTCCTAAAAGATTGCATTAGCATTGTCAATTGTTTTTTATAATCAACAACATTACCATGTTTTGCATCGTTCTCACCTTGATGCCAAAGCACTCCTTTTATTGTACCATATTCACTCGCTAATTTTATTTTATGCTTTGTATTGGAATACAATCGTATGTTTTTTCGAATTGAATCTCCCAGCCATTGTTTTATCGATGTACCACCGAAAGCGCAAGGTACCAAAGCAATATGGATAGAGTCACTTACATTTTTTAAGACTTCTTTTGCAAAAGATCTTGCACACCCCAATCCCATTAGTTTAGGTTGATAGTAGTGAAGTGGTGATTTTGCCATAACCAATTGATCGTCTTTTGTTATTGTTAAAATTCTTGGATTCGGAATTGTATCTTCAGGCATTACAAAAGCTCTGCCAGCCATATTGGATTGTCCTGCCAATATAAAAACCCAAAGATTATCTTTTGATGGAATCGAGTTAACGATTTCAACTTTTTTAGGAAAATTAATTTGGTGTGGTATAGTTTTATCTATTTTAGCATGTTTTTCTTGAGACAAAACGGTGTTGGGTTGAAACATAATCAACAATAACAAACACAAATTAAAAACTACCTTATTTTTCATTTATAATTGTATTCAATGATTTTTCCATTTCAACAAGTATCTCTTTTTGTTGTATCGCTAAATTTATAGATTCAGTAGGATCAGTTTCCAAATTATAAAGCTGCGGAATTGTATCAATTCCTGATTCTATTTTCTTGTCATTCTTAACCCAACTGTAGTCCTTTGTAGAAGGCATGATGTATTTCCATTTTCCATCGCGCAATCCGAAGGTATACGATTCTTCTAGCATCACCTCTCTACCTACATCTGATTTTCCTAAAATAACATCAATCATATTTTGACTATCTAGTGAAGACATGGTATCTAAATTCAGTTTTAAAAGAGAGGCTATAGAGGTATAAATATCAACCTGACTCCAAAGTGCATGGCTTTCTTTTGGCTTTATTTTACCGGGCCAATATGAAATAGTTGGGACTCTTGTTCCGGCTTCATAAGCGCTATATTTACCTCCACGAAAAATCCCAGATGGCTTATGTTCACCTAATTTTTCTATGGCTTGATCTTCGTAACCATCATTAAGCACCGGACCATTATCACTCGTAAAAATAATGAGTGTATTCTTTTCAATATCTAGTGTTTTCAGTGTATTCATAATTTCTCCCACTACCCAATCCATTTGTGCAATAGCATCTCCTCTGGGGCCCATAGCACTTTTTCCTCTGAACTTAGGATTCGGCACACGCGGCACATGAATATCGTGGAAAGAAAAATAAAGGAAAAAGGGATTGCTCTTATTTTGAGCTATGAAGTGTGTTGCTTTCTCTAAAATAGTTTTACTAAGATCTTCGTCTACAATTTCAGCACGTTTACCACCACCCATAAAGCCTATTCTACTAATTCCATTAACAATAGAGCCACTATGCTGATTATCGGCTTTTTGTTTCAGTATTTCTGGGTGTGTAATCCCTGTGGGACGCTGATAAGGATTTGGCTCATTTGGATGATCTGTGAATGAAATTTCTAATGGGTCATTGATATCTAAATCTACCACCGTATGATTTTCTAGATACACGCTTGGAACTCTATCACCTGTAGAAGGAAGTAAAAAACTATAGTCAAAACCTATTTCTAATGGTCCCGGTTTTACTTCTTCATTCCAATTCACTTGACCAGTACCTAAACCTAAATGCCATTTTCCTACTACAGCTGTAGTATAACCATTCTTTTGAAGTAGTGAAGGTAGTGTTTCTGTTCCTGGTTTAATTAATAGTGGTGCATCTCCGGGAAGTACTCTTGCATTTCTTCTGAACGCATAATTACCTGTAAGCAGAGAATATCGAGAAGGAGTACATGTGGCGGCAGTGCTATGCGCATCAGTAAATTTTACACCATTTCTTGATAAGAAATCTATATTAGGCGTCTTAACTCCTTCGGCTCCGTTAACACCAATATCACCATATCCTAAATCATCTGCGTATAGGATAATAACATTAGGTTTTGCAAGGGTGTCAGTCCCCTTACTAGAGGTGCACGAAAAACAAACTGCGATCAAAATAATCGCAATATACATTCTTAAAACCACAGTATTTATCATGTTTTTATAAAAGGTCACTAATAATACAAGATAAATCTTATGAATATGACATCGCTATTTATAAAATATTTTAATTTTATATGTATTTTATGAAAGTACTACAGATTAAGTGGTACTTAATAGGGAATCTTACTTCAAAACTTATAAAATTAAGCCCATATCCATAAGATTCTAACTAAAAACATTAAATATAGCTTTAGTATAGATATTTCAAAACAAACCACCCCATAACACATCAGAAAGAACAACTGCATGATAGTTGATTGAAATTTTGCTGTTATAATCATTAAGAATTTAATCTTCATGTTGTACAACCAAAATAGTATACTTTATTAGTATAAAAACTACAATTCCTAAAGCTGTTAATCTCTTCTTAAGAATATATTCCTTATTTGAGTTTATTAGTACCTTCAACAGCTTTAAAAAGGAATTTATACATGAAAAAAACACTCATTTTTATCTTTTCATTACTCATATATGTAGGAAAAGTAACAGCTCAGGAACAAAAGACAACATTCAAAGACCTTGACGTATTCAAACTTCAATATGCGCTAGATCCACAGATTTCTCCTAATGGAGATCAAGTTATATATCGCCGAACTAAGTTTGATATCATGCGTGATAAAAGCCAGGGAGACCTTTGGATATTAAAGGCAGATGGTTCATCTCATCGCAAACTTACTTCTCGAGAAGCTAATGAATCAGCAGCAAGATGGTCACCCAACGGAGATCGTATCGTTTTTTCGAGTAGCACAAGTGAAGGAACAGAAATCTATATGTATTGGACACAAACCGGGCAATTTGCAAAGGTATCTCAATTAGATCGTTCTCCATCGTCTATTACTTGGTCTCCCGATGGGAAACATATAGCATTCTCAATGTTGGTTCCTCAAAAATCACCTGTAATCGCTAAGTTACCTCCTAAACCAAAAGGGGCAAAATGGGCAGAGAAACCCCGTATTACAGATCGCTTAAAACACGAGGCGGATGGGCAAGGGTATCTCGAACCTGGCTTCAGTCATCTCTTTGTCATTCCTGCAGATGGAGGGGCACCCAGACAAATTACGAAAGGTAATTTCAATCATAAAGGTAAGCTCTCTTGGTCACCAGATGGGAAGTATATTATCTTTTCAACAAATCGTAATAATGATTGGGAACATAACTTCGTAAATAGTGAAATATATAAAGTAGACGTTTCAAAGGGAAATATAACTGCACTAACAGATCGCAATGGACCAGATTATTCGCCTATCTTTTCTCCAGACGGCAGCAAAATCGCATTTATTAGTTATGAGGATAAAATACAAACCTACCAATTACGGCAATTGCACGTTATGAACAAAGATGGTAGCAATAAAAAATTAATAACAAGCAATTTAGATCGAAGTATAAGCAATCCAATATGGGATACCAAAGGAACCGGATTATATTTCACATATGATGATAAAGGCAATACAAAGATTGGATATACGACACTAAGCGGAAAAATCACCAAAATATCCGATAATGTAGGCGGCACATCTATTGGTAGACCATATGCAGGTGGATCGTTTAGTACCTCAAAAAATGGAACAATTGTATACACACATTCTCGCCCTGATTATCCGGCAAACATAGCCATACAAAAACCCAAAGAAAAGACACCTACACTACTAACGCGTCTTAACAAAAATTGGCTTAGTTATAGAGAACTTGGAAAGGTTGAAGAAGTATGGTACAAATCATCGATAGACCAAAGAGATATCCAAGGATGGATTGTGAAACCACCAAAATATGATTCCTCTAAAAAGTATCCATTATTGGTAGAAAATCACGGAGGCCCAATTTTAAACTATGGGGATCGCTTTTCTGCTGAAATGCAACTTTATGCAGCTGCCGGTTATGTAGTATTTTACCCAAACCCAAGAGGAAGCACTAGCTATGGTGAAGAATTCGGAAATTTACTCTATAATAATTATCCGGGACAAGATTATAATGATGTGATGGATGGTGTTGATCATCTCATTAAAAAAAGCATGATTGATGAAAATCAACTCTATGTGACAGGTGGTAGCGCCGGTGGAATCATGACTGCATGGATGATAGGAAAAAACAATCGCTTCAAAGCTGCTGTAGTTGCCAAACCAGTCATGAATTGGATTAGTAAAACACTAGTTGCCGATAATTATTATGGGTATGCTAATTATCGCTATCCCGGACAACCGTGGGAAAACATGGAAACCTATTGGAAATTTTCCCCAATCTCACTAGTAGGCAATATACAAACACCTACAATGGTTATGGTGGGTATGAATGATTTGCGCACTCCCCCATCAGAAGCTAAGCAGTTATACCATGCCCTGAAAATTAGAAAAATCGAGACTGTATTAGTAGAGATCCCAGGAGCTTACCACGGTATAGCTAAAAGACCTAGCCAATTGATAACAAAAATTGCACATACATTAGCATGGTTTGAAAAATATCGTAAATAACTTTGGTTCAAACCCTAGAGGAATTTTATAAGAAAAAGCTTTAAGTTTTCGAGGCTAGTCTTGGAGTATTCAAATTTTGATTATCGAACAATATGATCAATTTCTGTTTTAATAAGAGATACAGTCTTTAGAAAAGCCAAGGCAGAATCTTGAGATTCTGCCTTGGCATTATATTCTAACATGTTATTATTTAAAATGATCTCATCATCTTATAACTTGTTTTCCTTTAAACTTCCATTCGGTAATTCCACCATCAAGGTCATAGATCTTTTTAAATCCTGCCTCTTTCATATACGCAGAACATTTTCCGCTTCTTCCGCCTTTACCGCAATATACTGCTACCGGTTTTGATTTATCTACTTTAGCAATAAGGGCTTCAAAATTTTCATCGCTAAAATCAATATTTACTGCCCCTTCAAGATGCCCTTCAGCATATTCCTTAGGAGTTCTTACGTCAATTAATTTAACCTTACCAATAGCTAGCAATGAATCCATTTCCTCAACGGTAATGAGTTCGACTGTAGAAGAATTGCTTTCTGCCTCTTTACAACTAAATGTGGTTAAAAAAAGAAAAGCAACAAATAAAAATGATCTAAATTTCATATTAAAAAATTATTCCGCAGTTTCACCATCCCAATTCATGAAACCACCTATCAAATTGTATGTGGTATTAAACCCCATTTGATTCATTAAAGTGCATGCCTGAGCACTGCGTGCACCAGAACGACAATATACATAATAATTCTTATCTTTATCTAATTTCTCTACTTCATCTAAAAATCCTTGCCCCAAGCGAATATCGATATTTAGCATATTGGGGATGAAACCATCCTCTACTTCTTCTTCTGTTCTAACATCTAAAATTACTGCATTATGATCTTTATTGATAAGCTCTTGCCATTCTTCTTGTGTGATATCTTCTGCCATCTATACAGTGCTTTTTATTTAAATTTATACTCAATTATACTAATCTCTTTACAAATATAAGAGTCTTTTATCGATAGTGTAAAACTATCCAATCATTTATTTGTACAAAGAAAAATTTAAAAATTAAGCTTTAATACTACAACCAATAGCTTTTGTAACTTCTACTGGAACTTTTTCTCCTTTCAATAGTGCGTTTACAGCATCTTCAACATATTTATTATCTGCAGCAGCAGCGTCTTTGTAGTTATTATCAATTGCTCCAATGTATCTAACTATATTTCCTTCTTTTGTTTTTTCTAAAACATATACATGTGGAGTTTTAGTTGCTCCATATTGAGGGTATATCAATTGCCCTTCATCGAATAAATAAGGAAAAGTAAATCCTTTTTCTTTTGATCTAACCTTCATATTATCAAAACTATCATCTGGATATGCTTTTGGGTTGTTAGGGTTAATAGCAATAACAGGATAACCTTCATTCTTGAACATTTTATCTAATGCTATAATTCTATCTTCATATGCAACCGAGTACGGACAGTGATTACAAGTAAAAATCACAATAAATCCTTTTGCATCTGTATAGTCTGATAATGAAACCAAAGTATTGTCTACATTTTTTAACTTAAAGTCCGTAGCTGCATTCCCTACGGCATATCCTCCTTTAGTTTCAGAAATAGAAACCTTATCAATTGCAAAAGCACTAACAGCGATCACAAGAGCTATTCCAACAAGAAATTTTAAAGTTTTCATAAATAATAATATTATTTGTTATCCGATTTTAATTTTAAAGCATTTTTTTTAACTCTTTCTCTAATTCATTATAAGTAAATGATCGTTCATAGAACTTGCTCGTATTTCCCTTATATATTATGGTAGCTGGGATAGAACCAGACCAATCCTTACTTACTTTTGGAATCCAACTATTAGCATCTGGATCATCTAGCAAAATCACCCTACTTTGTATTTTTTGTTTTCTTATAAATGGAATTAATTTACCCTCAACATGTTTTGGCAGATCTAAACTAACCAATATTACTTCTACTTCATTATCAGGATACCTACTATTTATTAATTCAAAATAAGGGAGCTCAGCAATACAAGGTTTACACCAGGTTGCCCAAAAGTTGATCACCCTAATTTTACCATCATCTAAGGCTAGTAAGGGCTCAAAATTCTCGAAATCGTATCTGGGTATTTCTACACCATTACTCTCAAAAACATCATTAGCACTGAGTGCCACTTTCTGTTCTCCTTTACAATTTGCAAGAAATAGTATAAAACCGGTGTATAAAATTAATCTCAACATATTACTAAATTACCACAATCGTTAAGCAAGCAAAAGAAAATTAACAAGGTTTCTGTTTTTTTCTCAATTATTTATGGATTATTTCACAAATGTTTAGCCTAACTATATTACTTTTTCCCGGGGCAATATTACTATTTAACACCACTCAATAATCAACTTTAACAAAGAATTAATATCTATTTCAAATCAACAAAGCCTAAACTAATTTATATTTGTATATACAAATATTGTACAAACAATTGAATATAGAAGAAATCATAAAGACCGAAGTTGAACTCCCTCTTTCTCGCAAAGCAATAGTAAATCTTTTGTATACCGAAAATTGGGTAATGGATAAAATTAATGCCGAATTGAAGGAATTTGATATCTCTTTGCAACAATTTAATGTGCTTCGGATTCTAAAAGGTCAAAAAGGAAAACCTGCTAATCTTTCTACGATACAAGAAAGAATGGTAAACAAAATGAGTAACACCACTCGATTGGTTGATAAATTAATAAAAAAGAGGTATGTAAAAAGAGTGATTTGTCCTACGAACCGAAGAAAAGTTGAAATTACTATTACTCAGCAAGGAACAGCATTTCTAGACAAAATAAGCGACTTGATGGATACTTTTGAAAACGAAATCACATCAAACTTATCAGAAAAAGATTTGATACATCTCAATGAATTATTAAACAAATTAAGAACCACAAATTAATCATTAACTATTAAAATTTTCTAAAATCATGAAAACTAAGCTTAAATCATTAATCCTAGCCCTAGCAATTATAGCTACGACATCAACTTTTGCACAGAAAAAAGAAATCAAAGCATCAGAGAGTAGTATAAACTGGACAGGTAAAAAAGTTACAGGGCAACATACCGGAACACTAAATCTATCTGATGGATTTCTTGTTTTTGATGGTGAAAATATTACTGGAGGAGAATTTACTGTAGATATGACTTCACTTCAAGTAACAGATTTAAAAACCGGAGAAGGAAAAGAAAAACTCGAAGGACATCTTAATTCTGATGATTTCTTTGGTGTAACAAATCATAACACTGCAAAACTAGTAGTTACAAAAGCCAAAAAAGAAGGTGACACCTATAAAGTCGCAGGTGATCTTACTATAAAAGGAAAAACAAACCCAATTACTTTTGATTTAGTAGTGAATGGTGACGCTGCTTCTACTACCCTAAAAGTAGATAGAACCAAGTATGACATTAAATATGGGTCAGGTAGTTTCTTTGATAATTTAGGAGATAAAGCGATTTACGACGAGTTTGAATTAGCTGTAGATCTAAAAATGTAAATATTTATGTTCTCAAATTATAATTAATTTATATATTTGACATAACAATAAACAGATGAAAATAATCTTAACAAATAATTGGTGGTGGTCTTCTCTAAACGAAAGTGTCGTGAGATAGCTCCTACAATTATGTTAAGTAAACATATCAAAGGCTTGTCAAATCACGACAAGCCTTTTTTTTATTGTTGATAAGCAAAGCGTTGAAAAAATTATAATTATTACAATGTAACATGAGCTATACATTAACCACACATTTCAAACAAATTCTAGCAGATACTTTTACTCCAGTAAGTGTATACTTAAAAATCCGAGATCGTTTTTCTAATAGTCTTCTATTAGAAAATAACGATTACAGAGGGAGCGAGAATAGCTTCTCATACATCTGCTGCAATCCGATTGCTACAATCAAAATAGAAAACGAAACTATCTATCAATCTTTTCCGGATCACAGCCTCAAAGAGACATCAATCACAGAACACACAAATGTTCCAGAAATCATTGAGCAGTTTGGCAAACAATTCAAAACTTCAAAAAGTGATTTCAAGTTTATTAATAATGGGCTTTTTGGATATATAGGATATGATGCTGTTCGCTATTTTGAAGATATTTCTATTTCAAAAAAAGAAGGGACACTCGACATACCAGATATGCAATATACAGTGTATCAAAACATTATTGCGATCAGTAATTTCACCAATGAAGCCTTTATTTTTGCACACTGCTACAGATCAGAAAGTAATATTGCCGAAATAGAATCCCTGCTCAAAGTCAAAAATTTTGCATCGTATAGCTTTGCTACTGTAGACGAAACAACCTCTAATCTAAATGATGATCAATACAAGGAGCACGTTGCACTCGCCAAAAAACACTGTCAGCGTGGCGATGTATTTCAGCTAGTGCTATCCAAACGTTTTTCACAGAAATTTAAAGGTGATGAGTTTAATGTATACCGCGCCTTGCGTAGCATCAATCCATCCCCATATCTTTTTTATTTCGATTATGGTGATTTTAAGATATTCGGTAGTTCTCCAGAAGCCCAATTGGTAGTAAAAGATGAAATGGCAGAAATCCATCCTATAGCAGGCACCTTCAAACGAACCGGAAATGATGAACAAGATGCAGAACTGGCAAAGAAACTAGCTGTAGATGAAAAAGAAAACGCAGAACATGTAATGCTGGTTGATTTAGCTCGTAATGACCTGAGTCGTAATGGCAGTAATGTTACCGTAGAAACCTATAGAGAAGTTCAATTTTACTCACACGTAATTCATTTAGTCAGTAAGGTAACTGGCAAAAAACACGCAGATACTACTACCATGCAGGTGGTGGCCGATACATTTCCGGCAGGTACATTAAGTGGAGCACCAAAGCATATGGCCATGCAGCTTATCGAAAAATATGAAAACGTAAATCGAGATTTCTATGGAGGAGCCATTGGTTTTATGGATTTCTCAGGAAACTTTAACCACGCCATCATGATTCGCACATTCCTTAGCAAAAATCATCAGTTGCATTGGCAAGCTGGAGCAGGGCTTGTAAATGAATCCAATGAGGAAAATGAGTTACAAGAAGTGTACAACAAATTGGGAGCACTAACAAAAGCATTACAATTAGCTGAAGAAATATAAGGGTGTTCCCCGCCGGAGGCGGGTCAGGCTATCCGCGCTACTAGGTAGCCTGCTCCTATCCTTAACACGAGTTACGAAGTAGCAAAGAATCAAAGTCAAATAAAGAAAACTCAGAGCCTTTAGACCTCTGAAGCTTTGAAACTAAAAAAAGAAGATGAACAAAAAAATATTAGTCATAGACAACTACGATTCATTCGTTTACAACTTAGTCCACTATCTGGAAGATCTAGGATGTGACGTAACTGTTAAGCGTAATGATCAATTGCGATTAGAGGATGTAGCGCCTTTTCATAAAATTCTGCTCTCACCTGGCCCCGGAATACCCGATGAGGCAGGATTATTAAAAGATATTATCAATACTTATGCTTCTACAAAAAGCATTTTTGGAGTATGTCTGGGGCAACAAGCTATTGGTGAAGTTTTTGGTGGCCGTATAATTAATTTAGATGAGGTATATCATGGCGTAGCAACCCATGTAAAACTATCGGTAACCGATGAACCTCTTTTTGACGGATTAGATACTAGTTTTAATGTAGGTAGATACCACTCTTGGGTTGTGGCAGATGAAGATCTTCCAAACTGTCTTGAAGTCACCTCATACGATGAAAACGGTCAAATCATGTCCTTACGTCACAAAGAGTTAGACGTACGAGGAGTACAATTTCATCCAGAATCTGTATTGACTCCAGATGGAAAAAAAATATTAGAGAATTGGGTCAAGGCATAGCATAATTGTAAACTTGTTTCAGAATCTTTTAAAACAAAAAAATAAAAAGATGCTGATCATAATTTCAAGATTAATAATGATAACTAATAATAACTTTAAAAATATCCTATATAAGCTCCCTCTCTATTATGGGGAGAGGGCTGGGGTGAGGGGCTTATGAAAAATATACTCAATAGATTAATTAATCACGAAACCATCTCTAAAGAGGAAGCCAAAAGCGTTTTGGTTAATATTTCAAAAGGAGAATATAACCAAAGCCAAATTGCATCGTTCCTAACGGTGTATATGATGCGTAGTATCACCGTAGAAGAACTCGAAGGTTTTAGAGATGCTTTATTAGAATTATGCATAGCCATTGATCTTAGCGAATACAATCCTATCGATCTTTGTGGTACTGGTGGTGACGGAAAAGACACGTTTAATATTTCTACGCTTTCATCCTTTGTATCTGCCGGAGCAGGGATAAAAGTAACAAAACATGGTAATTATGGAGTATCGTCTAAATGCGGAAGCTCGAATGTAATGGAACATCTAGGCATCAAATTTAGTAACGATAAAGATTTTTTAAAACGTAGTATAGATGAAGCTGGCATATGCGTATTACATGCCCCTCTATTCCATCCAGCTATGAAAAATGTAGCTCCCATTCGTCGAGAATTAGGTGTAAAAACTTTTTTTAATATGCTTGGACCGATGGTAAATCCAGCATTTCCAAAAAATCAAATCGTTGGTGTTTTTAATCTCGAATTAGCACGAATGTATGGATATCTATATCAAAACACTGATAAGAAGTTCACCATTATTCATGCGCTAGATGGATATGACGAAATTTCACTTACGGGAAACACCAAAACAATTTCTAACCATACAGAAGGAATGTTATCACCTCATGATTTTGGAGTATCTGTTTTGAAACAAGAAGAAATTGTAGGTGGTGATTCTATTTCAGCATCTGCCGAAATATTTATGAATATCCTTAGCGGAAAAGGAACTCAGGCACAGAATAATGTAGTTTGCGCCAATGCAGGAATGGCAATCGCAACAGTAGAAGGGTTACAACCAAAACAAGGATTTGAAAAGGCAAAAGAGTCATTACGCTCTGGTAAAGGATTAAAAGCTTTGAAAAAAATACAGGAGTTGAGTAGAAATTAATATAAACCATATTGCCATTCCAGCGAAGGCTGGAATCCATAAATATACTAAAATTTAAAAGATCCCAGCCTACGTTGGGACGACAGATGATGAATATACTAGACAAAATTGTAGCAGATAAGCATGAAGAAGTAGCCCTTAAAAAAAGCTTAATTCCTATTTCACAATTAGAACATTCTGTATTATTTAATCGTAATACAAATTCTCTTGCAGATGCATTACGCAACAGCAATACCGGAATTATTGCCGAACATAAACGTAGATCGCCTTCTAAAGCTGTAATCAATCAAAAAGTGAGTATATACGATGTAGCACAAGGATATCAAGCTGCCGGAGTGTGTGGAATGTCTGTACTTACCGATGGCAAATACTTTGGAGGTTCATTAGATGATTTAGTACTGGCCAGATCCTCATCAACAATGCCACTGTTACGAAAAGAATTTATTATTGATGAATACCAAATCGTAGAAGCAAAAGCGCATGGCGCAGATGCTATTCTATTAATCGCAGCCATATTAACTAAAGACGAGATTAAGGCATTATCAGAATTAGCAAAGAGTTTGGCTCTTGATGTTCTTTTAGAAGTACACAATCAAGAAGAGTTAGAAAAATCCATCATGCCCTCTCTGGATATGTTGGGTGTAAATAATCGAAATCTAAAAACCTTCGAAGTCAGTACAGCTATTAGCAAAGAATTAAGCACACTAATTCCAAACAACTTTGTCAAGGTATCTGAAAGTGGAATTAGCAGTATTGAAGCTATCAAGGATTTGAAATCGTATGGATATAAAGGGTTTCTAATAGGAGAAAACTTTATGAAAACCGAAAATCCAGGAGCTAGTGCTGTAGAATTTATAAAACAATTAAAATGAATACAATAGTTATAACAGGAGTAACAGGAAATATCGGATCGCACGTATTATTTGAACTCCTATTCGATTTATATTCAAAAAATAAAGAGGCAACTATCTATGTCCTGATACGCAAACAACAAGCTAAATCTGGTAGACAACGTTTGCTAGATGAAGTTTTTACAGAACAGCTTATCCCCAACAAAATACTGCCATTTTATAAAACCTATTTAGAAAAGTACATCCATGTCATCAAGGGTGAAATCAATAATTTTTCACTTCCCGAGGCAGCCGGAAATGATTTGATCGTATATCATTTGGCAGCCTCAGTAAATCTAAGTAATACCGAAAAAGCTAAAAATGAAATTGCACATGTAAACTACACCAATACACAGGCATTTTTTGAAACCATCAAATCACGAACAAAAAAATTAGTTTTTGTGAGTACTGCATTTTCTAGAGGTGAAATCGAAGGTGAAATTACCGATGACTATCACTCAGTTACCGATTTTGAGTTCAGAAACTTCTATGAGGCATATAAGATGAAGGTTGAAAAATTGATCTTACAAATTGCCAAAGAAAATAATTTCAGTTGTACTATTGCCAGACCGAGTGTAGTTTCTGGAAGGCTTATTGATTACCCAAAATTTGTGAGTAGTCGATATATTGTATTCTACGCCATCGGAGAATTCTTTAAAAAAATAAAAAAGACAACTCCCAACATAGGAAAAGTAAGAATGGTATTGAACATGGAGGGAGGGCTCAATATTGTTCCCGTAGATTATGTAGCCAAAGCAATCATTCGTGCAACAGATATTAAAGAGGATCAATTAAATATTACCTTAACTCAAAGTGTGCCAATCCAGCATATCATCAAAAGTATATTACAAAAATGTGATGTAGATATTGAATTGGTTGATGAAGAACCAAAAAACAAGACAACTATTGAAAAACTGTTTTATAAAACCATTGGCAGCCAATTAGTTAAATATTCAACATCCAAAAAACATAATTTTGAATCTAAATTAATACGAAAATTATTGGCAGATATCGATGAACCTGATATGATCGAAAATTTTAGTGACATGTATACTTTTGCACACGATATTAGTTTTAATAATGCTAATATCAAATTAGAAGCCAATCTTTAATGCCAAACCTATGAAATTGAAAGTATGCGGAATGAGAGATAGAGAGAACATTAAAGCCTTAGCAAGGCTAAATCCAGACTATTTGGGCTTTATTTTCTATGAGAAATCTCCTAGAAACTTTGAAGGAGATATTCCTACTATACCAAATACAATCAAAAAGACAGCAGTTTTTGTTGATGCATCGATTGATTTTATACTTGAAAAAGTAAGACAATATAATTTTAAGGCTATTCAATTACATGGTAATGAAACACCCGCATTTTGTAAGAATTTACAATCACAATTAGAACACTATAATCAACAAATCAAGCAAAATACGGAGCTTAATGGAGAAAACACCGAGCCTGCCGAGTGGAACACTGAGCCTGTCGAAGTGTGGAAAGTATTTTCGATCAAAGATGAATTTGATTTTGACACCTTAGGCCCTTATGAAAGCAGTGTTGATTACTTTCTATTTGATACCAAAGGAAAAGAAAAAGGCGGTAACGGGTATACCTTTGATTGGAGTGTTTTAGAAGATTACCCATCCTCTACTCGCTTTGTATTAAGTGGTGGTATAGGACTAAACGAAGTGGAGAAAATAAAGGCAATACTAAAAACCGATCTTCCTATTCATGCTGTTGATGTTAATAGTCGGTTTGAGACTACTCCCGGATTAAAAAATATTGAAGAATTAGAAAAGTTTATAAAACAACTATTCCCTAATCAAAAAAGGAATAAAAAAATTGCATTATGAATTATCAAGTAAATGAAAAAGGATATTATGGAGATTTTGGAGGTGCATATATCCCCGAAATGCTCTACCCTAATGTAGAAGAGTTACGCACTACGTATCTTGAGATTATGAATGAACCTTCATTCAAAAAAGAATTCGATCAACTACTCAAAGATTATGTTGGTCGACCATCTCCTCTATATCATGCCAAGCGACTTTCAGAAAAGTATAATACCAAAGTATATTTAAAACGTGAAGACTTAAATCATACCGGGGCACATAAAGTAAATAATACAATAGGACAAATCCTTGTTGCCAAGCGACTTGGTAAAAACAGGATCATTGCTGAAACTGGCGCCGGGCAACATGGCGTAGCCACAGCTACAGTTTGTGCCTTGATGGGTATTGACTGTATTGTGTATATGGGAGAAATCGACATTACCCGACAGGCACCTAATGTAGCCCGTATGAAAATGCTGGGAGCAGAAGTAAGACCTGCAAAATCAGGCAGTAAAACCCTAAAAGATGCAACCAATGAAGCCATTCGTGATTGGATCAACAATCCTGTCGACACACATTATATTATTGGTTCTGCCATAGGACCACACCCCTATCCTGATATGGTAACACGTTTTCAGTCAATTATTTCAGAGGAAATCAAATGGCAACTCAAAGAAAAGGAAGGAAGAGAACACCCAGACTATGTAGTCGCTTGTATTGGTGGCGGTAGTAATGCCGCAGGAACATATTATCATTTTCTCGAAGAACCCAGCGTTGGTATCATTGCCGTCGAAGCAGCGGGTAAAGGCGTGAATAGTGGAGAAAGTGCTGCAACCTCTCAATTAGGTAAAGAAGGGATTATACATGGTTGCAAAACCCTTTTAATGCAAACCCCTGATGGGCAAATTACAGAACCTTACTCTATTTCTGCTGGCTTGGATTACCCAGGTGTTGGACCATTACACTCGCATTTGTATAAAACGGGGCGAGGAGAATTTTATTCAGTGACCGATGAAGATGCTATGACTGCAGGATTAGAATTATCACAGCTAGAAGGCATTATCCCCGCCATAGAAACCTCGCACGCACTAGCGATTTTTAATGATAAAAAATTTAAACCCGATGATATTGTGGTGATTAGCCTCTCTGGCCGCGGAGACAAAGATTTGAATACATATATTGATTATTTTAAATTGTAAAAACTAGTATTAAGTATTGAGTACAAGGTAATAAGTAATCTCAATACTTTATACTTAATACTTTATACTTAATACTCAATACTCAAGACTAAAACATGAACAGAATAAATCAAAAATTAGCAGAAGATAAAAAACTATTGTCCATATATTTTACCGCAGGATATCCTGCACTACAGGATACGGTAAAAGTAATTCAGGATCTCGAAAAGAATGGTGTAGATATGATCGAGATCGGATTGCCATTCAGTGATCCTCTGGCAGATGGACCAACTATACAAGAAAGCTCTACAGCTGCTCTCAAAAATGGTATGACCACCACTGTTTTATTTGATCAATTAAAAGATATTCGTAAATCTGTAACCATTCCTTTGATCATTATGGGATATTTTAACCCGATGATGCAATATGGTATAGAAGAATTTTGTGCTAAATGCCAAGAAATTGGTATTGATGGTCTTATTATTCCGGATTTGCCTGTAGCAGTATATCATGAGTATTATCAGGAAACCTTTGAGAGATATGGATTAATCAATGTTTTTCTAATCACTCCACAAACATCAGAAGAAAGAATTCGATTTATCGATAGTGTATCAAACGGATTTATCTATATGGTTAGTTCTGCAAGTGTAACAGGATCTACATCTGGGTTTGGTGATACGCAAGAATCCTATTTCGATCGTATTTCAAATATGAATCTTAAAGCGCCACAAATTGTAGGTTTTGGAATTAGTAATAATGAAACATTCTCAAAAGCTACCAAAACAGCAAAAGGGGCTATTATAGGTTCTGCTTTTATAAAACATATTACTAATAATGGTATTGATTGTATTGGTGATTTTATAAGAGGTATACAATAAAAATTTTAGCTCATATTTTGAAATATCCAATACAGCACAATAAGATGAAGTAAAACTGTAAAAAATGATAGATTTCTTTTTTCACTTCTAATTCCTTACATTAGTAATTCACACTAAATCAATAAATTTAAAAATCAATGTATGGGCAAAGGAGATAAAAAAACTCGTCGTGGTAAAATCGGCATAGGAACTTTTGGCAGATTAAGACCCCGTAAAAAATCTAAAGCAGCTGCAACTCTGGTTACGCCAAAAGCTAAAGCAACAACCAAAGCTAAAGTCGCAGCACCCAAGGCCAAACCAGTTGCAAAAAAAACAACTGCAAAAAAACCAGTAGAAAATAAAGTTGAAGAGGAAGAATAAACTAAAAGTACTTCTTATACTGCATCACCCTAAAATCAATAGTATTGAACTTAGGGTTTTTGTCTTTTAGAGACTTATATTCTTGCATGCTACCAATGGCTCGGTTAGCTGCTCCAGACGGTGCAGTGAGTGAAATCGTTCTAATCACTCTTATCGTAGATTTTTCTTTGATGCTATCATTGCTAAGCTTACCGAAGTGCTCAGGATGAAAAATTGAAAATTGGTGTATTCTCGGGATTTCATTTGACACTACTTCTAATTTCATATCATATGATTTAAGATGTTTTCTAAAAAAATACTCAGGACCATTTTTACTGTTACCACCGGTAAAAATCAAGGTGTCTATTTTTGGATATTCCTGTAAATAGCCAATCAAATCTCTAAGTTTTATATTCGACATTCCCAAATCTGAAGCATCAATCTTCTCTCGCTGACAGCTATGTACAATATCACATACGCCTATCCCTCGAGAAGTAAGAAAGTTTTTTCGTTGATTTACTGCTTTTTGAGTGTTTTCATATACTAAATTCAGATCAAAAATTCGATCCAAAACCTGCCACAGTAAACCATTACTACTACCATAACAAAAATCTACATCTTTCGCATTAAGCTCACGAGTAGTAAACCTTGGTGGTGGTAACGTGCCTACAATTAATTTTGTAGCGCCTTCAGGAAAAAAGGGTTCATATGGATGTGTATGTAGAAACAAGGTAATACGTTGTGAATTATAGTTTACGAAGGTAGATGTATTATTTTAAATTATATATAAAAAATCTCAAGGAGACAAGATTTGCTATATGCATACAAATACCTTCTCGCAGGGGTGCAGGAGCTATTTACATTTTGTAAAGACCTCTTGTAGGGGTGCAGTTGCTATTTTCAGGTTTATGAAGACTTATATAATGTTATTGCGTGGTGGATAATAACTCTTCGATAAGCTCAGGGCAAAGCATGTAACAATAGATTGTTGAATTCTGAGATAATTGGATTTCTAAATGATTGACTATTAGAGTACATGATTTTGATTTATAACTAAAATAACGTACTCGAAGACTAATCCATTTAAAGACTCGCAAACCCGAAAACTCATCCACTCAAAGATTCACTCCATTAAAACTGAAAATATATAAACGGCTGGAAATCGGCTGCATAGGTTTGATAACAAAGTATCGCAACTACTACAGCTATCAAGGCCTTGATAATACTATTACTTTTAATAAATACATCTAATGCCCAATCTTTGGTTTTATAAGGCAACCAGTGTGTAATATACCCTATCAGCATTACGATAAACACCACTCTATATTCCCAAAGCACAGCAAGTGCATTTTGCCAATCCATATTGGTCATGATCTGTTGATAAAAGCGATCGATATGATCCATACTGTTTCCTCTAAAGTAGATACGGGTAAATGTAATAAATACAAAAGTGAGTGCAATACGCCAAAGGATGGTATACCATGCTTTTGAGCTTTCATAAGGACTAATCAAACGCCAATATTTATACGTAACGATTCCAATCCCATTAAGACCACCCCATATTACAAATTTCCATGAGGCACCGTGCCATAATCCACCTACTAGCATTGTAATCATGATATTAACATTTCTATTAAAATGCCATGCTAGTTTTGAAGAAAACAACGTAATGATCAACATAAAACCTATTGCTGATGCTGCTACTAGTGCAATTCCGTAATCAGATACGGCAAAAACACCCAAAAATGTAAATACCAAAATAAAAGCATATGAAAATATACTCCCATTACGATTACCGCCAATTGGGATATATAAATAATCCTTGAGCCAACTTGATAATGATATATGCCAACGCCTCCAGAAATCACCACAATGTATTGCTTTATATGGTGAATTGAAGTTAACGGGTAGTTTGTATCCCATTAATAATGCTAATCCGATTGCAATGTCTGTATAGCCAGAAAAATCACCATAAATCTGTAATGAATATCCAAACATTGCCATGATATTGGTGAATCCAGAAAACATCTCGGGTACATCGAATACGCGATCCAGAAAATTGGCAGCAATATAATCTGCAAATATCATTTTTTTGATCAACCCCTTGAGAATCATAAACGAAGCGCTACCAAATTCTTGTTTGGTGATATGAATTTCTTTTCTAATTTGCGGTACAAAATCTGAAGCTCTTACAATAGGCCCGGCAACTAATTGTGGAAAGAAACTTACAAAAAATCCAAAATCAATAATCGAAGGAAGTGGTTTGATTTGTTTTCTATAAATGTCTACACTATAACTAATCGTCTGGAAAGTGTAAAACGAAATTCCTACCGGTAATATGATTTTATCGACCGTAAAATAGTCTACCTCACCCCAGGTATTAGCCCATTGTGCCAAATAATTAATAACCTCATAATTGGTTTGAAAAAGATAGTTATATGAATCAGTGAAGAAATATGCATATTTAAAATAGCAAAGTGTTCCTAAGTTAATGAGTACACTAAGGGCTACTAATGATTTCTTAAGCACAACAGATCTACTGTTATAAATAGCTTTACCAAGAAAGAAGTCGTTAACAGTACTAAACAGTAAGATCCCTATAAAAAGACCACTAGTTTTATAATAAAAAAGAAGGCTAATAGCAAACAGATAGGCACTACGCAAGTTTTTTTTACTATACAGTATCGCATACAGAAAATAGATAACGGCAAAGAATATCCAAAAATCTGCCTGTGTAAAGATTAGAGGAGCATCCTCTGAAAAAGAAAATATGTCAACTAGTCTATTCATTAATAATTTGGTTCAATATAGCGTTTGGCGGTAACTGTAATTCTTTTTCCCATGAATTTGCCAGCGCTTGCAACAAAAGGTCTGCTTTTATACGATACCCTTTTACCGTGAAATGAATACGATCTCGAGGCATCAGTTTATTAGTATACCAACTCTGAGAAGAATTAAACCCGCCCATAATTTCATAAAAATCCCAAACTGCCATGTTTTGATCTTTTGCAACTTCATAAATAATTTTCTGAGCAATTCGTGTTCTTGGATTTGGTATTTTCTTTTGATAATAAGAATCGTTAGGCACCGTGAGCAATACCGCACAATCTGGATTTGCTTTTTGAATGAGTTTAATAAGATCGGTATAGTACTGTTTGTATTCTTTGGGATTAAAATCAGGGTGATATGCATCATTTGTCCCTACAGATACAATAAATAAATCGGGCGTATAGAGCAGCAATTGCTCATCAAAATAACGGCAACGATCGTAGTAAGAAAAGCTCCCTCCGTTGACTCCTATAGAAGTATATTGTATTCCGGTATTATCATTCATTAATTCTATACCCATCATCAAAAATTCAGATTGATCGCTATGTTCTGTTTTACGAATACAAAATTCAACTTCTTCAACAGTTTTAGCTAAGGTATACTCTACAAAATGTGCTTTTTTATTTTCTTTTATGTCAGATACTAGAGCGTCATCTTTGAACGAAATCTCATAATCCGAACTCCAATTATCATAAAAAATCCTGATTGTATTAAAATCATACATATTCTCATGATAATTATTACCATTCACCTTTACTTTTACATGAGCTAAACTGTCTTTAAAAACGGCAGTAACTCCTGCTAATCCCCAAGCTACACTATCTTTTCTTACCGAACAACGATATCCTGTCCATTCCCCATCATACGATATTTTATAATTTCCCGGGTTGTTGGTTTTGGCAATGCTAAAAGGATAAATAAATCCACGTTGCCCTTTTGCAGAAAGACTCATCGTTTGTAAATACGACCTCAATCGATTCGAATAAATATCTGCCTGAATGTGCGATCCACCGATATGAAATATATGCAGATCTTTTTTCCCTCCATTGGCAATCGTATCCAGCTTGTGAAAAAGTTTTTTGAAAGCAGGAGAATTTTCGGCCATTTTTATGGTATTCGCTTTCCAATTGACAAAAGGGTATTCATCTTTCGCAGAATCTAAAATATACGTTTGTGCCATCATCGGTACAGCAAAAAGCCATACACAAAAAAATAAAGATTTAGGTGTCATCATGGTTATCAGGTTCTTTTAGGTCAAGGTATAGGGCTGTAAAAAATAATTCTGAAATAATTTTTGTGCCTTTCCAGGTAAAGTGCATGTAATCTTTTGCGGTGAGTTTTTCATCTACCCATAGTGTCATAGAACCCTTGCCACCCATAGCATCATACATACTCCAATACGCTACATCATTTTCAAGACAAGTTTCCTTCAATTTTGTGTTAAGATAAGGCAGATAAGGATAGGTTTCCATTTTGCCATTTACCGGAAGACACATATCTGTGGGACCGATAAAGATAAAACTGGTATTTTTTGCTCGTTTCTTAATCCAATTGATCTGGCTAGCGATACGTTTTACGTACTTATTAACATCTGTAGAATCTTTGAGATACGGCATTGTATTTCCTCCATACTGCATAATCACGATTTTTGGTTTTAACTGTCTCACCATTCTGCTATATGTTGTAGCACTTGAACTTGCAAAAATAGTACCCGATGCTCCTCGCATAGCTACATTATCAATTTGCACACCAGAGTTTCCGTCAAGTGTAAGTCCATAAAAATCTGCACTAACTTTACCTTCGAGTTCGATCTTGAGATCTGTAGGAGTTGTTGCTGTTCTAATCTTATAGTGATGATATCTCCCATCGGTAATCAAACTATCTTGCTGTATTAATTCTCCATCATTATATACCGATATCTTAATTGGATACTTACAATTACCATAATGTAGCCCTATTTTGTTGAATCTTCTGAACTTAACATATGTTTTCTGAGATTTGCTAATGACTACGGAAGCACTAACCAAAGGTAAAGAATCGATTGTGGTGCTATCTGGAAGTACTTTCTGATACGGAGTAAAACGAGAAACAGATAAGTATGTCCCATATTTTCTATGCGGAAATTTTTTCTTTGTAGGATCAAAAAATGCATACCGCTCCCAATTTTCACTTGGTGCTACAATGGCACTGATCTGTCTATAAATTGGTTTCACCGGAATAAAACCAGGACCATTACCGCCATACATACGCTGAAGCCTGTTCCTCAAATAAGCCGTGATACGATCGCCTTCGATTTGTGAGTCGCCATAATGTATAATTCTACAGGATCTTGAAGAAAGTTTACGTCTCAAATCATTGACAAAATCAGGATTGGTCTTAGGATATTGTATTCTAGTAAGACGTGTGGTATCGATTTTAGAAAAATCCGGAAGTTGTTTTATTTCTTCTGTTGAAGAAATAGTTGTCGTAGCTTCCTCATTTTCAATTTCTAAGGGAGTTACAATTTCTGTAACTTCAATAATATCATTTCTGGTTAATGATGAATCTTTTTCTAACCCAAGAAAAGTAGTATATGTAGGGTATTTTACTGAAATATCTTCATATGAAAAACCATCATCTTCGGTTTGAGATTTTTGTACTCCTCCCTTTTTACTTAAAAACATAAGTCCAAATAATGTTCCTAATACGAATAGAATGAATACTGATATTTGAATAGGTCTGATTCTCAACTGCTCCCGGAAATGTTAATATATTGTAAAAATAGAAAGATTTTCTAAACTACAAAGGGGTTTAGCGGGTAGTTTGACTTAGTTTAAACCTGTCGGATTTCGAAATACAGACAGGTTTATCGCTTAACATGAGTTTATAATTGTAAATCACACGCTATATATGTACTGTATATATGCATTGCATTGCTATAATTATTTCAGCGTAATGACCAAATCATCAGCATTAACCATGGTTCCTGGCTTTAGTACAATTTTTTTGATCGTTGCACTATCAGTAGCCGTAATCGTCGTTTCCATTTTCATGGCTTCAATAATAAACAAAGGTTCATTTTTTTTGACTGCCTGTCCGGTTTTTACCAAAACAGAAGACAACGAACCTTGAAGTGGCGCGCCAATCTGTTTTGTATCTGCTTTATCTACTTTGGTATGAATAACCTTATCTACTGTAATTGAACTGTCTTGCACCTCAACATTACGTGTTTGACCATTAACCTTGAAAAACACGGTAACTTTACCTTCTTCATTTGGGTCTCCAACTGAAATCAATTGTACTAATAATGTTTTTCCCTGGTCTAATGTTACTATGATTTCCTCCTCAGGGACCATTCCGTAAAAGAAATTTTTAGAAGGGATATTCATTACATTACCATATTTCAGGTGATGATTGTACGCTCCTGTAAATACTTTAGGGTATAATTTATAGGACAGAAAATCGGTTATATCCAATGTTCTACCCATTCCTTTTTTGAATACTTTCTCAAAATCTTTAAACTCAGCATCAAAATCTACAGGTTCTAAATGTGCATTAGGTCGATCGGTAAAAGGTTTTTGATCTTTTAATACTGATTTCTGAACTGCTTTAGGAAATCCACCAACGGGTTGTCCTAACTCTCCCTTGAAGAAGCTCATTACAGATTGTGGAAAGGAAATGGTCTCACCTCGTTCTTTTACATCTTCTATAGTTAAATTATTACTCACGAGATATTGCGCCATATCCCCTACTACTTTAGAACTAGGCGTTACTTTTACTACATCTCCAAACAAATCGTTTACCTCTCCGTACATTTTTGTTATTTCGTGAAAACGATCAGATAATCCCAGCGCTTGTGCTTGTGGCTTAAGGTTTGAATATTGTCCCCCAGGAATTTCATGTTGGTATACTTCGCCTGTGCCAGCTTTAAGGCCAGACTCAAATGCATAATAATATTCTCGCACGGTCTCCCAATAATTTGAATATTCATTCAACTTAGGAATGTTTAATGTATTTTCTCTTTCATGAAATTTCAACATTTCTACAACGGCATTAAAATTGGGTTGTGATGTTAATCCAGAGAGTCCTCCCAGAGCAACATCAACCACGTCTACTCCTGCTTCGATAGCCTTGAGGTAGGTCGCAGATTGCACTGATGATGTATCATGCGTATGCAAATGAATCGGAATATTAATTTCAGATTTTAATGCTGAAACGAGTTCGTAAGCTGCATATGGTTTCAATAATCCGGCCATGTCTTTGATTCCAAGAATATGTGCTCCAGCATTTTCTATATCCTTTGCTAATTGGATGTAATACGCCATGGTATATTTTGTTCGCTTTGGATCCAAAATATCGCCTGTATAGCATAATGATCCTTCTGCGAGCCCATTTGTTCTTGTGCGAACATGTTCGATACAAGGGGCAATAGATTTCATCCAATTTAATGAATCGAAAATTCGAAATACATCGACACCATTCTCCCAGGATTGCTCTACAAATTTACTGATCAGGTTATCAGGGTATGCTGTATATCCTACTCCGTTTGATCCTCTAATTAACATTTGTAGCAAGAGGTTAGGCATTGCTTTTCGTAATTCTCTAAGTCGCTCCCATGGATTTTCTCTTAGAAATCTAAGGCAGACATCAAAAGTAGCGCCTCCCCAAACTTCCATACTAAATACTTCGGGATGGTTTTTGGCAAAGCCTTCTGCTACTTTTAGCATATCGTACGTACGCATTCTTGTTGCCAATAAACTTTGATGTGCATCCCGCATTGTTGTATCAGTAAAGTGTATCTTCTTCTCATTCTTTAACCAATCTGCAAACTTTTCTGGTCCTAATTCTGTTAAAAGATCTTTAGTTCCTTTCGGAAACGATGCACTTTCATCAAATTTTGGCAGTATTGGTGTCACGAATGTTTTGGTATGATCAATTTTCTTTACATCAGAGTTACCATTAACAATAACATCCCCCAAAAAATTCACCAACTTAGTCGCTCGGTTTCGAGGTTCTCTAATCTCAAATAGCGATTTGGTATTCTGTATAAAATTAACCGTTACCTCCCCTTTTCTGAAGGTATCATGTTTAAGAATGTTATCCAGGAACGGCATATTCGTTTTTACACCTCGTATTCTAAATTCTGAGAGTGCTCTACGCATTTTTCTACAGGCCCCATCGAGTGTTCTGCTATTGGCAGAGATTTTTACTAGCATAGAATCAAAGAAGGGTGAAATCGTTACTCCTTGATATACACTACCTGCATCGAGGCGAATACCAAATCCCGATGCACTTCTATACGTAGTTATCGTACCATAATCAGGTTTAAAATCATTTTCGGGATCTTCTGTTGTTATTCTACATTGCAAAGCGAAACCATTCGTCTTAATAGCTTCCTGGCTCTCGATCTTAATCTGCTTGTCTGATAATTTATAACCGCCAGCAATAAATATTTGTGCTTTGATTAAATCTATACCCGTAACAATTTCGGTAACCGTATGCTCTACCTGTACACGTGGATTTACTTCGATAAAATAAATACTTTCTTCATCATCTACCAAAAATTCAACTGTGCCAATATTATTATAATCTACGGCTTTACATATGTTAAGCGCATAAGTATACAGATCTTTTTTTATTTGTTCTGAAACTCCAAATGAAGGTGCATACTCGATAACTTTTTGATAGCGTCGTTGTACCGAACAGTCGCGTTCAAAAAGATGTACCATATTACCATGGTGATCGGCTACAATTTGTATCTCTATGTGCTTAGGATTTTCTACAAATTTTTCTAAAAATACGGTATCATCTCCAAAAGCATTCAAAGCCTCTCTGCGAGATTCGGGATATGCTTTTTCGAGTTCTTCTTCATTTCGTATCACACGCATACCTCGCCCTCCACCACCAGAAGCAGCTTTGAGCATCACAGGAAAACCAATACGCTTGGCTTCTTTTAACGCTATTTTTATGGTATTCAGATCTTCTTTATTGCTCTGAATAATCGGAATATCATTATCAATTGCTACTTTTTTAGCCGTTATTTTATCTCCTAAAGAACGAAGTACAGAGACCTTTGGTCCTATAAAAATAATATCATTCTCTTCGCATTGTTTTGCAAAGTCTGCATTTTCAGAAAGAAAACCATAGCCAGGGTGTATCGCATCAACATTATTTTTTTTAGCTACTTTAATGATAGCATCAATATTCAAATACGGTTTTAGCGGCTCATGATTTCCTCCAATCTGATAGGCTTCATCAGCCTTATAGCGGTGTAAGGAATATCTGTCTTCATAAGTATAAACTCCTACCGTCTGAAGCCCAATCTCTGTACAAGCTCTGAAAATTCTGATTGCTATCTCACCTCGATTGGCGACTAAAACCTTTTTGATTTGCATATTATAAATTTTGAATTTAAATTGTTTTTAGCGAACATTCGCTACGAAGATATCGATAAGAAATATTCTTTGCAATAGAATGTTTAAAATACTCTGTGATACTATTATCTTTGATATGTAATCATATAAACTTTATAAATTTAACATTAATTAACTACAATACACATAAGATGATGATTTACATATCGTTGTAGTAAAAAAACTTTATTTTAAACTTTTGGATTATGAATAATAAATTGCATGTTTTCTTAAGCGCAATATGTATAGTTAGTATTTTTTTCACTAGTTGTAATGACGATGATAAGGATACAAATGAAGTTCCTACCGGAGCTGTCACCACAGCAGATCAATTTGCTGAATTTGAAAATGCTACAAGAGAAATTAATACTTTGATGCAAGAATCATTTAGCGCACAATTTGCTGCTAATAGAACTTCAAAGTCAAGTGCCAAAACAACCAATTGTGGCACCGTTATCCAACAAGATACAGGAGCAAACACAATTATTACTATTGATTTTGATGCAAATTGCACCTTAGATAGTAACGATAAGATTTCTGGCATCATGCGTATAAGTTTTAATCTTGATGCATTCGCAAATAACAATTTAGAGATTAATTACACACTAGAAGACTTCAAATTTAATGACATCACGGTTAATGGTACTGCCGTTTCTAAGTTTTCTACCGACGAGACTAATTCAAATTTTAGTTTTGTTACAGATTCTAAGTATACTTTTACATGGAATACTACGATTAGTGCAACAACAGAAACTAGTCTAATCACCGAGCTCGTATTTGAAAATAACACGAACGATCCAGCAGGTTTTGAATCTTATACGCAAATTTCTGGTACTAGCGCTGCAACTTTTAGTAATAACGATCGATACACTACTGCGATCACAACACCATTACGAATTAACAGTGGTTGTGAATATGTCGTGAGTGGTGTAGTTGTTACCAACTCAAACAGTCAAAACACCACGTTGGATTATGGCAATGGAGATTGTGACAACAAGGCTACTTTAACTGATAATGATGGTAATGAAACTATAATTGAACTGTAGTTATTTATATATCTTATACAAGCCGTTTTTAGTAGCTACTAAAAACGGCTTTTTAATTACTTTTGTATTTTATTATAATAAGCCTTCTCAGTCACTTCAGACCATTTAGATACTTTGTTTTGAAATTTAGAATAGCTTTCATACACTTCTTTGGATAACGGATCATTTCCTATTAATTCTTGTATTGCTTCATCTGTGTATGTTCGCAACACATCAAGCGTCTCTTTAGAAAATTCTCTAACCTGTACTCCTTCTTCATTGACCAATTTGTCTAAGTAGATACCATTCTGCTTATCAAATTCTGCAAGCATCCAAACTTGTACTCGTTTAGAAGCTGCTTGTAGTATTGCTTGCAAATGAGGAGGTAATTCGTCGTGTACTTTTTTATTAACAAAGAATTCCATTTGAGATCCTGGCTCATGCCATCCCGGAGTATAGTAATATTTAGCAATTTTATGAAATCCCATTTTATAATCATGGTAGGGGCCTATCCACTCTGTAGCATCAATAACGCCTCGTTCTAAACTTGTATAAATTTCACCACCGGCAACAAGTACTGCTGCACCTCCTGCTTTTTCTAAAACTTTACCAGCAATACCAGGTAAACGCATCTTTAACCCTTTTAGATCTTCTACAGTATTAATTTCTCTATTGAACCATCCGCCCATTTGCACCCCGGTATTTCCGCCTAAAAAAGGAACCAGGTTAAACTTGGCATATGTTTTTTTCCAAAGCTCATACCCCCCACCGGTTTCTATCCAAGAAGTTAATTGCTGACTATTCATCCCAAAAGGGACTGCACAAAAGAATTGAGCAGCTGGTGTTTTACCTGCCCAATAATAAGAAGCTCCAGATCCCATTTCTATCGTTCCGTTGGAAACCGCATCAAATGCTTCTAAAGCCGGCACTAATTCTCCGCCTCCATATACTTTAATTTTAATTTGGCCATTAGACAATTCTTCGACCCATTCTGAATACTTATTCGCAGCTTCACCTAATACCGGAAAATTGGGCGGCCAGGTCGTTGTCATTTTCCAAGTATACTTTTTAGTGGGTGTAACTGAATCGCCAGTAGCAGCATTACTTGTTGTATTTTCGCCTCCGCAAGCGATTAATAGTAATACCGACAGGACTGCTGCGATTTTTGTAATGTGATGAACTATTTTCATTTTTTTAGTTTTTTAAAGTTTTATTTTGAAAGAAAGATGACTTCAGGAAAGAATACTACTAATCCAACGATACATAATTGAATGATAATGAAAGGTACAATTCCTTTATAAATTTGACTTGTTTTAACTTCGGGAGGTGCTACTCCCTTGAGATAAAATAATGCGAACCCGAAAGGGGGTGTTAAAAATGAGGTTTGAAGATTTAATGCTATCAGTATTCCTACCCAAAGCATGTTCATGTCGAGTGCATTAAAAATGGGTGTTACCACAGGTACAATGATAAAAACGATTTCAATAAAATCAATAAAGAATCCTGCAATAAAAATTACGACCATGACTAGCAATAAGAACATGACAGGAGATAAATTAGAGGATAAGATTAACTCTTGCAAATAATCATCACCTCCTAATGTTCTAAACACCAATGTAAAGGTTGTAGCTCCTAGTAGTATAAAGAAAACCATGGTTGTGAGTTTGGTCGTCTCTCTTGCTACTTCTTTTAGTATTTTGAGATTAAATTTACCTTGCACAATGGTAAGTATAGTTGCTCCCAAAGCTCCAATAGCCGATGCTTCTGTTGGTGAAGCTATGCCAGTAAAAATAGAGCCTAATACAATTACGATTAACAAAATTGGTAAGATCAAAACTTTGATAATCTTTGACGTAAAATTATCACCCCTGAATTCTTTTATTTCAGCGGCAGGAATAGCTGGAGCTTCTTTTTTATTTATAAGAGAGCGCACTAAAATATATACAATGTATAAGGCTACCAATAATAATCCTGGAAGCATTGCTGCAGAAAACAAAGAGCCTACATCAACAGAGGCTCCTCCTCGTGACGAGCTATTAATGGTATCTGCTAGCAATACCAAAACAATAGAGGGCGGAATAATCTGCCCTAATGTACCCGAAGATGCAATTACGCCTGTGGCTAACTCTGTTTTATAACCTCTTTTGAGCATCGTTGGTAAACTTATTAACCCCATGGTGACCACTGTAGCACCAACAATTCCTGTAGAAGCAGCTAACAAAGCACCAACAATTACCACAGATATGGCTAGACCTCCTCGTACGGTACCAAACATCATTGCCATAGTTTCTAATAAACTTTGTGCTAAACCTGATTTCTCTAGCATAATCCCCATAAAAATAAATAAGGGGACTGCCATTAATACATAATTATTGACTACTCCCATAATTCTAGATGGCAGTATATTAAATGTTGACATTGAGAAATACTCAGGAGCAAAAATGGATACCCCAAAGGCAAACAAAACGGAAAGTCCGCCTAAAGTGAAAGCTACCGGATACCCTTTTAGGATTAGGATAAAAATTACTACAAATAATATTATTGCTAGAACCTCCATTTACTTCTTTTTAATAAAAATTATCTGAATTGACTTAAGAATACTAGCTAATCCTTGCAAAAGAAGAAAAGCAAAACCTAACGTTATACAAAATTTAAGAATGTATAATGCTGGCAATCCTCCTGGTTGTGGAGAACTCTCTCCCATTAAGAAAGACGAATACGCATATCGCCATGATGCAGAAACAACAACATAACTCCATGGTAAAAGAAAAAACAAACCCCCTATTAGATCTATCCAAGCCCTGCCTTTTTCAGAAAATTTTGCATAGAATACATCTACTCGTACATGCTTACCATACTTAAATGTATACCCTGAGGCTAATAAAAACATAATACCGAATAAGTAGATTTCTATCTCAACAATCCAAATAAATGTAAATTGAAACAAATAGCGAATGATTACATCTAGACTTATTACGATCACCATTAATATGGCTACCCAACTTACTAAGTCTCCGGTCTTCTCGTTTATCTTTTCTAAAAGGGAAATTGCTTTTTTCACGAGTACGTATTTTGCGATTAAACACTTTTATATAAAAATAGTCATTTCTATATAAAAGTATCAACCACAAACAAAATTCATTCATGTTGTAATCACATAAAGTTATTTTAAACTTGTCTATGAAAAATCTTAATGTAAGAAGACTTAAATTGTACTCCAGTAGTATTATCTCACAAATACTAATTCGTTTGGTTTGGTCGTATATTCATCACTAAAACCATATCCATCGTAATTAAAGCCCTTAAGGTCTTCTATAGTTTTAGCACCTGTATCGATGACATAACGTACCATCATACCTCTGGCCTTTTTTGCAAAAAAGCTAATTATTTTAAGTTTATCACCCTTCCAGTCTTTAAACTGCGGAGTGATTACAGGAACTTTTAATGTTTTTACATCTATTGCACTAAAATATTCATTACTGGCAAGGTTAATGAATAACTCATTATTATCTAACTCTTCATTAAGTTTCTGAGTTATGGCTTCTTTCCAAAACTCATATAAATTATTTTTACTACTGATTTTGAGCTTTGTTCCCATCTCTAAACGGTAAGGCTGAATTAAATCTAATGGTTTTAATATTCCGTATAATCCAGAAAGAATTCTTAATGTATCTTGCAATACTTCTATTTTTTCTTCTGGTATGGTATATGCATCTAGCCCTGTATAAACATCGCCATTAAACGCATAGACAGCAGGTCTTGCATTGTCTGTAGTAAATGGAACACTAAACTCCTGATTACGCTGCCAATTGAGTTGAGCTAGTTTGTCGCTAATTGACATTAAATCGGATAGCTTTTTTGGTGATTTATTTTTAAGAATAGCGTTTAACTTTTCACTTTCTGATAGAAAAACAGGTTCTGTAAAATTTTGTGTAGGCAATTTAGTTTCAAAATCCAACGATTTGGCTGGTGATACGACAATTTTCATATATTCATTTTTTCTATATTCAAAAATACAATAGTGTGTCGATAATTAAAATCTACACATGTATTTCTTCTCTATTAGAGTATTAGAAAGATTTATACCCTTCAAAATTACTGTGAGCTTTTAAGTAAGGTACTTAATTTTTTATTTTGATATTTGGCAACTTTGTTCTTGGTTATTTATTTGATCATTACTCATAAAAAACACAAACTTCATCTAATTTTTTTCGATCCAGATCGGGAACATACACCGGCTCTTTTGGATACCCTACCGGCAATAATAAATATGCTCTTTCATTACTGGGCCTATTCAAAACCTGAGTTAAAAAATTCATAGGGCTTGGTGTATGGGTTAATGTAACCAATCCTGCATGATGAATTGCAGTGATCAACATCCCACTGGCAATTCCTATAGATTCGTTAACATAGTAATTATTATGCTTTATACCCTCCTCATATTCATATACTCTTTTGAAAGCAACAATGATCCAGGGTGCATCTTCTATAAAAGGTTTATTAGCATCTGTACCTAATGAGGAGAGATCATTTTTCCATCGATCACTCATTCGGTTGGTATAGGTTTCTATTTCTTCTTTTTCTGCAGCTGCTCTAATTTTGGTTTTCAAATCTTTACTAGCAATAGCACAAAATGTCCATGGTTGTTTATGGGCTCCAGAGGGTGCTGTAGAAGCGGTTTTGATGATGTTTTCAATGACTTCCTTTGGAACCGCTCTATCTGAATATTCTCGTACTGAACGCCGAGCATCCATTTTTTCAAAAAAAGCAGCACTTCTATGTATCATTTCGTTACTCGGATATGAATTTTGATTATAAAGAATGTGAGTATGTCCATTAACTAATACTTGATCTGGTTTTTCCATTTTATTATTCATTGAATATTGATACCTGAAGGTCATTACACACCAGGTATGCGTTAGATAAAAGTAATCGCAATAGTAAGTTACAAAAATAAAAAAAGCCTATCAAAATTGATAGGCATGTGTTTTAAAAAAGTCAAATGTATATTATAATACCTTCACGTTTACCGCGTTGAGCCCTTTTTTACCTTCTTTAAGTTCAAACTCTACTTCGTCACCTTCACGAACTTCGTCGATTAAGCCTGAAATGTGTACAAAATGATCTTTGTTTGATCCTTCTTCTGTGATGAATCCAAATCCTTTGGAGTCATTAAAAAATTTTACTGTTCCTTTATTCATTATAAAATATTAAAGTGCGAAGGTACTATAATTTCGCAAGTATTTGCTATTTATTTCAAAATAAAGTTTTTAGTAACACTAATTTAATATTTCTTAAATACCTTATTAACAATGAATAGGGGATGATATGAAACACATAAATCTATTACTCACTAGTCAATTGATTCTTTGCATAATTCTGCCATCTTGCTATGCATTGTTGCATATCATCAGGGATTGATGTTTCAAAGTTCATTTTTTCTCCGGTAACCGGATGTTCAAAACCAAGCGTTCTGGCATGTAATGCTTGTCTTGGTAGAATTTTAAAACAATTATCTACAAACTGCTTGTATTTTGTAAAGGTAGTTCCTTTTAATATTTTTTCTCCGCCATAACGTTCATCATTAAATAAAGTATGGCCAATGTATTTCATATGCACCCTTATCTGATGTGTTCTTCCGGTCTCTAGCCTACATGACACCAAGGTTACATATCCTAATCGCTCGATAACCTTGTAATGCGTAATTGCTGGCTTTCCTTTTTCGGCCTCTTCGCCTTCAAAAACAGTATTTTGCAATCTATTTTTAGGATGACGACCTATATTACCTTCTATTGTTCCTTCATCTTCTTCAATATTACCCCACACTATAGCCACATATTCTCGCTCACTGGTCTTATCAAAAAACTGTTTTGCCAAATGTGTCATTGCCTCTTCAGTTTTGGCAACTACTAATAAGCCACTTGTATCTTTATCTATGCGATGCACTAATCCTGGGCGCTCACTACTATTGTTTGGTAAATTATCAAAATGATAAATCAAGGCATTAATCAATGTGCCCGAATAATTGCCATGCCCTGGGTGAACTACCATTCCTGGTGGTTTGTTTACGACTAATAATGAATCGTCTTCATAAATAATATCCAAAGGAATATTTTCGGGAGTCAAAAGGTTCTCATAAGGTGGATGCGAGAATAATACACGCACTACATCATTTGGTTTTACCTTGTAATTGGATTTTACCGCTATATCATTAACGTATACACTACCTTCTTTTGCTGCTTGCTGTATTTTATTTCGAGTAGCATTCTCTACAAAATTCATTAAAAACTTATCTACTCGCAACGGAACCTGACCTGCACCAGCCTCAAAACGATGGTGTTCGTATAGATCGTCTTCGTTGGCATCAAAATCTCCTGTATCTACATGTTTATCCAAAATAATTTAGTTTAGTTCTCATTCTGCAAAAAGACAAGTTCAATGTACTATTTTGAAAATTCTGTGAAGGCTGTCTAAAAACAAAGTTATACTTAGTTAGAAAGGTTTATTGATCCTGTTTTACCATCTCCCAAAACAAGATCCACTGTAGAGGTTTTCATAAGTCTTGTCCCTGGTTTTAATCGTTTACCTTTATGCCTTAATTCTAGTACCATATCCCTTGCTATATTGGGTTTATAGGTAACAGAGCCAATTTCAAAACCTAAGGCTATTAATTTTGGTTTGGCTTGTCTTATCGTTTGCTGAACAACATCCGGAACTTCAATTTTTCTGTATCCTGATGGATTTAGTGTAACATATATTTTACGATTTTCTTTTACCTCACTTCCTGAGACAGGGTTTTGCTCTATAACAGAATATCTCGGGAAATCAGGGTTAAAACTAGCAGAATCCTGCACTTCATATCGCAATTCTTTTTCTTGCAAAATTTTCTCTACCTCATCCAAAGTCTTCTTACTAAGGTTTGGCACCACGATACGTTGGTGATGATTTGTTGTACTTTCTAGCCATTGCAACGCAACATAAGAAAGTATGACAATCATAGCTACAGCAATAACGAGTTGAATCAGAAATATTTTGCTGTACACAAACTTAAAAAGATCCTTGAAGAATTTAATAACTACATTCATAAATACATGCATAATTTGGACAAATATATAAAAACGGAAAGTTTTACGCTTTTCTTATTAGATAAATGATATTTTTGTTTTTAAAAGTTATTCAATGAAGAAAAGCATTGCCATTTTGATGGGAGGGTATTCTAGTGAGTTTGACATATCTATACAAAGCGGAAATGTAGTATATAAACACTTAGATAAAACCCAATTTGAACCTTATAGAATTCATATCACCAAAAACAATTGGTTTTACGTCGATGATCAAGATCAAAAATATCCCATTGATAAAAGTGATTTCTCATTAACCTTACATGGGAAAAAAATCATTTTTGATGCGGCTTTTAATATTGTTCATGGTACTCCGGGAGAAGATGGTTTGCTTCAGGCGTATTTTGAATTGATCGGTATCCCGCAAACCGCTTGTGATTTTTATCCGGCAGCACTTACCTTTAATAAACGAGATTGCATCAGTGTCCTGAAACCTTACGGAATACCAACTGCTACTAACTATTTCCTAAATAAAGGCGATCAAGTAAATACCGAAGCTATACTGGATACAGTTGGCCTGCCATGTTTTGTAAAAGCAAATAAAGCCGGAAGTAGTTATGGCGTATCTAAAGTTAAGACTAAAGCAGAATTATTACCCGCAATAGACATCGCATATAAAGAAGATGATGAGATTATTATTGAGTCTTTTTTAAGCGGTACTGAAGTTTCTGTTGGTGTAATAACGTATCAAGGAAAAGACATCGTATTACCAATCACAGAAATCGTATCAGAAAACGATTTTTTTGATTATGAAGCTAAGTATCTTGGGAAATCTCAAGAAATCACACCAGCGAGATTGTCTAAAGAAAATACCAAAAAAGTTCAGGATCTCGCATTAAAAATATATCAACTACTGAAAATGAAAGGGTTTTCGCGAAGCGAATTTATCTTCCATAATGGAGAACCTCATTTTGTTGAAATGAATACAAATCCAGGATTTAGCGAAGCCAGTATTTTACCCCAACAAGCCCTAAAGGCTGGAATTAGCCTAACAGAACTATTATCAAACACCATCGAAGAAGCTATAAAAAGTGAGTAATTGATATAAAATCTTAATCTCGAATTCGTAATTTCTAATATCTTTGTAATCACACCAATCCATAATCACATATGAGAAGAGCAGTTTTCCCAGGATCATTTGACCCCATTACCTTAGGACATTACGATATTATAGAAAGAGGATTGACTTTGTTTGATGAAGTTATTATTGCTATCGGGATTAATGCTGATAAAAAATATATGTTTTCTCTGGAGGAGCGAAAGCAATTTATAAAAGAATCATTCAAAAATGAATCCAAGATTAAGGTCATGACATATAAAGGGCTAACCGTAGAGTTTTGTAAACAACAAAATGCCCAATTCATTTTGAGAGGTCTTCGAAACCCCGCTGATTTTGAGTTTGAAAAAGCAATTGCCCATACCAATAGAAAAATGTCTGAAATTGAAACCGTTTTCTTATTGACGTCTTCTGGAAAAAGTTACATATCCTCTTCAATCGTACGCGATGTAATTCGTAATGGTGGAGACGTGTCAGGACTTGTTCCAGATACGGTTCTTGTGAAGTGATTTTTTCATTCATAAACAACAGGAATCCTCGTATTAGTCACAAAAGAATATGACGAAGCTATATGGTTTTATGCTGAAAAGCTTACTCATCTTTTCTATTCATCATAAAAATATAGTCACAAATCACTACTGACATACGTTTGTCATTCTCCCATCATATTTTTGTTATGATATTAATTCTATAACAACAATCATGAATATAAAAACAAAACTTGATCCCTTTTGGGTCATCGGAATTTCGGTACGAACCACCAAAGAAAATGATCAATTCGCTAACGATATTCCTGCTTTATGGAATACGTTTATGACAGAAGGCATACTACATAAAATTCCTAATAAAATTGAAGATACCATTTATGCTTTATATACAGATTACGAGAGTGATCATACTGGAGCATACACTACAATTTTAGGATGTAAAGTAGCGCATGTAGACGTAATTCCTGATGGGATGACTAGCTTGCAAATAGAAGCAAGTACCTATTCTCGGTATACAGCAAAGGGAGATCTAACAAAATCTGCTGTTTATAATACTTGGTACGAAATCTGGGAAACAGATCTAAACAGAACATATACAACAGATTTTGAAGTGTATGGTGAAGAAGCTAAAAACCCTAAACAGGCAGAAGTAGATATTTTTGTTGCCATTACTTAAGTTTGATAACAACAAAAGAAAATTTCGTAGGCTTATTAAATCTGCGAAATTTTCTCTTTTGTAAGATCACCTATTACCTGTATCTTAACGCATTAAAAAACAGGGTCATGAATGAACTTCAGCAATATATCAAGTCTTACTTTGGAGTTACAAGTAATGATATGGAGGTCATTTCCAGATTATTTAAAGAAACTTCACTCAAAAAAGGAGCATATTTTTTGAAAAAAGATCAGTATTGTAACCAGTTAAGTTTTTTACGCACCGGTTATTTAAGGGTTTTTGCTGCTACCGAACATAAAGAAATTACCCAGTGGATTTCTAATAAAGGACATTTTGTAACTGATTTATCGAGTCTCATTTTTAATACAACTGCTCGATTTGATATACAGGCATTAACAGATTGTGAATTATATACAATACAAAAAACAGAGTATCTAAATCTTGGAAATGTTATTAACAACTGGGATAAACTCGAAAAATTATTTATCGCTAAATGTTTTATAGCTCTAGAAAATCGTGTATTCAACCATTTATCTCTTTCTGCAGAAGAACGCTATGATCAACTTTTTAATGAAAATCCTAGTCTTTTTAATCAAATCCCATTGCATTATCTTGCCTCGATGCTAGGCATGACACCCGAAACTTTAAGTAGAATTCGAAAAAAATCAATTTCTTGATCTAAATCAAGACATCCAGCATATAATACGCTGTAATTTGTAGTAAACTATCTGAAAAGTACTACAATGGAAATAAAAACAGTAATCAAAATTAACGCCAAAGCAGAACAAGTATGGCAAACACTTATCAATTTTAAAGACTATAAAAAATGGAATCCTTTTATAACATCTATAATTGGTGAACCTAAAGAAGGAAATACAATTAAAGTATCTCTTCCTGAAATGTCATTTTCTCCCAAGATACGGTTAGTTAATAAAAATAAAGAACTGCGATGGGTAGGACATTTTATGTTCAAAGGGTTGTTTGACGGAGAACATCGTTTTAAAATTCAAGACAATAATGACGGTACAATCACCTTTTATCATCAAGAAAAATTCAGTGGTATTTTGATACCTATATTTAGAAAAAAACTTGAATCTCAAACCGTGCAAGGTTTTAATGCAATGAATAAAAAGCTAAAAGAAGTGGTAGAAAAAAAATATAACTCCTCGAAAATCATAAAATTAACATAAAACTTACTTCGCAGATCACTAATGACAACTACAAGATCTACTTTTTTAATATTTTTAACTATCTGAATCCATATCATAGTTATCATGAAAATTCATGAAACCGCTTTTATAGTATCTACTTACAGGTCTCATTATAAAGAAGTAAGCAAAGATTGCTATGCACAATTATGGAATAATTCGGACACAGATGCATTAATAGCTGATATTTTGAAAAGTGTTTCTGCGCATGAAGCTATTTTGCATAGCATAAGAAACCGTTTCTTCTATGAAAAAATGAATGCTTTTTTTGGTAAAAACAATGGGGGTACATTGATCAATTTTGGATCTGGGTTTAGCATGTACCAATTTTCTTTTAGCAATAACGTTTCAACAATAGAAATAGATAAAAAAGGTATCATATCCTACAAAAAAGAAAAAGTTGATCATTGGATAAAAACAGGTGAATTACCTCATCGTGATATTCAATACACGGCAATCGATTTTAATGCAAATACCGCTGCTGAAATTGTGGTAATGCTACAGCCTATGATTACGAAACAACCCACATTTATTTTAATAGAAGGTGTTTTATTTTTTCTAAATAGAGAAATTACAAATACGCTATTCTCTGTTTTTAATCAACTACAAAAATCAAGGGATTTGCTAGGTGCAGTAACGTATTTACCAGAAGTTGAGCAAACCCCAGTTTATAAGCGATTATTGCATTATTTTGACAGTAATAATGATACTAATGACTCTTTTTTACATCAAACTCTGCCAAATTCTTATTTATCTAAGGTAAAAGGATATAAAGTAAAGGAAAACACCGACGAATTTGAGTTATCAAAAATATATGCTCCAAAACATAAAATCAGAAATAAACTAGATATTCTTAACGAAACCATGTACATTTTAGAAAAAACCTAAAATCCAGACAACAATGCCCCACAAATCCCCAAACCAACCACAAGGTAGACTCCTGCAAGAATAAAAAAAACTTTTCCAGCCTTTCGACTAGCACTACGAAATAGAATGAAACCAATAATTGCCAGAAAAATTGGAGGTCCGAGAAGAATTAACAGAATAACATAAACTATCCCATCTAGATTGCCCGGCTCGAGTATAATTAAGTTTGATATCATAAGACTTCGGTTCTTAAGTGTTCTAAATATGCTTGCTTATCATCCCTATAAAATAAATTCATAGTTTCAAAAGGAATGATTTTATAATCTTTATTTACAATATGCACACAAGATTTTTTAATAGCTCGCACATCAAAGTTATAGGCATCAATAAATTGCATGATAATAATGCGAAACAAATTATCATACCCCAAATCAGGTGCATCAATTTCGGGAAGACAACACATGATAGATTTCAAATTTTCTGAAGCTGTTTCTACAGAATTTCCAGTACTAAACAATTCAAGGACTTTACCATGCAACTCAGCATCCTGTTCATAAACAATAGTATTTTTACCATTATCCAATAAATCAGACGGATTAATATAACGTGTTAGCGGCATAATACCCGCTTCATTTTTTAATGCATACCCCATCACCAACGCATCAGGGTTACAGGGTACCGGAATTAGATCATCGGCTTCAAAAACCGGAAATTGCTCTACTATTTTTCTACGCACTTCTGTGAGTGTGATCCTATTGGTTTGCGTATCAAAATCTTCTAATCTTCCTGCTATTTGTGTGGGCTGAAACGTGACTCCTCTAACACACTTTTGCTGAGTAGCAAACGAAATTATATCCCCCATCTCCTCATCATTAAGTCCTTTCTCTAGAGTTACAACCAACGTTGTCGATAAATTAAATTGATTGAGATGCGCTATCGCTTGTTTTCTGACTTTGGTAAGGTCTTCTCCTCGTAATTTTTCTAGCACTTCTGCTTTTAAAGAATCGAATTGCAGATAAATTTCAAAATCTGGCATATAACTCGCCAATCGCTCTACAAATTTAATATCCTTTGCGATACGCACACCATTAGTATTGACCATTAGATGTCGAATCGGTAGTTGCTTGGCATACTCTAAGATTTCAAAAAACTGAGGATGTATTGTGGGTTCTCCTCCACTAATTTGAACCACGTCTGGTTCTTTCTCATTTTCTACAATCGTATCCAACATCTTTTTAATTTCATCTAACGTGCGATGTCTTCCATAGTGCGGAGACGAAGAAGCATAACAGGTCGGGCAAGTAAGATTACATCGATCAGTAACTTCTATAATCGTCAAACAAGAATGCTGCTCATGATCAGGGCATAATCCACAATCATACGGGCATCCATAATCTGTAGTCGTATTAAACTTATAGGGAAACTCTGAGGGTTTATTGTAATTTCTAATATTTTTATAATATTCAATATCATCGGCGATAAGTACTTTTGATCTGCCGTGATCAGGACATCGCTTCAGCATAAATACTTTATCGTCTTCAAAAACGATTTTAGCATCAATTCTTTTTAAACAGGTTGGACATAAACTGAGTGTAAAATCGTAATACGTATAGTTTCTAACGGGCATAAAAGAGTTTTCGAATAGTTTTTTGATAGTAAATTAAGCATAAGATACATAAATACTGAATACTACTTAATCCAAAAATTAAAAAAACATTGGGTTTTAAAAATTCTATTATAAAACGAAACGAAAAATATGAGATCATAAAGTACTGAAACAGGCGCCCGCTTTCAAGTACATTTTTCTTTAGGAAATGTTTCAGAAATATCCACAAAACAATCAAAAAAACAATTTCGAATAAAGCCAATGGGTACCGTAATACTCCATCTCCCAAATCCATTCCTAAAAATGAGGTTGTAATTTTTCCATATGTAAATTCATTAATTCCGGCCAAAAAACACCCAACCCTACCTACTATAATTCCCAAAATGATTGGAAACGTAAATAAGTCGCCAGAAGAATGCTTTTCGTTAATAATTTTCTTAGCAATCTCTACCCCAAGAAGACCTCCAAAAAGACCACCCATAATAGTTTTGGCATTTAGCACTTGCAGCAAATATTCTGGAGTGAAAGAGAATACAGGATTTTCTAAAAAACCAACCCATCGAGACCCAAAAAAAGCACCAAAAACTGCTCCTATAATGATGGATAATCGATTACCTGAAGAAATCAGATCCTGTGTATTCTTCTTGAGATACACATAATATCGAAATCCAATAAAAAATGCGGCATACTCTAAAACCAAATGGATATTCACTTTTATACCAAAAACAATAGGTTCAAAAGGAATATCCATCTCTTATTTAATTCGATTTAGGATCGAAATATACGTTTTATTTACTGCATTGCTTTTGCCATCACATGATAACGTGGATCATCTACATCATGTTCTATTACATTAGCTAACCTAGGCGAAGCTTTGATCATTAGGGCCTGGCATTCTTCGCTAAGGTGTTTAATCCTTACCTTTTTGCCTGCTTCTTCATACCTACCTACCAAATTGAAGATCGCTTCTAGTGCAGAATGATCGCTAACGCGGGATTCTATAAAATCGATCTCTACAGACTCCGGATCATTAGCCACATCAAATTTATTATTGAAAGCCTGTATACTTCCGAAGAAAAGAGGTCCCCATATCTCGTATACTTTGGTTCCATCATCTTTGATATGTTTTCGTGCTCGTATTTTTTTAGCATTTTCCCAGGCAAACGCTAGTGCCGACATAATTACTCCGGCAATTACCGCCACTGCGAGGTCAAAAAATACTGTTAATGAAGATACTGCTATTAATACAATAGCATCGGTACGTGGTATTTTATTTAAAATTCTAAAACTCGACCATGCAAAGGTTCCGATCACTACCATAAACATTACACCAACCAGAGCCGCAATAGGCACTTGTTCTATTAATCCAGAGGCAAATAAGATAAATAGCAATAGTGTTACTGCTGCTACAATACCTGATAATCGTGTACGACCACCTCCCTTGATGTTAATAATAGATTGCCCGATCATGGCACAACCACCCATACCCCCAAAAAGACCTGTAACTATATTGGCGCCTCCTTGTGCTAAACATTCTCTATTAGAATTACCTCTCGTCTCAGTTAACTCATCAATAAGGTTTAATGTCATCAACGATTCTATTAATCCGATGGCAGCCAATATTAATGCATAAGGTGCTATAAATGTGAAGGTCGCCCATGTGAAGGGTACTTTATTAAAAATATCGAATTGAAATTGAGGTAATCCTCCCTTTAGCCCTTCTCCACCGCCATCTCTAATAAAACTACCTACGGTGGCAACGTCTAGTTTACCAAGAATCACTATAGCAGATACAACCACAATTCCTATCAATGCCTCTGGTAATTTGGCAGTAGCTTTAAGCTTAGGTAATCCCCACATGATCGCCATGGTTAGTAGTACCAAACCTAACATCAATAATAACTGAGTAGTAGAAATCCACCTTTTGACCTTTCCTTTCTTTTGAATGCTATAAATCGCCTTCTCTTTATCATTATAATTAAAAAGCAACTCCTGAGATATCAAATCAAAAACCTGACCATCATGAATGATATATTTTCCCTCTTCAGAAGTTAAATCTTCTATTCTATTGTCTGCAAAATTGAATAAGGCAACGCCTGTTGTAGCATCGTAGACTTTGTTATCCTCTCTTATTTCGAATTTTTTATCTATTGAGGTTGTCACATATTTATCGTTACCAAATACATCTTTAACCCCTTCTTTAAACATCCCTAATTGAGAAAGAAAAATTACAATGGCTAGTCCATTTACGAACCCCATCATTACTGGATGTGGGATCAAGCGCACAAATTTACCAAGCTTGAATACCCCGGCCAGCATTTGAATTACTCCCATAAAAATAACCGTTGCAAAAAGATAATACAATCCAAGTTCTTCTCCTGGAGCACCCATAGCATTTCCTTCTGCTACAAGGCTTACCATGACCACGGCTAATGCTCCTGTTGCACCAGAAATCATTCCCGGACGTCCTCCAAAAACAGAAGTAATCAATCCAATCATAAACGCAGCATACAATCCAACTAATGGATCCACACCCGCTACAAAAGCAAAGGCAACAGCCTCAGGAACTAAAGCCAACGCAACCGTCAACCCGGATAAAATATCATTTTTGGCATTTGCCACTCTTTTTCTTACAAACTCCGTCATAGTTGTGATATTTGAGGGTGCAAAAATACATTTATTTTGTAGTAAGACAAGTAAAATGAGTAGCTATATGATTTCAACTCAAAACTAAAACATTGTAGAAGATTGCTAATTTTTAAAACTTAGTATATTTGGTCATTATATTCATCAGTCATGCAAAAAATCATACCTATTTTGGGCTTTCTACTTACTTTTTCTTGTACAACTTCAGAAAAAAGAACTAGCACAACATTCGATTTCACCACAGTTTTTGAAAAAAGTAATGGAACCGAAACCCCGACATATCCCAAAGTAATTGAATATTATCAAAACCTTGCAAAGACTTATTCAGAAATTAATATTCAGGAGATTGGAATGACAGACAGTGGAAATCCTTTACATATGGTAACGCTAAATCCGGATCAAGAATTTAATTTCAAAAAAATACGAGCAACCAAACGAGTTTTACTTATAAACAACGGTATTCATCCAGGAGAGAGTGATGGTATTGATGCTACTATGTTATTATTTAAAGATATCATTCAAGGCACGATTGAGAAACCAAAAAATACGGTTTTAGTCACTATTCCTGTATATAATATTGGTGGAGCGCTTCATCGAAACTCGGATACAAGAACGAATCAAAATGGACCCAAGGAATATGGTTTTAGAGGAAATGCCCGAAACTATGATCTCAATCGTGATTTTATTAAGAATGACACAAAAAATGCAAGAGCTTTTGCTGAAGTATTTCATCATGTACAGCCGGATATTTTTATCGATAACCATGTGAGTAATGGTGCCGATTACCAGTATACGCTGACACATCTTTTTACCCAGCATAATAAATTAAATGGAGAATTAGGGGAATATTTGCATCAAGAAATGCAACCCAAATTAGAAGCTTCGCTTACTTCTAAAGAATGGGACATTACACCCTATGTTAACGTATGGGGAACGACACCAGACAAAGGTTGGGCGCAATTCATGGATTCTCCCAGATACTCTACGGGCTATACCACCCTTTGGAATACCCTAGGGATGATGGTTGAAACTCATATGCTTAAACCTTACAAACAAAGAGTTGAGGGTACTTATGAAATAATGCGTTCTATGATAGACATTACTGAGAAAGATGGGGTAACCATACGATCACTCAGAGAAAAAGCATTTTCTAGTTACCCAAAGCAAGAAACCTATCCGGTTCATTGGAAAATTGACACATCACTAGTAACTACCTTTACTTTTAAAGGATATGAAGGCGAGTTTATTAATAGTGAAATTACTGGTGCAAGACGATTAAAATATTCCCGAAATAAGCCTTATGCTAAAAAGGTTGAATATCAAAATTATTTTATTCCCAGCACTGAAATTACAATTCCTGAAGCCTATATAATTCCGCAAGGATGGTGGAGGGTAATTGACCTTTTAACGCTGAATCAAATTGAATTGAATACATTGACTCAAGATTCAACTATTATAGCAGAAACATACCGTATTGCAGCGTATAAAACCAGAGAAATGCCGTACGAAGGTCATTATCTACATTATGACACTTCTGTAAAAAAAAGCAAAGAAACTATTACTTTTAAAAAAGGAGATGTTGTAGTTCCTACAGATCAAAAAGGATTTAGGTACTTAATAGAAACGCTAGAACCAGAAGCTCCTGATTCATTTTTTAACTGGAATTTTTTTGATACCATCCTACAGCAGAAAGAAGGATTTTCTCCCTACGTTTGGGAGGATAAAGCTATGTCATTATTAAAGAGTAATAAACAATTAAAAGTGAAATTCGAAGAAAAGAAAAAAGACACTGCTTTTGCTAACAATTGGTATACACAATTAGATTGGATACATAAACAATCCGACCATTATGAAAAAGCGCATATGAAATATCCCGTATATCGGATTAAGAACTAAATCATATCATAAGTTTAATTTATCTATTTTAGCTTCGATACCAATAGACTTCATTTCTTGCTCAACATAATCAAATTTAGCTTTATCCACGCTTTTTTTAATCATTCCGTTTTTTAAGTAATGTAAATAGTCACAGGTTTCATGTAATGTTGAAAAAATATGAGACGAAAGGATTATGATCTTGTTACGCTCTTTTAATTTAGACAAGACTTGATTAATTATTATATTACTGTGAACATCAACTCCATTGAAAGGCTCATCAAGAATAAAAACATCATTATTCTGCAATAAAATTCCTGTAAGAGCTAGTTTTTTTTTCATACCTGTTGAATATGTTTCAGCATACTTTTTAAGAGGTAAATCAAAGATGTTTTTTTCATTGAAATCACTAACATTAATATTTCTAGCGTTGCATAATAATTGTAAATATTCTTTTCCAGTAATCTTAGAAATGAAATAAGGGTTTGTAGGCAAAAATCCAACCGAGTTTTTGATTGCACCTTTATTATAGCTAATCGTTCCTTTAAAACTTTCTATCCCTGAAACACATCGAAACAATGTCGTTTTACCTGCGCCATTTTCTCCTACAATACCATGAATCTCTCCTGATCTGAAAGATAAATTTATATTATGCAATACCTGATTGGTACCATATGCCTTATGTACTGAAGTGATTTTGATCATTTCAAAAGTTTATTAAGATTGTTTATCGCTCGTGAGTAATAGTATGGAATGATAAGTAATAATGCCGGAGGAAATAAAAGGCACAACACTCCTATCACTCCTTGTAACATACTAACACCAGAACTATTAAAAGCATATTTCATTATGATATACATAACCATATAAAGAAATCCTAACAATTCAAAAATAAAAGCAATATGAATCTGATCAGCATAAAAAATAAATAAAATTACAAGAATAGGCAGCGATAAAAAAAAACTGTATGTGCCTGCTATACGGATTTTATTTTTCAAAAAGCCTTGAGGGCTCTCAGCATGTACCCAAATATAAAACTGCGGTTCTAATTTTGAATAATAAAAAGAACAAAGAAAAAAAATAGATAGTATTGCAAAAACACCTAAATTAAAATTATCAACATAAATAGATAGTATTGAAATTCCATAGGAAAATAAAAATACTAAATACGTTTTTCTAAATCCAACAGTAAATTCATATGGCCACCTGTAGAAAGGCGTAGGTATTACAAAATTAATTTTATTAGGCTTCTTTACATAAGAAAGTAAAACAGTTAACACCACAACTATCAAAACCTCAAAATAACACAACTTAAATAACAAAAAACACACAAACGGCAGTACTAAAAGTAAATGATTTATGATTTTGATACTTCTATACGTGTTTGGCGAAAATTGTTGTTTGATAAAATCATCATGCTCAGGAAAACTAATGACAAAAACAATTAAAATGGTTATAAATGAGTAAAGATAATTCGCATATATAAATTTGTCAAAAAAACTCAAGGATACCCAATAAAACAAACAAGGAAATATGATACTAGCAATTAATGGTTCAATTCCTAAATCTTTTAATTGTCGATTCAGTCGCTTAAAAAGCAACGAAAAATAAAATTTCATAGGTTAGGATAAATAATCATGCGAAAAGAGTTTTTTGATATTTGCATACGAATTTGTTAATGCTTTCTTTGCTTTCTTCTTGTTTTTCCATTTTACTTTAGTGATCCCTTCATTGGTTTGTGGCACAAGTTCTCCATCAAATTCAGTTTTCATCTCGAACCAATATGTAACCTTCAGTCTGAATTCCCCATTTCTTTTAAAGATATGAAAAGTTTTATATAAAAACTTAGTGATCTCAAGCCCCGTGACACCAGTCTCCTCTTCTACCTCTCGTATTGCGGCGGTTTCGATATGTTCATTTTTTTCGATTTTACCTTTAGGCAAATCCCACTTCCCGTTACGCTTAATGAAGAGAATGTCCATATTAGTATTGTATGCTTTCCCACCTCCAGCAATTACAACAGGTAACTTTGTATACAGATGGTCTATTAGCTTGTCTTCTTTTTTATGGTGAAGATGATATTTTACCTGCACTTTTGAAGACTCCTTATTAAGGATGTCTCTTATAATCGTTTGAAGATTTGCCTTTTTTATAGGAATCATTTCATACCCCTGAATAGCCTTTTTTGTAGATAGAATAATAGGCGTATTATTCACAAAAACTTTATACATTTGCAACTATGATTTTTGATAAAGATACAGCAAAAAAAACTGCCGAATTATTACTGCAAATTAATGCAATTAAATTACAACCGCAAGCACCTTTTACTTGGGCATCCGGTTGGAAATCTCCCATCTATTGTGATAATCGTATCACATTGTCTTATCCAGAAATACGTAATTTTCTCAAGGAGCATCTTGCCAAATTTATTGAGACAACCTATGGTAAGCCTGATGTAATAGCAGGTGTTGCGACTGGTGCCATTGGCATAGGCATGTTGGTTGCTGATACATTAGATCTTCCATTTATCTATGTGAGACCCGAAGCAAAAAAACATGGCAGAAAGAATCAAATTGAAGGTATTGTGCCTACAGGTAAAAAAGTAGTCGTAGTCGAAGACTTAATTAGTACAGGAAAGAGTAGCCTCAATGCTGTTAAAGCGCTAAAAGAAGTAAACGCCAATGTACAAGGAATGGTAGCCATATTTAATTATGGATTCCACATCGCTGTACAGAATTTTGAAGAAGCGGCATTGTCTTTGCATACGTTGAGTGATTATGAAAATTTATTAGAACAAGCATTAGACACAGACTACATTACACAACAACAAGAAGAAACATTACAAAGCTGGCGAACAAATCCAGCAGAGTGGAACCTATAAAAATTAGATTGCATCATGAACTTAGAAAGCCCTACGGTACACGTAAATAAAACCGCAGAAGAAGTATTTGAATTTCTTACAAAAGTTGAGAACTTTGAACAACTTATGCCAGAAAGCAAGCAAAAATTTGAAAAAATAAGTGACTCAAGGTTTCTTTTTCAATTAAAAGGAATGCCCGAATTAGTATTAGATCAAAAAGAAAGCACACCATCAAGTCAAGTTGTGCTTGGCGCAGCGAGTGATAAGCTTCCTTTTACACTAAAAGCAGACATAGGAGATACCGAAGATGGAAAAAGCACCACTAAACTTACATTTGATGGCGAGTTTAATGCTATGATGGCCATGATGATCAAAAACCCAATCCAAAACTTCATTAATACCCTTAGTGAAAATATTGGAAAATTATAATTGAGAGTCTTTTGGTATTTTGATATTTGAAATTTTTAATAAATATGCTTTCACTTATCAAACACTAAGATACGCTTATATTAATACAGTAGTTTAATTTCTTTAAGTCCAAACTCAGAAACAATTTCATCTTCTAACAAGATCTGAAGTTTACCCTGATCAGTAATCGACTTGATGATTCCCACAAAAGAATCACCCTCTACATTCAAAAATGTTGAGGGTTTGTTTTTTCTAAAAAGAATAGACTCATATTCCTTTTTTAGAGCTGCAAAAATAGAAACATTCAATACAGAAAAACGTTTCTCTAGTGTAGCGACTAACATATGTAAAATCTCTTCAATGTTAAAACTTTTACCTAGAATTTGTATTAAAGATCCTGCCTGGGGGAGGTTATCAAATGCTACTTGATTGATATTAATCCCTATACCAATTATCGCGCCAGTTAATCTGCCATTCTTAACCACGTTTTCTATCAAAACGCCACAAATCTTTAATCGATCTGACAGAATGTCGTTAGGCCATTTTATAGATAATTTTGGCACCATGATATTACTCAACATATCACAAATAGCTAATGATGTGCTTATAGAAATATAAAATTGATCTACCAGCTTTAATCCTGAGACAGGCATAAACACACTACACGTAAGATTTTCCCCCGCGTTACTTTGCCATACAGTACCCATCTGTCCCTTACCAGCAAGTTGCTCTGTTGCCGTAACACAAACTGGATCGATTAGTTGTTTTTCACGATTTAATTCTCTAAGAAAAGTATTTGTAGACGCAATGGCATCAACTTTGATTATATCCATATAAAAGGTGTAAAAGTTTCATAAATGTCAGAATAATAAAGGTATTAAAATGATAAAAAGTAATAACTTTACACAAATTAAAAAAATGCATGACAAAAAAAGAAATTGGTACTGATCAATTAATCACTCAAATATTAAAAGGTATTGAAGAAGTTAAAGGTAAAGACATTAATATTTTAGATCTCAGAGATATCGAAAATACAGTATGTGATTACTTTATAATCTGCAATGGAACTTCTAATACTCAGGTAAATGCAATTGTAAATTCCATCCAAAAAACAGTAAGTAAACAACTTAAAGACAAACCTTGGCATGTAGAAGGTAGTGAAAATTCTGAATGGGTATTGATTGATTACGTAAATATCGTAGTTCACGTTTTCCAAAAACATATAAGAGAATTCTATGATATTGAAGGTCTTTGGGGAGATGCCAAAACTACCATTATTGAAACAAATTATTAAAAGAAAACCGTAAATGGCGAAAGACAATAAAAAAACAGAACCAAATAAAAAACCAAAATTTAGTGCATACTGGATTTATGCGATTATTATCGTTGGTTTTTTAGTATTAAACTTTGTCGGCGGAAGCGGACTAGGATCAGCTCCTACCACATCACCTTCTGATTTTCAAGACTTTTTAAGTAACGGCGAAGTAGAAAAAGTGGTGATTATAAATCGCCGACAAGCTAAAGTATATCTTACAAACGAAGCGAAATCTTTAGATAAGCATCAAAAAAATAAAGGTAACTCTCTGTTACCAGCTAGTCCTAGTGATCCGGACTACCAGTTTGAATTTGGAGACTTACAAAATTTTGAAAATGAAATTGCAGATGTAAAAAGTAAAAATGGATTATCTACTCAGGTAACTTATGATACAGAAAGCAACGTATGGGGAGAAATTTTTATCACATTGTTGCCATTCGCCCTAATTATAGGCGTATGGATATTCATAATGCGCAGAATGAGTGGAGGTGCCGGCGGCGGCGGCGGACAGATTTTTAATATTGGAAAATCTAAGGCTAAGCTTTTTGATCAAAACACCGAGGTGAAAGTCTCTTTTGAAAACGTAGCTGGTCTTGAAGGAGCTAAGGAAGAAGTACAAGAAATTGTTGATTTCCTTAAAAATCCAGAGAAATATACCTCACTAGGTGGAAAAATTCCGAAAGGAGCATTATTAGTTGGTCCTCCTGGAACTGGTAAAACCTTATTAGCCAAAGCAGTTGCCGGAGAAGCAAAAGTACCTTTCTTCTCGCTATCTGGATCTGATTTTGTTGAAATGTTTGTTGGTGTTGGAGCCTCTAGAGTAAGAGACCTTTTCAAACAAGCCAAAGAAAAATCCCCAGCTATCATATTTATTGATGAAATTGATGCTGTAGGTAGAGCCAGAGGTAAAAGTAATTTCTCAGGATCTAATGACGAAAGAGAAAATACACTAAATCAACTGTTGACAGAAATGGATGGTTTTGGCACAAATACCAATGTGATTGTAATTGCTGCAACAAATAGAGCAGACGTGCTTGATAAAGCCTTACTTCGTGCTGGTCGCTTTGATCGTCAAATTTATGTAGACCTTCCGGATGTTCGTGAGCGTAAAGAAATATTCGATGTTCATTTAAAGCCATTAAAGAAAGTTGAAAATGAATTAGATACCGAATTCATGGCAAAACAAACTCCGGGATTCTCTGGCGCTGATATTGCAAATGTATGTAACGAAGCTGCTTTAATTGCTGCAAGAAAAGGTAATAAAGCAGTGGGAAAACAAGATTTTCTGGATGCAGTAGATAGAATTGTTGGAGGATTAGAGAAAAAGAATAAAATTATTACTCCAGAAGAAAAACGAGCTATTGCTTTTCACGAAGCAGGTCACGCAACTGTGAGTTGGATGCTAGAACACGCTGCTCCCTTAGTAAAAGTTACTATTGTACCCAGAGGGCAATCTCTCGGGGCTGCTTGGTATTTACCTGAAGAAAGGTTAATTGTACGACCAAATCAAATGCTTGATGAAATGTGTGCTGCATTAGGAGGTCGCGCCGCAGAACAAGTAATATTTAATGAAATTTCTACAGGAGCTCTAAGTGACTTAGAAAAAGTAACTAAGCAAGCGAGAGCTATGGTTACAGTATATGGATTAAATGACAAAGTAGGAAACCTTACCTACTATGATTCTTCGGGACAAAGTGAGTATAATTTCACAAAACCATATAGTGAACAAACTAGTGAGCTTATTGATAAAGAAATTTCAAATATAATTGAAGAGCAGTATCAACGTGCAATTAAATTATTAGAAAAAAATAAAGATAAGCTAACAGAACTTGCTGAAGTATTATTAGAAAAGGAAGTTATTTTTAAAGATAACCTAGAAAAAATATTTGGAGAGCGACCTTTTGACAAAAAAGAAGAAGAAATCGTTAAAGAACCTTCATAAATACGATATTTTTACTTGTAAAATGAAAAATCTTAACCTAACAGAATATTAGGTTAAGATTTTTTTTATCTTTGAAAGTATTGTATAATCCTAATTTCCCAATCATAAATCAAAAATGAGTCTATTTAGAAGAATATTTTCCTCAAAATCTAAATCAGACCAAAAGAGTAAGGAGCGGCATATAGATGATCGCAGTAAATATATGCCCGAAATCGATCTTCCGATTGATGAAAGCTTTATGATGAATTTCAAAAGAAATGGAGGCAAATTTCTATATTGTGATGATGATGCAGAAGTTCTTGATTCTTTTGATAAAATTCTCTTAGAGAATGATTGGTATGAGAAAGATGTATGTTCTTTTGATATTGGTTTAGAACATAAATTCTCAGGTTTCAACTTGAATTTTGTCAAAAATTCTTCTGCTTCTTTCTTTTTTACTACGTGTGAATATTTAATAGCCGATACTGGAGCAATCTTAGTATCTTCAAATCAACTCAGAGAAAAAAAACTCACCGAGTTGTCTGATAATTTTGTAATCCTAGCCTCTACAAGTCAGCTAGTTAAAAGTATAAGCGAAGGCCTTAAGGGAATCAAAGAAAAAAATAAAAATTCGATACCCTCTAACATTACTACAATAAAAGACTTTGAACCACAAAAAGAAAAGGATTTCTTAAGCTATGGAAATAGTTCAAAAAATCTATATTTGCTGCTGCTGGAAGATTTATAATATGAAAGAACTATTAACAAGGTCTTTATCGGGATTTTTATATGTCTCGATTTTATTAGTATCAATATTTGTATCTAAATATACATTTATTGGCGTATTTTTTGTCTTTGGAATGATTTCTATTTTTGAATTCCAAAAATTAGTTCATCTCAAAAATAAAGGGCTGTATATTATATTTATAGTGCTTTTAACCCTACTAAACATATTTCAAAATCAATCCTATCTGATAATTCCAATTTTAGCACTCACCATTATTACAGAATTGTTTTTAGTAAAAGACCTGGTAACGATTCGAATAATTCCAATGTATGAAAAACGTAAATACAGAACCAGTATCTTTTATTTAATTACTTCGATTATTTTTCTAACACTTGTTCCCAACTATTCTGGTGAGTATCAACCCCTCATTATTGCAGGAGCTTTTTTAATCACATGGACTAATGACTCTTTTGCTTATCTCGTAGGAAAAAACCTGGGCAAGCACAAGCTATTGCAACGTATATCTCCTAAAAAAACTATCGAAGGTTTTATTGGTGGTTTTGTCTTCTCAATATTAGCGGGTTATTTAATTGCCATTTTTTCTAATACCTTAACAATAAGCATTTGGTTGATTATAAGTATAATTATGAGTATTTTTGGGACATTAGGTGATTTAATACAATCAAAATTTAAAAGACAGGCAGGAGTTAAAGATAGCGGAACTATAATGCCTGGACATGGTGGTATTTATGATCGTTTAGATAGCGTTATATTTGCTAGCCCATTTTTATACGGATTTTTACAAATTTTAGAGCATGTTTCATAAAGAAGGATATAAAATAATTTCAGTTGCAATTGTATTATTTTTAGGAATCAATGTTGCATCATATGTTGCTATTCAGATTAAAGAATGGCAAATCGCAATATTTATAGTAACTCTAGCTTTTTTGATTTTGATATTACAGTTTTTTAGAAATCCTAAAAGAAATACTACGATTGATGACAATACAGTAATAGCACCTGTTGATGGTAAAGTTGTAGTGATTGAGGAGGTGTTTGAAAAAGAACATTTTAATGATAATAGATTACAAGTTTCAATCTTTATGTCTCCGATTAATGTTCATGTAACCAGACATCCTATAAACGGAGATGTTGTCTTAAGCAAATATCATCCCGGAAAATATTTGGTCGCCTGGCACCCTAAAGCTTCTGAAGAAAATGAAAGAACCACGGTTGTGGTTAAAAACAATCTCATAGAAGTCTTATACAGACAGATTGCAGGCGCGCTAGCGAAAAGAATTGTAAATTATGTCGTAGAGGGAGAAAAAGTAATTCAAGGTTCTGATAGTGGATTTATTAAATTTGGCTCTAGAGTAGATGTATTCTTACCTATAGGAACCAAAATCAATGTTACTTTGGATCAAAAAGTAAGAGGAGGAGAAAGTGTTATCGCTTCACTATAAAAATGAATAGAAATAGCTCCTGCGCTTCAGTTGGATAAACCTGTCTGCCGGCAAAGGCAGGTTCAGCTAACTTTGTGAATATAAATTGATAATTAAACAATGTTAAACGTTGTTTCACTAACATGACCGAAGAAGAATTAAATATTGCTTTTAACGAAGCATATCAGCGTGCTAGTCGTACAAAAATACAATTACCACCTGATGTTATGCTTCACTTCTACGCCTATTACAAACAAGCAATACATACAGAAGGTTCTGGATTTTATAATCCATCTGGTGATAGCGAGCTTAGAAATGCATTTAAATTGAATGCCCTTTTTCAGGTAAAAAATTTAACCCCAAATGAAGCCAAATTAAAATATATTGAATTGGTTAATATTCATATTGTAGATTAAATAAACAACCTCTAGGTGTAAGTTTCCAAAGGTATTATAAAAGAAAAGACCTTAAGGTTTCGAGGCAAGGCTCTAAAACGGCACCTTCATAAAACACGAAAACTCTTGTAAATATGAGGGTTTTGTTGTATATTTAAGTATAATAAAACCCCGAAA
>CANLYR010000005.1 GCA_947495425.1 uncultured Aquimarina sp.
TTAAATTGTTGTGTGGTAACTACAATTTACTGCCTTTTAGCAGTTTGCACAACTTTTTCTAAATGCACAACGGGTTAATACTATTTATTTATTCGTACATCCAAATTCTTAATTTCTCACTATCATAAACCCTTTTTACTCCAATGAATACAATTTTAGGTTCGTTCACTTCATTATTTACACTGAATTTTCCTAGGACGTTTAAAACAGAATTAAAATCATCTCTCTCTTCTTTCAGTATTCGTAATTCTTAATTCTACATTCGTAATTCCTCACTATCCTACCTTCTCTTCAATAGCTACGGGTACAATCCATCCGTGGATATCTTCTTGTTTTTGAACTTTAATTTCGTCTAAAGTATTTTTCATACCCTGACTAACAGGGTTTGCCTCTGGCAATGTGATCAACTCATCTTTATAACCAATAGCTTCTATCATTGCAATAGCTACCGCAGTACCTGTACCAAAAGCCTCTTCCAGTGCTCCTTCTTTAGAAAACTGAATCACTTCATCGATGGTAATCGGGCGCTCTTCGACCTCAAAACCTTTATCTTTTAGTAGTGTAATTACACTATCTCTTGTGATTCCTTTTAAAATTGATCCGCTGGTACTAGGGGTAATAAATTTACCCGCTACTTTAAAAAAGATATTCATCGTACCCACTTCCTGTACGTATTTATGCTCGTTGGCATCTAACCATAACACCTGATCATATCCTTTGGCTTTAGCTTTTTCTGTAGGTAGAATTGCTGCAGCATAATTTCCAGCTGCTTTTGCTTCTCCTGTTCCTCCATCAGCCGCTCTTATATATTCGGTTTCGGCATATAATCGGATCTTTTTTGTGAAAAATGGCCCTGCTGGTGAACAAATCACAATGAACTTATAACTCGTTGCAGCTCGCATCCCTATAAAAGGCTCGTCGGCATACATAAATGGTCTTAGGTATAAAGCACTTCCATCTTGTGGTGGGATCCAATGATGTTCTACCCCAACAATTTGTTTTACGGCTTCTACAAATAGTGTTGGAGGCACAGGGGGCATTCCCATTCGTGCGGCACTATGATTAAAACGTTTTGCATTTTCTTCTGGCCGAAATAATAACGGGGTTTTGTCTTCACCAACGGTAGCTTTCATCCCTTCAAAAATTGCCTGTCCATAGTGTAATGCCATGGCAGCCGGGTGTGTTGGAATTAATGCCAAAGGTTCTATTCTTGGGTTTTGCCATGCTCCATTTTCATACTCACAGATAAACATGTGATCCGTAAAAGTTCTTCCCAAAGGAATGTTTTCAAAATCAATATGTTGCAATTTTGAATCCGTAGTTCTAGTAATTTTGATTTTTGGTTCCATTATTATTGTTTTGGGCACATCCCGCATGCTTCGGGTCGGGCTATTCGCTATATCTTTTTAATTTGATCTGCACTTCGACAAGCTCAGTGTGACAAACAAAAAAGGATGTCACTTCTATCCCTTGTGCATTTATTATTTTATTTCTCTAGTAGGATCAAAAGCTTCTAATTCATTACCTACTTTGCGTAAAAATGAACCGCCTAAAAATCCATCAACTACTCTATGATCAAAGGATAATGACAAATACATCATACTTCTAATCGCTATTTCGTCGCCTTGTTCAGTGGTAATTACCTCGGGCCTTTTCTTTATGATTCCTAATGCCAGAATTGCAACTTCCGGCTGATTAATGATCGGAGTACCCATCAAACTACCAAAAGTTCCTACGTTAGAAATTGTAAATGTACTTCCTCCTATTTCATCAGGTTTCAATGCATTATTTCGGGCACTATTAGCCAAATGATTCACGTGTTTAGCCAATCCTAAAAGGTTCTTTTCATCAGCATTTCTAACCACGGGAACTATAAGGTTTCCGCTTGGCAAAGCTGTTGCCATACCTACATTGATATCCTTATGAACCACAATTTTCTTGTCATCTACCGATACATTAATCATCGGGTATGCTACAATCGCTTTGGCTACTGCTTCTACAAAAATGGGGGTAAAGGTTAATTTCTCTCCGTGCATCTCCTGAAACTCCTGCTTCACCTTGTTTCGCCAATTTACAATGCTAGTAACATCTACTTCGATGTAACTTGTTACATGCGGAGAAGTATGTTTAGAGTATACCATATGATCTGCAATCATACAACGCATACGATCCATTTCTACAATGCGATCTTTTCCTTCTAAAAAAGAAATTGGAGGCGCATTATATGACGATTTTGGAGCTATTGGTTGTGGTCTGCTTGGTAATGGGTATGTTCTGTTTTTTAAGTACTGTACTACATCACTCTTGCGAATTCTACCCGCTGCACCAGTTCCAGAAATACGTTGTACTTCCTCGATCGTAAGGTTTTCTTTTTGTGCGATCCTAATTACTAAGGGAGATAAAAATGTATCTGACCCTTTCTGTCTGCCTAAGGCGGACATCTCTCCCTCTGGGAGAGAAACTTGATTTTTTTTATGCCTTAAACCTTCCTGATAAGTTTGCCCTCTCTGTCCTCCGGACATCTCTCCCAGAGGGAGAGAAGCTTTTTCATGTTTTTTATCAAGAGAAATTTCAGAATCTATTTCCTTAGATTTTGACTTTTTCATTGCTAAGTCCTTATCTGCATGGATTATAGCGATTACTTTTCCTACCTCAATAACGTCGTTGGGCTGACAATGTATTTCGGCAATCACACCATCACAAGGAGAAGGCACTTCTGAATCTACTTTGTCGGTGGCTACCTCAAGTATCGTCTCATCTTCTTCAACAGTATCTCCTACATTCTTTAACCAACTAAGAATCGTAGCTTTTGATATGCTTTCGCCCATTCTGGGCATTTTTAGTTCTACTGTATTCATTTTTATTAACTAATGTTCGTTAGTTTAATATATAAATAATTTACGATAAAATTATTTCTCTTTTTCTTAATGTATTGCTAATACTATCCCATAGTTTTAATCGCTCCTCCAAAGCGATTTTACTATACTTCAAGGCTTCATTCCACTTTTCATTATCATTACCACATAGATTTTCCAACATTTTTAGGCTCACAGGTCCATGTTCATCACCATCTAACTCAATATGTCGCTCTAAATAATAGATTAGTTTCCTTAGTGTAGCATCACTATTTTTTTCCAAATTTTTAACAATACCTATAAATAAATCCGGAATCAGATCTTCTCTTCCCATGGTAAATACTGCGGCTGTTATATGTGGTTTTTGTAAATCAATAACATCAAATGTAAAACGCATAAAGTCTTTTACCTCTTCCTTTACGTTGAGTTCTCTAAGGCTCTCTTTTAGAGCAATCCCCTGAGAAAGATTTTTTAGCAAATTTTCAATCTGAGTAGTATCTGCTTTAATCTCGATCATCGCTTCGATATACATTTCATAATGACTCATAGGCTTTCCACCTTCATTACTATCACTTTCTTCACCAAGAACAATTTCATTTATAAATCTACTGATCTCAGGATCTTTTGCAGGTATCCACGGAGTCTTTATTGTTGTAACATGTAGTTGTAAGCTTTTTAACAATGACATAAAATCCCAAACTGCAAATACGTGATATTGCATAAAAGTTTGAACGTCTTTAATCTCTTCTATTTGACCATATAAGGAATGGGTAACCACCTTTTCCCTAATTGGTTGTAATTCATGAACTAGCAATTCAATTTTGGTCATTCTATTATCTTTTTTTAAAGTCTTCCAAGGTCTTATAAAAGGCCTCCTGCATAGGTCTATCTTTTGGTATTTCTCGCAGTGGTTGTACTTCTTGTAAGGATTCAAAACAATCTGCCGGTAATTGCTGATACAGTTTAGTTCCCTTTGTTTTCCAAGCTATCATTTCGTCACTTACCGCTTTAATCACTTCAGCTGGATTGCCAACAATTAAACTTCGTTTTTGAAAAACTGAATTTGCTTTTACAAAAGACATTGCGCCTACGATACATTCATCTCCAATTTCTGCATCATCCATAATCACAGTATTCATACCAATTAAGCAATTTCGTCCCAGATTTGCACCATGTATTACGGCTCCGTGACCTACATGAGCGCCTTCTTTGAGGACTATCGACTTACCTGGAAACATATGTACTGTGCAATTTTCTTGCACATTGACTCCATTTTCAAGGATAATTTCGCCCCAATCCCCTCGAATTGCAGCTCCTGGCCCAATGTAACAGTTTTCACCAATAATCACATTACCGGTCACCGCGGCAAGAGGATGCACGAAACTACTTTCGTGTATTACGGGTATATATCCTTTGAAACTGTAAATCATATTTAAATACTAAATTGTAAATGATAAATGTAAAAGTTTAAAGTTTTTACAACTCTTCTTAACTACTTTTACATTTTAAATTTTTCAGTTTTATATTTTATTTCATTTTTGATGTTTTAATACTACTTGCGAAAATTGCAACCAATTCTTTACATTCTTGAGCTATCTTATCAAATTCATCAGAATCTCGAATTAATCGAGCCTCTTTTCATACTTGTAAATTAACTTGTGATTCTCTCAACTCTTTAAGACATATTTTCATTTTGTGAATGAAATCTCGTCTTGATTCTGCGCTTTGTGCCTCTCCGTAATTTAATGCTGAAGAAGTTGAGGAACGTATTAATTGTTTTACTAAATGTTCTGAAGCAAAGTTCTTATTCAAACCACTTGTGTTAAAAATTATACTTGCAGAAAACTTAACAAGTCTTTCTTGCAGATCGTATTTTTGATTTAATTTCATCTTTGAACTTTATACACTCATTTTACATAAACCGCTTCAATGTCTCTTTTGTAAATCCACTCAGCGCCAATCTTCCACTAATTACAGCTCTATCGGCCAAGAGTGTATCCCAATGTTCTGTTCCTTCCCAAAATACTTTTTTCATATCCTTCATCGCCTCTGGATTATAGGTACACAAATGTGCTGCAAAAGCCTTGACTTCTGCATCCAACGTTTCGATATCTTCAAAAACTTTGGTGAATAGTCCTTTATCTCTCGCCCATTCTGCATCATAAAATGAATTGGCATCAATGGCTATTTGTGTCATGGCTGATAGCCCTATTTTACGTTCTATAGCAGGTCCTACTACAAATGGACCGATACCAACATTAAGCTCACTCAGTTTAATCGATGCATATTTTGTAGCCATACAGTAATCTGTGGCTGCTGCAAGACCTACCCCGCCACCAACAGTTTTTCCTTGTATGCGACCGATCACGAACTTTGGGCATTTGCGCATTGCATTAATTACATTGGCAAAACCAGAGAAAAAGATTTTTCCCGTTTCTGCATCATCGATGTTGATTAATTCTTTAAAACTTGCTCCTGCACAAAAGGTTCTGTCCCGTCCACTTTTTAGCACAATTACTTTAATATCATCCTGCGCTCCTGCTTCTGTAATTGTTTGTGCCAATTTGGACAGAACATCTCCAGGTAATGAATTATGGGCAGGATGAAAAAATTCTATGGTTCCTACTCCGTTTTCTATTTTTATATTTACGTATGGGTCACTCATCTTATTATTATGTGAATGCACACTTGTTGCGCATTCGGTTTTAGCTATTCTTTATTGTATTTTGAAAAATCCCAGTTTAAACTTAAATCTATCCATTCAGGATTTAGTTCATTGACTTGATTAATCTTCCATTGTTTTTTCCATTTTTTAATGATCTTTTTTTCTAATTGCAATTCTAATACTCGGATGCTTCTTTAAGTATACTAATTCCTTGCTGCTTTAATGTTATACATGCATGCGCAACAGGTGCGCATCGACATTACTTAGAGTAATCCAAATTGCTCAAAATGATGATTTAAATGTTTTCTTTCCAATAAATACCATTCATATTTATTCAATTCTCCGAAAACAATATTTTTCAATAGCGCTTCAGGGTTTTCTACAAAGTATAATTTATATGCTTCTCTTGCTTCATTAAGTTTAGCAATAGCAGTTTTTAAATCTGCATGTTTTAAATTTTCTAACTCTCCTTTCTTCAGTAATGGAAACTCTGTATTTTTCGGAAATGGATTATAATTATATAAGCTATTATGTACTTTCTCTAAAATCTTTTCTGGAGTTGCAATATCAAAATTCTGTAGTTCACCTGAAGCTATTTTGTAAGTATATTCCAAATGTTCTACCATATGTTGTGGTGTCATTATTCCCCATTTGGTTTTAGTATTAGTAGTTAGTTTGTATAAACATTGCTGTATTCGCTCTTCAGTCATTTCAACCAGAGTTGTTTGTTTTTTCTGCACCATAGTCAGAATAGTAGCAATCGCTACTAATTCATCTTCTATGTCAAATACTTCAACAAACCATTTTACAATTCCGCTTGGATGTTCTGCACTTGCAACATCACGATCCACTTTTTGCTTACACGTTAGTCTAACGTATACGGTATCATTATGATAAATCGGTCTCAAGAATCGACATTCTTCTAATCCATAATTAGCGGCTACAGGTCCTTTGTTAGGATATACAAATAATCCTGCTGCTGCTGCCAGGATAAAATATCCATGTGCAGTGCGTTTTTCAAAAATACTCCCTTCTAAAGACGTGATATCGGTATGGGCGTAGAAATGATCCCAAGTAAGGTTTGCAAAGTTGATGATATCTGTATCAGTAACTGTACGTTTATGCGTTTTGATAGACATTCCGGGCGCTATATCTTCCCAATGGTATGCAAATGGATGTTTTTCTGATTCTTTATATGCAGAATTGGCCTGATATATCCCAGTAATCTCTGTGAGTGTCGTTGGTGTACCTTGGATTGCACATCGCTGCATATAATGTTTTATGCCACGCATACCTCCCATTTCTTCTCCACCACCTGCTCTTCCCGGACCGCCATGAGTTAACATAGGTAATGGAGAACCATGACCTGTACTCTGTTTCGCATTTTCTCGGTTTCCGACTAAAATACGTCCATGATGAGAAGCGGCTCCAACAACATATTCTTTAGCTATTTTGTCGTCATAGGTAAAAATCGAAGATACTAAAGATCCTTTACCCATCTGAGATAAAGTAATAGCATCCTCTAAAGTATCATATGGCATTATCGTAGACACAGGACCAAAAGCTTCAATATCATGTACCTCTGTATTTTTAAATGGATGATTCTCTCTTAATAAAATTGGAGGCACAAAAGCTCCTTTTTGTGCGTCAGCTCCAATCGTTTCAATTTTATCCAAATTACCGTATACCATTTGCGCCGTTTTAGCAATTGCAGTAACATTATTTTTGAAACTTTCTACTTGTTGTTTACTAGCCAAAGCCCCCATTCTTACTGCTTTTAATCTTGGATCTCCTATGGTAACTTTATCTAATTGATTACCTAATGCAATCTGTACATCTTCAATCAGATCAGCAGGAACAATAATCCTGCGGATAGCCGTACATTTCTGACCAGATTTTACGGTCATTTCTTTCCGTACCTCTTTGATAAACAAATCAAATTCTGGAGTTCCGGGTACAGCATCTTTTCCTAATACTGAAGCATTAAGAGAATCTGCTTCCATCGTAAATGGCACTGATTCTTCAATCAATCTGGGATGTGCTTTAAGAATTCTACCTGTATGTGCAGAACCTGTAAAAGTGACCACATCTTGAGATTCGACAGTGTCCAAAATATTTTTAGTCATCCCGCTTAATAATTGCAATGATCCTTCTGGAAGAATTCCTGAATTTATGATCACACGAACCACAGCTTCCGTTAAATATGCTGTTTGTGGTGCTGGTAGTACTACCGCTGGTACTCCTGCCATCCAATTTACTGCGCATTTTTCGAGCATTCCCCAAATCGGAAAATTAAATGCATTGATATGAACGGCTACTCCTTTTTTAGGAACCAAAATATGATGTGCCATAAAACGCCCACCACGAGAAAGATCAATTGGATCACCTTCTACATGATACGATTGATTTGGAAATAATTTACGCAATGATGCATTGGCAAATAGGTTTCCGAATCCTCCTTCGATATCGATCCAGCTATCTACACGAGTAGCACCAGAACGGTAACTCAGCTCATAAAATTCTTCTTTTCGCTTAGTAAGGAAAAATGCTAATTTTTTAAGCATATTACCACGCTGTTGAAAGGTCATTTTTCGTAAAACTTCTCCTCCTTTAGTTCTACCATATTGTAAGACTTCGGGAATATCTAATCCTTCTGTGGTCGATGCTCCTATAACTTCACCAGTAACTGCATCATGCATTACGGTTCCATCGCCTGAACCGGCAACCCATTTCCCATTTATGTAGCTTTCTAATTTTTTCATTTTACCGATTTTACATTCTTTTCTTTTTTGCATTGCCAAAAAAAGAAACAAAAAAGTCTAGTCTTAAGAAACTTCAGCTAAAAATTTCGTTCTCTTCACTAAATTAAATGAAGCCTTACTAATAGTTTAAACTTTCTTTTGATCAATTATATTTTGAAATAATTCATTCCTTCTAACAATTTGCGAATTTAATTTTACGCTTCGTTTACTTAATTTTTTACGCTGAACTTTCTTAGGACGCTTTCATAAGTTGTTCAAGGTTGTTCGATATAGCCTGATAATAATCTCTATGACTGTTAATAAATGTTTCAAGCTTTCGTTCCAATAAATTTATGTTGATACTGTATATATATTCTTCCTTGTTATTAATTAATGATTCATATTCAATATTTATTAAATCATCAAAATGTTCAATTCTTATTTTCTTAAATTTTTCAAGTTGTTCTTCGAAAAAAGATATGATTAAATTTTCTTTATTTTCTAACTTTCTTTTTATCAGTTCTGTTTTGAATGTTTCATAATCTCTTTCTCCTCTGCCACTTCCATATCCTTTATTATTAAAACAAGAACTAATCTTAGATCCTAGTGAACCAATAAATACTGATTCAATCATACACCCATAAAAAAGAGAAACAACATTTGACACAAAATCATTATTCAAAATCTTAAAATCTGTTTTCCCTAAGTAATCATCTTCATACGCATTTGTTTTATATTCTAAAGATATATTTAGCACTAAATTATTGCTTAATTTATGGGCTAAAAAGTGACCGATCTCATGAATTAATACACATTTGAATTTTGGTGGGTTTTGAATCTCATATTTCATACCTAGTTAACTCTTTCAATTATACAAGCATATCCTTGACCAACACCCACACACATTGTGATTAAGGCATAGCGTTTCTTTTGTTCTTGTAATTCTAGCGCTGCAGAATACGCAATTCTGGTTCCTGTTACTCCTAAGGGGTGTCCTATTGCAATAGATCCTCCATTAGGATTTATTCTTGGGTCATCATCTGCCAACCCCCATGCTCTTATACAGGATAATGCTTGAGATGCAAAGGCTTCATTAAGTTCGATTACATCGATATCATTCATGGTGATTCCTGCTTTCTCTAAGGCTTTATTAGAGGCCTGAACAGGACCAATACCCATAATTCTTGGTGGCACACCTACTACTGCTGAACTTACAATTCTGGCCATAGGATTTAGATTGTATTTTTGTACTGCTTCTTCTGAAGCAATAATTGTTGCCGCCGCACCATCATTTAGTCCTGAAGAATTCCCAGCAGTTACGCTTCCATCTTTTTTGAATGCTGGTCTTAGTTTTCCTAATATTTCTTTAGTAGTGGTTGGTTTTATAAACTCATCATGAGCAAACAGAATCGGGTCTTTTTTTCGTTGCGGAATTTGGACTGTTGTAATTTCTTTGGCCAATCTCCCAGATTGTTGCGCTTTGGTAGCTTTCATCTGACTCGAGTAGGCAAAAGCATCTTGGTCTTCTCGCGAAATATCATATTTCTCTACTAAATTTTCGGCAGTATTCCCCATACCATCAGTACCGTATAATTCATGCATTTTTTGATTTACAAAACGCCATCCAAAACTAGAATCATACATCTTGGCATCATTACCAAATGCTGAGGATGGTTTTGCAACTACATACGGACCACGAGTCATGTTTTCGACTCCGCCAGAGATAAAAAGATCACCATCACCAGCTTTGATTGCTCGATTCGCGTGAATAATAGCAGATAATCCTGAACTACACAAACGATTCACGGTCTCTCCTGGAACTGTAAATGGTAAGCCTGCTAAGAGAGCACACATACGTGCCACATTACGATTATCTTCACCGGCTTGATTTGCACATCCCATAATAACATCATCAAAGGCTTCTTTTGGGATATTAGGATGCTTTGCTACTAATTTTTCAATAACTAAAGCGCCTAAATTGTCAGTTCTTACCGTTGATAAAGTTCCTTTATAATTTCCGATTGGAGTTCGTACTCCATCTATGATGTATGCTTCTCTCAAAAGTTTAAATTTTAAATGTAAAATTTTAAAGTCAAAAGTTATACCTAGTACAGGTTACTCATTACTTTTTTATTTTACATTTTTCGGTTTTACATTTTTTATTTTTCTAGTGTAGCCGACAATACCGACTTTATAATTAGTGGCAAATACTTCGATTCTTCTGTTTTGGGATAAAATGAAGAGATCATCATCGTTTTATCTCCAGCGGGTAATGCATGCATCATCATGATCATCTCATCACCAACCTCATCTACCATCGCCGATTTTTGTTGTAATATGATTCTACCCTCCCTTTCTATTTCTCCAATGCTAATAAGTGTATACCCTTCTTGGTTAGGTTCTTTTTCTAATTGTTCTTTTAGCATTTGATATGGTTGTGGAGCAAGCATAGTCATAATCCCAGCAGACATATCTTCGGTTACTCTATTGCTGCCATTATCAATTACAAAAACGGTTTCATCAACTTCAATCTTAATTTCAGAATTAAATACGTCTCCTAGCGTTTGTATATCTTCTTCTTGCGAAACTTCATTTGAACCTTCAGAATTTATAGTTGCTGTTCCTAGAGGTGTTTCTGCTTTGGATTTGGTTTCTTTTCCGCAGGAAATAAAAAATATAATTACTACTGCTGCTAAAACTTTTTTCATCTTAAACTTTATTTTTCTTTTGCCCCCCGCCTCAATTCTCTTCCAGAGAAAAAAGGAGCTATAAACATTTTTTTTATTCCCAATCCTTATTGGTTCTATATACTACGCCTTTGAACAATGCCACGATTTGATCTCCGCGTTTCACTTCTACTATATTAAACCCAATTTTGGTTTTAGCAATATCTGTTACTGCCTCTGCGATTAAATAATCACCTTCTTCTAAGGCTTCGATATGATTGATTGAAGTCTCTATTGAAACTGCATATTTACCATGTGTATTTGCTGAAAAACCAAAAGCAGTATCTGCTAAACTATAGGATATTCCTCCGTGTGCCTTACCCATACTGTTAAGCATCTCTTTCCTCACCGTCATTCCTACTTTACAGCTTCCTTTTTCTACCTCGAGAACCTCAATTCCAAGCCATTGACTAAACTGATCTTGATCTAGCATTTTATGAGGAATTTCTTCTAATTTAATCATGCTTCAAGATTAGTTATCAGCAACAAGCTTTTGATTAAAAAAATTCTTTTTCTCTCTCTTCATTTTTCTTAGTAAAGAGCTACATCGATAACGATCTTCATGATATTCATCATAGAGTTTGTCTAATGTACTTACACACCAATCTATTCCTCTTTCATCTGCCCAGGATAATAATCCTTTTGGATAATTTACGCCTTTGGTCATAGCATTATCAATATCTTCTGCAAACGCGATATTCCAAAATAAGGCATCTGCCGCTTCGTTGATAAGCATTACCAATACGCGATCAAAAATGTATTGGGAAATCTCATCTTTGGATACCCTCTCGACTCCGCTCGAGAGGACAGACGTTTTTTCTACTTTCCTTCCATTTACATCATACTCATAATATCCCTTACCAGATTTCCTCCCTAAATAACCGGCTTCAGACAATCGTTTTTGAGTAAAAGCGGGTTTGTATCTAGGATCATAATAGAAAGCTTTAAAAACAGTTTCTGTTACGGTATAATTAATATCGTTTCCTATAAAATCCATCAATTCAAAAGGCCCCATTCTAAAACCACCAAGTGTTTTCAAACTCCAATCTATGGTCGCTATATCTGCTATACCTTCTTCATAGATTCGTAATGACTCTCCATAAAAAGGTCTGGCAACACGATTTACAATAAACCCAGGGGTATCTTTTGCTATAGCAACTGTTTTTTTCCAATCTTTGATAATCTGTACTACTTTATTTTTAACTTCTTCTGAAGTTTGTACTGCTGGAATTACTTCAACAAGCTTCATTAATGGCGCTGGGTTAAAAAAATGGATGCCTATACAACGCTCAGGTTTTTTTAGGGATGAAGCTATTGAAGCTATAGACAGTGAAGATGTATTGGATGCAATGATCGTATCTTCAGAAACATAGCTTTCTAATTCTGAAAACAGGTTCTTTTTAATATCTAGATTTTCGATAATTGCTTCGATTGTAAGATGGGTATCACTTAAATCTTTCAGAGCATTAACATAGAAAATGTTATGCTGGATACGATCCTTTTCATTTTGATCGATCCTACCTTTTTCAATTAATCGAGAAAGCACTTTCTCTAAAGCATTCTTACTCTTATCCAATGCTTCCTGATTGGTATCAAACACTTTTACGGTACAACCAGAGGTCGCTGCTACCTGTGCAATCCCGCTCCCCATTGTTCCTGATCCTATTATACCTACTTTGTAAATCATAAATTTTAAAGTCTAAATGTAAAATGATAAAGTATCAAAAACTAGACTACTTAACTTACCACTTTTACATTTATCATTTTTCGGTTTTATATTTCAAACTTTACTTCCCTTTAAATTCAGGTTTTCTTTTTTCTATAAATGCATGTACACCTTCTGAGTAATCTTCACTTTCTGCGGCTTCAATTTGCAAATCTGATTCCAAAGCTAACTGTTGCTCCAAATTATTTGTCATCGATTGATTTAATAATCTCTTAGTTAAGCCTAAAGCTTTTGTAGGCATTTTTGCAAGTTTTAGTGCTAATTTAGTTACTTCTTCTTCAAAAGTTTCGACGGGAAATACCTGGTGCAACATCCCAAGTTGCTGCGCTGCCGTAGCGCTTACATTATCCCCTAACATCATTAAAGCTGAAGCTTTTTGAAAACCGATCAATCGTGGTAAAAAAAAGGTTCCTGCACTATCAGGAATTAATCCAATTTTACTAAATGCTTGGATAAAACTAGCGTTTTCAACAGCTACCACAACATCACAAGCCAAAGCTATATTGGCTCCTGCTCCAGCCGCAACACCGTTTACAGCTGCAATAATGGGTTTTTCTATCGATCGTATCCTTTCTACTATTGGGTTATAATGCTCTTCGAGTATTTTTCTAAAGCCGGGATTCAATTCTGGCGAAGTCACTTCATTAAGATCCTGGCCAGCACAAAATGCTTTTCCGTTACCAGTTAGTACAATAGCTCTTATCTCATTATTATCAGCACAATCATCTAATGTTTTTTGCAAAAGCAAAGCCATTTCTCTATTGAAACTATTAAAAGTTTCCGGACGATTTAATGTAACTCTTGCTACTCCGTTTTCAATTTGTAAATCGATTGAAAGCATATTTTAATTCTCTAGTTTAAATTCTGGATTACAAATAATCCAATACTATTATTTCTTTAGCTCTCTGACCCTTCAACTTCGCTCAGGATGACAGACAATAGTTATTTTAAGCATTTAAAGTAATCAAAAGGTTCCAAACAATCTTCACACTGAAATAGTGCCTTGCAAGCTGTAGAACCAAACTGACTTACCATTTTAGTATGTATGGAACCACATTGTGGGCATTTTACTATCTTCTTATTACCAAGTAAGGCCTCTTTATCAGCTTCTTCATCTAGTGGAGCTGCTATCCCATACTCCTCCAAAGCTTTTCTACCTCTTGGAGTAATCCAATCTGTTGTCCATGCCGGTGATAGGATCAAATCAACTTCTGCCTTGATATCTTTATCTTTGAATGCTGCGATAATATCATCTCCAATTACATCCATTGCAGGACAGCCACTGTATGTTGGTGTTATTTTGATTTGAGCGACATCGTCAACTATCTGGGCATAACGAACCACACCCATATCCATAATAGACAATACGGGAATTTCTGGATCTGAAATTTTTTCCAGAATCGAAATAAGTTTTGGGTTGATATGTTGTTCTAGTTCTATTGTCATTTTATTATAGAGGTACTTAAATAATGAGATTTCCGTCTTCACGGAAATGACACAAATGAATTTAACTTACCACTCCATATTTGGATAGGTACGTTGCATATATTGTAAATCAGCAAGTAAATACCCCATATGCTCACTATGAATCCCTTGTTTGCCACCTTTTTGAAACCATTTAGTTTCTGGGATAGTCAAGGTAGCTTCTTCTAATACTTCACCTACTCTTTTGTAATATCGCTCTTTAAGTTTTGAAACATCAACTCCTATTCCAGATTCAACAGCTACCCTGTCATCTTCAGTCATATGAAATAATTCATCGGTAAATTTCCAAAGATCATCTACTGCTTCTTGCACCTTATGATGACTCTCTTCTGTACCATCACCCAATCTTTTTATCCAATCTGAAGAAAATCTTTGATGATAGCTCACTTCCTTAATTCCTTTTTTTGCAATCGCTGTAAGGGTTTCATCAGTACTCTTTTGTAATTCTTGGAGCAATAACAAGTGAAAAACATCATAAAAAAACTGTCTTGTGAGTACATATCCAAAATGTCTATTGGGTTGCTCTACGAGTAGTACATTTTTATATTCTCTTTCAATTCTCAAAAAAGCAAGATCGTCTTCGGTCTTCTTATCTCCAGAAAGCTTTGCTGCATATTGAAAATAACTTCGAATCTGTCCAAATAAGTCTAACGAAATATTAGTTAAAGCTATATCTGTTTCAAGATTTGGTCCATGACCACAAAGTTCTGACAAACGCTGACCAAGAATCAAGGCATTATCTGCGATACCGTAGATATATTGTATTATATTTTCGTTTTTCATTGTATTGCCCGCGAAAACGGGTATCTTTTATTTAATAACTTCAATTTCATACATTGAGTTTCCCACTTTCGTGGGAATTGCAAGTATTGCAGTTGCAATAATCACATATGTTTTACCTCATCTGGCAATGAGTAGAACGTTGGATGTCGGTATACTTTATCTTGTGCTGGTTCAAAAAGTTCTCCATTATTTTCGGGATTAGAAGCCGTAATATGTTTGGATTCTACAACCCATATGCTCACGCCTTCGTTTCTACGCGTGTATACATCTCTTGCATTTTTTAATGCCATATCTGCATCTGCAGCATGAAGGCTACCAAAATGACGATGCTCTAAACCATTTTTGCTACGTACAAACACTTCCCAAAGAGGCCAGTTATTTTTCATAATTATCAGCCCTCACCCCCAGCCCCTCTCTCAAAAGGAGAAGGGAGTAAGCAAGGAATTTATTTAAATTGCTTTTTTAAGCTTTTTATCTTCTTGTTTTTCGGCGTAAGCCATAGCTGCATCACGCACCCATTCTCCTTCTTCCCATGCATTTACGCGTGCAGACAATCTTTCTTTATTACAAGGTCCATGACCTTTTACTACCTGCCAAAATTCATCCCAATTTATTGCTCCAAAATCATAATGACCCCTCTCATCATTCCACTTTAAATCAGGATCAGGAATCGTTAATCCAATTAGATCTGCTTGTGGTACGGTTTGATCTATAAATTGCTGACGTAGTTCATCATTAGTTTTACGTTTCAGTTTCCATTTCATGGATTGTTCTGTATGTACAGACTCTGCATCTGTGGGGCCCAACATCATTAATGAAGGCCACCACCATCGATTTAAAGCATCCTGTGCCATTGCTTTTTGCTCTGGAGTTCCTTGTGCAAGTTTAGTCATGATCTCGAAACCCTGTCGTTGATGAAAGCTTTCTTCCTTACATACACGTATCATTGCTCTTGCATATGGCCCATATGAAGTACTACAAAGCGGCACTTGATTGATTATAGCCGCACCATCTACCAACCATCCAATAGCACCCATATCTGCCCAGGTTGTTGTTGGATAATTAAATATACTAGAATATTTTGCTTTACCTGTATGTAATTGTTCGTACAATTCTTCTCTTGTAATACCCAAGGTTTCGCATGCGCTGTAGAGGTATAGTCCGTGACCTGCCTCGTCTTGCACTTTTGCCAAAAGTGCTACTTTGCGACGTAACGAAGGTGCACGAGTAATCCAATTTCCTTCGGGTAACATGCCTACGATTTCAGAATGTGCATGCTGAGAAATTTGTCGAATATGAGTTTTACGATATTTCTCTGGCATCCAATTTTTGGGCTCAATTTTCTCATCTCTGGCAATTCTTTGCTCAAAAATTTCCTCTAGACTTCGAGTAGCCTCAGCCCTATCGCTTCGAGTAGCCTCAGTCCCTGTGTTCTTAATTTCTTTTTTACTCATAACAATTTTATTTTTTCTACTATGAAAATGGGTTCCAAACTACGCCGGAATCACAAAAATGTTTTAAACATCAAAATCAACTACTACTTTTTCGGTTGTTGGAACAGCCTGACAAGAAAGCACTAAACCTTTTGCTACTTCATCTTCTTCTAGTGCATAATTTACTTTCATCTCGACGGCACCATCTATGACTTTACATTTGCAGGTGCTGCATACGCCTCCTTTGCATGCAAATGGTAAATCAGCTCCTGCAGCTAAGGCTCCATCTAAAATATTATCATAGTCATCATCCATACCAAAGTGAAATTCTTTACCACCATCTATAATCGTTACTTTGGTTCCATCAAACTTTTGCTCTACAGCTTCTGCAGCTTTAATTTTATCTTCATCTGTGATTCCTGAAAAGAAAAGTTCATAATGAATCTTCTCTTTGGACAATCCGGCAATAACCATTTCGTCTCTAATCATGAAAATCATTTCTTCTGGACCACAGATAAAACATTCATCTACATTAGAAACGTCTATTATTTTATCGGTAAGTTCTTTTATTTTTTCTGAAGTAAATCTTCCATTAAGCAATGGAATATCACGTTGTTCCTTAGTCAAAAAATAAAATATTTCTAAGCGCCCAAAATATTTGTTTCTAAGCGCCTCAATCTCTTCTTTAAAGATAATTGATTTAACGTTTCGATTCAAATAAAAAAGCTTAAAAGTGCTATTAGGCTCTGCTGATAAATGTGTTTTTAATATTGACAAAATCGGAGTTATTCCACTACCCGCAGCAAAAACAATATAATTTTTTGCTTTTGAAGGATTCACTTCTACAAAAAAATCACCCAAAGGTGGCATTATCTCTAAGACATCACCTGTTTTTAATACATCATTGGCATAGTTCGAAAATACACCACCATGAATTCGTTTTATAGCGACTTGCCATTTATTTTCTACAGGGCTTGAACATAATGAATACGACCGCCTTACTTCTTCATTGTTAATAGAAGCCTTTAGTGTAAGGTGTTGTCCTTGTTTATAAAAAAACTGTTCTCTTAATGCTAAAGGAACATCAAAAGTGATAGATGTACAATCCTTTGTTTCTTTATTAATTTCGGAAACCTGTATGGAATAAAAATCTGTCATATACTTCATTTAGCTATAACGTTATAGCTAAACAAAACTAACGATTGTTAGTTTTATACACAAATAAAAATTTGTTAATTTTAAAAAAGTCAGATATCTAATCTACACTACACCCTGAAGTAATACCGATACCATATCGTGCTTAAGTATGTCTGCATCTATATCATTTTGTTTTGGATACCATAAATATAGTGTTCTAAGAGTAGAGAGGGTAGAAAATACTATAATCTCGATGCTGTAGGCTTTTATCTCAGCTTTATCCACACCCTTTTTTACTATATTTCTAAAACTTTCTTCATAATCATGTCGCATTTGCTCAAAATATTGAAGATTTTCTTCTTCGAGATGCATCCAGTCGTTATTAAGCGAAGCCAACCCATCGGCATTGCGTAAGGTAACATCGATATGTAAATCTATAATATTTTCTAGTTTCTGAATTGAACTCACCTCGGAGTTTACTATCCTATTCATACCCGAAGTAAATTCTTCTGCCAAATCAATAATAATTGTAGACAAGATCTCTTGTTTTGACTGAATATGATTATAAAGGCTCGCAGCTTTAATCCCCATGGATTTCGCTAAGTCCCTCATAGTAACTGCACTATATCCTTTTTCTTTAAAAAGAACTGAAGCTGCATTAATAATTTCTTGCTTTCGGCTTTCGGTTTTCATTAGATAGCATCTATTAATTTTCGTTACCAAAAATAAATTTTAATCACCAATAATAGATGTTTTTGCAATTAAAAACCCTGATAATTATAAATTTATTATTTTCACGTATTCCCTTTTGAACCTAAAGACCGTAATTCATGAAATATTTAATCGTTACATTATTGTTTTTAACTTTTACTAATACTTGCAATACTAAAAATGCTAAGACAGCTAGCAATCAAGAAAAACAAATTGAAGCACAACAAAGAGTGAAATTCTTGATCACCTCTCTTAATGGAAAAAATGTAGCTAAAGAAAATCTACATATCACGATCGACGAAGAACGGAATTCTATATCTGGTTATTCCGGGTGCAATACATTTTCAAGTACGTACACTGCTGAAAAAAACTCCATTTCAATTGGTTTTCCTATGGCATCAAAAATGCACTGTGAAAAAAAAGTTGCACTAGAGGATGAATTTTTTAAAGCGCTATCTGAGGTTAACATCAAAAACATAATAAAAGATTCTTTGTTTTTGAAAGATAGAAACGGAACTGTATTATTTACGGGCATTGTACTCAACGAATAAGAATACAGTTCTCTTTAAATAATTTTAAATAAAAAGTATGATTTAGATTTTTAAAATCTTTGATTAATGATTACTTTCTTTGTAAACGAAGCTCCGCTATTTACATTCTCTATATAAATAAAATACATACCAGAAGATTTATCTGCCATGTTAATTTTATCCTCTTCACTGGATATTTTTCCCGACCCGACTAATTTACCTGATATATCATAAATTTCATACTCTAATACTTGTCCAGGCGCACTAGAAACAGAAATAACCGCTTTTGTAGGTTCGAAAAACACTTCAGATTCTCTATCAGAAGGGCATTCAAAATTGTTAACATCAGTGATAGTCATTCCTTCTAATTCTTGGGAAAGCATATTTAATTGTACAGTATTTGTTCTTGCGGGATCTAACCAATTTGCAAGCCCGTCTCCAAATTCCCAAGAAACATCAAACCTGCCGTAATAATCTGACAAATCATTATCTACTATACCATTACAAGCAGCAGCACCACCTGCTAATTGTCCTATAATTCTACCATGCTGATCAAAGATTGCTGATCCAGATGAACCACCTTCGGTTACCCCAATGTCCCAATCTTCAATTTCCCAAGTTTCGGTTTCTCGCTCTCTATTAAAGTCTAGAAGTATTTTATTTAAAGGATCATTTTCTCGACATATTTTCATAATATCTCCTGCTGGATGATGAATTCCAACGACAAAATCCGGAAGACTACCCGTTCTGTCCCAACCGGCCCATTCTAAATCCCATGATCTCGGAAGATCTGTATCTATATTAATCAGTAACACATCTGATTTTTCATTTCTTGATAAAATTGTTGCCCCACTAGTAGTTTGTTGATCTCGGTTTCCCTGCGAGCTTGATTCTGTAGTACCACAAGATGGATTAGGACTTATCCAATTAAATCGAAATGCCCATGTAGCGGGATCACTTTGCGTATTCTCTAAATTATTAACAAAACAATGATTCGCTGATAAAAAATAAGGAGCTCGATCATTATTGGTATTATTAATTAGCGTTCCTGAGCAAACCCCACCACCTAATATAAATAAAGCTACCGAACGTTTGAGCTTATCTTTTATACAATCAAAATCATTGCCAACAGAACAATCAACGTCGTGATTACAATCTGCAGAACTACCTAAACTTTTTTGCCTTACCATAGCATCTGAAATAGAACGATACCCATGTATAACCTTACTTATATTTAACTCCCCTTGGCCATTTACCGAAAATGGCTCAAAATATTCTATCCATACACTTTCCCCATCAATTAACCAAGTACCTAATACCTTATCTTTCCTATTGAAAGTACTTGTGTAAGCCCCGAGCAGATCCGAACGATCGTCATTATACACATACAACGTTGCGCCTTTAGGAACATCGTAAGTATTGAAAATAAAATTTAAGGTTTTAGCTCCCTTAGATACTATATTAATACGCCATATTCTATCCCCATTATCTAACTCATCCCAAACACCTGCGTTATTTAATCCTAAATTCACACCAAACTCATGCCCAAACCTGTAGGGAATTGCACGATTTTTATCATTGATTTCATCTTCAGCCTTAATGCTATTCAAATCAAAGCTTTTCATGGATATAGCCTTGACCTTTTTTTTGGCTGTTTGCATTTTCCAACTTGCGGGAGTACCTTCGTTTGTAACCTGAGCATTACCAAACCAAAAACTCAACAGACTTACTATCAATATCAACTTAACTCTCACAACCATTCGTTTATTTTTTAATAATAACAAATTTAACCATTTAAAGATACTTCAATATTAAAATAAAACTATTAATTTCCCATTTATAGTATATTTTATAAAAAATTAATTGCTACATGTCTTTACCTATAGAATCAAATCCTTTACTAGACAGACTACCGCCTCATCTGAAACAGTTCATAAAACCACAAAATTATGAAGAATACACTCCTATAGATCAAGCAGTATGGAGATATGTAATGCGAAAGAATATTACATCACTCAGCAAAGTGGCGCATGATTCTTATTTAAATGGGTTAAAGAAAACTGGGATTTCGATTGATAGCATCCCCAGTATGTACGGGATGAATAGGATTTTAAAAGAAATTGGATGGGCAGCTGTTGCCGTTGACGGTTTTATTCCGCCTAATGCCTTTATGGAATTTCAGGCCTATAATATTCTTGTTATTGCCTCAGATATCAGACAGCTAGAAAACATAGAATACACGCCTGCTCCTGATATTATTCATGAAGCAGCAGGACATGCTCCAATCATTGCCAACCCAGATTATGCCGAATATCTGAGACGTTTTGGAAAAATTGGCTGTAAAGCGATTTCTTCAAAAAAAGATTATGAAATGTATGAAGCCGTGCGCACACTTTCTATCTTAAAAGAAGCTCATGATTCACAACAAAAAGATATAGACGAAGCCGAAAAGAGAATTTCTACCTTACAAAACCAGAAAGATGAACCTTCAGAAATGGCTTTGATACGCAATCTGCATTGGTGGACTGTCGAATATGGATTAATCAATACTACAGATGATCCTAAGATTTATGGTGCAGGTTTATTGTCTTCTATTGGTGAGAGCGAATGGTGTATGACCGGCAATGTTAAAAAAATCCCGTATTCTCCAGAAGCTGCTTTTCAGGATTTTGATATCACAAAACCACAACCTCAATTATTTGTTACTCCTGATTTTGCATATTTATGCCAGGTTTTAGAAGAATTTACAGACACTATGGCTTTGCGAAAAGGAGGACATCGGGGACTCGCAAAATTAATCGAATCAGAAAACTTAGGTACTATTGAGTTAAGCACAGGTTTGCAGATCTCGGGAGTTTTTACACGCATGATAAAAAATGAAGACAACGAAGTTATTTATTTTGAAACTTCAGGTCCTACGGCACTTTCGTTTAGAGAAAAAGAGCTTATTAGCCACGGTATCGACTCACACCCTGATGGTTTTAGGTCTCCTCTTGGAAAATTGAAGGGCATTAATCTTGCTATCGAAAACATGTCGCCTAGAGATTTAAAAGCATACAATTTTTACGATGGAGAATATATTGAATTCGAATTTGAAAGCGGAATTACAGTAGCCGGAAATAATATTACCGGAATGCGAAATATTCAGGGAGAATTAATTCTAATTCAGTTTAGCGAATGTACTATCAAGTATAAAGATGAGTATCTTTTTAAGCCCGAATGGGGAAATTTTGACTTAGCCGTAGGAAAAGAAATTGTTTCAGCTTTCTCAGGTCCTGCAGATGACTATTCTTTTGATCTAATTACGCATGACCCCAACACCATTACTACAAAACGAATATACACTTCTAAAGAAAAAGAATTACATTCTTTGTATCAATCTGTAAGAAATATCAGAGAAGGAAAAAACACAACGTTCTCCTTAGAAGCTGTCTTTGATATTTTAGAGAAAGATCACTCGCTTGATTGGCTATTACCCATGGAAATTTATGAATTAGTGTTTAATAGAGATCAAAAATTTGCTGTACACATCACAAAGCACTTAGAACATATAAAGATCAAAAAACCTGAAATTAAACATTTAATTGATAGCGGGCTCGAGATCATTACAGATAAGTATATCGAGGTATAAACCTGATAATATTTAAAAGCTCATAAATGGATATGTGGCTTGAAGTTGCTCTTTCTTACCCTCTAATTTTTTCAGAAACGAAGCATGTTGCTTACTCGCTGGATTAAACGCTCTGTGAGTTAATCCTTTTTGAATTTCTTCGACCTCACGCATTGTTTTTTTAGCGTTTTCAGAAATCCCTATTTCAGAAAAACGCTCCCAAATATATTGGATTGCCGTTATATTAGGATGAATCATATCTGTATCATAAAATCTGTAATCCCTAAGCTCATCCATCATAATTTCATAGGAAGGAAAATACGCTACATGATCACTAGCTTCAATAACTTGATGCAGGGCAGTAATGAGATGAGATTTACTTCTGTTATTTTCTACAAACCCATCTTTACTATGTCGCACAGGAGATACCGTAAAAATAAGCTCAATATCTGGATTAACACTTTTTATAAAGTGTATGCAATTATGAAGACATTGATTAATTTCTTTGATTGATAACAATGCTTTTGCAAACTCTTTTTGTGGAATTTTATGACAATTAGCCACAAACATATCCATAGATTTGAGGCGATATGCCCAGGCTGTCCCTAAAGTAATGAAAACATGTGTTGCTGAACGAAGTTTTTCTTTTGTGTATGCTAAGGCATTATTTAAGTCTGATAACAATTTTTTTGGATTGGAATTACTTAGCGAAGAATGTGCATCAAAACAATGCCAAAGTTCATTATGAAAAAACAAATCCGTCTCGGCATATATTTCTTCTTGAGTTGCCATCCACAAAAAAGTCTCGATAGCTTTAGGATGAAATAAAATCCCGAATGGATTGATGAGGTTTATAAACTTATAATATTCGAATTTTTCTCCAATATTCTCTGCAAAACAAGAGCCCAGCATCAATACCTCAGACTCATAATCAATTCTTGACTGCCAAGATTGTAATGGTATTTTGGTTAGTAGATTCATAATCCCCTCATCCCAGCCCTCGCAACAAAAAGAGCTGGACTTTTGTTATTAAAATTTATTTTACATATTGCTTTGCATTTTCTAACGCTTCCTCTATGCCATTGGGATTTTTACCTCCCGCTGTAGCAAAAAATGGTTGGCCGCCGCCGCCGCCTTGAATATATTTACCCAGTTCACGAACAATTTGCCCTGCATTTAATGCTTTCTCGGCAACTAAGTTTTTAGAGACATAACATGATAATAACGCTTTACCATTGTGTTCGGCTCCAAAAAGGACTAACACATTGTCGAGTTCTCCTCCCAATTCAAAAGACAAATCTTTAATTCCTGCTGCATCCAAATCAACCTTTTTTGCTAAAAAATTAACTCCATTTACTTCTTCAAACGCTGTTTTAAGTTCGCCCTTCAGATTTTTTGCCTTGTCTTTAAGAAGTATTTCAATTTGTTTCTTAAGGCTCGTATTTTCTTCTTGCATGGCAGTAATCACTTTTACCGGATCATTGGTCTTAAGCACTGTTTTTACTTCGCCATATGCTTCTGATTGCGTAGTAAAATATTCTTTTGCAGCATCCCCTGTGATCGCTTCTATTCTTCGGATTCCAGCTGCAATTGCACTTTCAGATGTGATTTTAAAGTGCCATATGTTACTTGTATTCTTAACATGTGTGCCCCCACACAACTCCATAGATTCTCCAAAACGAATAGCTCTTACAGAATCCCCGTATTTTTCTCCAAATAGCGCGATTGCTCCTTCTTTGATTGCTTGATTGTAGGAAATATTACGTTGTTCTTCTAATGGAAGGCTCTCTCGAATCCTGGCGTTTACAAAATTCTCGACTTCTTTTAACTCTTCTGAGGTTACTTTTGCAAAATGAGAGAAATCAAAACGTAAACTACCGCTATGTACCATCGATCCCTTTTGCTCTACATGAGTTCCTAAAATAGCTCGTAGTGCTTGGTGCATGAGATGTGTTGCCGTATGATTTGATGCCGATCTAGAACGTTGTTTTGCATCTACTACCGCGGTTAATGTCTCATTAATATGCTTTGGTAAGTTTTTTGTGAAGTGAATGATTAGATTATTTTCTTTTTTGGTATCAATTATATAAACAACATCACCATTAGGAACTTCCAGATATCCTTTATCTCCGACTTGACCTCCTCCTTCAGGATAAAAAGGTGTCTTGTCAAAAACCAGTTGATATAGTTCTCCATCTTTCTTACTATTTACTTTTCGATATCTGGTAACCTTTACTGTAGCAGAGAGGTTATCGTATCCAATAAATTCTTCTGATTCATTATCTAATAATACGTTCCAGTCTCCGGTTGAAACTTGAGAAGCTGCTCGAGATCTTTCTTTTTGTTTTTGAAGTTCGGTCTCAAAACCTTTTTCATCTAACGTATATCCTTGCTCACTTAAGATCAATGCAGTCAGGTCAATAGGGAAACCAAAGGTATCATATAACTCAAAAGCTTTTTCTCCAGAAACCACTTCTCCTTTTGTGTTTTTGATCACTGTATCCAAAAGGGTTAATCCTTGATCCAATGTTCTTAAAAAAGAGTGTTCTTCTTCTTTGATCACATTAATGATCAGGTTTTTTTGAGCTTTTAATTCTGGAAATGCATCACTCATTTGTTTACTTAGTGTTTCTACCAATTTATAAATAAAAGGTTCTTTGGTATTCAAAAAAGTAAACCCATATCGGATTGCTCTACGTAAAATCCTTCTAATCACATATCCTGCTCCTGTATTGCTGGGCAATTGCCCGTCTGCAATTGAAAAAGAAACTGCTCTTACATGGTCTGCAATCACACGAATGGCAACACTCACTTTACCATTTTCATCAGTCGGCTTACTATTTTTATTATACGTAGCGTTGGTGATTGTCTCGATTTCTCGTATTAGTGGAGTAAATACATCGGTATCATAATTCGATTTAACACCTTGCAAAGCCATACACAATCGCTCAAAACCCATACCTGTATCTACATGCTGTGCAGGTAATTTTTCTAAGGAGCCATTAGCTTTTCTATTATACTGCATAAAAACCAGATTCCAGATTTCTACGACCAGCGGGTGATCTTGATTGACTAGTGTTCTCCCTGAAGTTTTGGCCTTTTCTTCTTCTGATCTAAGGTCTACATGAATTTCGGAACAAGGTCCACAAGGTCCCTGATCTCCCATTTCCCAGAAGTTATCCTTCTTGTTGCCCATGATGATACGATCCTCGGGAACAATATGCTTCCATAAATCATAGGCTTCTTGATCCATCTCCAGTTTTTCATCCTTAGCACCTTCAAAAACCGAAACATATAATATATCTTTATCGATACCATAAACCTCAGTCAATAATTCCCAGGCCCAATGTATGGCTTCTTTTTTGAAGTAATCTCCAAAACTCCAGTTCCCAAGCATTTCAAACATGGTATGGTGATAGGTATCCATCCCTACCTCTTCTAGATCGTTGTGCTTACCACTTACCCTTAAACATTTTTGAGTATCTGTGATACGGTTGTTCTTTGGAGTACCATTACCTAAAAAGAATTCTTTAAACTGGTTCATCCCTGCATTGGTAAACATCAACGTAGGATCATCTTTGATTACCATTGGAGCTGATGCTACGACACTATGTTTTTTTGACTTAAAAAACTCTAAAAACTGACTTCTGATTTCTTGGGATTTCACAATTTAAATTTTATTGATTATTTCAAAACGAATCATTAATACTATTAAAATAGCCGGCTAACTTTATATACCTTCTTCTATCAAGAGATTTGTAAGCTTACTAACACTCATTTTATGAATTCTTAAATTAATAGTTTCCATAGTAACAACGTTTACCATAGGTGTTAGTATAGTTTCACATACATTTTTCGAAAAAAATAACATCTTGATATTTGTCAGTTTTTTCTGCACTTTACAACATTTTACTATATTTGTTGCGATATCTTTACTTTTTGTGAGTTCATTTTGGTTGATATCCTGCAAAAATAGCATATTTTAGATTATGTCAAAGGTTAAATATTACTATGATAGTGAGACGCTTTCTTATCGCAAAATAGAGCAAAAGAAAGGGCGTAAATTTGGTATCGCTGCATTGGGAGTAGTGGGTACTTTTTTAGCGGGTTTTGTACTGCTTCTCATATATCTTAATATCCCACAATTAGAAACTCCTAAAGAAAAAGCATACAGAAGAGAGCTTGAGAATATGCAGTTTCAGTATGACTTAATGAACAAAAGACTGAGTCGTGATGAAGAAATCCTAAAAGAAATTGCAGAGCGAGACGATAATATCTACCGTCTCTATTTTGGTGCAAACCCAATTCCTGAAGAATTACGTAACGCTGGATTTGGCGGAGTAAATAGATATAAAAACCTTCAGGGGTATGATAATTCTAATTTGATTATCGAAAGTAGTGAGCGTATTGATAAACTAACCAAACAAATTGTAGTACAATCTAAATCTCTTGATGAGATTGCTGATCTTGCTGAACAGAAAGAAGAATTACTAGCTACGATACCCGCGATACAACCCATACGAAATTCTGATCTAAAACGGATGGCATCCGGTTATGGTTGGAGAAGTGATCCATTTACAAAGGCAAGAAAGTTTCATTATGGCATGGATTTCTCTGCTCCAACAGGAACCCCTGTGTATGCATCGGGTAATGGTGTTGTAAAAAGAGCCGATGCAAATTCTACAGGATACGGAAGACATATCCGTATCGACCATGGTTTTAACTACATGAGTTTGTATGCGCACTTAAGCAAGTATAATGTGAAGAAAGGGCAAAAAGTGAAACGCGGAGATGTTATTGGTTATGTAGGAAATACCGGTAGATCTGTTGCTCCTCACTTACATTATGAAATTTTCAAGGATGGGGAAAAAATTAATCCAAGAAATTTCTATTACGGGAGTTTGACACCCAAAGAATTTGCCGAAATGCTCAAGGCATCCAATCTAATTAATGAAACCTTAGACTAAATATCGATGCGTAAATTCTTTCTTTTTGCTATTATTTTTGGTTTAAGTTATACCATGCAAGGCCAAAAATATTCAAAAGAAGTGCTTGATTCGATGTATGTCATCGTAAAAAACACACAGTTAAAATTAGAAAAATCCAAGCGGATAACAATAATGGCTGTTGGGGATATCATGATGGGAACCAATTTCCCTAATGACAGCTACCTACCTCCAAAAGGCAAAGGTCCATTTGATGATGTTAATAGCATTTTAAAACAGGCCGATATCCTTTTCGGAAATTTGGAAGGCACACTTACTGATGAAGGTGAAAATGCCAAACGATGCTCGGATCCCTCAAAATGCTATTCTTTCAGATCTCCAGAATCCTTTGGCAACTATCTTGAAGAAACAGGATTTGATGTGATGAGTATTGCCAATAATCATATTGGTGATTTTGGAGAAATTGGCATCAAAAATACGTCAAAAACATTAAAGAAACATAAGATCGCTTATGCTGGAGTATTTGCAAAACCTTCTGCAGTTTTTGAGAAAAATGGTATTACCTATGGATTTTGTGCTTTTGCTCCTAATAAGGATTGCATAAAAATTCATAATTTAACCAATGCAAAAGAAATTGTACAAGAACTTAAACAAAAAGCAGATATTGTGATTGTTTCTTTTCATGGTGGAGCCGAAGGAACAAAACACACTCATGTTCCTAGAAAAACAGAGCGTTTTTATGGAGAAGACCGAGGGGATGTGTACCGCTTTGCACATACTGTAATTGATGCAGGAGCTGATATCGTTTTAGGGCATGGCCCACACGTATCCAGGGCCTTTGAAGTATATCAAAATAAATTTATCGCTTACAGTTTGGGTAATTTTTGCACCTATTCTAGATTTAATTTAACTGGAATTAAAGGATATGCTCCTATCGCTGAAATAGAAATTGATACCGATGGAAATTTTATTAAGGGCACCCTTCATTCTGCAAAACAGATTGATGAAATTTATCCTTTTATAGACGAAAAGAAAAGGGCCCTGAAAGAAATCCAAAAACTTACTCAGGAAGATTTTCCTGAGAGCAAGCTTATTTTTGAAGAAGACGGAAGTTTTACACAACAAAAAGAATAATATATGTATGTAGACTTGCCAAAAAAAATGTACTATGGTATCGGTGAAGTTGCCGAAGCATTTGATGTAAACACCTCATTGATTCGCTTTTGGGAAAAAGAATTTGATATTCTAAAGCCTAAGAAAAATGCTAAAGGCAATCGAAAATTTACCCCCGAAGACATCAAAAATTTAGAATTGATCTATCACTTGGTAAAAGAACGTGGCTTTACTCTCGAAGGTGCCAAAATTCATCTCAAAGAACAGAAACATGAAGCTTTGGATAGTTTTGATATCATTCGGAAACTAGAATCTATAAAAGGACAACTACTTAAAATAAAAGAACAACTTTAAACCCATACTGGGTAACTAATTATTTTGGTTATGAAAAAAATTTTAATTCCAATACTAGTACTAATTGTTATAATCGGCATTTTGTATACCGTTTTTGCTGGTAGATACAATACTGCCATCGTATTACAAGAAGATGCCAAAACCGCATGGTCTAATGTCGAAAGTGCTTATCAAAGACGTAGTGATCTTATCGGTAATCTAGTAAAAACAGTACAAGGTGCAGCTGATTTTGAGCGTACAACGCTGAAAGAAGTAATTGACGCAAGAGCTAAAGCTACTTCGGTAAATATTGATCCTAGTAATATCACGCCGGATCAAATGGCTCAGTTTCAGCAAGCTCAAGGAGGACTCACCTCTGCTCTGTCGAGATTATTGGTTACTGTAGAACGATATCCTGATTTAAAATCAAATCAAAACTTCCTGAATTTACAAACACAGCTTGAAGGAACAGAAAATCGTATTAATGTAGAACGTAATCGATATAATGAAAACGTAGGTGAATTTAATAAATTTATTAAAAAGTTTCCAAACAATATTATTTTAGGTCTTTTTGATAGTTTTGATGAAATGGCAAGGTTTAAGGCTGAAGAAGGCACTGAGAAAGCACCTGATGTAGATTTTGAATTCAAATAGAAATATAAACAAGATCCCGCTCTCCAGCGGGATTTGTTCAATTAATCATTATGGGAAATCTTCTGTTTAGATTTTCAAAATAACGTTTCACTACATGTCAAAAGTTGAAGATTTTCTCACCGCAGCACAAGAACAGGAAATTGTGGCAGCCATAAGAAGTGCAGAAAAAACTACTTCAGGAGAAATACGGGTACATATAGAAAAGCATACGGATCTTGATGTGCTAGAAAGAACATATGAACTTTTCCATTTCCTTAAAATGGACAATACCATACAGCGTAATGGGGTATTGATCTATGTCGCAGTAGAAGATAAAAGTTTTGCTATTTATGGCGATCAAGGAATTAATGCTGTAGTTCCTGAAAATTTTTGGAAAAGCACCCGGGACATTATCCTGAATAAATTCAAAGAAGGAGATTTCACACAAGGATTAGTTGATGGCATTCTTGTTGCTGGTGAGCAATTACAACACTATTTTCCTTGGGATCACGGTGACATCAATGAACTTTCAGACGAAATATCAAAAGGATAAATGAAAACTACAAAACATTTCGTATTCTCAATACTTCTTTTTCTAGGAGTCTTCTATTTATCGTTATATACTGTATATTCTCAAAGAGAAATTCCGGCCAAACCTAAAGCACAGACAGCAGTGTATGATCAGGCAAAAATACTTTCTGTATCTAATGCCAAAAGTCTAGAGCAAAAATTAATTCGATATGCCGATACCACCTCTACACAAATTGTAGTGGCTACTATTATCTCCTTACAAGGTGAAAATATCGGATTATATGCTGCAGAATGGGCTCATGAATGGGGAATCGGACAGAAAAAAGAAGATAATGGGGTTTTAGTTTTGGTTGCCAAAAACGATAGAAAAATCTGGATTGCTACCGGGTATGGTGTAGAAGAAAAGCTAACTGACTTCACTTCTAAAACCATTATTGATGAAATTATCACACCCGCATTTAAAAAAGGTGATTTTTATACGGGTTTAGACAAAGGAACAGATGCCATTATTGAAGTTATGGCCGGCACATTTGAAGGAAGCAGGAAAAGTAATAAAGACATCCCTATAGGGCAATTAATTCTATTATTGGTCTTCTTCATTATTATTGTAAAGGCATTTTCTAAAAGCAATCATGGAAATGACGGTAGAGGTAACCGCGGAAATCGATCCAGAAGAGGCGGTCTGCTAGAAGCGATCATATTAAGCAATATGGGACGAGGAAGTTATGGTGGAGGATCTAGTAGTGGTGGATTTGGCGGTGGTGGATTTGGCGGAGGCTTCGGTGGTGGTGGTTTTGGTGGTGGCGGTGCCGGTGGGAGTTGGTAGCGTTAGTTTGTAGTAATTAAATCTCTTCAAATTTGAAATACCATAGAAATACTGATTATACGATAAGATGAATAATGGGAAAATAAAATGAAGCAGGTTAGTTTATAGGCTACTTCACTTTATGCGGATAGCCTGCGTGGCGATTTTGGAATCTTAGAATAGTGTCTTTAACAATAACACCTTTATCAACATTGATAGCATTTTTGATCGTCTTATTTTCGTTCCAGCTTTTGCGACCGGATATTACAGAGGGTAAGTGTACAATTAAAGCGGCAGAAATGGATCTGGAAGCACTGTCCCAAAAATAACTTGGTGTATGATCTACAGCATAGTAATCAATTTTATCAATTGCTATAATTGGATTTTTAAAAGTGGTAGGTTTTGCAAAATAAAATCCCATACCTTCATCACAACTCACATCTATAATTAGTGTACCAGGTTTAAGCATAGATTTTTCATTCTCTTTTACATAATCAATCGGGTCATCTGTATCTTGATAGGTTCCATTAATTATTATTTCAGATTCATTTATTAACTCCAATAACGGTCGTTCTGAGCCGTCATGTTCTACAACGATCAAGCGAGCCTCATTCTCATTTCCTTTTCTAAGTCTAGTATAGTGTACATCTAAGACTTCTTCTCTAACCTCATGATCTGGTCGTTGAATACAAATGGTAATATCTCTAAAACCATGTGCTTTTAAGGCGTAAATGGCACCTCTACTTACCGCACCAAAACTAAAAATGATTACTTTTCGTTGGTTCCCATAATGACCATCTATTCCTTTTAATTGAAGTGCGTGTATAACCGCGCTATATCCTGCCATTTCATTATTTTTATAAAAAGTATGCCTTCCCATTTGTCCATTAGGATGCCACACATACATATCTTCAAAAGCAATCAAGGTTAATTTTTTATCTATCGCTGTTTGTGTAATTTGCATTTGTTGAGCACAATGAGGATAGCCCCAAATAATGCCCCCATCTTTTAGCTCTTCTAAATCAGATAAAATAGGTTTGGCAATAATAACAGAACCAATATCAGATAATATTTCGCTTCGTGTAGCGATTCCACCTGTCAAGTCACTAATTTTTTCATCTTTTATATTGAATGGCCTCCCATAACCTTTCTCAAAAATAAGTTGTCTGCGAATGTGTTCTGGAAGTCTTTTTAAATGTTCTGGATGAATAGGCACACGCCTTTCATCTTCTTTTTTTGAAGTTCCAATAACACCCATTTTAAAAAAAGTCATATTTTTTTGAATTGAAACGAATTGCAGAGTAATGACATTAGCAAAGCGTAAGATTAAAACCACTATTAGATAGGTACTCACTAGCAATCAGGCATTAAATTGACTACTAGAATTTTATTAATCAAAACAAGAGCTTAAAAAAAGAAAAACTAAGCAATTCGCTAAAAAAGTGCGAAGGAATAATTAATATCAATAAATAAGTAATACTCTGATAAAGATACTTTTTTAAAACCTATTATGAGTATAATACCAAAGTAATATCTATCAACATATTTAATAGAAAATCTTAGTCTTAGAATTAGAAAAATTTAATACACATTTTGAAAGCGAGATGCCAGAATAAAAATTACTTTTAATACCACACAAATCCCATGAATGATTAAGGCAAGTACTTGAATATATTATCTAAAGCGAAATTTTAGCTATATCGAAGATAAGTAAATAATCAAATCTATTTCTTCCTGAAATACACAGAAACAGGCACCCCATTGAAATTAAATTCTTTACGTAATTGATTTTCTAAATACCGCTTATATGGATCCCTCACATATTGTGGCAGATTACAAAAAAATGCAAATTGTGGTTGTGGTGTAGGCAATTGTGTAATGTATTTTATTTTTACATATTTACCTTTATAAGCAGGTGGAGGATTTCTTTCAATGATAGGGAGTAGAACATCATTAAGTTCGCTGGTTTTAATCTTTTTAGATCGATTTTTATATACTTCTACTGCAGTTTCCATAGCCTTAAAAATACGTTGCTTCGTTAATACAGATATAAAAACAATAGGCACATCGGTAAAAGGCGCTGTTTCTTGTCTGATGTATTTTTCGAAATCTTTTAAGGTATTACTTTCTTTGTTTTCAATAAGATCCCACTTATTTACAAGAATCACTATACCTTTGCGGTTACGCTCTGCAAGCCAAAAGATATTTTGCACCTGACCATCAAAACCTCTGGTTGCATCTAGTACCAAAAGACATACATCACAATGTTCTATAGCACGAACCGACCTCATTACTGAATAAAACTCTAAGTCTTCTTTTACCTTGGATTTTCTTCTAATACCAGCGGTGTCGACTAAGTTAAATTCGAATCCAAAACGATTATACTTCGTATCTATAGCATCACGAGTAGTTCCTGCAATATCAGTCACTATATAGCGATCTTCACCAATAAGTGCATTGATAAATGATGATTTACCTGCATTAGGTCTCCCTACGACTGCAAATCGAGGTAAGTCTTTGGTTACTTCTTCTTCTTTATCGGGCAAAGCCTCAACTAATGCATCTAAAAGCTCTCCTGTACCGCTTCCATTAATACTAGCAATAGTATAATATTCACCTAAGCCCAAGCTATAAAATTCGACAGCATCTGCCGCTCTCTGTGAGTTATCTACTTTATTTACTGCTAAAAAAACAGGTTTATCAACTTTGCGTAATAAATTAGCAACATCTTCATCCATTCCTGTAACACCGGACTCTACATCAACTATAAATATGATTGCATCTGCTTCATCTATTGCTAATTCTACTTGCTTATCTATTTCAGCTTCAAAAATATCGTCACTCCCTACTACATAACCTCCTGTATCTATTAAAGAAAATTCTACACCATTCCAATCACTTTTTCCGTAATGACGATCACGAGTAACACCACTAACCGCATCTACGATTGCCTCTCTTCTTTGTATTAACCGATTAAAGAATGTCGACTTTCCTACATTAGGGCGTCCTACAATTGCTACTATACCGCTCATGTTGATGTATTCTAATTTTTTTGCAAAATTAGACTTTTTTATTTCAGCACTGCTATAAATATATAAATGTTTTATTTTGAATGATCTACTAGAGGGGATAAAAAACAAAAAGCCCAAAGGCCAATGTTTCAGGCCTATGGAACTTTTCATAATTGATAGTCAGTCAGTGAAATAATTACTTATCTCAAAGATACCAAGTATTAAGGTCAACTTGGTTACTGTAAAACAACAAAGTTTTTATGGATGATATTTGTATGATTTAAATCTCAAATATTAGCCATTAATAGATTTAAAGCGTTTTCAATGTATGTTTGTCGAACAGTAATAAATCCCTTATTATGGTAAACTCTTCTAAAAACAAATTAAAGCAAAACCCCCTCTACTATTGACTAGCAGAGGGGGTTTTTAAATTATTGTAGTATAGATTACTCTATAATTACCATTCGTGAAGTAGTTTTATTTCCTTCTATTAGAAGTATGTACATTCCTGTTGATATTTTTGAAAATTGTGCAAGGCTTATCTTAATCATTGACTGACCTTTAGGCATTTTTTTAACAAGTACTGGTCCAACGGAACTTCCTGATAGGTCATGTAATGAAATTGTAACTTTTTGATCATGATCAGATTTCATACTTAATGATAGGTCATCTGATGGTTTTAAAACAGTAGGAAATACATCTATATTTCCTCTACCTTCACAAATAATAGGGGAAATATCTATCTCACCCATACCTATGCATCCATCCTTAGTAACTTCTAGTGTATAAACAGCAGGCTCTACAACAAATATTGAAATAGATTGGGTAGTTTCTCCAGTAGACCATAAGTAAGAGTCCCCTTCTATAGGGGAGGTAATTGTATAAGATTGGCCTAGACATACTGGTGCATCTAACTGTATATCAACAGTAAGACCAGATAATGAAACTACCACCTCATCTGTTGCACTACCACAATCATTGCATCCTCTTACCGTAACTGAATATGTAGTCTCTACACCTGGAGACACGATAATACTCTTGGTAGTTTCTCCAGTAGACCAAAGGTATTCGATTCCACTTGATTGAGATAAAATACAATCACCAAAATTTATGTTGAAATCGCCAAACGTATATTCACTATTTGTAGTTTCAAACCAACCAGAAGCTCCATTTCTTCCTTCAACCATTTCATTTGTATTTGCACCATTACCAGACTGGAATGCAGGGCCGACTCTTGAAATATTAGTTGACCATGAACCGTCTTCACTAGTTATTGTACCAGAATAATTTGGGTAATAAGTCCACGATGTTGCATCTTCATTATAACAGAAATGATCTTTAGGGCTTTCTGTCGTTGGAGGAGCAGTTGTTCCTCCTGTAAATGTAACATCAACTTCATAATTTTGATCTAATTGACTATTATAAACAGTTCCTTTTAATGAAGCTGTACCATCATTACCTTCATTCCATACTAAATCTATATTAGAAAAAAATCTGTTTGGAGCTGTTGTACTTTGCAACCACAACACATATTGTTCCCCATTACCAGTACACATTTCTGTATCTGTAATTCCGTATTCTATACATTGCTCACACTCCTCAGCACCATCTACTTCTGCCACAAGTGTAGCCTCCTGCCCTGGACAAATTTGTTGATCTTCTCCTGCATTTACTGTAATAGGGTTACCAAGTACCACATCAACACTGTCTGAGGCTTCACAATCTTCACAATCTTTTACAGTTACCGTGTATGTGCCTCCTGTATTCACAGTAATAGTTGGAGTAGTTTCTCCTGTTGACCATAGATATGTAACTTCACTTGTTTCGGTTACAATACAGTTTCCTATATTAATATTAAAGTCTCCTCTTGTAAAATCACTATCCGTAGTATTGAACCAACCAGAAGCACCATATTTTCCAACTTCTTCTTCTGTGATATTTGCGCCATTACCTAGCTGAAATGCTGGTCCCATTCTTGAAATATCAAAAGACCAAGAACCATCAGTTGAAGAAATTGTTCCTGTAACATCAGTGTAGTAAATCCACCCTGTACTATCCTCAGTATTACATAGATGCTCTTTTGGGCTATCTACTGGTGGTACAGTAGTTCTTCCTGTATAGGTAACATCTACCTCGAGTGTGATCTGTGAATCATTATTATCAACCACTGTGCCCTTAAGTGTTGCAGTACCATCGGCAAGTTCTTTCCATTCTAAATCATCATTACGAAATCTTCTTACAATGTTGTTATTATCATCCTTTAACCAAAGTACGTATAGTATACCTTTTCCGCATCGCTCTGTATTTTCTATTCCATACTCGATACAATCATTGCATTGAGATTGCCCCGAGATACTAGCACTAAGTATTACTTCTGTTTCTTCACATAACTCTACATCATCTCCCGCATCAACTGAAAGCATACAATTAGCTTCGTTAAGATAAAGAGGAATATCTGTAGCATCAGAAACATTACTATTTTCATTTGCGGCCATAGCAAAATTAGTAGCCGTAATAAAAAACATTATCAATATATAGCTATAGAACGTCGATGAAACTGGATTGATCATCGTTTTTTTGCTATAATCATTAGTTTTAATTGTAGTTTTTGACATAGTGTTGTTGGTTTTAAAATTTATTAAATTTGAGATTGTTAAAATTTCACGAGAAATCCCATTATTGCAAAGTCAACCAATTGACTAAAAGGTTTTTACTAATATTCTTTTATTATTATAATATGAATATGACCTTAATTAATTGTTATTAATAATATCGAGAGTGAGGGAGTATTTTGCTTCATAATTACATGGCTTTAGAATAAATTTGGAAAGCTAAAATATATATTAACCATTGAAAATCAACGATAAAAGAATAAAAAAACGTTGATAGGTCCTAAAGATTATGTGAAATACACATTTAAATAAATTATCTTACAAAAAATGTTTTTTCCTACAAAAAATGTATATTCAAAGGTTTCTAAAATGAGGAAAGACATAAATCAGATGTGTTTATGATCACGAAGTATTACAATATATATCTAAAAGGGGATGGATTTCCCTATCTAATACTACATTACTTATTATAACCAAACCGCTTTAATTGGCGTTGATTACTTCGCCAGTTTTTGTTGATTTTCACATAAAGCTCGATGTGAATTTTTTTGCCAAAGAATTTTTCTAGCTCTTTGCGAGATTCTATCCCAACCTTTTTTAAAGCTGATCCTTTGTGTCCGATTATGATTCCTTTTTGAGAATCACGTTCAACCATGATTACCGAACGAATCCTAATAATGTCTTCGTCTTCTACAAATTCTTCAGTTTCTACTTCTACAGAATAAGGAATCTCTTTCTTGTAATTAACCAATATTTTTTCGCGGATAGCTTCATTTACAAAAAATCGCTCGGGCTTATCAGTTAATTGATCTTTTGGATAAAAGGCTGGTGATGCTGGCAATAATTCTACTATACGGGCAAACACTTCTTTTACATTAAAGTTTTTTAGGGCAGATATAGGATAAATTTCAGCATTAGGAACTTTTTTGGCCCAAAATTGCACTTGTTCTTCTAACTGTTCCTGATTGGATTGATCTATCTTATTCAGCAATAAAAACACCGGAATCTTGGCAGACGTTATTTTAGTGAAAAAAGCTTCGTCTTTGAGTTCTTTTTCACCAATCTCTACCATATATATTAATAAATCTGCATCTTCAAAAGCAGATTTAACAAAATCCATCATCGATGCCTGAAGTTCATACGCTGGTTTAATAATCCCAGGAGTATCCGATAAAATTACCTGAAAATCCTCACCGTTAACAATACCAAGAATGCGATGTCTTGTCGTTTGCGCTTTTGAGGTAATGATAGATAACTTTTCACCAACAAAAGCATTCATAAGGGTAGATTTACCTACATTAGGATTACCAATAATATTTACAAAACCTGCTTTGTGACTCATTTACTTTATTTTGATACAAAGGTAAACGAATATTAGACAAGAAAATAATTACTAAGGACAGGATTATTCATCATCATAAATTTGTTAACATTTTGCATACGAAGCGGATGCGAACTATTTCTTAGCATATTAACTTTTTGTTTATATTTTTTATAAATTTACTTATACTTTGTTTTCAAAAACCCCGTGAAAGCTAATTTTTATATTAAACATTGGGTTGATTTGAAAAACTATGTAACCATTTCTTTACAATTTTTTGAGAACTATAGGGTCATCTCCTTGATTCTGTTAGCACTACTATCTTCAAACCTGAAAGCTCAGGATCAAGAAAAACAACTAACCAAAGCAGATCAGAGCTTTAAGGCATTCGCTTACATCGATGCAAGAGCTATTTACTTAGATGTTGCACAGCAAGGATATGTAACTCAAAACTTATTACAAAAGTTGGCCGATTCTTATTATTTGACAGGTGAGCTTGAAGATTCGGTAATATGGTATGAAAAATTAACACAGGCATATGCTGTAGACCTTGATCCCGAATACCTCTTTAGATATGCACAAAGTCTGAAAAGTGTTGAACGCTATAAGGAAGCAGATGTAATCATGGAAAAGTTTATCACAATTACCGGAAATGATAAACGCGCTAAGTCATTTATAAACAAAAGAAATTATTTAGACTTTATTGAAATGCAATCTGGCAGATATGACCTTTTCAAGCTAAGTATTAATTCTGAAAACTCTGAATATGCACCGAGTTTTGATCACGATAGCCAAATTGTTTTTGCTTCTTCTAGGTCCAAAACAACTAAGAATTCAAAATTACATAGCTGGAATAAAATGCCATTTTTAGATATCTTTTCTTCCAAAATTAAAGAAGATCAAATGACTTTGGAAGAACCTACTAAACTCAAAGGAAAAATAAACACCAAATATCATGAATCATCAACCACTTTTAGCAAAGATGGGAAAACAATATATTTTTCTAGAAATAACTATACCAAAAATAAACTTGAAACCAGTAAAAAAGGAGTGGTTTTATTAAAGATATATAAAGCAAGTCTCATAGATGGAAAATGGATCGATATACAAGAACTCCCTTTTTGTAGCAATAATTATTCTGTATCACATCCTTCTCTAAGTGCTGATGGCACCAAACTATATTTTGCGAGTGACATGCCAGGCACATTGGGTAAATCTGATGTGTTCTTTGTCGATATATATGAAGATGGAAAATATGGAGAACCAAAAAATCTGGGAGACAAAATTAACACAGAAGGCAGAGAAACTTTCCCTTATATCAGCGATAGTAATCGATTATATTTTGCCAGTGATGGCCATGTAGGACTAGGTGGTCTGGATATTTTTGTAGCAATACCCGAAACATCAGGTTTTTCTACGGCATTTAATGTAGGAAAACCTGTAAACAGTTCTAAAGATGATTTTTCTTTTGTACTCAATGAAGAAACTAAAATAGGATACTTTGCCAGTAATAGAAAAGGAGGTAAAGGAAATGATGATATCTATAGCTTCAAACAAACTCAAGAATTAATTACTTCTTGTAAGCAATATATCGAAGGTGTTGTTTTTAATACTGAAACCAACGAAAGTATTGCCAATGCAGACCTAAAGTTACTTGATAGTAACGGTACTACTATAGGAGAAACAAAAGCCAATAGTCTGGGTGTGTATAAGTTTGAAGTTGAATGCAATACAGAATACTTTATAAAAGCATCATCAAATCAATTTCACCCTAAAGAGATAACATTGAATACAGACGATATCTTTGAATATGTACATGATTTATCTATTCCTCTGAACGCTTCAAAGGATGGCGATGTATTATTAACATCGGTAGCTATTAATATAGGAGATGATTTATCTGAAACATTACAGATGGATCCTATTCATTTTAGATTAAACGATTCATTAATTAATCCTGAAGCTGAGGTAGAATTGCAAAAAATTATTACTACCCTCAAGAAATATCCCGATTTAAAAATAGAAGTCCGTTCACATACGGATAGCAGGTCCAGTTACTGGTATAATAAAAAATTAAGTGTACAGCGAATGCGAGCTACTATACAATATATAGTTGAAAAAGGCGATATCTACTGGCGAAGGGTACGAGGCAAAGCGTATGGTGAACGTCGATTACTCAACAATTGTACAGATGATGTACCATGCACAGAAGAACAACATCAAGAAAATAGAAGAAGTGAGTTTATTATAATAGAATAACGTTAAAAAGTCATATCCTTTTTATACTCCTGAAATATTGTTTTGCTTTAGCATTTACCTTTGGTGCCAATAATAATCCTGAAATAACTGTAGGAATTGCCATCAATGCAAAAGCGCTATCAATAAGATTTATGGCAAAATCAACCTTCACAACAGCAGAGACTATAATTGATACTATATAGATATAATTATAATATTTTCCATATTTGGGTTTGGTTAAGAAACCTAAACAGGTGGTGCCATAATGCGAATATGAAAACAAGGTTGAAAAGGCAAACACCAAAACCATGATAACAACAACTATATCGCCTAAGCCATAAGGCAGTACAGAATTAAAAGCTTCCAAAGTTAAAGATATACCATTGCCATCAGTATGTTGCCATACCCCGGTTGAGAGTATAGCCAAAGCAGTTAAAGTACATACTAATAATGTATCAATTGATGGACCAATCATGGCTACTAATCCTTCTCTGATAGGCTCTTTTGTTTTTGCGGTTCCGTGCATCATGGGAGCAGTACCTATACCAGCCTCATTAGAAAAAGCAGCTCTTTTAATTCCTGTTTTAATTAAATATCCTAAAGCGCCTCCTGCAGCAGCTTTACCCGTAAATGCATCAGAAAAGATGAGCATAAACATCTCTGGCACCTTCTCAATTTGCAATATTAAAATTGTAATAACCGTGATAAAATATAAGACCACCATAAAAGGAACCAGCCTACTGGCTACCAGACCTATTCTTTTAATCCCTCCTATTATGACCAAAGTAGCAATAACTGCCAATACGATACCTATATACAGCTTGTAGCTCTCTTGCCACTCCATGACGTCGACCAGAGTCTGTGTTAATTGATTAGCAGTAAACGCTGGGAGCGTACCTACCAAACCTGCTAAAGCGAAGAAAACGGCTAATGGCTTCCATTTTTTACCCAATCCTTTGGTAATTACATACATTGGTCCACTAAGCAAGTTGCCGCTTTTGTCCTCAGCTCTGTACATTACAGCAAGCGAACAGGTATAAAACTTGGTTGCCATACCGATTAGAGCACTAATCCACATCCAGAAAACGGCTCCAGGACCTCCTGTGACAATTGCAACTGCCACCCCACTAATATTTCCCATACCCACAGTGGCTGCAATAGCCGATGACAATGCCTGAAAATGGCTTAGCTGCCCTGGATCATTATCATTATCATATGTACCACGCAAAACATCAATCGCATGACCAAAATACAGGAAAGGTGTAAATCGCGAGTAGATTAAAAAGAATACCCCGCCACCAATAAGCAATATTAGTAAAGGCCAATCCCATACCCAAGAACTAAATGCTGCAACAAGACCTTCTAGTGTTTCAAACATAGTTAATAAAAATACTTGTTATAAAAGTAGTGACAAAATGTATTACCATTTAATCTTATATACTTTGATGGAATTAATAGCTCTTTGCATTAACGAGCACTAAGTCACAATATCAGTTTGCCATGGTTCAATAAAGATAAGGTGTTTACCAATGAAGCTAAGAAAAGTTAAAAATAAGGTTTCCATATACAACAATGTACTTCAGGAATACAACAATGAACTCGATGTTAATCTCGACACTATTAGAAACAATATGTTATCTTATTCTGAAGCTCTTATAAACCTGGGCTTATCGAGTCCCCGATCATACATTACTATACTACCCGCTACAGATACATTAAGACTTAATACAGAATTAAATTTTATCAAACGATGTGATTTTTCTATGGCTATTTTAGATAATCCATGATCCTCAGCTCCTAATAAATATACACAGCGTTTAGGATGATTAAATGTTTCTAATGACGCTGCACTATCGGTTAATTCTACACCTACAAGCATAGCCCCTTTGGGTAAATGATAATAAAAATCTTCAAAAGTATTGTAATGAAAATACGGCATTGCTTTTACTGCATTATGGGTATCACTAGCCTGTTTTGCATAACGATTACCGATAGTAAAAATAAAGCTCGCACCCATGTTCTGTGCAGAACGCCATAAAACACCTAGGTTTTCTGGAGTTTTTCCGTTTTGGATACCTATTCCAAAAAATTCATTTTCGAAGTTATCAATCATAGGGATAAAAATATAAAAGATCAAAATAACCTCTATAACCTTATCCCAATAATATTTTTTTAGCACTTCCCCTAAGAATTGGTTATATCCCAATTGCGATTAGCTATATCGTATGTACGCATTTTTTAATTTAGTATCATATTTATTCCTTTTATAACCTGGACCATTGTATCCTTCTGCAAATCTTGCCCAATTCTTTTCTTTGATCCAATCGATTAGCTTTTTACCTCTAAATGAAGTTTTCTCGATAAACTTACCAAAGGCCTTGAGGTGTTCTCGCTCGTGCTCATACATTGCCGATACAAAATGATCTATAGATGAATACCCTAAATGTTTATAATGAAATCCCATTATCTGGAAGGATCCCCATGACGCCGATGCATGTGCTGCATCATGAAAAGCAGTCAAATCAGAGATTCCGGCTGCTTTTTCTAAGCGATCATACTCTCCGGTTCCTCCTCTGTAATGTACTTTGGTCCATTTCTTATACAACACATCTTTTGTATGTTGTGTAACGTATTGAGATGCTTTTATGCCTCTCTTTTCTAGTTCTCTCCAAAAGATATGACCTTCAAAGAGGATTATTGGTCTTCCGCTTAATAAAAACCCTTTGCCTCTACTTTCAATTTCGTTAACCGCTTTGACCATAGCAACCTCTAGACCGTGGGTAATTGCAAAATCTTTAATATCCTGCTCTGCCAGAAATTTGTCATTAAACGCGATTAAGTTTCTTTCAGCTTCAATGAGCTTGGACCAGCTTTTAAGTCCTACTATACCATCCACTACTAAGTCATTTTTAGCCTGAAAATCTTTTACTGCCGCATCAGTGTCTCTACCAAAATAATTAGAGACATAAACTGTATACCCAAGTTTGGTTAGGATTTCCTCTAGATAATGCACATCTTCTCCTCTGGAGCGATAACGTATTGTTTTCATAGTATGTTAAATTTCATAATTACTTTAAAAAATTAGAGAACGCTTATCAATAAAAAGCAACAATTCTCGAATTTAAAAATTAAAGGGTAATATGTACTAGGGGTAGACCATTTAAAAGAAACGCTTTTAGCTTTAGAAAAATCATTCTAATAAATCAATATGAATTTACAAAAAAATGTCTACCCTCAACATGTATGCAAGCATTTATTTTCTCTTATGACTTTACACCTTACTAACTTCTAAATAACAGTTTACATATGGGATACTGTGTAAGATGAGATCTAAACCTAAGGATAATAACAGTAAAGACAAGGAAATTGGATAGCGTATATAATGAATTAAGTACGTAGTTACAAAACGAATTCTAATTAAACCGTTACGAATACTAAAACTCCTCTTGAAAGATCGTGATAAGACACTAATTTTATACTCAAATAGCCAACCTCAAAATAAGCTGTTATGAAAAATGTTGCCATAATCATTATTTTATTTCAAAGTTTTCAATTTATCTATTCCCAAGGATTTATTGATACTGAAAAATATTTAGTAACGACAGAAATTACAGATCAAGGAAAAGAGCATCCGGTTTATCAGGTCAATTTGGTTAGATCAGAAAATAGCTCCGAAAAAATTTCGACGCTAACCATTGATGATACAGAACTTTTTGAGGACATCTTTATTACCACCTTAGAGAATCCCGGATTAGAAGGAATCTCTGAGGTGATTAAGATGGAAGTAGAATACCTCGCATGCTGTGCGCATGTAGAAGCGTACTACTTTACGGTTTCAGAAGATGGTGATACCATTGTTGCACTACCTGAACTCAAAAATGTATATTGTGAGGACTCTAATACAGATTTTCAATATATATTTCCGAACCAAGAGTATGGTATCAAAGGTAATATCTTACAAACTCAAACATTTTATAAAAATACATCTGATATACAATACGTGAATTTGAAGCAAAGTTTTGAATGGAACCACGGTACTATTAATTCTTCGAAAACAACGACAGCAATTACTGGGTATTAAAGAAAGCCATTCACAAACTCAACTCAATCTGATGAACAAAAAGGGGGAAACTTTTGTTTATTATACCGATCCATCTTTAAGGTGGGTCGGTTTTGTTGTAGTATATAAATAACAATGTATACTTCTAAGTCAAAAAAACAGTTTGATTATATTTGTTCTCGACCTCATTCTTGTTTATGAATTTATATCGCTATTTCAATTTTATATTTCTCATCCTAATTTGGGGTTCTATCTGCGTATTATCGGCACAGAATAACCAGCTTAGAGGATATACATTAGAGGATGGCTTACCTCAATCACAGGTTTATGATATTATACAAGATGATATTGGATATCTATGGCTAGGTACACAAGGTGGCGGTCTTTGCAGATTTAATGGTGATGCCTTCAAAATCTGGAATGAAAGTGATGGATTACAATCTAATTATATCCAATCCCTCGCCTTTGTTAATGATAGCCTTTTTATAGGCACCAAAAGTGGGCTTAGTATTAAAACAAAAAATAGATTCACCAACCTAGAAGGACCAAGAATTAATAGAATATTTAGGATCAATAATAAAACCTTTTTAGCGACCAATATCGGGATCTATGAATATCAAAAAAAACGTGGATTAGTTAAGATAAATCTTAATCCCAAAATCAACACCAGTATTATTAATGATATTGTTTTTGATGGTAAACTATTCTGGGTTGCAACCAATAAGGGATTGTGGAAATTAAAGAATATTAGACAAAACTCCAGCATTATAGAGCGACATAGTGCTCATGATTTTACAGCTGCTATATATTATAATAATAAAATCTTTGCTGCCGCTTTTAATCAAGGTGTGTTGGTACTGAATACAAATGCGAAAAGTTATGGCAATCATTGGATTGAAAAACCACTAAGAGTGACCAATATTTCTGTTCATGATGATAATGAACTATGGTTTGCTACAAACAATGAAGGCATCACAATAATCGACGCCAAAAAACGCACCAAAAAAAAGAAAATCAATCGCAAAAATGGTTTAACGGTATCCCATATAAGAAAAAGTATTTTGGATCGTCAATCCAATATTTGGATCGCTACTTCGGGTGGAGGGTTCTATAAATACTTTGAAAATAATTTTATTCATTATGACCAGAACACAGGGTTAAAAGGCAATCGCGTGTATGCAGTACATACTGCAAAAGAAGGCATTTGGGCATCTAATTCTGAAGCCGGACTTATAAAAATTGACTCCCTTGGTATTCAGAAAATCCCCCAAGATGATCAACTATCAGAAGTAAAGATCAAAACGATAACAAGTGATTTTTCTGGAAACATATGGGCAGGAACCGATGGAAAAGGGATCCTTTTTAAACAAGTTAAAAAAATCGACAGTATAGTTATCGATAGTAGTCAGGTAAAGCTATTAAAAACAGACACAATTACAAACATTGACGCTTTGTTAAAGCGGGATACGCTAGTTAAAACTGTGTATAAAAATCATATCATAGATGTAGACAAAGGGTTACCATCAGATTGGATCAGAACTATACTTGTTGACAGAAGTACAATTTGGGCAGCATCGTATTCAACAGGCATTGTGAGATTCAAATATGATTCGGAAAAAAAACGATTGCTAGGTGTAAAAAAATTCGAAAGAAGAAATGGTATAAAAGACCTACAAATCAGTTACATGACACAAGACTCTTTGGGTAAGATTTGGTATGCTACACAAAATGGACACTTAGGTTACATCAAAAATAATCGTGTTACTCATCTAAATAATGTTTTAAATCAAAAAACGGCGATCAGCACATTGCTATTTCATAAAAACAAACTGTATATCGGCACCGAAGGCAGAGGGATATGGTGGTCTGATCTTGATGGAGATATAACACTCAGAAAACTAAAGGGTAGAAAGCGACCCTATTCTGATAATATTTACCAAATGATTTTTGACGGGCAGAACAATCTATGGGTAGGTAGTGAGAGAGGCGTAGATAAAATAGAATTAAATCAATCTAATGAAATTGTAGATATTTTTCATTTTGGAAGAAACGATGGGTTTTTAGGAATTGAAACCTGTCGTAATGCCGTCACCAAAGATAAAAACGGAAACTTATGGTTTGGTGCTATCTATGGGTTAACAAAATACCAACCGAGTGAGACCATTAAAAAAACAATCAAGCCTAAGCTGTTTTTTGAAAATATTGAAGTCGCATACCGAAGCGTAGATTCTATTAATCTAAATACCTGGACCAATAGTAGTAATGTTTTAAAACTAAAACCGAATCAAACCGAACTCTCTTTTAGTTACAAAACCATTGATCTTGATCACCCCAATGACATACAATATCGTATCCGTTTGAATACTTCTGAGTGGAGCCCTTGGTCATCAGACAACAAACAAAATCTAGCAGGTTTGGCCTATGGTGCACATACCTTTTTTGCCCAATCCAGAAATTACAGATGGGAGGAAAGCGATCCTGTAGCTTTTAATTTCTTTATCGATAGCCCTATTTATGAAAAAACCTGGTTTCAATTCTCTGTATTAGGTATAATACTATTTGTTTTAGGAGGCTATGCCATGTCCTACATAAGAAGAGTAAAACATAAAAATAAGGAAGAACGAAAACGGTTAGAAATGCAAAATCATTTGCTTTCACTAGAACAAAAAGCATTGCGTTTACAAATGAACCCACATTTTATCTTTAATGCCCTTAATGGTATCAAAGCCATGGGAACGAGTAACCCACAACGTATGAATAATACCATCAATACGTTTGCCATCTTGTTACGCGAAACCCTATATAACTCCAGAAAAGATTATATTACACTAGATCAAGAAATACAAACATTAAAACATTATGTAGAGATAGAGAAGTTGATGGCAAATAAACCGTTTACGTATGACATTGCTATAGATACAGATTTTGACCCAGAGGAAATATTAATTCCGCCTATGCTCATCCAACCTTTTGTAGAAAATGCAGTTAGGCACGGTATCTTAAAAGGAAGTAGAGCCGGTAAGCTCAAAGTACAGTTTCATACTACCGAAGAATTCTTACATTGTACGGTATTAGATAATGGGCAAGGTATTTTTCAGTCCCAAAAAGCAAAGACAAATACAGACCATCAATCCATGGCACTAACAGTGACCAGGGAAAGACTTGAGTCTATTTCGGGCAAAGATTCTTTAATTATAAAAGAGATTAAAAATAATGGCAATACGATTGCCGGAACCCAAATTACATTTAAAATACCATTACAAACCGACTATTAAATCATTTCTATGCTTACAGCTATTATTGTAGAAGACATGCCAGACGCGCTTCAGCTTTTAAAAAGTGATCTTGAGGCTAATCATCCAGAAATAAAGATTATTGATACCGCACAAAGTGTAGTAGAAGCTGCAAAATCACTACGAAACACAGAACCCGATATTTTATTTTTAGATATTATGTTGGGCGATGGTACTGGCTTTGATGTATTAGAGATATTTCCTGATCTAAAATCAAAAATTATTTTTGTTACTGCCAGTGATGAGTTTGCGATTAGGGCTTTTAAATTTGCAGCCATTGATTATGTATTAAAACCATACTCAAACGAAGAATTAGCACAAGCTATTGCCAAAGCCAAACAACAAATACAACCTAACAAAGAACGATTAAACATCCTAAAAGATACCTTATCTGCTCCTGAGCAAAAACCCGACAAAATATCGCTACATACCCTTGATAAAATTATTATTGTAAGCCTTGACGATATAATACGCTGCGAATCAGACAGTAACAATACAATCTTTTATCTACAAGACGGGCAAAAAATATTTGTAACCAAAACGTTGAAGTATTTTGCCGACATGCTAAAGAATTATCAATTCCTGAGAGTACACCAAAGTCATCTAGTGAACCTACAATGTATCAGCGCATTTATTAAAACTGACGGAGGATATCTTCTACTCAAAAACGGAGAAAACATACCTGTTTCTGTTCGTAAAAAAATAGAAGTCATGGAGATTTTAGATCGATTACATCGGTAAAAAATCATAACTATAAAATATCTTTTGGGAGATACTGGCTATCAGATAGAAAATATAATCGTTATCATTAGATATTATTTCAAACACTCATAAATAAATAGTATACATGCAATAAAAAAATTAAATGAAGATGTATGATACTAATCGCGTAATTTTACGAGTATTTATTATGAATGCACTTTTACCCTTAACACGAAACATTACTATAAAAACATACTTATGATGCATCTTTTTAAAAATATGAAGCAAATTATCCACCTGATGAAGGAGGTTGATTTTAAGGAATTAAGCAAAATTTCAGAAAAAATAGATCTCGCAAAGATTATGAAATCTGTTGGTGAGTTAAACGATGCCCAGCTCAATGGATTGACAAAAATGCTTACTGAAAAGGCAAAAAAAGGACAACATAAGCTACCACCTATAGATGGGGATTTTTATGATTATGATTTAAAGCTTACCCAAGAAGAAAGAGCTATCCAATTAAAAGTGCGCAACTTTATGGAAACAGAAGTTGAACCCATTGCGAATGACTATTGGAACAGGGCTGAGTTTCCTATGGAAATCATCCCTAAACTAGCAAAACTGAATATTTGTGGTGTGGCCTATAATGGCTATGAGTGCCCTAACCTACCTTTTGTTATGGAAGGGATTATTGCTGAAGAACTATCACGCGTAGATGTGTCGATCTCTACATTCTTTGGTGTGCATAGCGGTTTGGCTATGGGTTCTATTTATCTCTGTGGCAGTGAAGAACAAAAACAAGAATGGCTTCCCAAAATGCAAAAATTAGAAGCTATTGGTGCGTTTGGACTCACAGAACCTAATGTAGGTAGTGGTGTTGCCGGAGGTATGGAAACTACATGCAAAAAAGAAGGAGAGCACTGGGTACTTAATGGTCAGAAAAAATGGATAGGTAATGCTACATTTTCAGATGTAACCATTATTTGGGCAAGAGATATTGATTCGAATCAGGTGAAGGGATTTCTTGTACGTAAAGGCAATCCTGGATATAAAGCAGAGAAAATTGAAAATAAAATGGCATTACGTACCGTCCAAAATGCTCTGATCACACTTACCGATTGTAAAGTGCCGGAACAGGATAGATTACAACATGCAAATTCGTTTAGAGACACTGCAAAAGTGCTAAGAATGACCCGTGCCGGTGTGGCATGGCAAGCCTTAGGTTGTGCCAGAGGAGCGTATGAAAGCGCATTGAAATATACTAAAAAGAGAGAGCAGTTTGGCAAACCGATCGCAAAGTTTCAACTTATTCAAAATCATCTGGTAGAGATGTTAGCCAATCTAACAGCGATGAAAGCCATGGTATATCGACTATCCGAGTTGCAAGACCAGGGATTGCTAACCGATGAGCACGCATCACTGGCAAAAGTATTTTGTTCGATGCGCACACGCGATGTAGTCAGCCGGGCTCGAGAAGTTATGGGCGGAAATGGCATTCTACTCGAGTACGATGTAGCTCGATTTGTAGCAGATGCCGAAGCTATTTATTCCTATGAAGGTACCAAAGAAATAAATTCCTTGATCGTTGGACGAGCAATTACCGGGTATAGTGCCTTTGTATAAAACCAGTGTTATGCATTAGAATTTTGTTATTACGTGTTACCAATCTAGTTTTAAATGTCATATGCAGCCTCCAGTGCTTAGCATTTTAAGGCAAAATAGCTATGGAGTTATTGTATAACGAAGAAGAACTAATATTTGCAGCGTATTTACCACAAGGCTATTCTTTCTTACGGGATATTCTAAGAATGACATAGCCTATAATTCCTGAGACCAAAGAGCCTATGATAATACCAACCTTTGCAGAATTTATACTGATTAAATCTCCGTAAAATGCCAGATTATCAATAAAAATAGACATGGTAAACCCTACACCGGCTATAGCTGAAATTCCTAGTATCTGTTTGAAATTGACGCCGGTGGGCAACTCGGTAATTTTGAGTTTTGTTCCCATATACGAGAATAGTGCAACACCAACAAATTTACCAACAAATAAACTTATCGCAATATTGATTAATAATGGGACATCAAAATCATAAGTAGTACTAATCACTACGCCCGCATTGGCAAAAGCAAAGATGGGTAAAATAAAATAGGCAGTTAAACTATGAAGTTTATGCTCGAGATGCTGCAAAGGAGAGCGTACTTCAAAAGCCAACTCGTCCAAAATTTCTAACTGTTCTAACTCGTCCTTGGTTAATAAGTGTTTATCATCATTATCTCCATCATCATTAGAAACAGTAACGATAGTATTAGAAATTGAACTCAGATTATCTGAGAATACTTTTATATTCATTCTTCTTTTGATGGGAATCGTAAAAGCCAGAATCACACCTGCGATCGTAGGATGTACTCCGGATTTTAAAAATAAAAACCATATTACAATCGCAAGAATAATACCGATAGTAAATGAATATTTCTTTTTATAATAAAGCAATCCTAAAAAGGCAACAAGAATAACTCCGTAGAGTATAAAGAGCCAGTTGATGTTTGTACTATAAAATACAGCAATAACTAGAACTGCTGCAATATCATCTATAATAGCGAAGGCTGTGAGAAAAATTTTAAGACTTAGCGGTACTCTCTTACCTAGTGTGCTTAAAATTGCCAAGGCAAAAGCGATATCGGTAGCCATTGGTATCCCCCACCCCTTTGCCGTTTCTGGGTTTTGATTTAGAAATAAATAGAGACCTACCGGTACTATAACACCACCTACAGCTGCTACAAACGGAAAAGCAGCTTTTTTAATGGTATTAATTTCACCTACAAGTAATTCTCTTTTTAATTCTAATCCAATTAAAAAGAAGAAAATTGCCATTAAGCCATCATTGACCCAAAGAATTAATGGTTTTTTCAACTCAAATTGCTGAAAAGACAGGCCGATTTCGTATTGCCATAGACGTTCATAATATTCGCCAAAAGGTGAATTTGCCCATAGCAGTGCAACAATAGTCATCCCAAAGAGCAACATTCCTGCCAAACTTTCTAATTTGATAAACTTTTGAAATGGTGTTAGTATTAATTTTTTAATCATTAGGTGATTAGTTTAGAGGTTTATGTAGCGGTTAGTGCCAGTTTCTTATACATGGTTCTCGACTGCGCTCGAACAAACATTAATACACATTTTAAAATTCATAGCATTATATAATTGATGATTAATAATATAGTAAGGAGGAATTAAACGCTCACCGCTAATTTTTTTATCGCCTTTAATTTCATAATCTTTAGTTTCCAGAATGCATATGGAATCTCCGATTTTTACAGAATGATTAAAAAACATAATAATCCCCGATGTAATATTAGACAAGAGTGACCATTGTGCAAACATCGCTACTCCTACTACAGTAAGTACTGAGCCTACAAAGACAGCTACAACAGCATGTTTCACTCCCCAGATAATCAGCAGCAGGGTTAGACAGATGGTGAGGAGTATAAAATTAAATACTTTTCTAATGAGTTGCGTTCTGGCTTTGTGTATAATTTTGTCAGTAATCGTTTTATCAATAAGCTTATTTACCAAAAATCGAATAAGCACAAATACCGTTAGTATTACCAGTGATTCTATGATTTTAGTAGCATATATTTCCATACATTTTATTTTCTAAACAACGCTGTTTTATATAAATATAATTGGTGTGAGATACGCCATTTCTATATTGAGTGCAAAGTAAAATTTTTTCTATAACTAAATTGTGGTCATTAACATAAAAAAGTACTACAATTGATATTTGACCTGTAGATTCTCTTTAAAACAAAAAAAACAGCTACAAACTGAAGCCTATATCTATTCTAGGACAAGACAAAGTATAGTAGTTTTTTAGATCAGAATAGTAGTTATAAAGTGGATATCGAATAAAATCATGAAGTAAGAGACGTAGGACACCAAGAGCTAAAAGCCTAAAGCTAATAACCATTAGCTAATGTTCTATATGAAAACGCGAATAAGCTTCCTCCCTGCCACGCCGGGGTGGTGTCGACTCGTGGCGGTGGAGGGGTGCAATATTCTAGTTACCACTTCATATACTTTTTATCTATCGTACCTTTTCTATTCATCTTTTTCCACAAGTTTTGATTATTCTGCGAAGTCGGGAGACTTTGGAGCAGTGAACTAAAACCTGAATACTGAATACTCAACAGTTGGTAATAGGCAGTGGGCAGTTAGCACTGAAACCAGAAATCTCAAACCTGAATACTATAAGGAAAACTATTGACTATCAACCATTGACTACTTAACAATCAAGTTCTCCTACAAATTTAGCCAATACGTAACTTTAACCACTATTGATCGGGTTCTAACATCAAAAGCAAAACGATCCAAAGGATCTACTTCTCCTGTTAAGAAATTATCGGTATACACCAGGATTACATCGGATACCGGAGCAAATCGCCACTGTATACGCGCATTGATATTGGTATTATCATCCTGAGAGTTATATTGTGCGAAAAGTGAGGTAAATAACGTTTTTGAAAAGGTATAATCAATACGCGGACTAATTAAAAAAGTTTCTCTACCCCCATCCAGGTGTGGTAAATCAAAATAGTTTACAGCATAGTTTAGCGAAAAAGAGCCTTTGGGTTGGTACCTGATATTAAAACTCCCTCGAGTACCATATCGCCAACCATTAAAGTATTGCCCAATGTATGGATTGAGGCTCCAACTAAATGCCTTGCGCCTATCGCTTCGGTACTCGCTTGTAAAACTAACATACGAAAAATCTTGTCCTTCATCTAACTCAAGAGAATCTGTACCGGTAGGATCAAAGGGATCGAATAAGTATACATAATTGTGATTGAGATTAAACCCAAACGTAGATCGCTCGGCTAGTTCTCCTCCCCATCCCACCGAATAGAAATGGTCTGTTTTGCCAAAACCAGGACGCCAAAAAATATCTGATTCTGCACTGTAGGTATGATTATTTAAAAACTCATTTTGAGGATAATACCTAAGCTCTACCACCGGATTAATCCTGAAGTAATCCACCCGGGGTACAAAGCCAACCTCTGCATTATACTCCTGATCTACATATTCATGCCGCCACAATACGCCAAACTTTCGAGTATTATAATTTAGGGTACTACCCTGCGCAATGGCAAGATCGGTATTAGGAGAAAAAGTACCGTGTGCAAAGGTTTTACCAGACCAGGTATTATCACTGGTGGCATAATTAAAATCTACTCCTGCCATCCTATTGTATCTATTGATATCGAGGGTATCTAGATCTACATCCAGATTTTCTAAACCCAGTGATTCTTTATTTACGGCAATGATCCCAATATTAGAACGTGTCCATAATTTGCGCTGTGCGACAGCGACACCATAGTTAACACCGGGGATACCTTGTGGATTACTTGCCTCGGTTTGCATGTTTAAAAAACCGATTCGTGTATTAGGGTCTAGTTTTCCGCTCACACGTGCCCCACCATAGATTCTATTCTGCACCAATTCTTCTCGCACCACATCTTCACTGGCTCCTATACGCCTTGAAAAAAAAGGGTTGATGTTTGAAAATCCAAACTGCCCAAAAAGGTCTGCATTTTCTAAAAAAAACTGTCTTCGTTCTGGGAAAAAGATTTCAAACCGATCCAAATTAGTAATTTGCTCATCGACCTCAACCTGAGAAAAGTCTGGGTTCACGGTAAGATCAAGATTAAGTCCAGGGGTAAGGGCTATTTTAACATCACCCCCGGCTTCAAAAAATTCATCTGCCGGAGTCTGTTCTTCAAAATCTTTATTAAATCCAGAAGACACAAACGGAATTAAAGAAACAGCACTACTTTTTGTGGTCAGCTCTTTTTCCCAAATCATAGTGGCAGGATAGGCCAGCGTAAAAACAACCTGATTACGAGGTGTACTACTATAAGTGCTAATTTCGTTGGTCTGCGAATCAAAACGATAGGTAGAAAAACCCCATTGTGTAGAAGGTGTAGGATATCGTAGTGTACTGAATGGAATTTCTAATTCTGCGGTGTAGTATCCATCATACTTTTTTGCTTGGCCTTTCCATTTATTATCCCACGAGGTCGAGAAATCTCTAGATTCATTCCCCCCATTACTAATAATTCCTTCTCGGCGAACACCCTCTGGATTAATTCCAAAATACATAGCATTGGTACCATCATCAAACGTATCAAACAATAAGGTAATATTATCAGCACCCCCTGCGCGATAGTCTCTGCGCAACGAGCTTACAATCCAATCGTTACCAATAGAATGGCATACGATACCGATATACAAGCTTTTTTGGTCTGCACACATAAAGATTTCTGTCTGTGCTTTTGCAGGTATAGAATCTGACGGAAAGTATTGTACAAAATCTTTTGCGGGTTCTATGCGCTCCCAAATGGATTCGTCTAAGTCTCCATCAATGTTGATATCTTCTGTGGTAGTCGTTACTACAAAAGACTTTTTTTTAGTCCCATCGATTTGAGACCAGCTTAGTGTTACCGAACTCATGCAAATAAAAAATAATAAAATTCTCTTCATAAAATCTTTATAGTGTTAAGCGTTTATTATAAAGTTATATGGCTAAGAGGTACCTAAAATTAAGTAGGGAAAATTTAGTTTTTGTTAAAATTATGACAAACTAGCGGTATTCGTGTTATCGTTATAAAAATCAGTACGTAAACAAACTCTGGCACGTGTAGCCATGAGGATACAGGTCGAAACTCATAAAAATATAGCAGTTACCAAAATCCTATGGCGGGTAAGTATGTTGAAGCCAAAACTATGTATACTACGAGTATTGATAAGGATGAAGCTACCATATATCGAATTGTATTTGAAGTATTGGGTAGTAAGATAATAGTGGTAAAGCTTATCAACGCAATCAAACTCATCAAAAAAAATCCTCCGAATACTATAGAAATAAAGAAATTGTTCAAGTCATCGATTCCATCATCAGTATATTGATTAGTGCACCTATACAATGCTAGAAAAAAAAGAGTTGATACTGTAAATATGAGTAAAGGTTTCTTCATTAATTTTATTTTTATGTGATATTGCAAACTTTACAATAGTCACTACTGTCGGTTCGAGCACAGTCGAGAACTATTCGTTTACAAGAAATAGATTTCGACGACGTTCAATCGAGGGTTTTCAAGGTATTTCAATTAAACTCGCTTTATGAGCATGCCTCCTTAGCTAGCTCAAAAATTGTTTATTGTGATTAGATGAGATAGCACAGCCTATTGGGTGTAAAAGTAGAAAGAAATCCTAGTAAAATAGGCTCATATTATAAATTGGGGCTTCTATTCATTAGAATAGCCTGAAGAAGTCATATGTTTTTTCTGATATTCGGTTGGGGTTAACCCTACTAAATTTTTAAACACTCTATTAAATGAAGTTTTACTAGGAAAACCTGCCTCATAGCCAATAGCTAGAATTTTATAATTTTTATATATTGGATCTTTCATCAATTGTTTTGCACTATCAACTCTATATAAATTGATGAAATTATTAAAATTCTTTTTGAAGCATACATTCAACACTTCAGAAAAAAGATGCACAGTCATATCTAAGTTTCCTGGAATATCAGATTGTTTAATCTCGTGATTCAGGTATGGTTTTTCTATTTCCATATACTCTAGGATGAGCTTCATATACTTTTCTTGATCTTGTTGGTTTAGAGAAGGTTTTTTGTGTGATTGGGATTTTGCATATCCACCTGAAGATTCTTTATCTTTTTGATTTCTTTTGGCAAGTTCATTCAGTTTATCTTTGAGTGCTTCATTTTCATTCTTAAGTAATGCTTTATCATCTTGTAATTGTAATGATTCTTTAGCCAATCGCTTGCGTTTGTTCAAATAGATAACAGAAGATACGATTAGCAAAATAACTAGAATAACTCCTAAAAAGATATACAACTGCTTCTCTTTGCTCAAAAAAACGATAGATTTTTGTTGCTTGGTGATGATATCTGATTTATTTTTTGATTCTTTTTCTACTTCTAATCGCTGCGCTTTAGAAAGTGTTTTGAGATATGCTTCTCGTGTATTAGTATATGCTTTTTGTTCTTCAAGAGATTTTTTTAAATCTCCCAAAGATTCATATACAAGTGCCAGGTGCTCATGCGAATCCATTTTTATTTTCAGAAAATTACCCGAAATTGCAATTTCCTGTGCTTCTTGCAAGGGAGCTAGAGCTTCCTTTGGTTTTTCTAAACCGATATACGCTGCCCCTATGGTTATTTGAGTTAATGCTTTGCTTTCTACTGATTCTTCTGATGTTATACGCTTAAGTGCTTGTGTGCTATTATCGATAACATCGTGATATCGCTGTAGTTCTAGATAACATTCTGATATGTTAATCATTGTTCTGATCACATTATCGTTACGATCCATCTTAATTGATAATGCTTTTGTTTGCTCCATATACTCTAGAGCAGCCTGATACTCTTTTTTACGCAAAGCCGCAGTTCCCAATATGCTGTAGGCAACGCTCAAAAATTGATCTGGATTATCTTGATTTTTGGCTAGTCGTATCACATTTTTCATCGTTTTGGTTGCCATCTCATAATCCGCAATGGCGATATAGATGTTACCTAAATTTACTTCAACCAATAATTTGAGATAAGAATCCTGAGGTAATGAACCTGCAAGCTCTGAAGCTTTGATATATGTAGATAGTGACTGTTCGTATTGGTCGGTTTGCTGGTAATAAATAGCGATGTTTACAAGTGCGCGTATTCTCACTTCTTCGAGATTATTGGCGATAGCTATAGTTAAGACAATTTCGCTATAGGTCTTAAAAGTTTTTAAATCTCCTGCTCTGTAGGTTTCTGCTGATAATTTGGTGTATTTTGCAACACTATCCTGTGGGGAGGCAATAACTTGATTATATGGGGTAGGGTCTTGATCGGCTTCTGGTTACGCAAAAAACGCAAAAAATCTAAAACAGAAGATAACGATGGTGTAAAAAGGACTTCGCATTTCGTTTAAAATCTATGCTAGAATGCATTTTATTTTGGGGTTCAAAATACTATGAAATGTTTTGTTTTTCTAACATTTTTAAAGAAAAAGCAGGATCTGTTTCTATTTTACTGTTATACCTTATATTTTTTGTTTGCTAAGTAGTTTATCGCTCCCTTTTTTGAAGTAATTTATATATTTTACATTCACTATGCAAATATTCATTTTGAGTTAAGTCAGTACTTGATTTTTTACAACTTTGGATTTTGATCTATTTTTATATGCTCTTCCATACCATAACAAAGCACCGCTCACAGGCAATGAGGCACAAATAAAGCTTACCAGAAAAGCAATAATCTTACCAGCGATACCACCAATAGCTCCAATATGAATATCGTAATTCATACGAATTACTTTATCTGCAAATTTAGCATCCTCGTATTTGCCATAAATGCTAGGAGTTTCAATCTCTTTGAGCGTATTTTGATCAAAAAACAAATAATCCATATTATAGTACAATCCCTTAGTATTGCTAACTTCTACAAGTATAGAAGTTGTATCGTTCTCCGGGTAGTGTAATTCATAACTCTTTGCATACTTATACCTTTTATAAAGCATCGGAATGAGTTGATTGTAGGGTGGATCATTGTTAGTTTTATCTACATAGGCAACAGTACTCTCCGGAGTAATAAATTGAGGTGCTTTATCCCCTCCTGCAGCTACATAAGCAATAAAATAAAACCAATTAAAAGCCATTACACATCCTGTGAATGCCAGAATTAATCCAAACGAAGAGATATAAAAGCCTGTAATGGTGTGTACATCAAAGTTTTTTCGTTTCCAACGGGTTTTGGTATTCCAGTCAAACTTAAATCGTTGCTGCCAGTTTTTCTTATTTCTGGGCCACCATAAAAAAAGCCCACTAATCATGATGATTAAAAACAGTAAAATAGAATACGATACCACTCTGGAACCTATGGCATCTGGCAACCATAGTTGTATATGTCCTCGTAGGATAAATGCAAAAAAACCGGCATCATTATCTATTTTTTTGATCACATCACCGGTATAAGGATTCAAAAACAAACTTTGATAAAATAGTTCGGGTTGTGCTTCGTAAAAAACGACTTCTATCGCCTCGTTTGGCTGCCCATAAATAACCCCATGTATCGTTTTATTGGGAATACTTTGTTCTGCTATGTTTTTTACTTTGGAAGCTGTAATAAACTCTTTTTTTTCAGGATTTACATACTTATAATCATCATAGAAACTTTCGATTTCTTCTTTGAAAACCCATAAGCAACCTGTGATTGACACTATAAAGAGGACGATACCCGTAGTTAACCCCAATATCTTATGAAGCTGAAGTATGGTTTTGCGTGTATTTTTCTTTTTCCTTTGTGGCATAGTGTACATGTTCTCAATACTCTAAATTTAAATCCTTCGAGGCTTGCCCCGTTATTTCAGAGATCTCTATAGTATATAGTTAAAAGCACGCTTAAAAATTGCCTAAGCGTGCTTTTATAAAATAAGTTGGTTAGTTGCTTAACTTAAAAATTCCTTTAAGTCCAAAACCATTTACTTTGGCTCCTCTAACGGCGGTGGCATTTTCTACATCAACTTCGTATACATAGGTTTCTCCAGTATCACTTGCACTACCAATTTCTAGCAGTTCACCTGTTCTTCCGGTAACATAGGCTTTACCATCTTCGACAAAAGTAGGGGCGGTATATCGGTTACCATGGTTAGGCATACCTTCTACGTTGGTAACGGTTTTATTTATCAGATCCAAAACGACAAGCTTCAAGTGCTCTCCTTGTTCAGTAAAAGCCAACCAATCTCCCATGTTTTCGTCCAGGACAATTCTTGCCAATGCTTTTCCATTCCCTATGTAGTCCATCCAATAGATTTTACCTCCATTGGTAGTATTTTCTACATCAAAGAAGTATTCGGTGTCAAAATCAGTTGATCCATTACTAATCTTTAATACTCCAGAAGGTTTAGTAGCGCCAAAAATACCTGAAGTTTCTGAAGCTGCAGAATACGAATAAATATCCCCATTCTCTGCCTGTTCTATACCGGTACTTGGGCCAAAAGTACCAATTGAACTTGTTCGATCATCTTCGATCAATTTTTCTAATTCTAATTCAGGATACGTCAACACAGCTACGTATGCTTTGTCTACAGCAATGGCTAATGTTGAGCCATTAGGATAATATTTTTGATACGAAAGAAATAGTTTTCCATCTCGCATTACCATCCCTGTCACCCATGGGATATACGCAGGGTTTGTTGCGCTTTCTCCATCAAAACTATCTACAGGATTTGTTTTTTTATCAGTTACCGCTCCCGTAATAGCATCTACAAAATAAAAAGTACGGTCAGGGATACCATCACTAGCGATGCCGGTGTTTTCATCAAAACTGGCTACTCCTATTGAACCTTCTACTGCCAAAAGCGTAGTGGCATCTATAGAAGTGTAATTATTTAAGGTAGACTCGTACGTAAAGTCCGTCTTTTTTTCGACCGTTGCCTCTTCATTAAGTTGATACGAAATACATCGTCTATCTTCTATATACCCTGCTGTGAATAAGGTATTTCCTGTTTGATGAAAAAATCGCCATCCGGTCTGCGGGATTCCTGTGCCCTCTACTGTAATTTCACCACTCATCAGCGCTTCTTTTGAGGGTAATTCTAGCACATAATCCACCGAAGCTTGCCCTACTGGTAAGGATTGAAAAGCGACTACATATTTTGAGGAAGTAGCCGGATCGGGATTAGGTGAGATTTCACTGTCATCATCACTACATGAATAGGCGGTCATTACTGCGAGTGCAACAGCCATGATATAGTATTTCCATTTTTGAGTTTTCATACTTAATTGATTTTAAATTTTAGATTTATCTTGTTTAAAAAAATATCTGAGTTTTACAAAAAAAGCACGCCCCGGTTGTTGAACGGCAATGTTATCAAAGACTCTGGCATCTGTAACATTTCTGGCTTGCAAAGACAGATTATAGCGGTCACCAAAAGAATATGCGAATTGGATATTGTGTGATACTTGTTGCGGGATCACCAATCGTGATTCGGGATTGCCATCCTCGAAAGACTGAAATGGAAATTCTTCGGTAAAAAGTGAATCCCAGGATACGATAAGCTGTCCTTTGGGTGAAAGAATATTTTTGAAGGTATATGCAGCTGTAAAATTTCCAAAAAAATAAGGAATGTTTGCAATACGCGTGTCCAATACTGCATCGTTGATATACTGATATGTCGCATTGAGCGAGGTAAAAAATCGATCGCTGTGTGTTACAGAGATTGCTCCTTCTACTCCTGTAGTATTGGTTTCAAAAAGATTGATATATCGAGCAGTTGCTCCTTCTGGTAGAAGAAAAAATAGATTTTTGGTATTTCTATAAAATGCATTCACATCAATATCGACTAATGCGTTATTGCCTTGCCACTGCCATAAAAAACCAAGATTGATATTATCACTTTGTTCAGGTTCTAGAAATGGGTTGGGTCGAAGTAGCAATCCATCTCCAAATATTTCATATCCTTCGGGGATTCTAAAGGTTCGCTCATAGGAGATTTTTCCTTGTAACCCAAAACCAATATTGTAGGACGAAGCTATGCCATATCCCCATTCTTGTGATGTATTGTTAAAGGGTGTGAATCGTGTAGCTTCATTACTATCAAACACATCCTCGGTCAATCCTTCTACTCTGGCCATAAATAATTTAGAAAATACAGTGGTGTTCCATTTATTTTGTAGTGTTTCTATTTCATAAGAAAGTCCTACTATATTTTTATCAATCCGGTGTGGTTCTTCAAAAGGGGATCTAATCAGACTGAAAGCATCGCTTCCTTCTCTTTTTAAATGATTTTTGGTGTAGTTAAAATAAACTGCCTGATTTTCACTTAGATCATAGTGTAGGGAGGTATTAATAAGATGGTGTTGATCATCAAAGGTAAACAGTGTTTTGGCACCTCCTAATTCTCCTAAAGTTTGGTCATTGCGATTAATGATTTCTCCAAACCAGGTATAGCTTCTAGAAGAGGTATCAATCTGTGTTGCCTGTATGTTTGCAAATTCTCCGTACACTCGTAGTTTTAGACGAGCATTAAGGATAGAATCTTTTTTGAAAGTCACAGATCCTCGTATCACCTCCTCTTTTGCTTTGACTTCTCCAAAAGGGGTTTGTGGAAGAATCCCATGTTGAATTTCATTATCATTCGAAGCTGCAGTTACACCAATAAAGAGTTCATCTGCAAATGTTTTATCAACCAATCCTATTTTTGCCTGTATCATTTGTGATTGATACGCATCATGAAACCGCTTGGCACTCTCTATGACTTCACCTGTGGGATTCCCTAATTCATCTCTTACAATAAACCCTTCTTCTAAGGTGATACTATTACTAAAAATGGTATAATCGTTATCAGAATAATTAAAGAATGAGGTTACCTTTACTGCAAATCCATTGTTGCCATAATAACTTCCATTCAATGTAGCTCTATGGGTATTAAAGGATCCTGTATCATAAGAGACATCTAAAAATGTTGTTTTGCGCTGGTTGGTCACTATATTTATAGCGCCTCCTAAGGCATCTGCTCCTAAATATATTGGGACTACGCCTTTATACACCTCTGCGCGTTCGATAAGTGTAGCAGGAAAATTATTAAATGTGAGTGATGTACCCAGGTTATCCTGAGGAATTTCATCAATAAAGAATCGCACCTGATTTTCTGAAAACCCGTGTAGCGAAAAACTAAATCGTGACCCCAATCCACCACTTTCTCGAACGACCACTCCTGGTATTGTATTTAAAACTGAATTGATATCAACGCTCAGGTTTTTGAGTCCTTTGGTTTCTATCACATCAATTTCAAAAGCTTTTTCTCTAAGTGTTTGGGCTTCGGTTTTACTTTTGACGAGTACATCTGTTAATTCTTCAATATCTTCTTGAAGAATAATAGTAAGGTCTAACGTTTTAGATGCATTTAGCTGTATTTTCTTAACGCTATTTTTAAACCCAACAAAACGAGTCTCTAGCGTGTACGAACCACTAGGTAGTGATAGGCTAAAGGTGCCGTCAAAATCACTTACCGTTCCCTTATCCTTAAGTTCAATAATCCGTAGTGTTGCACCGGGAATGGGATTGGCATCTGTATCCAAAACTATTCCTTTCAATTCACCCTGAGCACCACAGATTAGACTACATAAAAACAGGAAAAACACCGATGTCTTTTTTCCAAAATTTTTCACTGACAATTACAATTTTTCTTAAACAATTTAGTTAGATTTACAATATTATTTATATTTGATCTAAATAAATATAATTGCAAAATTACTAGCTATAGAAAAAGAAAAATGACGTATTATGGATAAAAAAAGACGTGAATTAACGTCGCTTAAAACCGAAAATTTACCTAAAAAAAACACATGTGCTTTATCCACAATTTCTCGATTAGTAACCGCCCAGGAACACTGCGGTATTATCTCAAAAAAGTATAGGTTTTTGGAACACTGCGGCATTGGGTATTTTGATTCATATCGTTTTGATGGCTTATATGTTGGGGTTTTTGATGTGCTATTAAAAAAAGATATTCATATTGAAGGACATCTGGATACCGATTTTCTTGAGTTGTCATTCCTTATTGAAGGTGAGCAAATCATCAAGATTGATGGGATTTCTAATGATCTGGTCTATGAAAGCCAAGAAAGCTATCTCGTCTTTCTTTCTGATGTTAGCGGTTCTATTTCATATTACAAACGCAAGCGACTAAAAGAGATAAAAATCAGGATGGATCATCGTTTTATTCAAAAACACCGGCTTAACGAAGCTTATGATATTAAGGATCGATATTCGCTGGTAAAAGTTCAGAAAAACTTTGTTAAACCGCTATGCACAAAAACACAAGAAATACTCTCAGAAATTTTATCAGATACACGCAAAGGAATCCTTAAACGATTGTTTCTGGAATCTAAAGCCCTTGAACTAATTACGTTACAACTAGACACAAAATCAACAGACACTATAGAGAAAACAAATCAGGTTGATAATCTGGTTAAGAAATTATATACGATACAACATATTATTGCCAAAGATCTTTCTGTACAATACTCTATACAACAATTAGCAAGACAGATCGGAGTCAATGATTTTGTAATAAAAAAAGAGTTTAAACGTGTATTTGGTAAAACGATTTTCGAATATGCTATTGCACTACGAATGAATAAGGCAAAACAACTTTTGAATCATAGTAAAAAACCTATTTATGAAATCTCGGAGCTGGTAGGGTATAAAAACTCAACACATTTTACGGCAGCGTTCAAAAAAATAGAGGGGACTACTCCAAAAAAATATAGGGATGCATCAGGAATCGAAAAGATATAGTTTTTACCATCCTTTGAATTTACTGGGATAAATGGTATTATATAATTGCTTTAGCTTTTCGAGACTGTGCTTTTGCTAAAATTTCCATTTTGCAGAGATCAAACTGCTTCATTTTTATACAAAAAATTAACCCAACCGTTTGTAATTTAACGAAGTTACCTTTTTACTTTTTAAATAAAATAAAGAAATCAATATCCCAATTATTCCTGTACAAAGCCAAACTATATCGACGCTAAAAATATGATATTGTTTGTTGGCTAATGCTTTCCATATCCAATCTCCTGTAACAACACCATTGGTTGCTGGTATCAGAAGTGCAAGAACTCCACCTATTAATAGATAGTTTTTATTAAGCTTTTCAAAATCATTCCAAAACAATCCTACTAAAATTAGTAATAGCCAGCCTCCAAAAAAAACAGTATTTACTATATGTATACGACCAATTGTTTCAATTGGCACCAGTTTGTTGGCTAAAAAGATAAGAGCCGTTGCAGGAAAAAGGCTTAGACATATTGCCAAATACACTTTGGTAGTACGATGATGAAATCGTTTTTGTTTATCTGTATATTTTGAATTATCCCTAGCTTTCTTCCAAATAAGAATACCACTCAGAATAATAAAGCAGGTAATCATGGACAGTATAAAGTAGATGATTTTTAATAAAATACCACCAAAGGTGGCAAAGTGAAGTTTGGTTAATAAATTATAAATAGTTTGACTATACGTTTTCTTATTCGGAACAATTTGTTTTACTAATTCTCCAGTTTTCATGCTATATACAAACAGCCCATCTCCGATGATACCTTCTCCATCATCTACAGCAAATGTTGCCATAGCATCTACTCTACCATAGTTTAATGTCACTACATTTCTAACTGTAAAATCTGAATAATTAGCCTGAACATCCAGGAGTAGTTCATCTATTGTTTTATGGTCTGAAGCAGGCGCATTTACATCTATTTCTAAGGTGCGATCAGGGCGGATATTTTCAAAAATAGCAGTACTGTCTCCATCAAAAAGAAATATTACGCTAGGTGCTAACAATAATGTCAATAACCCGAAAAATGCACCAGTTATGGCATAAACAACCTGAAATGGCAATCCAATGACCCCTAAAACTGTATGCGCGTTGGTCCAAATTTGTTTCCACTTCCCTTTGGCCGTAAATCCATAAAATTTAGTCACAAGATTTTTCCAATGAACCAAAACACCGGTAACGATTGCAAATAGAAAAAAAATCGATACTAAACCAGATATCCATATCCCCAAAGCAGGAATTTGATCAAAAAAATGTAGATGGTACATAGTGTCTCCAACAGTAGTTAAAGGCTCTTCTGATTTAACAACATCAAAATCAACGGGATTTACAAGAGCATGAAATCTAGAAGTAGTACTATCTGTTTCTAACACACTACCATAAACCTGAATAAAAGGAATACTTTCATTAGGGAGTACAAAAGTTAACTGATCTTCTTTTTTAAAACTTGGATGCGACTTTTCTATACTTTTTATTGCATTTTCAAAGTTAACTGTATCGGGAGTTTCAAAACGAGCATTAGGATTTTCCCATTTATATATTTCATTTTTAAAAAGAGCAACGGCTCCTGCATAAAAAATAACAAACAATGCAAAACTAATCACAATACCTGCTACGGTATGTGTATGAAACATGATATTATGCGCTCTCTTGTTTAAAGACTTCAATTTCATAATTTAAAAAAAACGATAACAGCTATACAAATAACAATAATTAAAAGCATCCAGCTCCAAACTTTCCATCCATTTTTCGATAGAAATGCAAAAATCATAAAACCTACCCAAATAAAAAATGTACTATACCCAGCAGTTAGAACCAATGCAGATTTATTTACTAAAACAGCACCTATTGCAATATGGATGAGTATAGATGCAATATACCCTCCCAGAATAGCAGCCGATATCTTTAGCCATCGTTGTCCATTACTTGATAAATATTTTGTATTTGCAGGCATATTTCAAATAAAATAGTTAATTACCATACTTAACAGGCCAATACTACCAAATAGATATATAAAATTTCTATGTATTGGCAAAGCTATAACAAGAAGGCTTATAGTCAAAAGTAATGCTGCCAAAAACACTATAACTCCTGTAGCAATATCATATTGATGGCTAAACAAAAACGCCGAAATCGCTAATAAGACATATCCAAAAATCCTTGTTAATACAATATTCCTTGATAATAAGTTCTGAAGATAAATTAAATTCTCAGGAAAATATTTAGATTTTCCATAAAGCAGAAGACTTCCCATGAATACTGTAGCTATAGCCATAATAAGCAATATTTATTTACTATAAATGTTTAAAATTTAAACTCGACATCATCAATAAAACTAACAGAATCATTAATAATTATAGGATTTGGAGCGAGGAAATAAGGTGTATTTGACATTATGAATATAAGTTTATCTGGAATCACATCATTTTGAATAACAGTTACCGAAGCCGAAAATGCTGTATACGATGCTGCATCTGGAAAAACACTATCGACAGTCGCTACAACTTCGTCTACACCTGTAGCTTCATTAAACTTTGTCATTACCGCATATACTTTAAACCCACCAGAAAATGTTGCTGTTTCTCCTGGTGCTAATTTACCATTTGGTGTACATTCTTCATTATTAAATACTGTATCCGGACCACTACTATGTTTGTAAAATCCATCTATTGAAGTGGGAACAGCGTTAAAGTTAAAAGCAACAGGAAGTGCATCAAAGAAACCTGTTTCGGGTTTAAAAATACCCACAAAACCAACGGCGCTATTAAATCCATTTTCTAATTTGATAGCAGAGCTTCCAGAATTTGCATCGGTCGTTGATGTTACCCAAAATGGATCTGGAGATTGAAATGTATCATCAGTTGTTGCCCATCCTATAGGTCTATTATTTCCACTAAATGATGAAGTCGTTCCTGCACCGTCTCCATCTATTAAACAAGTAGTACCATTAAAAGAATTGGTAGAAAAACTATATTCAAAAACGTCTAAACTTTGCACGCCAAAATCTTCAAATCCCCCATTTACAAGTCCTATTGGTATCACTGTATCATCTGAATCATCAAGATAATCAGGTGTCCCGTCATTATCCATATCATCATTGGTAGGATCGCCATCTCCATTTTGATCTTCAGCTATTGTATTAATACCATCACCATCGTCATCAACATCTAGATAATTAGGAGTTCCATCATTGTCTGTATCTAGCGTAGCTCCTTCTGCTTTTGTATCAATGCTATCACCATCGTCATCGGTATCTTTGTAATTTGCGATTCCGTTACCATCAGTATCATCATTTTCAAAGTTACCATCATTATTAAGGTCTTCGTCTTTATTTAATATCCCATCTGCATCCTCATCTGCATCTGGATTTATAGCTAGCTCCTGTGATTGTGGAGTATCATTGTCATCATCAGAACAATTCGTTGTTATTAGCATGGTTGTAAACAATGCAATAGATAAGGTTAAAAATTTTAATTTTTTCATTATTTCAATACTTTTTATTTGACTATTCTTTACTTTAATTTTCTTCGATTTCATAAAAACCATAAATAATACCTCCAGTAATTACATTGGTAACCAACTCAGCAGTATTTGTAGAAGGATCCGTTTCATAAATCGCACTAATTCCTTCATCTGGATTATATACATTAAGTTGTACTTTACCTCTATAGTTATATGCCATACCAGAGGTAAGCCCAACATTTCTAGGAATGCCCTGGACTAATTGAGCAGTTTGATTGTTAAGATCTAATTTTGCCCAACGCATTAGAGGTTTATTAACTAAGTCATTAGGGGTTACTGGTTCTTCCATTAATACATTAGTATATGCAATACCATTACCTACATATAAAAAACCAGAATTTACAATAGTAGTAGCAGACGACTCAGTGATCTGGTTTTGAGGTATAAATTCATAATCTGGATCAAAATCATCACTATCAGCAGGTATTTTTAGAATTTTGGCAGGCGTTGGTGTCCCTGATTCCAGGCTTAATCCACCTTGAGTGGACAAATATAAATTCCCTTCTTCATCAACAATATTATTATTAAACCTCAAAAATGGTTGCCCCGGATATTTCGTACCTTCTTTGAAAATATTCTTTATAAAAGTATCCGTATCGGTGTCAATTACGGCTACGATACTTCCCACGTCACTTTGATATAAAAATGGAGGAAATGAAAATCCAGTATAAAAACAAGCATACAATCGATTTCCTCGTATATAAAAATCATTATATTGATTTGAAGCATTATTAGGTATTGAGAATGCTTGTGACATATTAATTTCACTAATCCTTTCAAAGGTAGTAGGATTAAATACCTGAATATTAAGTGTGTTAAAATCTATATAATATCCTTTTTCTTCATTTAAGAAAGCGACAGCAGATCCTCCACCGAATGTTTGAATAATATCTTTGTCATCTCTGGTTACTGGCACTTTTTCTTTAGACAAAAAAACTCGCTGATACCCTGGACCACTTAAAAGCTTTTGTTGATTTACTACATAACTCCTAAAAGAAACACCTCCTGAAATAGCAGGAAAAGCCAACGTTGTTGGCAAAGAAGGAATATCCAAGGTGCCTTCTGGAAATTCGTCAAACCCGGTTATAAAGCCACTGGAAGAAGAACCGCTTCTGGTAAAAAGCATGTAATCTTTCTCGAGTGTTGGTTCTCCAAAAGAAAAATTAGTTTCACCACTAATTGGAATAGCATCATCTGTAGCACACGATAATGTTGATACTAGTATACATATTGATATAATATATTTATAGCTTTTCATCATTTATTGAATTGTGTATCTTAGTTTCATATTAAAATTAGTCCCTGGACGTTGCACACGAAAATTATCATAAGCATCATCATTAAAAATATTATTAGCTTTTGCAGAAAAACTCCATTTTTGATTAGCGGTTATATATACTGCTTCAAACGAGTTGATGTGTTGTGCAGGAACAAAATTGGCTACATTCTCATTGGCGTTTGCTTCGCGGATGGAGGAAAATTTATCAATAAAATCATAGAAATAAGAAACACTTAATTTATCATTTTTTACCAGGAGGTTGCTCATGTCGTAAGTAGCATCAAAACTCAAGAAAAAAGATGGAATATTAGGAACTCTGGTACCTATTAAATCCTGATCAGCTTTTACTAATGCACTCTGAATTATAATATCTTGATAAGTCGCAGCAAAATTTATACGCATAGATTGTAATGGTTTTACTGAAATGTAACCATCAATCCCTATTATTTCTACCTCTTCTTCATTAAAAAACTGAGCAAGATCAAAACCTGAAGCTAATAGAACGATACGATCACGCTGATACCTGTAAAATCCATTTAACTCCACAGCCACTGGAATAGTGCTAAACATGTTGGCTTTATATGATGCTCCTAGATTATAGTTATCGCTCTGCTCGGGTCTTAGCGTAATATTTGATCGTATCGTGGTTTGATTTCCAAATAGCTCTGCTTCTTCAGGTAATCGATACGCATATTCATAAGACCCTCTTAGAAAAAAATCATTTGTAAATGAATATTTCAATGCTGCGTTGCCTCCGTGATAATTATTAGAAGTATTCTGTCGTTCAAATTCTTGATCAATTACGTTCTCAAGACTTGTTGCATCTGCTATATACGTATAGTTTTTATATGTAGTGATCGTTTCTATTGCACTATCAAACCATTTTGCACTCCACTCAACACCAGCATAATTTTGCTGTAATGCTGCAGGAAACCTAAAAGGATCATCTTGTGCTGCAATTAATTCATTACTACCTTTTCTATGTTGATCTATAAACAGGTTACTTATAGTTAATTTCTGTGATGGATTGAATGCATAGGAAACTGTAGTTCTTTGTAAAAAAATTTCATTATCAATAGATATTTTAGCAGCACCACCTAACAAATCTGCACCAATATTGTTGGGTGTGTCTAAACGTTCTCCAAACCAATTGTAAAAAAAAGCAGTAGAGTCCGTAACTTTTTCTTCATACACTCCAAAATTGGTTTTGGTTTTAATTTGAAGCTTATCATCTCGTGAATGAATCGTATAATCAACACTACCCGTAAAACCATCTTTGGTATTAAAAATATCTCCTGCCGGCCGCACCGGATTAAAAACTATCCCTGTTTGGACCTCATCATAAACCGTGTTATATATAAATGATACTTTTAATTCTTTTGCCCATGGCTTATCTCTTATTCCTGTATAGAATTCTGCAAAATAAGACCGGTACAAATCATTAAACCGTTCAACTTCGATTGTCTTTTCTGCCTGTCGTGTTTCTTCATTAAAACCTTGTGCATCTATCTTGTAATTATTGTCTGCATAGTTTAGAAAGAAATTACTACCAATAAAAACGTCATTATCTGATAAATAGAACATATTTACTGAAGGGCGATGCGTGTTAAATGATCCAAACTGATACGTAACGTCAATATAAGTGTCTTTAAATTTTTTGGGCACAATATTTATTCCTCCGCCCAGTGCATCGGTGCCAACATCTAATGGTGTAACACCTCTATAGATATCAATTCTTTCGATTTGGTTGACTGGTAAATTGTTGATATCAAGTCCTGCAGCTAGAAATTTTATGGGTAGACCATCAAAGTAACGCCTGATTGCATTTCCTTGCGAGCCTTGTATAGATATATTAACTTCACTCCCCAGACCACCAGATTGACGCACTCTTACCCCATTTGATCTATCTAGTAAACTGGCCGCATCAATATTCAAATTTTGAAATAGCTGCGCATCAATAGAAGATACTGCTAGAGGCTGTTCATTAATTATTCTTACTTGGGATTTACTCTCTAAAACGATCTCCTCCAGGCTTTCTGTATTAAAAAGCAATACTATTTCTATCATAATAGATGATCTTTTAGACAAATCAACCGTTTTCTTGATAGTTTTATAACCCATAGAACTCAATACTAATGTATGGGATATATTTTTTAATCCTTCGATAGTAAAAGACCCATTTTCATCAGAAACAGCATACTTGGTTGTTCCTTCGACTATGATATTTACATAAGGTATTGGTGATTTATTTTGACCTACAATCCTACCTGTAATTTTTGATTGCGAAAACGACTGACTACATACAATCATAAAAATGATTGAAAAATATTTTTTCAAAACTGACTAATGTTTTAATTTAGACTCGTTAAAAATAACGAATTGATTTGCGAATTTATTCTATACTAAAAAGTTTAGAGTCCTAAAAATGGTATTTTACCTTTTTTGATACTTCAAAAATTTAATTAGTTGGATATTTTTCTAATAATTCCTGAGACGATTAATTTTTTTAGATAGTATTGTGCTATGAAACTATTGAGCTTACTAATTTTTGCTGCCGGATTTCAGTCTATTCTTTTCGGATTGTATTTACTTTTCTTCGGATTCAAAAAAAAGAAAGCAAACCTATACTTAGGTATATTTATGGTTCAAATTGGAGTGGATTTGGTATTCAGTTTTTTTCAATTAGAAAAAATATTGTATGAATACAGAATCGTATTTTATATTCCTATTTATCTGGTGACCTTGCCGACAACAGCGATTAGTTTTTATTTTATCGAAATCATAAACCCAAAAGCTATCTCAACTAAAATCAGGTTTATGATCTGGTCTATCCCAATACTAGAATTTGTTTTAATGCTGACCATACTTTTTCAATATGTTATCTATGATGATGATTTATGGTTAAACACCAAATTCTATTGGGTTAAATTTATCTATTTTGTAGGTGTTCAGGGTATTAATTTGATTCTTGGTTTTGTTATAATTTTCAGTACTTATTTTCTTTTGAAAAGGAAATCAGATTACTTTAAGAACAACAATCTTTGGTCAGGAGATGCTATAAAAAGTATACATTGGCTGCAACTTTTTTTAATAGGATATTTTATTTTTCATCTATCATGGTCTATTTTGGTCAGTTTTGATGTCATGAAGATTGGGGGATTTAATTTTTATGATAATGTAGTACCTTATGTATATACTTTTGCAGCTTTGTTAACGTATTGGATTAGTTTTAAAAGTATTCAAATCCCTAAAATAGTGGCATCTCCATGGACTACTTTTGAAGCTCCTAATCAACGTAAAACTATACTTGAAGCTATTCAGGAAAAAGAAAAACCAGTATTAATTACAAATGCAGACAGCATGATACTGTATGCAAATCAAAAACTTATGGATACTGTTAAATACACTTTTAGAGAACTTGAAAACAATGTAGTCTCAACTATTGTGTATGATGAAGATGAAAATAACATCATCAATCTTAATTTATTAGCGTACAAAAATAATTCAATGAAAAGTGAATTTATTATCAAAGAAAAAAACGGATCAGAGTATTTGTCTGAAGTTGAAGCGTTTATAACAAATAATAAACAAGGAGCTACGACTTCATTTATATTTTATTTTAGCAATTTCAAACTACTATCAACTCCTGAAAACACACTTTCGGAATATCAGAAATTACTACAAACAAAAATTGAAAAGCTACTTTTAGAACAAAAAATATACAAGGACCCTAATTTATCATTAGCATCTTTTTCTTCTTTATTGGATATTTCTACGCGCTATACCTCTATGATCGTTAAAGCGTTATTTAATAAAAATTTTAGGGATTTGATAAATGAATCACGAGTTAAAGAGGTAAAAGAAATGCTAGAAAGCCCCGAGTATAAAAATTATAGCTTGTTATCTATTGGTTTAGAAGCAGGTTTTAATTCAAAATCTGCTTTTCATTCTGTATTTAAAAAACATACAGGATTGACACCTCTAAAATATCAATCTCAAAAAACTAGATAGTATTACTAGAGGATCTAGATAACACCAATTTCCCTTTTCGAGACTGGGCATGTACCAAAATTTCCATTTTTCTTAGATCGAATTTACCGATTTTCATACAGGCTTCGACCCAAAGATCTGTAATTGCTAAGAGTTCTTTTTTTGATAACGGATGAATCATTTTTTTGCATTGCACATGATGGTATTCAAAATTAAATTGCTCGCTTAATTTTTTAGTAAAACGATGCAATGCTTTCGTTCCTGAGTTTTTCTCAACTACGTGTTCGATAAGGCCCAGAGATTCTAAATACATAGTTTTATAAACTTTTCCACTTCTTATGATCATATCAGCATCTGCTGTGCTTACTTTTCGATATAACAAGCTATAAGCTCCCATCCCCGGAAATAAATTGAATTTATTCTCTGGTAAACCAAACTGTACGTTATCTTCTGCAACAATAAAATCATGTGCTAGTGCGCATTCAAATCCGCCACCGTATGCATTGCCTTCTACCAGGGCAATCGTAAGTACAGGCAAGTCAAAAGAAGTGTACATCGCATAGATTGCTTCAACACATAAGTGAGCATAAATCTTTAGGTTTTCTACAGCGTTATTTTTAATATTTTCAATAAAAAATGGCAAATCTCCACCCATATTATAAACCCCCTGATGCTCTGAGGCAGACACAATAAACTTCAGAGGGCGATCAGGGTGCGAGAAATAGTCTTTTACCCAAAGTGAAAACTCCTGAAATTCCTGAAGACCTCGCAAACAAAAATTAGGCATTCCAGTATCTTTTATCTTCCATAACAAAAGTTCTTGCTCTTTAAAATAAGTCACAGATATGCATGTAAACTGTCTCATTGGATTATGTTTTGTGTATAACCATTGATTTTTTGGTCACAGTTGTTTGTTTTTTAGTTTTCTTAGAAAATAATATCCTATCCAATCCTAGTTTTTGGATGCCTAATGTTAGCAACATATATAAAGGAATTAAAAATAAAACAGTTCCTACGCCAAATTGCTGATAGCCCAAGAATCCCATTCCCCAACAAATAATAACCCATTGGATAACGTATATCGTCGTGACTCTTTTACTACAGTAATACAAGAATGTAAACACTCTATTTTCTTTGATTCGAGTCACCAGAAGGTGTGCAAACCATAATAATACTAAATTGAACCCTGCCAAATATATCGTTCCGCCAGGTCCCAAATGAAAATAATCTCCAAAATGGTACTCAAAATTAGAATAACATAGCCCTCCACCTATGATCATTAAGGCTATACCGGCAATGAGCATTCTACCAAATAAATACGCATCGCTTCTATTCCTCTCCTTATACCACATCCCAAAGAACATGCCTATAAGAATAAAAGAAAACCAAGGAAATACAGCAAAATATACATTCCACTCTGCTCCCCACATGAGATCCAGTATATAATCTATACCTACCACTCCTAATCGGAAACCGTGTATCGCCTTGGTCATTACAGCTATCATTAATGCTAGCACTAAAGGCACATATTTATTTTTTGAAAATTTGTTGATGATCCCCATAAACAGTAATGAGACCCCAGCTAATTGTAGAATATCACCTGTACCTAGCATGTAGATCATATTATCCAAAGTAACCGGAGTTGTCCAGCCATATGCTGCTATAAAATTATCAAGTACAGTGCCAATTAATACCGGAAGTACAAACTTGAGAAAATTCATCAAATATCCAATTCCCAGAATATAAAAGGCACGCTTGATGGACAATAAAACGCTCTGATTTCGGGATAAAGTAAACGATACGCCCATAGCAATCAAAAACATCGGAGTTCCTTTTCCTATAAAATGTATTACAGAACCCAACCAGGTTTCGGATTGAGTATGCAGATCTCCATAAATCCAAAGGGTATGAACGATAATAACCATCAGTACACTTACGCCTCTGGCAAGGTCTATGGCTAAAATTCTGTTGGGTTTTATCTTTGACATATTACTATTAGTTTAAAAAAATTTAAATTTGTTATACTTACTTATTTTCAACAAGCTCAGAGGCATCCTGATTTACGGTACTATTTTTATACTTTGCTATAGGGTTTTGTAACGTTCCTTTTAAAATCAAACTCTCAATTGGATCCGAGAGATTCAACATTTGCTTTGTATTTCTCAGTTGCAAACGATTGAGGCAACACCGATCGAATTCGGGTATAAAAAGATCATATCGCTCAAATTTTGATTGTAATTCGGGATGTTGATTTTGGTAGCTATTAATGTTCTCTGCCACGTGTTTCCAAAAATACTCTTCTGAATACCCAAGATGTTTTTCTAAAATTGAACTTATATATCTAAAAAAGCAATCAAAGACATCAGTAAAAATTGATAATACCTTCATGGTATCAGAAGTTTCGGTATAGAGTCGTTTTACTTCTTCGGGCAGATCGTGTTTCTGATCAAAAACTATAACTTCTTCTGTAATATCTTTCATCAATATCTTTATGGGAGCATGCTCTTGTATAACCATAATGATATTCTCGCCGTGAGGCATAAATACCAGGTCATGGCTATAAAAACAATGTAGTATCGGGCTTAGATAGGCATTTAGATATTTTTTTAACCACAGTGTCGTATCACAAGAAGAGGCTTTGATCAATTCGGCTAACAAAGAAGTTCCCTCTTTATCTACATGTAGGAATGCTGCCATGGTCATTAACTGCTGATTTTTATTGATTTTAGCATGAGGACTTTCTCTCCATAAAGCAGACAACATTTTATTATGCGCATTGGTTTTTCCTAACACTTCATAGTATGTATTTTGGTAGCCCACAGTCGCAACCTCACCCAGCATGGTAAACCCCGTTTTTTTTAGGTATTGATCATTAGCCAACAAATCTGTAATCCAGGTAGTAATGTGAGGCGTACTTTGCATATACTGTGGAGAAAGCCCACGCATAAATCCCATATTGAGTATTGATAATGCCGTTTTGATATACATTTTACTGGGGTTACTGCTATTATACAACGTACGAATAGATTGCTGTGCTGCATATTGATCATCGCTTTCGCCCAGAAATACCAAATCACAATTTGCAATATCGGCCGCAAAGACTTGAAGGATTTTATTATTCCACTGCCATGGATGTACTGGTATGAATACATAGGCATCACTATCTAATCCTTGGGATAGCAATACCGAGTTGAACTTTGCAATGGTATTCACTCCAAGTTCTTTATGCATTAAGGTTTTATAATCTAATTTTTTTATAGCCGTATAGGTCGCTTTACGTTTATGCCCTGCCAACCAATATATTTTGAAAGGTTGACTGGTTTCTGGAGCATATTGTATATATTCCTCTGCATCAAAACCTATTCGCCCGTTATTCGCTACAAAACAGGGGTGACCTTCGGTCATGGCATGTTCAATGACCTGAAAAGATGCATTTACTAATCCACGAGCAGAAAATTTTTGATTTGAATACTTGTAGGCAGCGCTTGATAATGTGCTTGAAATTTCTTCGAGGTACACCGGAAGCAAATCTTCAGGAATTCTTAATGCATGCCTGAACTCTAAGATGAATTTTAAAGCATCAATCTGCTCAAGAGTATCATTATTCCTTTTTACTATCGTATTTTCATCTACATCCCAATGATCCAATGCTTGCTTTTTGGCAGAAAACTCATACGTGATTCCTGGTACATCAGAAACCAAAAGGTAAGTGATAAGGCCTTCTACATTCTTAATTGGTTTGGGTGTAAAAATTAATTCGTGGGTAAATTCACTAATGGCTTTTCTTACTAAAGATAAATTGGCTATTTCCCAAGCTTGGGGAGTAAGGTGAGCCATGGTAGATTCAGGAGGTTTGGATATAGTTAAGTTAATCATTGGTTTTAATTTTTGTAAGCGTTTTTGCGCATTGTAATAGTCTTTTCGTTCACAAAAAGCCAGTGCTGCTCTTTTTTCAGGCAAATCAATCTCTTTTTGGTACTGAAAACCAGCTTTTTTATTGAGTGTATGAATTTTTTGATTTCGTATATCGGGTTCAACCACGACTCTATTTATATTCGGTTGTTCAAAAAAATAGTCCAGCACAGTACTAAATATATTCCAAGTGAAACCATGTATTTTTTGCTCTGGCGGGGCAATCAAAATATGCATCCCATAATCGGTATCTCTTGCTTCATAATATGTTGAAATCCGATCTTCTACTGCTTTATATTTTTCCATCAAAAAAATAGGTTGATCTTTGTATGTGCCGATAAACACATCATATCCCCCTCTGGAAACTAATTTTGTATATTCAGACCGTACATCATCTATTGATTTATCCATCATCCCCCAATAGGTAGCATACGATTGTGTCACCCAACTGTGGATAACTTCTATATCCTTATCAAGATCCAAATGATGCATAAGAATCTTCCCAAAACCTTTTATGGTTCTTGAAAATATAAAGTTGGATAATGTGCTGTTTTCTTTCATCATAATTTAAATACTCAAGAAACTGCTTCGATACTATCTTTTCGATATGCGGCGATTGGATTTTCTAATGTCCCTGCAAATTGAAGTAAGGCAACAGGATCATCCAGATCAATCATTTGTTTATGATTATTGAGCTGAAGTCTATTCAGGCATGACAGATGAAAATTTGGAGCAAATAAGTCATATTGCTTAAATTTTGCTTCTTTCTCTGGGTAACGTTCCTGATATTCATGGATAGTTGAAGCCACCGATTTCCAAAAGCGAGCTTCTTCAACACCAGCATGTTCTTCTAAAATATGCGCCATAAATCTGAAGAAGCCGTCAAATATATCGGTGAATATCGATAGTAGTTTCACATCTTCCGGCACTGGGGCATACATTCGTTTCAGGTGATCGGGAAGCTCCATTTCTTGGTTAAGGATACAAGCTTCTTCGGTAATATCTTTCAGTAACGCCTTTACCGGGATATGATCTTCTAACACCATAATTAGGTTTTCGCCGTGCGGCATAAATACCAGATCAAAATGATAGAAACAGTGCAATAATGGACTCAGATACGCTTTTAGATATTTTTGAAGCCAATTTTCTAGGGGTAACCCTGATTTTGTTATGATTTTTGGCAGTAATGCTTCTCCGTGATGATCAACGTGTAAAAATGCAGCCATGGTCATGGCCTGTTGCCCTTCTTCTATTGCAGACATCGGGCTTTCTCTCCACAAAGAGGCCAACATTTTATTATAATCATTATGGTCGCCAAATTCTTCAAAATATGGATTTACATAGCTTACAGAGGCGATCTCACCCAACATTTTGAATCCAGTTTCTTGTATAAATGGGTCGGTATACAACAAATCTTCTAACCAAACTGCCATTTTTGGTGCAGTACCTAAATAGTATAATGGCAAACCACGCATAAAGCCCATATTCAAAATAGACAATGCCGTTTTGGTATACAGCTTATGCGGATTTGTACTATTGAATAAGGTGCGAACGGATTGCTGAGCAAGATATTGATCCGGACTGTACCCAAGGCAAATTAAGTTCCCAATAGCAATTTCTGGAGAGAAGATATTGGCTAACTTATTAAACCATTGCCAGGGATGCATTGGGATAAAGAAATAATCATCTGGATCAAATCCTCTATTTTTTATGGTTTCATGAAATGATGTAATGGTATCTTTATCTAATTCTTGTTGCAGGAGTTTATCATACGGCAAATCTTCGGTAGCAGCATACACAGCTCTACTTTTATGTCCTGCTAACCAGAGTAGCGAAAATGAGTTTCCTGCTTCGGGAGCATATGCTCTATAGTCACTACTATCAAAACCGATACGACCATTATTGGCTACAAAACCCGGATGTCCCTCGGTCATCGACTGTTCTATGGTCTGAAAATCTGTATCGACCAGTGCTGAAGCTGTTGGATTTCCTTTTAGGAATTTAAAAGCACTACCGTAGAGTGTGCTGATAATTTCTTCTAGATATACCGGCATCTGACTGTCATCTATGCCTAGTTGTTTTCTGAATTCTTTGATAAATAAAATCGCATCCAAAGGTTTTTGTTGGTTTTCATCATACTTTTTGATCGAGTCGGTTTCAATCCAAAAGTGATTCATGGCCAAGTGTTTTGCTTTGAATTGATATTGTATAGCCGCACAATCTGTCTGTACTACATACATGTTCCAGCCATGATCCAACTGTTGTAAAATTTTAGGCTGGATAAGAAGTTCATGGCTAAATTCGCAAAGTGCTTTTTTGATAAGTAAGACATTCGACTTAGCCCATATTTCGGGTTGTAGATGGCTCACAGATTGTTGCGGTGATACGGCATTGTCCAAAGTATTCATAGCGCTTCTTTTATTGATTTGTGATTTTGTTTGTAGTTGTTGATAACGCTCTCTGGTTAAGAAAGCTAATTGTGCCGTTTTTTGAGGGAGCTCTACTATTTTATCTAATTGAAATCCAATACGCTGGCACAGCGCAAACATTTTTTTATTTCTAATATCCGGTTCTACTAAAATTCGATTGATTGCTGCATCCTGAAATACAAAATCCATAATTGTATGAAACAAATACCATGTAAAATTTGGAATTTTAATCGTTGGCGGAGCCACAATAATATGAATCCCGAAATCATCAGGTTTAGCAGGATATAGATTGCCAATGATGTCTTGTTGTGGTTGATATCGTTCTACTACAAAAACCGGTTGCTCCTGATATGTACCTACAAAAGCATCATAATGATCGGGCTGTAGTAATATTGTATATTCTTGTGCTACTTGCTGCACTGTATAGCCTTGCATTCCCCAAAAAACTGCATACTCCTTGTTTACCCATTGCTGTAATACTACACTATCTCTTGACACTTCGAATGGACGTATTTTAACCTCCCCAAAGTCTCGAAAAGATGTAGCAAATACATAAGGACTATCCTCTTGGCTATTTTTATTTGGTATATGCATCGAGATCTCCCTTAGGTTTTTATCAATTTTTTTGAAACTGTCTTTATGCTTTCTGCTCTAAAAATGAAATAATACAATAGCAACGTCACTAAAAATCCGCCCAGAGCGACCATAAATGGAATTTGTAACCCTTGATTTTCTACTAAGATTCCTACAGAGAATGAAGACAACAGTACTCCCAGGTTTTGGAAAAAATGAACCTTGCTATAGTCTACAGCATAGGATGACGGAGTACTGAGTTCAAAAAGCAAAATATCGAATCGAACGACTCCCTGAAAAATTGCCCATCCATAAATAACTCTTCCGATGATTACTACCGTTTCTGAAGGAATCCCTTGTAACAATAATCCAACAGTTCCCAAAAATAAGGCGGAAACAATGCCTTGGAATCTGCTGTTTTTGGATTTCCTTTTTGAGTTGATCCATAAGGCTACCAACGCAACAAATCCGGGAATGGCATATATCGTTCCCGAAATAAGTTTTGAATCAAAGACAGAGATCTGTTCCCAGTATGAAGCAAAAAAAGGACGAATCAAAAAGTCACTGAAGTATAGAATCATAGTGACCAATCCTATTTTGAGGATGAAACCTTTCGGAATCATTTTTTGATGAAGTGTCGAGTCTGCTATACTTTCTTCACTTTTCGAAGTATCATATTTCTTACTTTTTAGCAAATACATACTCATCCCCATTTGAATAAAATCACCAAGCGCCATGATCAAAAAGATATAACTGGCGTCGATTAAATCAACTGTTAATCCGCCAATAACAGCACCCAAAACTCCACCTAAATGCACTACTACGGACAATAACCCTATAGTACCTGGGTGTTCTGTTTTAGTAATAATTTTAAGAATATATGGGTAGACCAGTAAATAGCTTCCTTTGAATAAAATCATAACTAAAGAAATAATCCAAAAATCGATGTACGACGTAGTCCAATAACATAAGAGTGCAAGAATCCCTGCTATACATTGGGTGTATACTAAAATATTGAGCTCGGTAACCTTTTTAGAAACATAAGCCCAAAACGGAAAAGCAATCATGACCATAAAACAGATGGCAGCAAAATAATATCCAACATATTCTGGATTTGTAACCCCAAAGCGTGCCTCGAAAAATTGAGGGTAAAATGGATGTAATAAGTAATCACTTACTACAGCTACCAAAGTCATTATGATTAAGGAGTTCTTCATAGTACAGGCTCCTTCTTTTTAATTTCTTCTTGCGCTGTGACTTCAAATTGCTGAAAAGCAATCTTTTTTTCTATGGGGTAATAATCCGTGCCTGTTAATTCTTTAATAATGTAGGAATTACGATAGCAAGCCATTCCCAAATCCGGAGTAACAAATCCATGCGTATGCAATTCTGCATTTTGCACGAAAACATCTTTTCCTTGAATATCAATGGCATAATTACGATGTACGTCATATCGGCCTTGATCATCCCAACGGATATTATCTTTTATTCCTTCTATAAACTGAGGCTTTTGATAGTTATATCCTGTAGCAAGGATTAACCCTTCGGTATGGTGTTTATAATATTTATCTTGCTCTTGCTGATGTATTTCGAGATAAAAATTTCCTAGAGCGTTATCAAATGCTGCTGTTTTTAATTCTGAATTGGTTCTCAGGCTTATCTTTACTTTATTTGTAAGTTGCTTGATATAAATCAAATCAAAAATATTAGCAATCAAGTCCTGATTAATACCCTTGTACAGGTGCTTTTGATTTTTGATTACATCATTTCTTTTTTTAGCTGGTAAATCATAGAAATAATCAACATATTCTGGTGAAGTCATTTCTAAGGTAAGCTTGGAGTATTCTAAAGGAAAAAATCTTGGTGAGCGTGTGATCCAATGCAGTTCGTATTGTTTTTGATCAATATCTTGTAAAAGGTCATAGAAAATTTCGGCAGCACTTTGCCCACTTCCCAGAACAGTAATTGATTTTTTGGATTGTAGCAGTGACTTGTTTTGCACATATGAAGAAGAATGAATTGCATTCTCTTTTAAGCCTTTGCAACAGTTGGGAATATACGGTTGTGTTCCTGTGCCTAATACTAACTTTTTAGTTTTAAATCTTTTTTCCTCTTGAGTTTTGGTGCATTTTGAAAGTATATGGTAACATTGCTCTGTTTCGCTATAGGTTACCTCGGTTACTTCGGTTTGGAAATGAATATTCGATAATTTTTGGATAGCCCATTGGCAATATTGATTATATTCATTTCTAAGTAACAAGAAATTTTCTCGTATATAAAACGAATAAATTCTACCTTGTTCTTTGATATAATTTAGAAAACTAAATGGATTTGTAGGATCTGCCAAAGTCACCAGATCTGCCATAAAAGGAATTTGTAGCGTGGTATCTTGAAGCAACATCCCAGGGTGCCAATCAAATACGTCTCTCTTATCCAAAAATAGTCCGTCTAATTCTGCTATGGGCGCTGTTAAACAGGCTAATCCAAGATTCATTGGACCTACCCCAATAGCGATAAAATCTAGTATAATTTCTTCTTTATGCTTCATTATTGTGCGTATTAATTGATGGTTTTATAGTCACTCCCTGTTTTCTTTATCATTTGTATGATATTCAATACATCATCAATTGTACTTTTGGGATTAAGGAGTGTAAATTTTAAATAGATAACATCATTCAGTTTTGTGCTTGCCACAGAAGCCTGACCTGTTTTAAAAAGTGTGTTTTTAATGTACAAGTTGATTGTATCATGAACTTTGTCATCGGTAACGCCCAATGCTGTATATCTAAATACTAAAGTGCTTAGCTCTGGTTTGTGTGCCACTTCAAAATAGATATCATCTTTTATACTATAATAAAGTTCTAATGCCAGATAGTGTACTTTTTCGAGGAAAGCACTAATGGTTTTGGTTCCGGTTATTTTTAGGGTAAACCAAAGTTTCAATGCATCAAATCGTCGCGTAGTCTGAATTGATTTTTCAATAAGATCAGGATGTTCTGGGTCTCTGTTTTCTATAGGATTTAGATAATCGGCATAATATGATACATATTGAAAATGTTGTTTATTCTTGGCTAAAAAGGCACTAGAACATACCGGTTGAAAAAATGTTTTATGAAAATCGATAGTTACAGAATCTGCATGTTTAATCCCTTCAAATAAGTGATTATGTGTATCTGTTAGGACATAACATCCACCGTACGCTCCGTCAACATGAAACCAAATATCATATTCTTTAGCAATTTTTGATATTGTTTCTAAAGGGTCAAAACTACCATAGTCTGTAGTTCCCGCAGTAGCTACAATTGCTATAGGAATATTACCTGATTGTTTCTCTTTTTCTATCGCCTGCACTAGTACATCAGGTTGCATTTTCATAGCGGTATCAGTAGCTACAGGAATAACGGCATCGTATCCCATCCCTAATAAAGCCGCATTTTTTTGAATACTAAAATGCGCTTTTTCTGAACAGAAAAAACGAAAGCGACTTACCACATCTGACCAGCCATTTTGCTTTATATTCAAGCCATAATGTGTAAATGCATAGTGGTCTCTTGCCATTAGTAATGCCATAAAATTAGACTGTGTTCCTCCACTAGTAAAAACGCCGTCTGAAGAAGTAGGAAAACGCATCTGTGCACTAATCCAGCGTATGATTTCCTGTTCAATAAATGTTGCCGAAGTACTCTGATCCCAAGTTTCTACTGCAGTATTTACTGAAGAAGCAATTAAATCCCCCACGATAGCAGGAAGTAGCACAGGGCAATTTAAGTGAGCGACATAATTAGGATTATGAAACGAAATGGTATGATCTAGATACAGTTCTTTTACTTCTTGTAGCGCTTCATCAATAGTTAATTGAGTTTCTGTAGTAGACGCACTCTCCTCGATCCTTTGTTTTAGGGTACTGCTTGATTCGCCACTATAAAAGTTATCCTTATTCAAAAATCCAACAATATATTGTGTCGTTTTTTGGATGTATTCTTCATAACTATATTTTGAACTAGGGTCAAAAAGATGATCTGCTTGAATATCTTGGATTAGGTTCAATTGTGATTCTAAGAGCATAATTATTTTTATTTGATCTAAATAAGTTTTGCAAATTTAGAATCAAGTAAAAATATATTCATGACGTATGTTGGATAAAAAAAGACGTAGCGATGAAATTGTGTTTTATTTCATAATTAGATAACAATATTTTTATGATTAAATAAAGTTAAAATAGACCATTAAGATGCGACTAGTTTTATTAATACACAGAAAGTAGGATAAAGAAACGACACTATACAAGTAAAAATAATTTTAAATACTTCTCTCTTTATAAACAGTACTAAATCAGACTTCAAAATAGAAAAAACTTGTATTTATCAAGTAAATAAATTTTCAAATAAGCTTTTATTTTTCTGAAATTCAATTAATTATACTTTATCATCTATTCCTGATTTCACAACCCAAAATTAGTAAACACATTCATTGCGAATTGTAACTTTTTTTCATTTTATATATATTTAGCGAACGTTCGCTTTTTTATTTAAAAACTTTTTTATACTATTGTCATGTAATTAATTCACTATGATGTATAGCAGATTAATAATGAACCATAAAATAGAAAAGATGAAATCACAAGGAAAAACGAAAACACTACTTACCAATTGGGCTATTAATAATACGATTGATTATAGTACGTATGATTATGATGCGCAAAAACCAAAATAGCGCAACATATAGATATTAACCTTAACATTAAAACTAAAAACACTACACTATGACTACTTATAATTCAGCGCTTGATACTGTACGCACATTAAAAGCAAAACACGGAAACACCTGGGCAACTATAAACCCAGAAAGCGCAGCCCGTATTACTGTACAAAACAGGTTTAAAACCGGATTAGATATTGCCAAATACACAGCAGCTATTATGCGTAAAGACATGGCAGCATATGACGCTAATAGTATAAACTACACTCAATCATTAGGCTGTTGGCATGGTTTTGTAGCACAACAAAAAATGATTGCTGTAAAAAAACATCAAGGTACCACAGACAAAACATACTTATACCTTTCTGGCTGGATGGTAGCAGCTTTACGCTCTGAGTTGGGTCCTTTACCGGATCAGTCTATGCATGAAAAAACTTCAGTTCCTAAGTTAATTGAAGAGATTTATACCTTCTTACGTCAGGCAGATGCAGTAGAATTAAATGATCTTTTTCGTCGTCTGGATGCAGGGGAAGATGTACAATCTGAAATAGATAATTTTGAAACGCATGTCGTACCTATTATTGCTGATATTGATGCAGGTTTTGGTAATGAAGAAGCAACCTACCTGCTAGCTAAAAAAATGATTGAAGCTGGTGCTTGTGCATTGCAAATCGAAAATCAAGTTTCGGACGCTAAGCAATGCGGTCACCAGGATGGTAAAGTAACAGTACCGCACGAAGATTTTATAGCCAAGCTAAATGCACTTAGATACGCGTTCTTAGAACTAGGAGTAGAAGATGGTGTCATTGTAGCCAGAACAGACTCTGAAGGTGCTGGTTTAACACAAAAACTACCGGTATCTATTGAAGAAGGTGACTTGGCATCACAGTATATGGATTTTGTTGAAGCAGAAGAAGTTCGATTAGATGAAGTGAATCAAAATGATGTATTATTCAAACGTAATGGCAAATTAGTTCGCCCGGTACGCATGCCTAATGGCTTGTATAAATTTAAAGAAGGCTCTAATATTGATCGTGTTGTATTGGATTGTATTACAAGTCTAGAGCATGGTGCAGATTTATTATGGATAGAGACGCCAACACCAAATGTGAAACAAATTGCACATATGGTCAATAGCGTAAAAGAAAAGGTGCCAAATGCCAAATTGGTATACAATAATTCTCCATCTTTTAACTGGACACTCAATTTCCGTCAGCAAGCATTTGATGCCATGATAGAAGCAAGCGAAGATGTATCTGCCTACAATCGATCTGAACTCATGGACGCTAAATATGATGGCACAGAATTATCGAACCGGGCAGATGAAATGATTCGTATGTTTCAAGCAGAGGCATCTCGTGATGCAGGAGTGTTTCATCACCTAATCACATTGCCTACATACCACACCACCGCACTGCATATGAATGATCTCGTAGAGGGGTATTTTGGAGACATGGGAATGTTAGCGTATGTTGATGCTGTGCAACGTCAAGAAATACGAAAAGGTGTGTCTTGTGTAAAACATCAACATATGGCTGGTTCTGACTTAGGAGATGATCATAAAACCTTCTTTGCAGGAGAAAAAGCTTTAAAAGCTGGCGGCGAAAAAAACACCAGTAATCAATTTGAAATTAAAACTAGTGCCATAGAGGCAGCATTAGCTTTGGATAAATAAAATTGCATTGAAATCGTTTAAAAGGTGACCTTATCATGGGGTCACCTTTTTAATAGTATTATAAATAAAATGAATATTTAATTATTCAAAGCGATAAGGTTGAGCATGTTATATATTCGAATTTACTTTTATCATTACAAACACTCAATAGATTCAAACATTATTACTTTCAATTTCATCAACACTTAGACTATATATTTCCAAAGCATTTAAATTTTATGTTAAACATCTTCTAAATGTTCTAAAAATTTCAAGTTTAAATCAAAATGATGAAATTTTTTACAAAAATTATTGAAATAATACTTCATTTGTTTAATCACAATTAAAGTATAGTTCAACACTACTGAAAGATATACGCATAATAAATTAGTTAATTTTAGTTAAAATAACAATTAAAATGTTAAAAATTGTTAATATTTATTCATACCTTACTATGGTTTTTCTTACAAATTTGCCCTGAAAGATTTTTCGTGTTAATACTTTTCAAAGTACTGTTATCACTAAAGCAACTTTGTTGCAATAAAATATTAAGTCATCTTATGTTTTCCTCTTAATATTTGTCAATCAACAATTTAGATTACGGTTTTTCCACAATGCACTTCGCTTCTGAATTCATACTTTTGGGAACTAACATAAACTCTAAAAAAATGAAAACATTTAGCAAACTTGCTTTGGGTACTTTACTCACAGCATTAGTAATCACTTCATGTCAGGATGAAAACGTTTCTGACACAACTGTAGAATCAGTAGTTGAACCAACAAGCGCAGAAGGAAAAATTATTCCTGGTCAGTACATTGTGGTTTTCAAAAATTCTGAAATTCAACCAACATCAAAAGTTCTTGCTAAAACTTCATTCACCAGCAGAGCAGCAAAAGCAAAATCGGTAAGACAAATTTCTGAAGTTTCTATTAAGAAAATGAATGCTATTTTATCTGATAATGAAATAGAGCAATCTCAGGTTCTAAATTATTATACTTCAGCAATATCTGGTATGGCTCTTAAGCTAAACGATGTTGAGTTTGAGCACTTAAAAAAAGATCCTAACATTGCTGCTATTGAATATGATAGAATAGTAGAATTACCAAAATTTGAGGTAGAAGAAGTTATTCCTGGAAATGCTGTCCAAAAAATGTCACAACAGACTCCTTGTGGAGTTTCTGGTGCTGGTGGAGCAGGAAATGGTGCAGGTAGAGACCAATGGATTTGGGTGATTGATAGTGGTATTGATTTAGATCATCCCGATCTTAATGTAGTTACAGACTCTAGATACTCAAAATCTTTTGTAGGAGGCTCTCCTAATGATTGTAATGGTCACGGTACACATGTAGCAGGAACTGCCGCTGCAATTAATAATAGTGTAGGCGTTGTAGGTGTTTCTGCTGGAGCATCAGTAGTATCGGTAAGAGTTTTTGGATGTAGCGGTGGTAGCTCTACTTCTACAATAGTAAATGGGATCAACCATGTTGCCGCTAATGCCATAGCTGGTGATGTAGCCAACTTAAGCTTGGGTGGTTTCTTTGGTAGTAATAACTGTGCGAGCAATTCTTCATATCGTAATGCATTACAAAACTTAGCCAGTACTGGAACTCGAATCGCTATCGCTGCCGGAAACGATAGTGCTAATGCTGCTAATTATCAGCCCGCTTGTGTTAATGGAACTAATATATACACCGTAGCTTCTATGACATGTAATCGTAGTTTTTCATCTTTTTCAAATTTTAATTTGAATCCAATAGATGTTATTGCAACGGGTAGCAGAGTATCGAGTACATATCTGAATGGTGGATATGCAACATTAAGTGGTACATCAATGGCTTCACCACACGTTGCAGGAATCATGCATGCTAGAAATAATGGTCCAAGAACTTCTGGTACTGTAAGTAGTAGAGGAGAAAATTATCCCATTGCTGTAAGATAAGAACTTATCATTTTTTACTTACGTTGGGAACGTGTAGTTACGAAACCACTTGTTGGAGAACAAGTGGTTTCTCTTATTTTTTACATTTATTACAAATACCTATAACTAAAAACTGGGTCTCTAACACTGTAAATCCTTTCAAATCTGGCATGTGTAATGTATTAGGCTGACAAGTTACTTCCTGACATTCTTGACATTCAAAATGGATATGATTATGGACTTTATGAGATATTCCACAGTTATTACAAAGTGCATAATGTGTTTTTCCATTTTTACCAGTAACAAAATGAACTTCTCCTTTTTCAACAAATCTATCTAAAATTCTATAAATTGTAGTTTTGTTTACTTTTACAGGCATAGCCAGCATAATATCTTCAACAGACATAGTATGCCTTGTTTTGGATAAAATCTCTTTTACCAGATTTTGTTTTTCAGTATTTCTTGTTTTCTTAATCTCCATGGCACAATATTGAAACTCCTGCACTATATCTAAAATAGTAAATTTTTGATCATAAGAGGTGTTTTTTAGCAAAATTGAAAAGATCAAGTATGAATACCTTATGTATCAAGTGTAACTAATGTATGAAGTAATCAACAAAAAACTATAAAGTGTCTAGCTAAGCCTCCTTTTTAAACTACGATTAGCGAGAACAATGCAACAGTAAAAAAAATTGACCGTTTTTATTTAACTTAGCTCGCTATTCTTACTCTAATTATTTGAATAAAAAAAATACATCAAATTCCGTCAAAGAAGCCAAATTCTCCAATTTGTTTGATCGGCACTATAAAAAACTCTACAATTATGCCTACAAGGTTTTAAGAGATGCTGACTTTTCGGAGGAATTAGTTCAGGAGACATTCATCAAGCTATGGGAAAACTTTGAAAATATTAAAGAATCAGAACGCGCTATAGCGTCATTTTTAATTATATCACTCAAAAATAAAATCATCGATGAGTATAGAAAAAAACAAACTAGAACTAAGCATACTAATATATATGCGCTACATATAAATATTGAAACCCAGATTGATAAGCAATGGGAAATAGCACAGTGCATTGAAAATATTTATGCAACTCTTGAGCAAAAAACAGTGAAGATTTTTAAGTTATCTAGAGATAAAGGATTAACCTACAAAGAAATTTCCAAACTACAGGGTATTTCTATAAAAACGGTTGAACTCCATATTTCAAAGGCTTTAACAGCATTTAAGAGCGGCTTAAAGGATTACTTATAAGAAAAAAAGCATCTTTTAAATAGGGTGGCTCTGCTCGACATACGTCTTATAAGTAGTTAACATCGTATTGGTATGGAGCATTTTGAAATTACAGAAACCGAACTTTGGGAATATATCTCGAAAACTGCTGATGATACAACAATCCAGAGCGTAGAACAATGGATGGATTCTGCAGATTTCAACGAAGCCTTATTCATCAAAATCACTGCCCTTTACAATCATACTGAAGAACAAAACCCTTCTGTTGAACTAGCAAAAAAACGTTTCCGTACTTCTATTCAAAAAAAGACAGTAGCCTGGAAAGAACTACTAAAATATGCTGCCATATTAATCGTACTACTTTCTGGAACATATATCTACAATACTATATCCTCAAATAAAAATCAAATTGTGGTACAAACAACTTTTGGTGAACAAAAGAAGATTGATCTACCAGATGGTTCAAGGGTTTGGTTAAATGCTTCGAGTACATTATCCTATGATGTTAAATCACCAAGAACGCTATACCTCGAAGGAGAAGGTTTTTTTGAAGTTGCAAAAGATACGCTACGCCCCTTTATGGTGACGACTCCAGATCAGATTACAGTCAAAGCTTTGGGGACTAGTTTTAATGTAAAATCGTACGCAAGTAGCCAAATTACAGAGACGAAACTACGCACGGGCAAAGTTGAAGTTACTTCTGACACTCATTTTACAGAAAGTATACTCTTGATTCCTGATGAAAAGGTAACCTATAATAAGGGTACAAAAGAAGTAGTGAAATCCAAAATGGATAGTAATGAGTCTAGAATTGCCTGGAAAGAAGGACTAATACAATTTGAAAATAAAACCTTTAGAGAAATCGCAATCGATTTAAAAGCTCAATTTGGCCAACACATCTATTTTAAAAATATAGACATCGCAGCTACCAAATTTACAGGGACATTTAATAAAACAACACCAATATATGAGATTTTTGAGATCCTTAAAATTTCAAAAGACTTTACATACAAACTAAACACAGCAACTAATGAGTGGATGATAGAATAAACGACCTCTAGACAAGTCTAAAAATATACAAGTTTCAATTATATAACAAAAAGTGGGAAAACTGCCATTTTCCCACTATACGTGCAAAAAATGCTAATCGCGAAATCAGTATCCATTAACACTATTCAAATTTATGAAAATAAACCTTTTTCAGGACACACTTCGATCAAAAAGAAGTTCAAAAAAAATCATATTTTTAATGAAATTATCTTTCTGTTTTTATCTATTTTTTTGTTTCCAACTCGTTGCATTTGATGGGTTTTCTCAAAATAATATCACCCTAAATGAAGAAAACAGTACTTTGAAATCAATCATACATAGCATTGAAGAACAAACAATTTATAATTTTATTCTTAATAACGATGTGATTGATGTAGATCAAAATTTTAGTATTACTGTTTTAGAAAAGGATATCACAGAAAGCCTTAGCTTGCTTTTTGAGCATTCTACAATTTCATATAAAATTAAGAAAAATCATATTATTCTTTCTCATGTAAAGAATCAACGTAATAATTTTACTGTTAGTGGCACCGTTACAGATGCCAGCACTGGTGAAACACTTTTGGGCGCCAGTATCATTATAAAAAATACCAACAGAGGTGTGGTTACCAATGAATACGGTTTTTATTCTATTACTCTACCAAAAAGCACTTATACTTTTGAAATTTCATACCTGGGATATACTACAAAAGAAATTGAAGTTCAACTGCTACGTGATATGAACATGAAGATAGAACTACAACTTTCTTTGAGTGAATTAGATGAAATCATACTACAAACAAATCAAAATAATAAAAGCCAAGTAAAGCCAATTTTAGGTGGAACCACAAATTTAACAACTTCAGAAATAAAAAAATTACCTTCTTTGCTTGGTGAACCAGATATTAGCCGAGCAATTTTAACACAACCGGGAATTAGTAGTGTTGGTGAAGGAACTAGTGGTTTTAATGTTAGAGGCGGAAATGTAGATCAAAATTTAATCCTACTCGACGAAGCACCCTTATACAATACTTCTCATTTATTTGGTCTGTTTTCTATTTTTAATACAGATGCTATTAAAGTAATACAATTATACAAAGGCGGAATCCCGGCACGTTTTGGGGGCAGGGCATCATCTGTGCTCGAGATTAGACAAAAAGACGGCAATTCAAAAAGAATTAAAGGAGAAGGTGGATTAGGATTATTATTTTCTAGATTTACTATAGAAGGACCTATTAAAAAAGATAAAGTAAGTTTCTTAGCTTCTGGTAGACGCTCTTATTTTGATTTATTTTTTCCGTTGTTTGACGATATCCGTTTCAAAAAATTTCATTTCTATGATCTTAATACAAAACTAACCTGGAATATTAACGAAAATAATAAACTCTACGCTTCAGGTTTTTTTGGTGCCGATGTCATACAATTTGTGCAAGATGATGTTAGTGATGAACCTGATGTCACGGCAGATCTTGGCTGGACCAATACTACCGCAACTCTGCGTTGGAATCATACTTTTTCTAATACATTATTTGCGAATATTACAGGTATCTATAGCAAATACGATTTTGCATTGGGTGTCGAAGAAAATATTGAAGAGGAAGATGTCGAGGGAATTCTTGATAGAGCTATTGAAAATTGGATTTTCAAACCCGATTTCACCTATTATCAAAATCTCACGACAACATGGCGATTTGGTCTTTCTGGTAATTTTTATCAATTTATTCCAAAACTTAGAGGTACCAACACCACTCAACTTCAAGACTTAGATAAAGAAAAAGCATTAGAACTAGCCGCGTATTTTAGCATCAAAAAAAAATGGAGTACACTGTCATTACAGGCAGGAGTGCGGTCATCCTGGTTTGCAAATTTTGGAGAAGGTAAAATCGCAATTTACAATCCTGATTTACCACAAACACCAAATACAATTACTGGGCTTAGAAATGTTAAGAATAATGAAATATCAAAAAGCTATGCTGGGCTAGAGCCACGAATATCCCTTAAATATGACCTTACTGATAGAAAAGCTTTTAAGGCAGAGTTTAATAGAATGTTTCAATATATCCATTTAATCTCTAATCAAACGGTAGCTTTGCCAAACGATGTTTGGAAACCAGCTGGAGAGCATATTGCTCCCTTAGAAGTTAATCAACTTTCTGCGGGATATGCATATGATTCCAAAAATAAAGACTATAATTTTTCGGTAGAAGGGTATTACAAAACATTTGATAACATTATAGAGTATAAAAATGGAGCTCGGATAGGGGTTTTAGGGGTATTAGGAGTCAATAACAATGTAGAAACCGAAGTTGTACCTGCCAAAGGTTTTTCTTATGGAATAGAATTGGCAGCGCATAAAAACAAAGGAAAATTAACTGGAAATATAAACTATACCTATGCGGTATCAAAACGAAAAACAACTAGTAAATTTTCTTCAGAACAGATAAATAACGGCGCATATTTTCCTTCGAATTTTGATAGACCGCACCTATTTAATATGACTGCAAACTATTCATTATCTAGAACATGGGAGATGGGTGTGTTTTTTACATATCAAACGGGAAGACCCATTACACAACCCAACGGAAGGTTTCGTTTTGATAATGCTTCGTTCCTTACCTACTCTGATAGAAATGCCTTTAGAATTCCAAACACACACCGGGCAGACATCTCTTTTACGTATACCCCCATTGGTAATCCTGAAACCAATTGGCAAGGAAGCTGGAATTTTGGAGTTTATAATGTTTACGGACATAAAAATGCATTTTCGATTAATTCAGTTTTTGACGGTAACACACTAGACACAGGGCAGATCTCTTTTATTGGAGCCCCAATACCTTTTATTTCTTATAATTTTAAATTTTAAAACCATGAAAAAAAGATATATACTCACATTAGCGGCTGCAATAGTACTAATATCAGGCTGTATCGACGAGATTTCTCCAGATTTTGAATTTGAAGAGCAAGTATTTATTTCTGGACTCCTTACCAACGAAACCGGTTTTGTATCAGTTAGTATTCAAAAAACAGTAGCAGTAACCGATACCACTTTTAATGCTGTTAAAGACGCTCGTGTATCTTTATTTACAAGAAATACATCGGATACTGTTTCACTAGTTTCAGATTCGTTTGAGGTTACAGAAAAAGGGTATACCTCTTCAGAAATAATTACACCTATCATTGGAAACGCCTATTGGATCGAAGTGACGTTACAAGATCAAACAATGCTTAGATCAGAAGAAGAAATTTTAAATCCACCAATCTCGATTACAGATATGGTAAAAACGAATAACACGGTTCGAATTAGATTTTCAGACCCGATCGAAGAACAAAATTTTTATATAACTCGAATAGAGGTTCTTAAAGATGGCGAACTAATTTCTAATAATGTAGATGTTTTTAGTGATGTCATTAGAAATGACAATTCAGAAATATTTCTTGATATTAGTGGTGTAAGTACTGGTAATACTGTAAGAACCCGTATTTATAATATTAACTTTAATACGTTTCAGTTTTATCTCAATGTATTTGGAGGAGAAAATGATCTGGGGTTATCGTCATTATTCTTACCCGTAGACGTTGTAGGCAATGTTACCAATACTACCATTAATGAATTGGCACTTGGTAATTTTGGTATAGCAGGATTTAGCACTATGACTACTAATTTCTAGGTTGTAGTATGCATGTTTTTTTAAGTGCTACACTGGCAACTGTATTAATTTGATGTACTTCTGCACTAGGGCTGCCGCGTGTACATAACTTTATTGCCAATAATGAGAACAAAAACCAGTCAATCTGGAAAGGGTGCATGCACGCATTATTATCATTTTCAACCTATTAAAACTATACAATTAAACCGTAGTATTTATAGAATCTATTGCTTTGTATTTTGAAACATCAACCCCTACCGTCTCGCTATGGGCGGGACACCTTCCCCCGCCGGTGGCGGGGAAGGAACATAAAAAACTTAAATTATTTGTATACAAACGGTAGGTACTAGGGGGAAGTGTACCTCAATAAACTGAGTAGAACTATCAGACCATTGGTTTCTAATTAAATACCACAGAAGGTTCTAAAAAGCAAGTGTGTGCTGCACCTTGAGACATTAGATTAAAATTACTTGAGCTGGATTTAACAAATGACCTTTGGGCAAGTTTTAGTGATAATCAAAAAAAAAACTTTGAACGTAAAGCAAACCGGATCGATGTATTCGGATATCATTTATAACGCAAAAAACATTACTATCAAGAATTTTAAGTATTAGATTATAAGACTGGCTTGTTTTATTGAGTTAATTAAATATCGAATTGCACTACATATACATAACTAAACCCGATACCTTGCCATATCTTAAAATTTTATGATGTTGTCCACCAAGAATAATTTACTGTTTTCTGAAAACGAAACTAATTCATACACATCGATTCTTGATTCGATTGGTGAAACGCCACTTATTTCATTAAAACGTCTTAATACATCAACCGGACTCAAAATTTACGGAAAGATGGAGAATTTTAATCCAGGTGGTAGTATAAAAGATAGAACGTCTAAAGAAATTCTTTTAAAAGCTCTTGAACTTGGAACTGTTTCAAAAGGAGATACTATTATCGAATCCAGCAGTGGTAATATGGCTATTGGATTAGCACAAGCTTGTCTCTTTTATGGGTTGCAGCTTATCGTTGTTGTAGACCCAAAAGCAAATCAACATACGCTCAAAATTATAAAAGCGTATGGTGCTAAAATTTCTACCGTAGATAAACCTTTAGAAAGCGGAGGGTATCTTGCTGCCCGATTAAAAAGAGTGCAAGAATTGCTATCCGATACCCCTGATAGTTTCTGGACAAATCAATATGGCAACGTTGAGAATCCATTGACACATTTGACTACTATGAGAGAGATTAAGGAATCATTAAAAAGGGATCCGGATTATATTTTCGTAGCAACTAGTACTTGTGGCACACTAATGGGATGTGCAGAATATATTCACCTTAATAATTTAAGTACCAAGGTAATAGCCGTGGATGCTAAAGGCAGCGTAATTTTTGGTCAACAATCAAAGCCCAGATTAATTCCCGGACATGGAGCAGGCCTAGCCTCTCAATTTTTAGATACTTCAAAAATTTCAAAGGCTGTTCTCGTTTCAGACTTAGAATGTGTACAAGGATGCCATCATCTTCTTAAAAATGAAGCTATCTTGGCAGGAGGCTCTTCTGGTGGGGTTATATCAGCGCTTTATAAATCACTAAATTATATACCCAAAGGCAGCGTATGCGTGATCATGATTTGTGATCGAGGAGAGCGGTATCTGGACACCATTTACAATGCTACCTGGGTTCATAAACATTTTCCTATGGCTACCAAAGTATAAAAAGACTATGCATACTATTATGGAGATATCAAAAACGGCAATTCATTTCGCAGTTGTAGGATTTGGTCCTAAAGGTCTTTATGCCTTTGAAAGACTGTTAGCCGAAATTAAAATGGCACATCTAGAGTATCCGATTACCATCCATTTATTTAATAAAAATATTCATTTTGGTGCTGGTGATATATATCGAACAGATCAGCCAGACTATTTAAAAATGAATTATGCAAATCGATTCATTACGCTATGGAATATTGAAGGAACCCCACCCATTCTTACTGATGCACTACGGTTTTCTGATTGGTTGATGTTGCACGGCGAATACTCATATGATCAAATTGATAACCAATGCGAATCCAGAGCTACGGTAGGTACATATTTAGAATTTTACTTCAATCAACTTTGTGATCATCTACCAAACCATGTAACTGTTGAAAAACATATACAAACTGTTTATAACATACACCAATCTGGCAATCAACATTTTCTAGAAGTTCATGGTGCAGATGGTGACACCGTTCTACCTATGCCTTTTTCTTATATAATGTTAACTACAGGTCATTCAGAGATATGTTGTGATGCGATATCAAGAGCAAGCAAAAATTCTGAAATTCCTTTCATTTATCCTGTAGAAAAACAGTTAGCACATATTAATGCAGGAGCACAAGTTGCGATCAAAGGCTTTGGGCTAACAGCTATTGATGCGATTTTAGCACTTACTGAAGGTAAAGGAGGCTACTTTATTTCTAATAATAATCAAGAACTAATATACACTCCTAGTGGTCTTGAGGTTGATAAAATTGCCGTCTATTCTACTTCTGGATACCCCATGATACCCCGGGCAACGTCTATAAATCCTTCTTCAGAGGGTTACCCAAGCTATTTCGAAGCCTATGCAGAGAGCATACTGGCACGTAAACATCGTAATCCGTTAGATTTTGAATCAGAACTACTACCACTAATACAACAAGATATCCAATTTACATATTACCGTGTAGTATTTGAAAAATACGGTCAGGTCTTAGAATACAAAAATAATTTTGATGAAGTTTTACATCAAATTTCCAATTTTCATATCCAAAACCCCCATCTTCCTATTTTTTCTAGTAATTCAATTTTACACCCTTCATTTGATGTCACCTATGGGATGCATACTGGTATAGAGCACTATTTAAGGTCGACACTACAAGAGATTAGCAGCACCCTAAGTCCGTTTGCCGTTGCAGCTTCTGTTTGGAGACGAATTAGTAACACTTTCAATACAATATATCAATTTGGTGGGTTATTACCGCATTCTCAAAAAAAATTCGATACTTATTATTTTGGATTATTTAATAGGGTTTCATACGGACCTCCTGATACCAATATGAAAAAAATACTAGCGCTTTCTGAATGTGGTATTCTGGATTTCACTTTCATTAAAAATCCAGAAGTTCTAAGAATCGATAACACTTTTAGACTAATTAATCACGAAGAATTAAAAAGTGAAACGTTTCAATTTCACATTGATGCTAGAATTCCCAGGAGTAGTACCGAAAACATGGGAAGGTTATACAGTAATCTTTGTGCTTCTGGTTTGGCTAAACCCTACCGTAATTTTATTACTGGTGCTTCTTATGAGACTGGTGGGATCGCAATCAATCATGAGGGGAATATTATTGACAACAATGGCAATCCTAACAAAAAAATAAGTGTCTATGGTACACCCACAGAAGGTATAACATTTGACAATGATACCTTATCTCGAAATAGAAATGATTTTGGTTCAGTTTGGGCCAAGAATAGTATACAACATTTAGAAATTAGTACTAAAAGAAGTCTAGAAAACAAAGGTGTCGATTTAGAAACAAATCATAGTATATAGACAAGATCAAATCAAAAAAAATCAGTGTTACAATATATATAAACAGCATACAAACATTATGAGTTTACCAAAGCTTACCCCACGAACATCTTCCTGGATGCATGAGATTATAGAGGATGTATCCTTACAACAACAACTACTCAGCACTTATGGATCTCCAATAAATTTGCACCATTTACCATCATTCGATCATAATATTCAAACATTCAAAAATTGCTTAGATGCTTATAATATAAATTACCAAATCTTCTACGCCAGAAAAGCTAATAAGTGTAAATCTTTGGTAGCGCGCTCCTTTTTGAACAAAATAGGTGTAGATACTGCGAGTCTACGCGAATTAGAGGAATGTATATCGTTGGGAATTCCATCTAAATATTTGGTAGTGACGGCGGCTATCAAAAATGAAGAATTAATCACATACGCCATCAAAAATGATGTGCTTATTATTCTAGACAACGATGATGAAGTCACATTAACAGTAAACATTGCAAAAGGGCTAAAAAAGAAAGCAATTGTTGGGTTTAGAGTTAGTGGTTTTCTACACAACAACACGAAACTGAAAAGTAGATTTGGATTTGACATGGATATGATACGCCAGTATATCAAATCAAAAATATTTCAATTTATTACTTCTGGCAATCTAGAGGTGCAAGGGTTTCATTTTCATTTAGATGGGTATAGCACGTCAGAACGAGGCAATGCCATTCATCAGATATTAAATAGTATAGAAGAGCTCGAGGCTCTGGGTCTAAACTTCAAATTTATAGATATCGGTGGTGGGATCTTGATGAACTATCTACAATCAAGCACAGAATGGAATCGATTTAAGCAACATCTGCAAAATGCTGTCAAAGGAGTGAGTCCTCCAATAACATATAATAATAATGGGCTGGGGTATCATCTTGTTGATAAGAAAGTGTTGGGAGAATTATCTACATATCCTTTTTATAATGAAAATTCGACAGTGACATTTTTAGCTGCAGTACTTAATAAACCCAACCAAAGCGGCGAAACCGTAGCAAAGAGATTACAGAGATCAAATATTGAGCTTAGATTAGAACCTGGTCGCTCCCTTTTAGATCAAGTAGGTATGACTATCGCTAAAGTAGCTTTCAGAAAACAAAATGCAGCGCAAGAATATTTGATAGGTCTCGAAATGAATATGAGTCAAATGGCTAGTTCTAGTGCTGATTTTTTATTAGATCCCTTTGTGAGTTATCAACAAGAGCCCGATAATGATGATGCGTCTGTAGGCGTATTTTTTACAGGAGCATATTGTCTGGAGAGGGATATCCTACTGAAAAGAAAGATTGAAATAAATAAAATCCCAGAGATCGGCGATACGGTAAGTTTTGTGAATACTGCAGGTTATATGATGCACTTTTTTGAGACCGAAGCACATTTATTTCAGCTTTCGCAAAACCTAATTATTGATAAAAATATCGAAAAAATCACACCCGACTAATTTTAAATTAATACACAGTTATGAACATTTCAATATATAATAAACGAGCAATTGTAGGTGGCCTTATAGCTACTTGTATTATAGGACTTGGTACTTTCCTGCTGGGAAATTTGAGCGGTTATGAAGCCAAACAATTAATAGAATCCTCACTATCCGGAGTAAATACTTTTTTTAATACGGTAGTTCTAGCTTCGGCAACTATACTTGCACTTTTACTCACTTTATTGAGCGTAAGTTCGGGGTCGAATTCTAAACTTAAAGAAGAGCACTATCGATATGTATTGAAAATTGCTCGATTAGTCACCATTATTTTTATTTCTTCTATTACGAGTTTTCTTCTTCTCAACTTACCGGTTACAGAATCGAATGATGTTCCTAATAATTGGTATGCCTATATCTATTATATTTCTATCGGGCTAGCTTCGATTCACTGTGGTGGGATCATTGCTGTAGTTTTAATGTTATATAATACCATAAGTAATATCATTAAAATAGTAGGGTTGAAGGATAAAGATCATCCGTTATCATCTATTGATGCTGAAGAAATTGAGAATTGAACCATATCATCCTATACCATCAACAATTGTAGTAATAGAGCAATTCTTACACTACATATTAAGCTATCTTAAACAATAAAAATCATGAAAAAATTATTTAGAATTTTTACGCTATTACAAGTTGCATATCAAGGGTATTCATACATCAAAGGTCGCAAAAAAAATAAACGTAAAAAAAGAGCTTCTTATAGAAGATGATACTATTAGGAAAAACTTCAATTCAAAAATATACTATGGAGAAATATGCAAAAAATGAGAAAGACTTGATCAGGAGATATGAAAAAATGGGATATGATCATCTCTACAGGTTTCAAGATGGAGCACTTGTTGATACGAATACCAATGAAAAATTTTCTCCCGAAGATATTCTCATTGTCGCAGAGCATCGGTATGAAGGTATGAGCAACCCATCTGATTTATCGATTCTTTATATTATTGAATCCAGATCCGGAAACAAAGGTTCTATGCTAGCTGGGTACGGCCCATCTGCAAATCTTGAATTAGCAGAATTTTTTAAAGAAATTCCGGAGGAGAATATTTCTAATAAAGTTAACATTAATGCTGAAGAATAAATTCGTGAAAACGCTTCTTTAATTCTTTGGATTTCTAACAGTACTATTAGCATTGATCCCAATTATTTCGAAGCAATATTGGTGAATCATAATATTTAATTTTCCACATTTTCAATTCACGGGATTCGACGGCAATCTCTTTGGTGGTTTATTTTATACAATGTATTGTTACGTCAAAATTTGATATCGTCCTAGCGCTAGTTCTCACAGGTTGCTTTCTAATCAATTGATTAAAATTTAACCTTATACGCTCTTAGCTCAAATAGAAGTACGTTCCGGTACTTCGGCCCAGAGCGATAACAGAATCCATATTTTTACTGCCAATGTGTATCAAAGCAATAAAAACAGTAAAAAACTCTTAAAAGCGATTGATGATTATAATGCGATGGCCTCTGGATCATATTCTTATTTCTGAAAAATTTAAGAAAGTGACCTGATAGTGAAATGAACTTATTACTTCAGATCACTTTCCTATATATGTACATCATGACTTTGAGCCAGAGAAATGCAAAAAACAGATAATGCCTGCTCCTGCTGCACAAAACGTTTAAGATTGAAACTTATAGAAAAATAAGAAAAAAGGAATTACTTAATTAGTGTAATTTTTTAATCTCTATAGAATCGATTATTTGATTGATTCTATTTCTAATTGCTTTTCGGTCTTCTGGACTATCTACTTCTTCTAGAGCTGCTCTAAAATTCTCCATAGCATCCTCGATATTTTGTGCGGCAGATCCAATGTGGTCTGATGCATCTTCTATATCATCTGCTCTATCCTCTAGCTTTTCAGCTTTGTTTTCTAAATTATCTTCTAACCGTTCTATATTATTATCTTTACATGAGATACTGGTAACCATTAAGATAACCATTGCGATACTTAAAATATTAATTTTCATTTGAATTCTTTTAGTTAGTTATTTACTTTTTTATTTAATAATCCTGTCTTAGGCAGGCACAGTGAGATTTAAATATTTCAGATTTAGGCTCGGAATCGTAAAGCCTTTTCTTTTAGAATATCACTTGGGCTTGCCCATAGGTATTCTATTTCTATACTAAAAGCCCCGATGTTGGAGCTCTTAGCAATATAAGATATTTTTTAATAACGATCTTAATCTTTGATATCTTCAAGCGCTTTATTTTTCTCTAGATCGCTTTTAATTTGATCTCTTTGTTGTCTCAGCACTGTTCTAAGATCGGCAGGAATATTATCTTCTTCCAAAAGATCATTATATTCATCTACCGCAGCCTTATCACCCTTAATAGATTCTTCTAACATAGCCTCATCATCATCTGCAGAAAATAAGGATTTTACATCCATCCAAGCTCGATGTATGGTACCCGTAAAGGATCCATCTTCATCAAAATCTGTAAATGTTGATTTCATTGTGTTTTTAAGCTCAGCATTAAATTCTTTACGCGCTCTCGATTTTCTTTCAAAATATCTTTTCAAAGCTGTGCTATCTGCATTTTCTGCTGCTTTTGAAAATCCTTTTTCTGCATCTTTGTTTTTTTCTAAAACTTCTTCCAGTTCTTCTAGAACTTCATTGTGTGTGCTCATATTTATATGTTTTAATTTTAAAGTTAAGCCAAATTAACTTTTTAAAAATCAGATTGTTAACTTGAATGAAATAATAATTGACTCGTATAAAATTCTTCAAGTTATCACCTTAATATTTAATCAAAAAAAAAAGGAGCTGATCAAAAAGTCAGCTCCTGGTATACCCAATTTCAATCCAACACAGTTTTAAGACTGTATTGTAATTTTTAATATCTTATAGCAATTAATCGTTAACGATAAAAGCATGGATTACCCCTGGTATCCAACCGATCACAGTAAGAATTATACTAATTAGAAATGTAGTCCCTAATCCGTGCTTCATAAATACGGCTAGAGGTGGTAATAATATGTTAAGAATGATGGTCAGTATAGACATATGTAAATTTTTAATTATTAATAAAATAAAGATACATAGCCCCAACTCCTTTTAGTAACGTAATCACAGTAATCTTTGACTGATATGCAAATAGTAATTCGAGTTGTATAAAATTCAATTCATGTATAGTTAACTTATTATACATCCACTTGCAGTAAAAGTTATCATTAGAAGAAAAGTAGACTATATTTCCTATTATACTCTTTATAATAGTCTATTTAACAGACTCATGCATTCAGATGCCCGTATTCTAGTTATAAAATTATGATTCCTCAACAATTTTTTTAAATTTTTGAACGAACGCTAATTTGATAGCATTACAAAGTGTCGTTTAATAATAAAATCATTGATTAAACGCAAAAAATCAACTAACTTTGTTTTAAATTACTTAATAGCATTCATCAATGGTTACAATTCTTAATAATAATGTTTTTCATACCATCGATGCTTTTGCTAAATCACTAGAGGCAAAGACTAAAAAAGGATATGGTTTTTCAGTTCTACAGGTAAACAATCACTTTGCCAAAGGTCGAATTTCTGCATTTCATATGTTTTCTGGTTTTTCTTGTATGACGTATAGTATCGAGTTTAAAAATGCTTTTGAGCTTACGCTAGAAGGAAATGCAATGAATACCCTGTATTTTATTTATTGTATGAGTGGAAGTTTAACGTATGCTTTTGAAGACCAAGGGCATTCCAATACTATAAATACGCAGCAAAATGCAATTATGCTGGGTAAAGATCACTTAGAGAATAAAATTACGCTACCTGGTAATACTAAACTGAATATAAGTTTCATTTATATCACAGAAAATGAATTGCTACAAAACAAAATAACAAAAAGTAATTACCTTCAAGCTAGTCTCTCTGACATATTTACTCAGTTGGAGCATAGAGAAAATTATCAATTTTTTGGAAGAGTGCGCCCAAAAACGGCAGAATATGTGAAGTTGTTGATTGATAATCGCAAGATTGGTTTGGTGGGTAGATTAATTACCGAATCTTCAATATTTCAAATTTTGATATCACAGTTAGAAAATCATGACGAAGAAATTCAAAACCCTCAAATCTCTTCTGCCTTATCTAGAAATGAAATTAACTCAGTGATAAGAATTTCTGAAAAAATCTCCAGAAAATTAGAGCATAATCTAAGCGTCGAAGAATTGTGCAAAATGTCTGGGCTCTCCCCCCGTAAATTACAAATGGGGTTTAGATATCTTTATGGGATGACAGTTTCACGCTTTATTATCAAAGCTCGCATGGAAAGATCGAGAGAGCTCATGGAAACTACAGAATTAACGATTTCAGAAATTGTATATTCTGTCGGTTTGAGTAGTAGAAGCTATTTTTCTAAAATTTTTAAAGAAATGTACACCTTTTCGCCTAACGAATATAAAAAACTATATGCATCACAATAAGACGTATGATTTAAATTCATAAGTAATTTTCTAACCTATTAAAACACCCCAACTAACCTGCTGTTTATTTGAAATTGAATTCTTGAAACAATACAAAAGTTAAAAATAGCATGAAACCAGCAGCAGTTGTAATTGAAAATAAAGTATCAGAAATTATGGAGCTTTGGGAAGATGAAGTAAAAAAAGAAGTCCCAGCTTCTCAAAATCTTTCTGAAATTGCTCTCTATGATCATTTACCTAATTTAATGAAGGATATATCGACGGTAATGTCACGTCGTCAAACCTTAGTTGATGCTCAAGCCGACGAAAAATATAAAGAAATACTAGAAAATAGCATTGAACACGGGAGACATAGAGCAGCAGCATCGAATTATACTGCAAGCCAGATCGTACATGAGTATATTGTTTTTCATAAAACACTCACAGCGACTTTATTGAAAAACAAAGTGTACACCTTAGAAGTAGGAGAAGTACTGAAATATCTAATTGAAACAGCCATACTCAATTCTGTAGAATCGTTTTCAAAAGCATTGTCTGAGATGCAAGATACCCTTATTGGTACGTTGGCGCACGATATTCGTAATCCACTATCTGCTGCGCAAACTTCACTAGATCTCATGAATTATGAAGAGGGTGAAGAATGGTTTGATACGATGAAAGGAACAGCGACCAAAAGTGTAAAAAAAGCACTTAGTCTTATCGAGGGACTTATGGATTCTATAACCGTAAAAGCCGGGCAGGGGATGATGATGAATTTTGATGAGGAAAATATTACTGAAGTACTCAAAGAGATATATACTGATGCCACTGATATATATTCTCATACCTTCGAATTGAAAGGAGATTTACATGATATTTTTGGAGTTTTTGATGTAATTGCTATTCGTAGGTTGCTGGAGAACTTAATTTCTAATGCAGTAAAGTATGGTTCCTACAATACTCCTATTATTCTTAAACTGACAGATCTAGAAGAAAGTATAAAAATCTCAGTACGCAATTATGGTACACCAATTCCAAAAGAGAAGCAAGGAGAAATATTTCAATTTTTACGTCGGGATCAGACACAAAACAATATTAACCTCAACAGTTGGGGCATGGGGCTTACACTTGTAAGATTAGTTGCAGAAGCGCATGGAGGATATGTTCATTTAGAAAGTGATGCATTAGAAGGAACTTGTTTTACCATATTGCTTGATAAGAATTTCAATACGCCTGGTAAAACAAGAACCAAATTAAAGTAACCAAACTATATTACTTCTTATAATTGATCATCCACTGAATATCAAATCGATCTGAACAACGACCATAGTAAGCGCCCCAAGAGGTGTCTTGCAAAGGAGTATGTACTCGACCAGAAGCACTTAATCTATTAAAAATTCTTTCTGTCTCTTCTTCTGATGATACATCTATACTCATATACATATTTGATCCCGAAGTTAGCGGAGTATCTGGTGCTGCGTCGTAGGCCATAAAATGAAAGCCTTTTCCTTTTAGCTCAGCATGCTGAAGTTTATCCCTATAACTCGAAGGAATATCAATTGATTTATCATCATACGTTTGTCGGTTTATAATATCACCTCCAAAGATATCTTTATAGAAGCTTAAGGCTTCGTGACAGTTCCCTTTGAATGCCAAATATGCTTGAATTTTCATAATTTTATTTTTTATCGTTTATACTTATTTTTGTGTTTTTTATATTTCTTCATCTTTATTCACACCTTGCAGCATTTTGCCCATAAGCTCTTTACCTTCGTCATTATGTAAAACAGATATGTCTCCTGTAGCTTCTAAGACCACTGCCAAGACTTCATCAAAATGAATCACATTAGCCTCTCTTAGTTTTGCAATCAGATCGTCCTCTCCAACATTACATTTTTTCAAATTATTATAGAGTATAACTCCATCTTTCATAAGTAGCATGGGCTCATTTGTTAAGAGCCATTGAAAGAAATTTGATTTTCTTACTATAAATGAAAACGTAGTTTGAAAAATAACAATTCCTGCGAGCGCAATAGCCCCTTTTAAGATAGATTGACCAGGGTTCATTACCACAGCTGCCAGAACTGAACCAATTGCTATCGTAGAAGCAAAATCAATACTAGACATTTTTGCAAAAGTTCTAAGGCCTGATACTCTTATGATGCATATAATAATACTAAAAATAGCCAGTACAGATAAAAACACTTTTACTAATATTTCTGTACTTGCATACAACCAATTTTCCATATTTAATTTTTGATACTGTTAATGACAAATTTTATACGGGTATGTTTTTTGCCACTTTCTCTCTATCCCAGTTTCTGTGCTGAGCAATTGCAGCAATAAATTCTTTCGCTTCTGCATCAATAAAAAATGCTGCATCGTTTTCATATTCGATATACTTAGACGCTTTAATAAGTGCAATACCTTCATGATCCACCGCAATTGCTTTACAGTGTTTAAAAGCTTCAGTAACGAACTTGATAAACTTTGGCTGCTCACACAAACTTTGGATTGACGCCTCCCCTCCTGGAATATACACTGCATCAAATAACACACTTTCTGTAGTCATAATAGCGGCGTCTACATGATGTTGCATGTCTTGGTTACAAGATATTGATTCACCCTGGGGTGCAATCATCTTAATAACGGCATTTTCTTTCTCCAGAGCAGTCTTCATTTTTTCAAAGTCTTCCATTCTAAAGCCATCGGCAGCAAGTACTGCGATTTGTCTGGTTGCAATAGAATCAGAGGCAATATGTGTTTGACTTAACGGTTGAGATTTTTCAAGATAAATTTTCTTTTTACCTGGTTGATGCTTCTCAACGTCTGTATCGGCACCTATGGCTTGATTTATGGGTTTATCAATAGCGTCTGGCACTTTCAATCCAAGACCTTTGGCAACTTTTTCAGCTAAATGTTCATCAATTTGATTAATCAGCCACAACATTCTTTTTTTGATGGGTTTGTTTTCACACTTACCCAACTCAAAAGTATAAGCATCTGCTACGTGATTTTTTTCCCATTGTTCTAAACTTCGGTAAAAAAGTGCTGGTTGTGAAAAATGATCATTAAAGCTTTCACTTCTAGCTCTTATTTTTTTTGCATCGATTCGTTCCTGATACGAATGAAATGCTCCTTCCGATATTTTTGACAAATGCGGGCAACCTCCTCCTAAGGTATTCGGAAAATATGCTGTCTTCCCTTTGTGAATACTCATTTGCATATGTCCATCTCGCTGGTTATTATGTACATCGACAATAGGTTGATTAATCGGAATTTGATGAAAATTAGGGCTTCCTAACCTAGAAAGTTGTGTGTCTCTATATGAAAAAAGCCTTCCTTGTAAAAGTGGATCGTTGGTAAAATCGATACCGGGTACAATATTACCCAGTAAAAAAGCTACTTGCTCAGTTTCTGCAAAAAAATTGTCAGGATTTCTATTCAACGTCATCTTACCCACTATTTTTACAGGTACCATTTCTTCGGGAATCAGTTTTGTAGGGTCTAAAAGATCAAATTCGAATTTATGTTCATCTTCTTCAGGTATTATTTGTACACCTAACTCCCACTCAGGAAATTGTTCTGCTTCGATAGCATCCCAAAGATCTCTACGATGAAAATCCGAATCTGCACCATTGATTTTTACCGCCTCATCCCAAGTTACAGAATGCACTCCCAATAAGGGTTTCCAGTGAAATCGAACAAAATGAGCTTCTCCTATATCATTTATAAAACGAAATGTGTGAATTCCAAAACCTTCCATCATTCGCAAACTTCTTGGTATTCCTCGATCGCTCATCACCCAAATGTGATTATGCAGCGTTTCTGTAGTTAGTGAGATAAAATCATAAAACGTATCATGTGCTGAAGCTGCCTGAGGGATCTCGCGATCAGGTTCTGGTTTTACCGAGTGAATTAAATCCGGAAACTTCATAGCATCCTGAATAAAAAATATCGGCATATTATTCCCAACCAGGTCCCAGGTACCTTCTTCAGTATAAAACTTTACAGCAAAACCACGCACATCTCTTGCCAAATCAGGAGAGCCTTTGGAACCTGCCACAGTAGAAAACCTGGTAAATACAGGTGTTTTTCGAGAAGTATCTGTAAAAATACCAGCTTTGGTATACTTTTCTAGACTTTCATACAATTCAAAATATCCATGAGCAGCACTCCCTCTGGCATGTACAATTCGCTCAGGTATTCTTTCGTGATCAAAATTAGTTATCTTCTCTCTAAGCAAAAAATCCTCGAGTAAGGTGGCTCCGCGTTCCCCTGCTTTTAATGAAGTATTGGTATCATTAACTTTAAGTCCTTGACGACTTGTGAGTGCTTTGCCTGATTTATCTTTGGTGTATGAAGCCAAATTATCGGCTTTTTTTGATGTATTTTTGTTTGTTGATGTGTCCATAAATGTAGCTATTGGTGTGAGAAGTTAAAGCTATTGTATACGCTTCTTTAACCTTATCGCTATTGAAACAATCATTGACTCATTAATACTTTTTATACATACGCATTGACTTTGAAAAAGTTTTCTTTTAAGCGAAGCATTTGATATTAAGATAAAAGTGCTTAGAATACAATATACAGGAGTCAAAATGCAGAATTCTTTCTCTTAAAAATGAACAAGAATATTTTGCAATTTTGATTTCGTTCTTACTCATTCTTTTTATGTTGAGGGTCTCACTATTAAAAAATGGTAATAATGTTATCTTTACCAATATGATAAAGCTAAAAACCTTCTTATATCTAGTTATCTTCGTTTCCGCCTATGCAGTAGCGCAAAAACCTTTTGTATTTCAAAATGAACCTATCGAACCGGGAACCAAAAATCATTTTGAAATACCTGTGATTAGTGAAACAGACAGCACCTTTATTCCTATTACTATATTTCATGGTTCAAAACCAGGTTCAGTTTTAGGAATAACAGCAGGAGTTCACGGCTACGAGTATCCACCTATCCTTGCAGCTCAGCAATTGAATCAAAAAATTGATCCCGAGAAATTATCAGGAACTATAATTTTGGTACAGATAGCCAATGTGCCAGCTTTTTTGGGAAGAAGTCCATTTTTAAACCCATTGGATCATAAAAACTTGAACCGATCTTTCCCAGGAGATGCTACTGGATCTATAACCCATCGTATGGCAGACATCCTCACTAAAGAAGTGATTGCTAGATCTGATTTCTTCGTGGATATGCATGCTGGGGATGCACCAGAAGATTTACGGTCTTATAATGCCTGGTATCATAGTGAAGCACTTCCAGAAGTTTCTAAAAAAGGACGCGAAATGGCCATGGCTATGGGGTTTGATTATTCTATCATATTCAATATTCCAGAGAAGCGACTACAGAAACCTAGTTTGTATTGTTCACAAGAAGCCTTTCATCGTAAGATCCCTGCTGTAGATATTGAGTGCGGAAGATTAGGTATCCCAGACAAAATAAAAACTAATCGAATTGTAAATGGCATGTTGTCTTTATTAGCGCATCTCAAAATGATGAATTCAGGCAAAAAGGAGACCTCAACAAAACCAATAGTCATATCACAACGGTTTACTATCAAAAGTAAATCTACCGGGCTTTTCTATACCGAAAGAAGAGCAGGAGATTTTATTAAAAAAGGAGAACCTGTTGGATACATTACCGATTTTTTTGGCAATACAATAGAAAATATCAGAGCATCACAAAGTGGAATGATTTTATATATGATTGGCACTCCCCCTATTAATAAAGGCGAAACTATTATGAATGTAGGTGTTATACCAAAGTAGTTTTATAAACGTCTTACCATGGGTATAGAAATCAAAATCATACCTATTGAAGCTATTACAATTGGGATCATGCTTTGTACTAGAGATACGTTTGGGGTAGCTTCGTGATATTCTGGAGTAAATTGATTCCAATCGATAGTATCGGCCTTTTGTTTTTCAAATATTTTTGGGTAGAAAAATAATCTTAATTTTTCATGAAAGGCATCGGTAGCTTCTAAATACTCCATTTGTTGACTCATACTTGTTCCGGCTAATTGATTAAAGACGAGCTGTAAATACATATTAGGAAGTACCGTTGTAATTTTTCTACTAGCCAATTCACGTAGTTTTATCTTCTCATTTAGTGCATCCCGCTCATTTCTTGAGTCATCATCCCCCATTTGTTGCATGGCATAATACCATAACCAGTTGAAGCCATCGGTAGGGTATCCATATTTTTTGAATTGGGGATAATGCTGATAAAACTTTTCAATGGTAGCCAATTTATCGGTATCCCATTTGGTATGATATCCATCGCGTTGTGCTATAGCTGTACTTAAAGCTTCTGGCACTGGGTACTTAGAGGATACATAGGCATTGATTCCTGCTGGTAAAAGAATAATCAATACCAACCAAACCGATAACAATAATAATGCATTAAAGCCAGAAGATTTGTTAAAAGTAATAATGAAAAAAGTAAGCGTAAACCAAAACAAGACATAGAGCATGGATAATCCTAACATCCATATAAAGTTAGTATTAAAAGGTAAGTTAAGTACTAATTTTGCAATGAAAAAAAGAAATATAAGTATGGTATACAAGAGCATCAACCGGATTAAAAGTTTGGAAACAACGAACCCTAATTTGGATGTTGCTTGAATAATAACTAATCGCCAAGTACCGGTTTCAGTTTCTTCAGAAAGCACATTAAAAGTCAATACTATGACCAATAAGGGTAATAGATAAATAATTACAAACGATACATCGAGGTTACCCGATTGTAAATTCATTGGATTCACCAAATCGGTATCATATTTTTGTGCTTCAAACGTCTTAATTGTAATTCGCTTTACCGTAGGATTTACATCTGCCTGACCAATAGATAATCCAGCTAGGGGATTTAAGGTATTGATATAGGCAAAATTTGCGTAATACAATAACAACCCCAGGTCTTCATTATGAAGTGCTACTTGTCGATCAAAATGTTGTTTTTGATAGGCATGTACTTCTGCAATAGCATTTTGCTGCCTTTCAAGGTGTTTGTGCCCAATAATAATACTAACTACACCTAAAAGAGTAATGAGCAATAGACTCATCCAAACCTCTTTTGATCGAATACATTGCTGTAAAAATAATTTGAATGTTATCATATCGCCTTTGCTTTTTTTGATGTGAAGTGAAGTAACCAGAAAGCAGCTAGCACCCATAATACTATAGAAATTAATGCGGGAAAAGCTTCTTTAATTGATTTTGAAAATACCATAGGTTGATGATTAAAATCTTGAAATTTCTCCCAATGTTCATGGTCTACTACATGAGTTTTTCCTTCAGAGCCGCTCTTCTTTTTTGGACTTATATATTCCATTTGTAGTTCATTCATGGTTTGCGCTAATTCGTAACGATAGGTATCCGCTTGGTTTTGAAAATTTATATAGGATGAAAAATCTGTTCCTGCCATGGTCATCGATACCAGTTTTATCGCTGTAAAAGGATTGATAAAAGAAGAAAAAATAGTAACATCATTCTGACTTTCATAGATATTAACCAATTTTTTATGATGTTTTTTATATAAAGAAGATGTGATTTTTTCTCCTTCTCGCATGACAAATCCTGAATAATTAAAAGGTAAATCGGTCACTTTACTCACATTATGAGCTTTTAAAACAGAATCCTTTAGGCTATTGTAATGAGGATCATCAGGGTTATGACTATCCCCTTTTAGAATGACTTCTTCCTCAATAGCAGATTGAAAGGCTAATTTACTTGGAGTAGGAAACCAGTAATTCCCCATGGCTTGCGTAGATTTTGGCAAAAGTATCACAAGTAGTAGCCATATCCCTAATAATCGTAATAGCGCATTTTTTGAAGTATTACTAGTTGCTGACATCACGATGGTTAAAGAAGAAACAATATATAAGAACGCTACATAACTAAAGGCAATTAGTAAGAAGCGTAGCCATTCAAACTGGTCATCAAGTAGTAAAAGCGTAGTAATTACAACCAAAAGAACAGGAATTAAAAAAAGCAAAGAAACTGCTAAAAGTCCTATTGATTTTCCGAATAGTATTTCCTTCCAGGTAGCCCCTTGTGATAATACTATTTTTAAGGTTCCGTTCTCTCGATCTGCAGCAACACTAGAAAAGCCTACAAAAAACAAAATTAGCGGTAATACCAACTGTAGCAACAAAGCTAAACTTAATTCACCAAACCTAAGCATACCTGTAGAAAACGTGGCTTCAGAAAAATTGACACTATTTTGCCGATGTGCCTCTAGAAACACTGTACTTCCTGTAAAACTTTCTAATCCATAATCAAATATTCCCAATGGGGGATGTATCCGAAATGCAAAAGTCCCAAAATGAGCCATCCGGTGAGGATGTTTATCAGGATTTGCTTCCCAGCTTTGTCTGGCTTTGACTTGATGTTCTTTTCTTATCTCATTTTGAGTGTTATGATTTTTTACACCACTAACAGCTGCATATCCAGACAGCAGTACAAAAATGAAATATAATAGATAAAAAGTTTTAGATGTTGTCGCATTATGCCAAAAATTTAATGCGAATATGCTTACATTTGCCCGTTTCATACGTTTATTTTTTATCGTTTTTTTCTGGTTTTGAGATTGTCTGAAAAGCGTACCGTTTGCTATCTTGTCATATATAGCCCTTCGACGGAGACTCAAGGACAGGCTCGGTCGAAGGGTATAAAAACTAAAGAGTATAGCTTCTCGACGCTACTCTAAATAACAGAGATATTTACTTTTTTAAACAATCCCATTTAGAATTTATACGTTGTAGTTAACAATACATTTCTAGGAGCTCCCGGAAAAAGTCTAGTCGCATTTAGCGCTCCGTTCCAATAGTTTTCATCAAACAAATTATTAAGCTTCAGCGCAATTTGCATATCGACTCCAGTAGGGCGATAATACACTGCTGCATCGAATACCGTATACGATGGTAATTCGATACGATCTCCATACCAGGACAAACGATCTCCACGATATACTGTTCCTAAACCTACGCCAATATTTTTAAGAGCGCCATGCGTAAAATCATATCGCCCCCAAAAATTGGCACTATGCTCAGGTGCTCCCCCTATACGTTCGCCAATTAAAGCGGGATCATCATCTTCTATGATTTCGGCATCGATAAAGGCATACGAAGCACTTACTTGTAGGTTCGGCAATATATATCCGTTAAGATCCCACTCAAAACCTCGGCTACGTTGTTCTCCTCGTTCTGTCAATAAAGATTCATCATTAGGATCTTGCTGTAATAGATTTTTTTGTGTTATCTGATATACGGCAGCATTCATCGTTAATTTTCCACCTAAAAATTCTCCCTTAGCACCAAATTCTATATTGTCACTTTCTAAAGGATCAAAACTAGCTGGAGAAGGAGGCAAACCTTCACGAGAAAAACCCCAGAAAAACTCTTCGGTAGCTGGTGATAATGTAGTCGTATTAGACTGTGGCTGAAATCCCGCTACATAAGAGCCATAAACACTAATAGTTTTAGTAGCTTCATACGTTACTCCTATTCTAGGTATAAATGCTTCATTTTTAAAAGATTCTTCATTGTTAGAATCATAATCAAAAATATCTTCATACCAATCATAGCGAAGATTCAATAAGGCAGAAAATTTACCTATCTTAAACTGGTTCTGAATATAGATACCATTTGCAGTGGTAAGATTTGCCGGTATTGCAAACTCAGAGGTGATATAATTTGAAGTTTCTCTTGCAGTGTTATTAGGGTTTGCAAGATCAAAATGAGCAACATTAGGTCTTGGAGCAATAACACCGTCGATCTCGATTGTTTCAAACTGATCTGCTTCTGCTGGGTCAAATGAGGTTGCTCTACCGTCCAATCTTCTGTAACGTCTTGCTCCATTAGAAACTCCTCCTAAAGTACGCTCCCATCTACTTCCATCGTATCCTGCTAAAAATTTGTTTGTGATATTATCATTTTCAATATCATAATTGATGAATGCGCTATAATTGTCTGTTACCCAAAATTGTTGTCTCTCTGTATAGCGTAGTTCGGCTAATGTGGGTATAGAATTTCCTGCAATATCTATTGCAGCAGAACCAGCCACACGATGTTCTGCAAGGTCTTCTTCCCAGGTTTGCTTCATATAAGAAGCATTAAATCCTAAATTATCAGTAATTTCTTTACTAAAATTACTAATCACCATAAATTCTTTTGAAGCATAAAAATCGTTGGCAGCACCCACATTTGTAGAAATATCGGTACTATTTAAATCAAATTCACCATTGATAGCTCCAAAGAGAGGCTGGCCTCTATCTAGATTACCCACACCGTTGCTATAGATCATCTCTACGTTAAGCGCCGTAGTTTCATTGGGTATGAAGGTGATGGAGGGTGCTAATAAAAATTGATTGTTTTGCACCAAATCCCGAAAAGATCTTGCTTCTTGGATGGCGGCATTAAATCTATACAATAGCGTTTCAGAGTCATTTACGGATCCTGTAAAATCTGCTGTTGCTCTAAGCGTTCCAAAACTTCCTACAGTAGCACTTACCTCACTCCTTTTTTCTTTCAGTGGTTTCTTTGTAACCAAATTAACAGATCCACCAGGGTCTACACTAGAAAAAGTTACTGATGACGGTCCTTTAATCACTTCTGCTCTTTCTATATGCGAAGTAATAGGTTGTAGAAAATAATACTGGCGCGTTCTCATACCATTGATAAGTTGACCATCTTCTGCCTGAATGATACCTCTAATATTAAAATGATTATAAAACCCGGTATGCGTTACACTACTCGAAGTTTTTATGGCATCAGCAATCTGAAAGGTTTGTCGATCATTCATTAACTCCTTAGTAATGGTTGATACCGCTTGAGGCAATTCTCTATTTTTTATGGCAACTTTGGTAGACGAAAATGAATAATCACTATTATAATCTGTACGTGCACGACCAACGACTTCTACACTCTGTAGTTGTTCTGTTCCTTCTGCTAAAGTAATGGTACCTATATCAAGAGGTGTACCTTCACTAACTTCTATAGTATTTTTATAAGCCTGAAATCCTAAATATCGTACTTCAAAGTTGTAATTTCCTGAAGGGGCATTTATTTCAAATTGTCCGGAGTTATCCGTTAGTTTTTCAAATGTATTCGCTGTGTTTTTTAGCGAGATCGTAGCACCTATAATCGGAGTATTTTTGGCATCAACGATGGTTCCTGTTACTTGTACTTGTGCAAAAGTAGCACAACTACATAAAAGAAATAAAAGGAAGGGTAATGATTTAAAAAGTTTCATTGTATGAATTATTTTATTTTAAGTTTAGATCGTTTTTAAGTATAAGTCTTGTAATTCTGTGGCACTGATGGTGTCTGTATCAGAGGTATGCACTAGCTTTCCCTCTTTCATAATACCGATTTTGGTTCCCACATTTACAGCATTAAAGATATCGTGTGTTGCCATAAAAATAGCCTTGCCTTGATTGCTCAATTCTTTACAGATTTCAGTAAACTCGAGTGTGGCTTTGGGATCTAAGCCTGAGATAGGTTCATCCATAAAAATATAATCTGCATTTTTAGAAAGAGCAATAGCAATCCCTACTTTTTGTCGCATCCCTTTGGAATAAGAAGATAATTTTTTCTGATGCGCAGTTTCCTGAAGCCCGGCTTTTGATAAAAAATCAGATAATACCGTATTTGTATATTTAAAACCAGCTAATCTACTGAAGAAATTTAGGTTTTCTATACCAGAGAGATTTCCATATAATTGCACAACCTCTGGAATATAAGCAATCATTTTAGTCGTTTTGTTACTATTTGGCTTAACAGTAATTCCATTAATCAATGCTTCGCCACTTGTGGATTCGATTAGCCCTAAAAATAGATTGATCGTAGTGGTTTTTCCTGCACCATTTTGACCTAGTAAACAAAATATTTCTCCTTTATCAACTGATAAATTTAATTGACTAAGTGCTTGGTGCTTACCATATGTTTTGGTAAGATTTATAGCTTTAAGCATAAGTGAGATGTAAAAATAAGGTTGACGATTTGTGTTTTATACTCGAATATTATCGACGAAAATCTAGTTATATAAAAAGTACCTTGCTCTGTAGTGTTCGTATGTTGTAGACTCTAAATACTCTGCTATCATGTTTTTCCGGCTATCTAATTAAAAGATATAAACGCTGGTAATGAATCAGAGTAAAAATTAATGTTCAAATATAATTTTGAAACACTACTAAAATTTAAAAATAGGCAGTACTTTTCTTATGTAAGCGGCGGTGGTTTATTGTAAATAAAAATTGGAGAAGCGATAGTTTGCTGTGGCGAATTGTATTCAGTGTATACAATTCTTGAATTTGGGATGCGCTGCGATGCATTTTCTGGATAAGAATTATCATAATTGATCAAATCAAGCTGGTATGAATCAACAAGGATATCACAAAGCTCACAAGAAAAAGAAGAATCATCATCTACCGAATGGCTTAATGCGTGTATGTTTGCAATCCTTGGAATAAGGAAAGCCGCTACAAACAAAAGAGTGACGATATGTGTAAGTACGCGTTGGTACATATCTGCAATATTAGGAATAATAAAATAGACATCCTTATTTTAACACAATTTTAAGTTTTACGCTATGAATTCAAAGAAAGCAGTATAAATTTTGTTTTGAAAAATTGAAATTTATGAACGACTGTGCCTATTGATATCAAAAAGAATTGTGTACCAAAAGTATCTGATATTAAAAGAACTTTGTTTCCACCTTAATCCAAGAAAAGAATTCTTATCAATATCTTAAGATTTAAAAATCTAATTAATTACTATATTGGTCGCGTGAGAGTGCATTTTTATAAATATATTATTTCTTTTTTCTTCCTTTCGACTTTTCTAGTATTAAGAGTCGCTGATGCACATGCTTTTTCTCATTTTTCTGATGATAGTGACCCTATACATTGTGAATTATGTGAGATTATAACAACATCTAACCAATTTACGTTACTATTTAATGGATCATTTACTGAAGAATTGACGCTACAATGTAATGCCTTCACGACCGTACACATCAATTTTTGCTACGAAACATCACAATACAGCATTACACGACCTCAAAGTGTTTATAACAAACCTCCTCCTGCAATACTTAGCATTGCAGATTTTTGTTAGGAATATCAATTCATAGGACTACACTTTGTCTTATACTACTTTGTAGTTTTGAAAGGTTTACAATTTACAGTATTAAGTGCTTACATAAGCAAGAATAGTGTATCTACACTTTATCATCATTCCTTTAAGTGATTGGAGTATTGTAAACCATTTCCTAATTCAATTAAATCATACCGCAACATACTTCTATACGATTATGGTGTTTATGAATCGACATACTGCATGTACTGCTGTTCATCCATATACTAAATATTAATTCAGTCAAAATGATTACTACACAAAACCTTACAAAAAAATATAATGATCAAACTGCTCTTGATCAGTTAAATCTTAACGTTAACAAAGGAGAAATCTATTGTTTATTAGGAGCTAATGGTGCTGGCAAAACCACTACGATTAATCTTTTATTAGGATTTATTGAACCCACTTCGGGGAGTGCTTTGATCAATGATTTAAATGTATCACAAAAAGCAAAAGAAACTAAAAAAATTCTAGCATATATCCCAGAGAATCTGATGCTGTATCCCAGCCTAACCGCTATTGAAAATTTAGATTACTTTTCGGGCATTGCCGGTAAAAAACTTACTAAAGAAAATGTAATCTCTTTCTTAAAAGAAGCAGGACTGCAGGAAAATGCTTTCGAAAAAAGAATAACCGCTTTTTCTAAAGGAATGCGACAAAAAGTAGGGATTGCTATTGCTCTCGCCAAAGATGCTAAAGTTTTACTATTAGATGAACCTACTTCGGGACTAGACCCAAAAGCTAGTAACGAATTTGGGCAACTCCTTCACAAGCTTTCACAAAAAGGTGTAGCAACCTTGATGGCAACACATGATTTATTTAGAGCAAAAGAAGTGGCTACACATATCGGGATTATGAAAGATGGTCAACTTAAAGAAGAATGCATTGCCCGTGATATTTCTTTACGCGATTTAGAGCAAACGTATTTAAGTACTATGAATTATAAAGAAGTTGAATTATGACCAGAAAAACATTCTTTAAGGAAAGTAAAGAGCTATTTCGTGACGGACGTGTACGTGTAGCAATGATTATTGTAGTTATATTAATGTGTGTATCCGTATGGATTAGTGCACGGCAATATCAAAATATAAATGAACAATATAAAGTAGCCAACACTTCAGAAAGAGCTATTTGGGATAATCAGGGTGAGAAAAATCCGCATTCTGCAGCACATTATGGCACCTACGCTTTTAAACCTAAGTACCCTTTATCTCTGGTAGATCAAGGAGTAGATAAATATGCAGGGACTTCTATTTTTCTAGAAGCCCACAAACATAACGAAGCACAATTTAGTGCTGCATCAGACCAAACTGGCCTTGCCCGTTTTGGAGATTTAACTCCAGATTTTATGCTCTTATTTATGATGCCATTGCTGATTATACTTTTAGGATACAATAGTTTTACCAAAGAACATGAGATGGGAACACTTACGCTGCTTAAGAGTCAAGGAATTTCTTCCTGGAAATGGATAGCAGGCAAATGGGCAGCACTTTTTCTTCCTATTTTAATTTTGACTACAGTGTTATTCATAATAGCAGGTTTGATCTTATCAAATCTAAGGGACTTTGGTGTTTTTGATTGGAATGCTCTACTTTGGATGTACCTCGTTTATACAGTATACTACATTATTTTTGTCAATCTGATATTGTTCATTTCTGCAAAAACAAAAAAATCTGGAATTTCTCTAGTAGTAGCATTATCACTATGGATTTTATCATGCCTGGCAATTCCTAAAGCTGCCAGTAATATTGCTGAAGATGCATATCCATATCCTACCCGACAAGAGTTTGCCGCAAATGTTCTGAAAGACAAAAAACAAGGTCTAGATGGTCATAACCCCTGGAGTAAAAAAGCGCAACGATTAAAAGAAAATGTATTAGCCGAGCACGGCGTGGATAGTGTACACAAGCTTCCTTTTAATTTTGATGCCTATCGCATGCAAAAAGGAGAAGAGCATGAAGCCGAAATTTATTTTAAACATTATAATTATCTCAAAGAACAATTTGTGAAACAATCCAAAGTTTATAAGGGATTGGCTGCATTTTCACCGTATCTACCTACCCGTTTTATGAGTATGGCCATCGCCCATACCGATTATGCTACGCATTGGAATTTTGCTGATGCCGCAGAAAACTATCGCATCGCTACTCAGAAATTCCTAAACAAGAACTTTGAACAGAATGCGGCCTATGGCGACTGGTCTTATCGCGCAGATGCTAATTTCTGGAAACAACTACCCGCTTTTGAATATTCACCACCTCAACTTGGGGCTGTACTTTCGCAAAACTTCTCTAATCTTGGAGTTTTAGGATGCTGGCTTGTTGGTTCTTTTGCTTTACTACTATTCATCAAAAAAATGTAAACGATGTTCTCATACAATTTTAAATACGAATTAAAACTACTGCTTCGAAGTAAATGGATTCAATTATTAAGCATTCTTTTATTGTTGTTATTTGGATTTTCAACCTATAACGGAAAAGAAAAAGTAGCCAAACGAAACGCAGATGTTGTTGCGGCCAAGAATAAAGTGAAAGAAAACGACCAAATGATGCTCCAATTATTGGATTCTATAGAAAAAGGGATGCCAGTTAGTGCTTCGCGATGGACCATCCCTACCAGTCCTATGGCCTTAGGGAATTATCACCCTCGTATCGCTGCCGTAGCATCTCAACCTATGGCGTTTGTGGCTACAGGACAGGCAGATCTTTTTACACATTATGTAAAGCCCAAAGTGACTGGAGATGATTTTGCATTAAACTTCACAGAGATGACTAGCCCTGTTCAATTATTGTTTGGTAGCTTTGATCTAGCCTTTGTTATTGTCTATTTATTACCCTTACTCATTATCGCTTTTTCATACAATGTGCTGTCCTCTGAAAAAGAAAATGGTTCGCTACGATTACTTGCCTCTCAACCTATTGGGATTCAAAACTGGGTATTGCAAAAGTTATCCCTTCGATTTTTTTGGTTATCTGCTCTTGTGATACTTTCGTTGTGTGTAACTTTTTTAATTTTTGGTATAGATTGGTTTTCTATGTTGAAATCATTTTTATTAATCATTGGGCTTATCGTATCCTATATGCTCTTTTGGTTTTCACTGGCTTTTTTGGTTAACCTTTGGGGAGGAAGCTCTGCAAAAAATGCAATTTCTCTATTGGGATTGTGGGTGCTTTTTGTACTACTAAGTACCGTCTATGCTAAATCAACTAAGTACTACGCTATATCCAATGCCTTCACGCACCCTACTAATTAACGAGATGAGGGAATTAAAAGCTGAGGTCGCTAAAGAACAAGATAAAATTCTGGATAATTTCCTAAGAGATCATCCCGAATATGCAATTAATGATACCACGCAAACACGAGGGTTTTATCATAAATATGTGGCTTCTCAACGACTGGTTAAAGAAGAACTGAAACCAGTGCTTATCGCGTATGAAAATCAACTACAAAAACAACAGGCATGGGTAGAACGACTAAAATGGGTATCACCGGCAATCACAATACAAGAGTCCTTAAATAAAATGACCGGGACTTCTACAGGAGATTACGAGCATTTTCGAAAACAAGTAGTCGCTTTTGCTGAGACCTGGAGAGATTTTCTAACTCCTTTTCTCTACAATAATGAGAATTTTACGCAAAAAGATTATCCAAAGCTCCCTCAATTCGTATTTCAACCTAAACCTCAATCAAAACCATTTTTGGTTCCGGTTGTTCTTTTATTGATCTCCACTTTATTTTTTGGCATTGGATATATCGCTTCAAAAAAACCAAGGAAAATAGTATATTAAATCCACTCTGATATGAGATATTATATACTGATAATCAATTTCATAATACCAATAACGGTCGTTGCCCAACACCAAGGAGTTGATAATTTTCCGCCGCCAGAAACGACTGTAAAAATTAATGCTACAAGAACTTCTGGAAAGATAACTATCGACGGTAAATTAAATGAATCTGACTGGCAAAATACAGAAGCCGTTACAGATTTTTTTAGAGTAGAACCGACACAAGGAGGAGCAATCAAAAATCCTACAGTTGTGAGCGTACTTTATGATGACAAACACCTGTACTTTGGTATATTTGCTGCAGATTCATTAGGGAAGAAAGGTGTGCGGATTCAGGATTTGAGGCGTGACTTTGATGATGAAGAAAATGATGTATTCGGTATTCAAATTGATGCGCAGAACACCAAACAATATGCAGCCTCTTTTCAGACAACTCCTTACGGAAACCAGTTAGACCTTCAAAGTTTTAATGATAACAATACCGATACGGATTGGAATGCGCTTTGGACGGTTAGAACGCAGCGAACAGATAAAGGGTACTATGCAGAATTTGCAATACCCTTTAAATCCATACGATATGACACCCCTGTCACAGGAGTTCCGATTGAGTGGGGCATTACATTTTATAGACTGGCACGAAAGGATTTTGAAAAGACGGTTTTTCCTGCTATTCCGCAATCCTTTTCACAAAACAGAATGGTATATGCCGCCAAGCTTACCGGTTTAGAAGTTCCTCCGCCATCAGCTAACATTCGTATCGAACCTTATACGTTGTATCAATATGACGAAAACAAAGTAGGGAATACCACGACCAACAAATTAAGTGAGCCCAAAATCGGAGGCGATGTAAAATGGGCAATTAACCCAAATGCAGTATTAGACCTCACGATTAATACTGATTTTGCTCAGGCTGATGTTGACAGAGCCGTAAATAATCTGGAACGTTTCAATATTTTCTTTCCTGAAAGACGACAATTCTTTTTAGAAAACTCTGGTATTTGGGCCGGAGGAGGTAATTCTCAATTACGCCCTTTCTTTAGCAGAACTATTGGATTAGAAAATACATTTAATGCTGCTCCTGCTCCACTGGATTTGGGAGCTCGTTATACCAATAGAAATGAAAGCCGAACTATAGCTGCACTTGCTGTTCGCCAGAGAGAAACAGACAATAGCCCGGCCAGTACATTTGGCGTAGCGCGATACACCCAAAACTATGGTAAAGAAAATAATGTTGGGGCTATGGTTACTCATCGATTAGATGATTCTTCTAATGATATAGGAGTTTCTTCACAAAACAATACTACTATTTCTATTGATGGATTGATACGACCCATAAGTGAATTGACTGTTTCTTATCTACTCTCTACCTCACTAGATAGTGAAACCGGTGATACGGGATATTCAGGAAGACTATTTACCGGGTTGCGTACTAACAAATATTACCTTGGATACCTCAACACTTTTGTAAGCGATACATATTCACCAGATATGGGATTTGTGTTTCAAAAAGATGTGATGTATCACAGTCCAGGTGGGTATGCTATTCTACGTCCGAATGGATTACCCTTTGTGCGAAGGTGGGACCCCGGTGCCTTCTTTAATTATTATCATGATTTTGAAAATTTTGGGAATTTTCAACAAGCTAGCCTTTATATATTTCCCATTTTTACATGGTTCAAAGACAACAGCTTTGTAGAGGCTTCTTTTACACCGACCTGGCAAAATATTAATTTTAATTTTGCTCCTTTAGATCTCGAAATTGAAGAAGGAAACTACCGTTATACTCGATTCTTATTGCGATACAATACAGATCAATCTAAAAAATTATCAGCTTCTATTCGATATGATTTCGGGAACTTTTATAATGGTACACGTACTACAGTTATTTCTGGATTACGCTATGCACCACTGCCACATATCGCACTATCTGCAGATTATGAGCATAATAATATCAATGGAGTAGGGATTCTACAAGAAGATTTAGACACTGATTTATATACGGCAAGCCTAAGGTTAGCTTTGAATCCCAGGGTGCAACTGTCTACTTTTTACCAATATAATAGTTTTGATGAACAGGGTCGGTGGAATGTACGTTTTAGTTGGGAATATATGCCTTTATCCTTTATCTATCTTGTACTAAATGATACGCAAACCGATGTTTTTGATCCCGTACAGCAAAACACACAATTTATTAGTAAGATCACCTTTTTAAAGCAATTTTAATTATAAGCTAAAAACAAAATATTAAATTCAATGAAAAAACTACCTGTAACTGTATTAAGTGGCTTTCTTGGTGCAGGAAAAACAACACTCTTAAATCATATTTTGCATAATAAAGAGGGATTAAAAGTAGCTGTTATCGTTAATGATATGAGTGAAATTAATATCGATGTGCAACTTGTTAAAAATGAAAATACACTCTCTAGGACTGAAGAAAAGCTTGTAGAAATGTCTAATGGATGTATCTGCTGTACCCTAAGAGAAGATCTTATGGTAGAAGTAGAAAAATTAGCCAAAGAACAACGGTTTGATTATTTGCTTATCGAAAGTACCGGAATTTCTGAACCTATTCCTGTAGCACAAACGTTTAGCTTTGCTAGTGAAGATGGGCAACTGGATTTGAGCCGTTTTAGCTACGTAGATACCATGGTTACCGTGGTAGATGGCTATAACTTTCTAAAAGATTTTTCTAGCCCGCAATACTTAACGGATAGAGATCTTACCAATATCGAAGGTGATGATCGCACAATTGTAAACTTACTTACAGACCAGGTAGAATTTGCCAATGTAATTTTGTTGAATAAAGTTGATTTGGTAACAGAATCAGAATTACGGAATCTATATGATATTATCCATAAATTAAATCCAAATGCTCATATCATTCCTACACAAAACTCTCAAGTTCCTCTACACAAAGTTATTGATACAGGTCTGTTTGATTTTGAAGAAGCAGAAGCATCAGCAGGATGGATTCAAGAGCTCGAAAATGAACATATCCCCGAAACCGAAGAATATGGAATTGGTTCTTTTCTGTACAGAAAGAGCCAACCCTTTCACCCAGAGCGATTTTTAGATTTTGCTACAGCACACTTTCCGTCTAATATTATTCGTAGCAAAGGATTATTCTGGCTTGCTTCGCGACCTGACCAGGCTCTTATCTGGGGTTCTGCCGGGGGATCACTCAAAACTGATCCCGCAGGAGTGTGGTGGGCTTCGATGCCTTTTGGTGAAAGAATTAGCTATGCTTCATTTATCGATAATCAAAAGATGATTGAAGCTGACTGGGACATTACATTTGGCGATCGTAAAATTGAATTGGTATTTATTGGTCAACATATTAATGTTGACCAGGTAAAAAAACAACTCGATGCCTGTTTGCTAACCAAATCAGAGATTGACCAATGGAAAAAAGGTGAGTTATCTACAAAAGATAATTGGCCTATAGCTAATTATCAAGAACCATCAATTTAATTCGTTTTAAATACAGATAAAACAAGACTTTCAATATTAAAATTATAGAAAGTCTTTCGTTATCTTTACTAAGGAAAATTGAAACTGATATTTACTGTTTCTCTTAGAAAGAAGGAGGGTACAATCAAGAGTGAAGCAACTTATTACATTTAGGATTTTCGCTCTGACCACCCTACTGTTTATTTTTAACCGAAAAATTACGTATGAAAACTCTTTTTTATTATACTGCTATTCTTTTTTTATGTACAACCTATATCGTTGCGCAAGATAGAATTACAGGAGAACCTTTTGCAACCCGTTCTGAAGTACTAGGTCAAAATGGAATGGTAGCTACCAGTCATCCTTTGGCTACTCAGATAGGGCTTGATATCCTAAAAAGTGGAGGTAATGCCATCGATGCAGCCATTGCGGCAAATGCGGCACTGGGACTCATGGAGCCTACAGGATGTGGTGTTGGTGGTGATCTTTTTGCTATCGTTTGGGATGGAAAAACTAAAAAACTCTATGGTCTTAATGCCAGTGGACGTTCTCCTCAGAAACTTACGTTGGATTACTTTCAAAAAGAAGGGATGGAAAAAATACCGTCGTATGGACCATTACCTGTAAGTGTGCCCGGTGCAGTTGATGGATGGTTTGAACTTCATAAGAAATTTGGTTCAAAGCCCATGACAGAAATTCTGTCGCCAGCTATCCAATATGCTGGAAATGGGTTTCCTTTGACCGAACTTATCTCCTGGTACATGCAGCGTACTGTCCCGCGTTTTGAATCCAAAGGGTTTCCCAACATAAAAGATACCTATATCACCCAGAATGGAGGCAAACTGCCTAAAGAAGGTGAACTGTATAAAAATCCTTATCTCGCTAACACTTACCGAAGTCTCGCTAAAGGAGGACGTGATGCTTTCTACAAAGGTGCTATTGCCAAAACTATTGACAAATTTATTAAAGAACAAGGCGGATTTCTATCGGCCAAAGATTTCTCGGCTCATACCTCAGAATGGGTAGAGCCAGTATCTATTAACTATAGAGGCTATGATGTTTGGGAATTACCTCCAAACGGACAGGGAATTGCAGCACTTCAAATGCTACAGGTATTAAAAGGATATGACTTTTCTAATATTGAATTTGGAAGCACAGCGCATCTACATCTTTTTACCGAGGCTAAAAAATTGGCCTTTGAAGATCGCGCAAAATACTATGCTGATATGGATTTTTTTGATGTTCCTGTGACGCAATTACTGTCAGAAGCATATGCCGAAAACAGAAGAAAACAAATTGGAGCTAAAGCAGGAACATACAGCGCAGGTGAAATTTCTGCTGGTGAGACCATTTATATGACGGTAGCCGACAAGGAAGGAACCATGATATCCCTAATTCAAAGTAATTATCGAGGAATGGGTTCTGGTATGGTTCCTCCAAAACTTGGTTTTATGCTGCAAGATCGTGGTGAATTGTTTAGCTTAAAAAAAGGGCAGGCTAATACCTATGAACCTGGTAAACGCCCTTTTCACACTATAATTCCCGCCTTCATTACCAAAAACGGTAACCCTTTTGTTAGTTTCGGAGTTATGGGGGGTGATTTTCAACCTATGGGACATACGCAAATCGTCATGAATCTTATTGACTTTGATATGAATTTACAGGAGGCTGGTGATGCTCCACGTTGGGATCATACTGGTGGAGCAAGCCCGATGGGAAAGACCACTCAGAATACTGGAATGATACGAGTAGAATCTGGGATCCCTTACACTACGATAAGAGGATTAATGGATAAAGGTCATAAAATAGGCACTGCTCGAGGAGTGTACGGAGGATATCAAGCTATTTTATGGGATGATAAAAACAAGGTATATCACGGAGCTTCAGAAAGTCGAAAAGACGGACAAGCGGCAGGATATTAAACTATTTGTGTATTTCCTTGGTACGTTTTGTCTATTTGATGATCAAAATAAAAATCTATTCTTCCTAAATACAAGCCATAACAACCCACTTGGTTCACTAGAACATCTTTGTCTTTTTTGTTTTTTACTACGGTTGGTTTATCGAGAAAGGTATGGGTGTGTCCGCCTATAATCAGATCAATATCTTCTGTATTGCGAGCAAGATGAAGGTCACTCATCTTATCCGGTTGACTTTTATAGTCATATCCCAAATGCGATAAACATATAACCAAGTCGCACTGTTCTTCTGTCTTTAATATGTTGCTCATGTCCTGAGCAATCTCTATGGGATTGAGATATTTGGTTTCTTTGTAGAGTTCTTTGGTAACAAGACCCTCTAACTGTATGCCTAAACCAAAAACACCAATCTTAATACCGTCTTTAATCAATATTTCGTAAGGTTTCACCCAGGTATCCATGACCGTATTGGTAAAATCATAATTGGCAGAAACAAATTTGAATTGGGCATTAGGGAGTTGAGCATGTAACCCTTCAATACCGTTATCAAAATCATGATTACCGATAGTTGCTACATCGTATTTAAGCATACTCATTAACTTAAATTCGAGTTCGCCCCCGTAAAAATTAAAATAAGGCGTTCCTTGAAAAATATCTCCGGCATCTAACAATATTGTGTTTGGGTTTTCTTTCCTTATATTTTCAATAATCGTTGCTCTTCTCGCAACACCGCCTTTATTCGCATTTCTACCATGATCTGGTCCAAAGGGATCTATATGACTATGCACATCGTTGGTATGCAAAATCGTTATTTTTTTTGCTTGGCTAACAGAAAAAGAGGACAAACCCACTCCTCCTAAGGTAACTAACGATGCTGCTGCGGTCTGTTTTACAAATGTTCTTCGTTTCATTTTATGATCTGGTTAGTTAATTTGTATAAATCGATCATCTATTGTAGGCATTATTGTATCGACTTTTTTAAAATAATCAATCATCGCATTTCTAATTTTGTATTGTAACGGATATGATTTTTCGCTTCGCTTAAAAAAATACATCGCATCCCCCCCATTAAATAAATAATCATTGGTTGCGACATAGTAAGTAGCATCATCCTTAATTTCTGCATCGTTTATTAAGGCCTTTATGAGATCAAAGTTAGCATCGACAGTTAGCTTTATCCCTGCGATGGGATGTGGTTTTTGGGATTCTTGCAAATAGGTGATCAGTTCTTTAATTAAAACACCCTTCATTTCGACTACTACCAAACTATTTTCAAAAGGCATAACTTGATAAGCCGTACGTGCACTAATATTACCTTTTGGGATGGGCGCACGAATTCCGCCAAAGTTTAACAGCACCATATCGATTGTATCTTTGGTTCTGGATATAAAGATTGGATTTGCTTGTTCTAAAACGATATCAGCCATCAAATTACCAATAGCTGTATTCAATTTTCCATCACCTTTAGCATATGTTTCTGGCGAATACGCCAGAACACTATCTAGGTTTTTCTTTACATTTTCTCTATACGGTTGGATAAAATTTTCAATATCAACATTACCGGGTGTACTATCATTTATTTCGATTCTTGTACTTTCAACTTTTACGAGATGCTTCTTTTTATGACAAGCAGAAAGAAGTGTTAAGCATAAAAGTAGTACAAACGAAATGCGTTTTAAGAATGACCTCATTGGTGTATATATTCAATAGGATTCACAAGTATAAGGTTTTTTAACACTGAAAAAGAAAACCATCTTAATAAATTAAACTTATCTTAACTTTTTCTATTTCCTAAAAAATGGACTAAATGTCAATAAAGGATACTATTATTCTCGTAATATAATCTCGTCAATACTATTTAACGTATCTGGATTAATTACTTTCATACTTACTTTTTTACCGTCAACATAAAAGAGACAAACTGCATTCTCTACACTAAAAGCCTCGGTAAATTTACTCCAAGGGAGTCTTTCTTGTGCATAGTAAGGTGCGCCCGAAGCTCCATTATTAATCTGATAAATAGGTCTTGAAATATTCAATTTTTTATGTGGATAGTCTTCTGGATAGATCGGAACTTCTCCTGTAATTTTTAGGCGGTTATAATTGTGCTCATCTCCTGTAAGCACGGCCAGCACTTTTGAACTCTGATTGATAAGGATATTCAAGTACTCATCTCTACGCTCTATGATACCTTTATTTACTGATTTCCCGGCTATAATTGGTCTCATTTTATTATTTCCATTGTACCACATATCATCGCGACTATGTCCTCCATTGGGAAAAACTGGGGTATGTTGTGTTACAAAAATATGATCGACGGTAGTATCTGCTTCAAATTTAGAAATTGTTTTTTGAAGCCATTCTAATTGGTTATCCATAATATAGCCATGAAGCCCTCCAGAAGTACTTGGATTACCAGGCAAACTGGGTACATACCAGTAATCACTATTTAATACGATAACCGCTATGTTGTCGTATTGATACTGATATACATTTTCGGCATAGGATGGAAAATCGGTAGTTTCAGAAGATGGATCAAACGTACTTCCGTCTTCACTATTCAGAGTCGAAATGGGATTCACAAAAGCTTCTGCAAAAGCATTCTCAGCAGATGATGTCTCAAAAGGAAACTTGTCTACAAAACCTTTTCTTTTTCCTTTACCATCGTAAAAAACATATCCAAGTGCTTCGTGATTACCCATGCCTACTTGAAAAGGCATGTAATGCCAGAAAGGTTCTACCGCTTTTTTCCAGTTTGTATACTGTAATTGCGTCTCAGCATTATTATTTAAATACCCATTGATCATATCTCCGCTAAACTGTACAAATGCAGCATCATTAGAAAACGCAACTGCAGCCATTTTTTTCATTATATAAGCATTTGCACCATAAATCTTTCGTTCACCACCTCCAGTGGCGTGGCGACTATCGCTAGTATATGCAAAAACAAAAGGTTTGCGACTTCCTGATTTAGGAGCTGTATTCAAATGATATTCTTGTGTGCAATCACCATATGAAACAGTATATGAATAACGTGTTGCAGGTTTTAAATTAGCTACTGTGATCTCATGGTGTGTATCTTCTGGGCTTTCAATTACACGATTGTCTATACGCAATTGTGCTTTTATGGGAACTGTTGTATTAAACCATACCGTTGCACTGGTATCTGTACGTTTATTCACAAATGGGCCTTCATATAATGTAGGTATTGCTTGAAACGGTCCTTTTCCTCTTAAGGAAACCTCCCCATCATACACAATCATCCCACTTTTATCTATGAGACGATATCCTATATGCAGTAGTTCTTTTTTTTGCCAATCCACAAAGTCATAAGGATATCTAAAATTATTTTTAATATTGATTTCAATTTTTCCTTTATCTAGAGGCTTAGAAAAACGAAAAACAGGTAGAGGATGAGGAGCTTTTCCATACGGAATGAGACCATAGGTAATAGATCCTTCAAAATTCCCAAAATCTAAAGCAACACCTTTATCGGTTCCTTTAGGGTTACCAAATAATTGAGGTAAGGAATAGTTCTCAACTTCCTTAGAAGCGTAATAACGGTTCTCGCCATCAACAAGATATACTCTTTTGTTGTCAACTTCTATATTACTATAACTCTTTGGGATTTTTATATCTTGATCCTGAGCCTTGGATAAGGTTATGATACATAGAAAACCTATATAAATTATGTTTTTCATTTTCTGATTTTTTTCTTGTTGAAATACTTATGTTGTGATTAATTTTTAGATAATTTTATTATATAAATTTCACAATTTAAAACTTAAAATAAAATAACTATGCATTTCACTCAATTAATCTGCCCGTAGCTTCTTTTAGTATATAATTACAGTGGTCTACATCATCAATGTTCAGTTCTAATATTCCCGTACTTTCAACAATCTGATCCATTGTAAACTTCGGTTTTTTGTTTAAAGACGACTTCTATGATGCTTTCTGCACCTGCTCCACCACAGAAAAAACAGGAAGATCTAGGGTTTTTTGAAATCAAATAAAATTCATCTTCTTCAATAGTAAAATCTAAAAAATAACCTTTAATACGAATTCGAGCAGCTTTATAGCACTAAAGCATATTAAAAATTATACGCTTTATTTTGATCAAACTAAAACTCGTTCTTTTGTTGTATTTCAAAAGTACTTTGATTTATTATCTGTGTCATCCATTATTTTTATGGTTAATTTCTTTAAATCCTATTTAGAAGTAGGAAGAAGAAAATCAAAAAATGACATATAGCGTTCAAAACTCTTGTTTTTAGAGAATGTAAACCGTTTAGAAAATTAAAAGTATTTTTAGCAAATACAAATAAATCCCGAGAAAACTCGGGATTTATGGTAGGGCAAAAAAAGGAAAAGCCTGCATAGTTATTATCAAATCAGGCATGCGTCCTCAACAAAAATTAAACAACCACTATTGAGCATTATCAACGTCTTCTAAATTTTTCTTTTTCATATTCAGACATCTTTTGCATTAGGGCTAATTCAAAGATCCTCTCTGTAGGCAGAGAGCATTCGGATCCGACATCCAATGCCATAGTAAGCTGTTTTCATGTTGTATATATAGCATATACGAAAAGAATAACGATATGGTTTTTTAAAATTTAAAAAAAATACTCCGTCATGCTTATGTACTATATTTTGAAGTTACTTAGGTAATTCCATTGATCTAGCGTACCTGATTGGATAAGGATATCCGGGAGAAATTCGTTCACGAACAGTTTTTAAAATTACAAAACATATTTCGAATCAGGATTGCATTAATAAACCCCTGATCCATCTTACAAGATACTGGAGTTTTATTAAAGCCTATAAACTACTAACAGTTATAAGATAATATTTGCCTTTCCAAAAAGCGGGATACTGAGGCGTAAAATTAATTTCTTCTTCAGTTTGTGATTTATCTATAAATCTTCATAGCTACTCATTCAAAATTTTCTTCAATCAATAGATGCCAATGTATTATTTGATACTGATTGCATCAATTTTATCAGAAAAACTGTTTTCTTTTTAAGATATCCACAAAATTTTCTAACGTTGAATCTCAACCGTAAAATATATTAAAATAAATTTTTAGATCATTCTTATAATAGCTTCTCTCCAACACCTCTTACCGAATGAGACAAGAAAGTATAGTGATACTAATTGTATTAACACCATGGAAATTCATATTAAGAATTTTTTAACAAGTTTTAGAAAACTACACCCGAGAATTCTTCGTAAGTAAGGTGAATTCTAAATCTAAATTATGAAAGTAAGAACAATTATAATGTTTTCGGCCTTAGTGGCATCTACATTATGTTTCGCCCAAAGCCCTATCGATGGGTTTATGAAAAAAAAAGGTAAAGGAAGTATTACATTATCCCAATCTATGGAAAGTTATGACGAAGTTTTCCTTGTACCTGAAAAAGTAGACCGTGTTCCTGTGTTTGATCAAGTAGATATCAGTGCCACTTCACTATATGTTGATTATTCACTGACAGACGATTTTATGATCGTAGCCAATTTACCATTTATACGGTCTGAAGGTAGGGCTAATGAAGCTAATCAAGAAAACAATGGTTTTGAAAATGAACGCGAAGGAGTGCAAGACCTAGGTCTGTACACAAAATATAGATTTTACACTACTAAAATAGGAAAAAGTAAACTCGATTTTATAGGAAGTTTAGGTATTGAATTTCCTATTGGTAATTACGAAGTGGATGAAGGTTTGCAATCTATTATCGCTATTGGAAACCGATCTACCGATATAAATAGTTCAGGTATCGTGACCTATAAACACAATTCTGGATTTTTCGCTACTGGTCAAATAGGATATAGCATAAGAAACAACGACGTGCCGGATGCTTTTTCAAATCAACTGAAATTAGGGTATGCTGCAGAAAAATTTTACGTGGATGCCTATGTTGCCAATCAAATCTCTCAGGATGGAGTTGATATACTAGGCGAAGGATTTAATGGTTTTTTTCCTGCTACTCGGGTAAATTACACGAGGATAGGACTTAATGCTTACATTCCAGTAGTCAATAATTTCGGTATTTCAGGAGGAGCAAATACCTATGTTGCTGGAAGAAATTTAGGTGTATCGACAGGATTTTATGGAGGTCTTACCTACTCGTTTTAATATTAACCAATAAATTTTTACAATAATGAATATTCTACATAAAATAAACAATTTAATTTTCCTATTTATAGTTACCACTATTATTTTTAGTTGCGAAACAGAAAGTGCCTATGAGGACGTACCGCCAACTATTGCGAACATAGCAGTTAGTAACCCTGCTTTTAGCACCTTAGAAGAGGCTGCTATTACCGGTGGCGTAGCTGTTACTCTTAGTAACCCGAACCCAAATGATCCTTCTGGAGATTATACTGTATTTGCGCCAACAAATGATGCATTTGCAAGATTAGGTCTCGACGAAAACACATTGGGTGTACTTCAGAAAGATTTTTTGACAAACACCCTTCTATACCATGTTTCCAATGGAAACTTAGCAGGTAATAATATTTCAGAAGGTGATATGTCTATGTCTGCATTAGAGATAAACCGACGTTTTATAAGCCGTGACAATGAACTTTTTATTAACGGATCAAAAATTTTAGCTACCGACGTAGATGCAATCAATGGCACAGTTCATGTTATCGATAAGGTCATGATCGCTACAGGAGGGAATATAGTAGAATCTGCACTGTCCCTCAACGATGCAGCAGTTTTTGTTAATCCAGAGCTATCTTTTCTTGTAGAAGCCGTAGTTTATACCGAATTAGTTGATGCACTGAGTAATCCAGATGCTAATTTTACAGTTTTTGCACCTACTGATCAGGCTTTTATAGATTTGGGTACTGCATTAGGTCTTACATTTACAGAACCTTCTGATATACGACAATTACCTCAAGAGTTGGTTACAGCTGTTTTGCTTAATCATGTCTTTGCAGACGTATCTGCAGATAAATTTACCTCGGAACTATCTGCCGGTAGATTCGATACTTTAGGCGAAGACACTATTACATTAGGAATGTATAATAATGGCCTACTTTCTGTTAGCGGATCTGGTAATATGAGCCCAGCTAACATGGTTATTCCAGATGTCCAAACTACAAACGGTATTGTACATGTTATAGATCAAGTCCTTTTGACAAATATGTAATATTTAGATTTAGAAGTAAGGACGGAGAACGGTTATGTTTTTACATAGCCGTTTTACATACTAAATACATCAACCCCCATTGATATTTAGAATTGATTGTGTAATATAAGTCTCACAGCTATGTAGAAAAAGATGCTTGTAGTCTTTTCATCGCAGTATGGTCTGAAAATTATCAAAATTTTCATTTGACCATGAACAAGCGCTACTCTAACAAGCTGCGATTTTATAGGAGTATCTTTTTAATAGGTTTTATAGGATAGTTTAATATTCTTTTCTGAAAAAATTTACTGAGCTACGTTTTAGGTTGAACTTTCGGTAATCTGGACTAAAAGTCCAAATGTTGCATCATAAAAGCTTTAAGTAAATTTTAACTCTTTTACTAGAACCTAACCATCTTTTCTCTCGTACATATTGATATACAATAATAACCTAAGGGTTTTGACAGAACAATAATTTTAAACAATTCATAATGAAAAAATTTACAATTTTATTTATCGCATTAATTACATATACGACTTTAATTGGTCAAAATAAATTCGACCATACCAACTGGGATCAGGCACTTTTATTGAATGTTTCCGAAAATGGATTTGTAGATTACGAAGGTTTTATGCGGAACAGTTACTTATTATATGATTATTTTCAAGAACTCTCAGAAAATAAACCTGATCAGACATGGACAAGAAATGAGCGAATGGCCTATTGGATCAATGCGTATAATGCATATACCATAAAACTGATTATCGATAGTTATCCGCTAAAAAGTATTACAAATCTAAAAAAACCCTGGAAAAAGAAGTTCTTTAAGATAGATGGGGAGTGGTATAGTTTAAATGATTTAGAACATGAAATTTTGAGAAAATTTGATGATCCAAGGATACATTTTGCAATCAATTGTGCATCAATTTCTTGTCCTGTAGTATGGAACAGGGCCTACACTGCAGAAAATCTACAAAGAGCACTCGATAGACAAACCAAGGATTTTATAAATGATCCCACACGTAACGAAATTACAAGTTCTAAAGTGCGAATTTCCAAAATATTTGATTGGTTTCGAAAGGATTTTAAAGTGAATGATGGTGACGTTATCAAATTCATCAATACATATTCTAATGTCAAAATTACAGAAAATCAGAATTTAGAGTATGCAAATTACAATTGGGGTCTAAATCAAGTGTTACCTTCATACGAAGGCATTGTATTGGATTAAAAATCTATTTGTGAATCGAAAATTTTCTACACTTCCTGTATAATTTTATAAGCACCCTTAAATGAGCTACGCTCTACTTTAAGGGTGCTAACTTTTGATCCCATTTTTCAAGAAGAAAAATACCCATATACAATAATAACCACTTCAAAATGAAGTGGTTATTATTAGTAGCGGGAACAGGACTCTCTTCGACTCGTACCTCACTCAGGGTAAACTTCTCGTCCTGTTATGTCTTATTAAAATATTAGCAATAAAAAAAGCTTCAGAAATTTCCTGAAGCTTTTACCTAGTAGCGGGAACTGGACTCGAACCAGTGACCTTCGGGTTATGAGCCCGACGAGCTGCCTACTGCTCTATCCCGCGATATATAATTAAAACTTACTTGTTTATTAAACCTTGAGTTATGAACTCAACAAGTTTTATATTATTCCTTTCGGATGGCAAATATACAACCATTTTTAGGTTATGCAACACTATTTTATTAAAAAAAATAAAAATGATATAGTCGATTAGTAATGAGTCCTTTATGTCATTGCATAATTATTGTTCAATATTCATTGCATCAAAAGAAACTAACTCTTGTTCTTCAAATCTGGGGTGTAATTCGATAGGATTACAACACACTTCGCAATCCTCAACATATACTTGATACGGTATAGAGGGATCCAAAAGCATGGATATCTCCTCCCAACAATAAGGACATTGAAAAAAATGTTCAAACATCTCGTCTTTATCTTTAAACTACAATAAAAAAATACTTCTTCAGCCTACCCAAGCTCAATTGCTGTCTTATCCTAAAACTCAACATTTAATAGCTGCCCTGTGAGTTGTAATAGTTCTAATTCTGCAATTTTTGCATCATACTTAGCCGAATTCTTATTCGTTTCTGCCAATATCAAATTAATCTGTGCCTGTCTAAATTCTATAGACGTAATTTGACCTAGCTTGAACTGCTCTTGCGAACGTTCAAAGTTATTTTGATTCGTAATTACATTCTGCTGTTGAATCTGAAATACGTTTAATCGGTTTTTATAGTTTCCTAAGGCATTCGCTATATCTCTTTGGACTTCTTTTTTAACTTGATCCTTTGCTATTTCCTGATTATCTAATGCTAATTTTGCATTTTTAACTCTGGTTATTGTGCCACCCCCGTCAAAAAGATTCCAGGTGAGGCTTACTCCAGCACTCAATGTATATACATCTGAAACATTCCCTGGAAAAAATGCTGAAGGAGGATTTCGGTTTTCATTCCAACCATAGGAACCGTTTAATCCAATGGTAGGCAAATATCCCGATTTACTTACTTTAATGTCATATTCGCTAATTCGTATCGTACTCTCGTTTTGTAATAAGGTAACGTTATTTTCTTCAGATTTTTCTAAATACTCGTCTAATGCAAGTTTTGGGACAAATTTGATGATTGTATCTACATCAAATTCTTGTTCTAAATCGCCATCCAAAATCACATTCAGATCCCTTTTGGTATTTATCAATTGCTGGTTATTGTTTAACAAATTAATACTGTCGTTGGCTACATCTACTTGTGCATTAAGCACATCAAGCTTTGTATTTTGACCATATTCAAACTGGTAATTAGATCTGGAAACCCGTTCTCTGGAAATTTGTAACGTTTCTTCTAGAATTTCAGAATTCTCTGATAACCTTGCGACTTCATAATACACTGTAAATAATTGTAAAATAGTATTCTCTACAGTTTGTCTGGCTTGCAATGCTGTTAGATTATACTCTTCTTTTAGCCTCTTGTAGTTATAAAACCGCCCTAGTCCATCAAATAAGGTATAATTAAGCGTTAAATCTGCATTATATCGCTGTGTTTCTGCGTCATTAATCTCAATATCTGGACGAGGTTCTCCTGTATTTGAGTCTATGGCGCCCTGAAATCCGGTTATGCTTGTAGCAGATTGATAGCCCGCTCCAGCATTAGCCGCAAGAGAAGGGAGATATCCTGAATTAAGTATACCTTTATTGTTCTTGGAAATCGTAACATTATTATTGGCTACTAATATCCCAAAATTATTTTCTAGCGCTAACCGAATGGCTTCCTGCTTTGTTAATTTCTGAGCAATTACAGTACTCGAAATCAGAAACAGAAAGAAAACCAACCTCATAGTGTACCTATACTTGTAATTCATGATGTGCTTCATCCTCTTCTTTTTGTTCTTTTATGGCGCGTTCTACTTCTTCTTTAGTTATTTTATTACCAGTAACCAGCCACTTGGTTCCCACTTTTACATTATTACTAAAAGAGAGAAATAAAGGCAGCATTAATAAGGTCAACACTGTGGCGAAACCAATACCATAAGCAATCGAAATAGCCATAGGTTTTAAAAACTGCGCTTGCCTACTTTTTTCAAGTAATAAAGGAGCTAGTCCTGCAATTGTAGTTAAGGAAGTAAGAAATATGGCTCTAAAACGGGATCTTCCTGCCTCATAGATTGCCGTATCAAAAGACATTCCTTCTCTAAGGTTTCTGTTAAATTTACCAATAAGCACCAAACCATCATTAACCATAATACCAATAAGTGCAATAATCCCCAGCATGGATAAAATATTAACGGGAAAGTTATGCACCCAATGTCCTAAAGCTACAGCCGGCAAACTCAATGGAATAAGCAGTAATAATAATAGCGGCTGGCTATAACTTCTAAACGTAAATGCTATGGTTATGTAAATCAAAAGTAGTACCGTAAGTCCTACAGGTTTTAAAGACCCTAATAATTTACCAGCTTCACGATTCTGTCCTTCATACGATGGTGTTACTGTTGGATATTTTGAAATAATTTCTGGCATCGTCACTGTACGGATCACTTGCATAATATCTGTAGCGCTGGTGGTTTCATCGTCTTTTAGATCCGCAGAAATCTGAATCTCTCTGCGACCTTCTAAATGATTTACAGCTACATCACCACGTTCTATCGTATAATTTGCAATCTCACTAAGCGGTATCCGTTCTCCTGTTGCTGTACTGATACGCATATCATCAAGATTAGAGATCGAAGAGCGATTTTCTCGATCATAGCGAACCCATACTCTAATTTCGTCCTGCCCGCGTTGAAATCGTTGTGCTTGTATACCAAAAAAGCCTGCTCGTACCTGTGCCATAATATCACGCAGATTCAGACCTAATAGATAAGCATTTTCTTTCAATTCGATTCGAATTTCTTTGATTCCGGCAGGATCATTATCAGTCACATCTTTGAGTAATGCATTATTCACCATAGCACTTTTTAGCTCAGCTTTGGCTGCTTTTAATTCTGCAATATTATTTCCTAATAAAGAAATAGAAACTGGTCTTCCTCCAAAATTACCGCCACTGCCATATACCAAACTTTCTACACCTGTAACTGGTCCCATTTTTTTACTGATAAGATCAGTTACCAATGATGACGATACTGCATCCGGACGTTCTTCTCCCGGCAGTAAATTAATAACCAACGACGCTGTAGATGACCCAGGGCCAATTTTGGTAATAACGTTTTCAAACAGTTCTTTACCGCTGTACATTGGATCTTTTAAATATGTTGTGGATAGTTCTTTATTTACTTCCCATGCTTTTTCTGCTATTCTAGAAATGATGCTATCGGTCACTTTTTCATTGGTGCCATTTGGCATAGATAAATCTATCGCCACTCTATCACTCGCGATTCGCGGAAAAAAGGCAGTTCGTACAATTCCTCCTCCAATACTACCTATGGTAAGAATAAATACAACGATAAAAAGGGAACATGTAAATAGTTTATTTTGAAGCGAAAATTTCAACGCAGGGCTATATATTTTATCCCGCAACCACGCCATTATTTTATCTCCAAATGCATTGATGTATCTCAATTTTGCAAAGAATTGCCCTACCCCTTTCTTAGGTTTTGTATCTTGCGCTTTTAATGCTTTAGAATGAGCTAAATGTGCAGGCAAGATAATAAGTGCTTCTACTAAAGATACCGTTAATGTGAGGATTACTATTACCGATACCTCACCGAAAAACTCTCCAATACGACCATCTAGAAACAAAAATATTCCAAACGCAAGTATTGTAGTTACTATTGCTGAGATTATGGGTGGTATTACTTCCATTGTACCGTCGATTGCGGCTTGAACGGCCGGCTTACCACGCTCATAGTGTTGATAAATATTTTCTGCGATTACAATACCATCATCTACCAGAATACCAATTACAATTATCATCCCGAATAATGATAAGACATTAATGGTTACATTAAAAAATCCTGCAAAAACAAACATTCCCAAAAAAGCAACCGGAAGTCCAAAAGCTACCCAAAATGCTAACCTGGTGTTTAGAAAAAGAGATAAAAATATGAGCACCAGTAGCATTCCTACAATCGCATTTTCTGTAAGGAGTTTTGTACGTTGCACCAAAGTAATGGATCGGTCACTTATAACATTGAGTTGGACATTGTTATATTTCTGATTGAATTCATTTATATATACCTTGGCTTTTTCTGCAGATGAAATGAGATCTTCTGTATTGGTACTCGTTATTTCTACAGTAACAGCTAAGTCTCCATTAAAATATGTAGCATTGGCTGTTTCAGAAAATCGATCTCGTATAGTTGCAATATCTTTCAATCGTATTGAACGTCCTGTTGGATCTGCTCTTACGATGATGTTCGAGAGTTCGTCGCCGTAGTACGCTCTATTATTTGCCCGAATAAGGTATTCTTCGGCATCTGTTTTTATCGTCCCCCCCGTGGTTAAAATATTAGCCCGACTTACTGCTTGTGCTACTTCATTAAAACTAAGGTTAAACGCTAGTAAGTCTTGTTCATTTACGGCAATTTCAATTTCTTCTTCTGGGTAACCGCTTATTGTAATTTGAGAAATGCCGTCTATTCCTCTAAGATCATTTTCTACCTGACGAGCAATGTTTTTTAGCGTAGCTAATGGAATATTATCACCACTAATTGAAAAGTTGATAGTGGGCCGAATCGCTTCTTGCTTTGCTACCACCAAAGGTTCCATATCTACAGGAAACGAAGGTACTCTGTCTACTGCATTTTTTACCTCAAGTAGCATAAAATCGATATTCTTTCCTTTTTCGATTTCAACATTTATAACCCCACTATTCTCTCTGGACGTTGATGTCACACGCTCTACGCCATCCAAACCTTTGAGATTATCCTCAATTTTAAGAACGATTCCTTCTTCTATTTCTAATGGAGAAGCTCCGGGATACGTAATACTTACAGTAATATTCTTAGAATCTATAAGTGGAAAAAATGAAGATTTAAGCGAGAGTGCACCTGCGATACCAAACACAAAAAAAGCAAGTACAATGACATTAACCGCTACGTGGTATTTGATAAAAAAAGCAATGACTTTACGCATAACTACTGTTTTTTGATGATATTAGCAGAGGTCTTACTAAGCACATTACTATTTTTTTTCTTTTCTTCATATATTTTGATCAGCATTCCTGCATATGCTCCCGGAACATTCTTAGATAAAATTATGGTCTCATTAGGTACTCCCTTGAGCACTACTTTTTTATCAGAAAAATATATGGGGTTTACATCAACTATATCTAAAATACTATCTCGTACTACAAAAATTTTGTTTCCTTCTTGTAACAGGTTTCGATCAATCTCAATCGCATTTTCTTCTTTCTTTGCATCTAGATTCGCTTCGAGATATATCCCTTCTTTTAACAGAGGATCTTGTACTTCTATAAACGCAGTTATCGTTTGGGTTGCCTGATTAACACTTCCGTTAATTCTGGATACTTTTCCTGTGTATGTTTTCGTTTTATTGAGATTAGTAAGTTCAACCGATTCATTTATACGCAAAAGATCAGCATATTCTTTCCCAATAGCGACTTCCATTTCATAAACGTCGGTGTCTATATATTCTCCGAGTTTTTGCCCCTGTCGAATTAAAGTTCCTTCATTTACCAAAGCCTCAGTAAGGACTCCATCAAAAGGTGCAGAAATAGTATACTTTGCTAAACGCTGCTCTAGATTTTTGACATTATAGTATGTGGTGTATATGTTCCTTCCTGTTATGAAATACTTTTCCTTTTCTGATGTTATTTCCGGTAACTTGGGAGTCGCTTTATTCATATCAAAAGTATTCAGATATGTTTGCCACTTCTCATATATTTCAGGATAATCTAATCGCAAGTCTGGCATAATAGAGGTAACCAGGTTGTAAAGATTACTTTTTGCAGATTGCACGCTTGCATAGTATTCTGAGGCATCAATTCGAATTAAGGCCTGCCCTCTTCGATACTTTTGCCCAGTTTTGAAGAGTTTTGCTCCTCCTTTAAAAATACCCTGTACTTCAGAATATAGTTCTAACCTTCTTTTTGCGGTAACATTACCATTGGCTGCAATCTTAATAGCAATAGTTTCATTATGTACTGTATCAACAAAAACGGTTTTTACTACTTTGGTGGGTTTGGGTTTGGGTCTTGTTTTACTATCTATGATCTTATTGGCAAAAAATATAGCTCCCAGGATTAGCAATAATCCCAAGATAGAAAGTATTATTTTTCTCATACAGGCAATTTTGTTTGAGCATTTCGTAAAGAAAGCCTCACAAAACTATCAACATCAAGGCTAGATTGGAGTTAAAAAACTCATAAAAATTGATTATTAAGTATACTTACTGTATGAAAATAGGAAAAAATAGCTACTATAAAGCAGATGTTTGCTGGTAAATACGTAGTATACTTTTATTCTTCGGCGATCTCGGCGATCTTATCCTTTATTTTTTTAAGTGCTTTAATCAAAACTTCAATTTCTTGATCATCAAGACTTTCTTGTACTGCAGGAATCAGGTCATACATAATTGGTTGTACTTTTTCAATCACCTGTTTACCATACACAGTAAGAAAAATTCGATTTACTCTCCTATCATTTTCATCATTCTTTCTAACCACCAAGTCCTTACTTTCCATGGTATTAACCAATCGTGTCATAGAAGTTTTATCTCGATGCGTAATGAAAGCTAAATCATTCTGAGGCTGTCCATCATCTACATATAGTCGTTTTAAAACACTCCATTGCTCTTTAGAAAGATCTAAACCATTTTCATGGAATGCTTTTTGAACTAAAAACCCAAAATCATAGTGAATCTTACCTACCCAAGATAAGGCGTGACTATTTAAATCGATGGCTTTTACATTACTCATAAATACGTATTCTTTAATTTTTTATGATACAAAAATATCTATAAAAATTTAGTTGTACTTGCTACTAACGATAAAAATATCACAAAAGTATGTGGCCTATTTTGACTTAACAGTAAAGTAATGATTACACGTTTTAAAAATTCTCAAAGAAGGGATGTACTCATGAAGATGTAATGACCATGTGAAGAATATTTTAATTACTTCATCAAAAATCGATTACTTTTTTATGTACTTCTTATTGAATCAATTTCTTCCTGAATCTTTTCCCAAGTAGTCATTAATGTATCCAACTCGTCTTTTTTTGCTTGATAGTTATCGAAAAAATTGGGTTGTGCTATCGTTTTGTCATAATCAATAGCCAATTCTGTATCTATCTCTTTAATTTCTCTCTCGAGTTTATTGATTTTAGACTCTGCATTACTCAATCTATTGTTTAGTGATTTAAGCTTTTTCTGATCTTCATAAGACTGTTTTGCGGTTTCTTTGGTCTCTGCTACTACCTTAATGTTTTTGTCTTTTTTTTCAATCTCCCTTAGGTCACTAACTCTTCTTGCTTCTAAATAAAAATTAATATCACCCAGATATTCTTTGATTTTTTTATCTTTAAATTCATAAACCGTAGTGGTTAAACCTTGTAAAAAATCTCTATCGTGAGACACCAGAATTAACGTGCCTTCAAAATTCTCTAAAGCTCCTTTGAGCACATTCTTTGATTTAATATCCAAATGATTTGTTGGCTCATCCATTACTAATACGTTAAATGGCTGTAAGAGTAGCTTACACAATGCTAATCGATTTCGTTCTCCCCCTGAAAGCACTTTTACTTTTTTATCGACTTCATCTCCTCTAAACAAGAATGATCCCAGCATATCACGAACTCTGCTTCGGGTTTTTTCATTAGCGGCATTGATCATCGTATCATGAACAGTCAATTCGCCATCAAGATATTCTGATTGATTCTGTGCAAAGTATCCTATTTGTACATTATGACCTAAATTAAGCTCTCCTGTGTAGGGCACTTCATTGTTTATCATTTTTGCTAAAGTAGATTTCCCCTGACCATTCTGACCTACAAACGCTATTTTTGATCCGCGCTCTACTAATAAATTAATTCCGCTCAAAATTTCTTTATCTCCGTAGTTTTTTCCTGTATTTTTTGCCTCTACAACTACTTTTCCTGGCTGTATGCTTATCGGAAAATTGATACTCATTACTGCATTGTCATCTTCATCTACTTCTATCCGCTCTACCTTATCTAATTTTTTGATTAATGATTGCGCCATTGAAGCTTTTGATGCTTTGGCTCTGAATTTTTCGATTAGCTTTTCGGTTTGTTCAATCTGTTTAGATTGATTTTTTTGCGTGGCAAGCTGTTGCTCTCGCAACTCTTTACGAAGCACAAGGTATTTTGAATACGGTTTGTTGAAGTCATAAATACGCCCCAGAGATATCTCTATTGTTCTATTGGTTACATTATCTAAAAACATTTTATCATGCGAGACAATGACAACAATTCCTGCATAATTCTTCAAGAAACTTTCTAACCAAATAATAGATTCTATATCAAGGTGATTTGTTGGCTCATCGAGTAACAAAATATCGTTATTCTGAAGCAAAAGCTTGGCCAGTTCGATACGCATTCGCCAGCCCCCAGAAAAAGTATCGGTAAGATTATCAAAAACGGCTCTTTCAAATCCCAGCCCCTGTAACACTCTTTCTGCTTCGCCTTGATAGTTATACCCACCTAGAATCTCATAATGATGTGTAAGATCGCTTAAATCAGTAATAAGTTGATTATACCCGTCGCTTTCATAATCTGTGCGTTCTGCTAATTGTGTGTTGATCGCATCAATTTTTCGCTCTGTATCTTTAATTTCTATAAAAGCTTCATATGCTTCTTCTAATACCGTACGCCCCTGTACAAAATCTATATCTTGTTTTAGAAAACCAATTTTGACTTCTTTATCCATAGCAATTTGACCAGAATCCGGCTCTTGCTCTTTGGATAAAATTTTAAGCATCGTAGATTTTCCTGCTCCATTCTTCCCTACTAATCCTACGCGATCTCCTGGAGTTAACATGAAGGTTATTTCTTCAAAAAGATACTCTCCTCCAAAAGAAATCGACAAATTGTGTATGTTTAACATCAGCTTTTGAATATTTGGTGCAAAGATGATTAATTTTGTGTTAGTAAAAAAGTTGCGTATGAACTTCTTAAAAGGAACCAAAATATATAGCATTTTTACAGGCAGTTGCCCTGTATGCCAAGAAGAAAGTATGTATCAGGAATCTAATCCTTATAAATTGAGCCAAACTTTAAAAATGCAAGAACGCTGTAGTCATTGCGGCACCAAATACAAAATTGAACCTTCATTTTTTTATGGCGCCATGTATGTAAGCTATCCTGTGGGTATAGCATTTGCTGTCGCTGCTTTTGTGATTAGCCACCTAATCCTCAAATTAAACCTGGTAATTTCCTTTTTTGTTATTGCAGGTACAATGATTGTTTTTTTGCCCGTTATTTTAAGGTTGTCCCGAAATATTTGGATTAACTTTTTTATGCATTATAACAAAGAGAAAAAATTATCTTAATGTATCGAAACGTTTAATATCGACCTCTTTATCTAAAGGAATACCTTTTTCGATATTTTGATACAAGTTTTTTGCTACAGAAGGACCAATTAATATCCCTCTACTACCTAATCCATTTAGCACATATACATTCTCATATTCCGGATGCACCCCAACCAAAGGTTTACGATCTCTTACGGTAGGTCTTACTCCTGCTACCTGATCTACGAGGTTGTATTTCGTTTCTAAAAAACGTTCTAGCTTTTTTTGTATTTCTTCTCGTGCAGCTTCTGTAGTATTAGGAGATTTATCTTGGTTATTATAGGTCGCTCCAACCTTATACAGGTCTTCTCCCAACGGAATAATAAATATCGAAGACTTTATTGCTTTCTGAAGCTTTAACGCTTTAGATTTTATAATAATATACTCGCCCTTATTGCCAATTAGTGGCAAATAATTAAAAAAAGGATTGTTTTTGAGACCATAACCCTCAGAAAAAAGAATTTTTTTTGCCTGTATTCCTTTATATTCTATATAGCCATCTTTGATCATCACCTCATCATGTTCAAATAATTCGGTTATTACGCAATTCTTTTGATCAAGATAGTGCAAATAGGACTCTAGCATACTTTTAATATCAATTCTTCCAGTATGTTTTACTTTTCCGAAATGATATGGAGCATTAATACCAGGAGTTACATTTTTGATAAGTTCTGGAGAAAGAAATTCATTTAGGATTGGTTTATCACAAGCTTCAAACCATCTATTTTGCTCTTCGATATCATTAAATCTTCTCAAAACCGGAAGATCGAATACTAAAGATTCTTTCAATTTATTTTCAATAGTTTTATAGAAAGGAATAGCAATTTTAATTTGCTCAGAGGCTTGCCATGCCGCAGTAAATCGCTTTAAAATTACTGGATTGAAAAGTCCTCCTGCAACTCTGGATGATTTTTGTGAGTAATTCTCAAATACAGTAAATGACTTTCCATTAATTTCTAATTGTTCTACAAACGACAAGCCTGATAAACCGAATCCAACAACAATATAATCTAGCATATTCAAAAATAACAAAACGCCCGACTAAAGCCGGGCGTTTCTATACATTTTATCTGTAAATAGAAGATGTTTTTAATAACTCCACATATCCATTTCAAAATTTCGGATACTTTCTTTAATTCTTTCACTTTCCAGAAGTTGCATCAAAGCATTATCAACGATATAATCATTAATTGATCTATCTCCTTGCTCGTTATCTTCTTTATAAATCACAGAATTAAAACGTCTCGCATTAAGAATATGATCCAAAGTAAAAGGCATTGAAGTATTTCTTCTATTAAAGGCCGATGCATTATGCAAAATCTCTCTTACATCTGGATACCATACCCAAAATAATGCAACCATATCTGGCTCGTCATCATCGATAAAGTTAACATCGGGAGCAACAGGTGCTAGTCCAAGCATTCTGTATCTTAATTCTCCTTGTCTTTTATCAAAATACCAATATCCTCTTATCTTATATTCTGCAACATCTGCCGAGTTAATATCTCTTCTATTTACGTACTGAGGATCTACTTCTTCTCCAGCATTATACTGTTCAAAACCTAAATCTGTAGTGTCAATTTTAGACATAGTAGATTGTAAGTCTTCAAAAGTACGCGTCTCAGTAAAATATGAATCTGAATAAATATTTTTAATCTTTCCGCTTTTGATATTTGAAACTAAAACGTCATACAAAGAACGACGATTAACCCCAATATTGTTGGTATCAATAGGATAATACAACGGAAAATTTATACGCTCATCGAGATCAATAGTTTCCCAAGTAGTTTTAGCCCATAATACATCACGTTTATCTACATAACCATACTCAAGAGGATGGTCATTATCATACATGATCTGCTCAGCTGTTTTTTTACCTATATCGTCTGGCGTGCTAGCATTTAGTACGTTAGTCTGACCATATGAAATAACAGAAACAAATAGACCAGTAGCGGTTAATAAAAAATTTCTCAAATTCATAACTAATACATTTTTTTAATTTGTTAACTCAACAATTACTGGAGATATTTTCTTTAATTTATATCCAGCATTCGTTGTTAACTGTGCTTTTATATCAATAATCTGTACAGAAGAGCCTCTTTTAGCCTTACGAAGTGCAGATTTAGCTTTAGAATCTAATCTTCCTCCACGTACACTAGCCGTTGGCTGACCTTCTACTTTAAATTTAAATCCTGTAACTTTTAATTTAATATCAAAATCAAAGTCAGGTAAGATCGCTCCTATAGATGAAATCTGCAATGCATTTCTAGCCATTTTGATAGATCCATCCTCTCCACGAACTGTTCCTACAGGTCTTGGAATATCTTTAATTCTAAATTTCTTACTATCACTTACGGTAGTACCATTAGCAAGTTTACCACTTACTTTAATACTTACTTCACGAGACTTTACAGTAGTAACATTCATCATATACTTTCCAGCTCCTCCAGCTTTTCTCAATCCTGGAGCATTGGCACTTACATTTGGTACTCCTGGGATAGAAATGGTCATCGGGTTGTTAACACCACGATATACTACATTCATTTTATCTGCCGAAATAACCGCAGAATTTGGCCTAGGGATAACAGTATAAGAACTTTTAATAGGAATTTTTACGATAGAATCTCCTTCTTTGAACTCGAGTTCACCGGCAACATCTCTCTCACCTACGTTACCCGCAGGGAAATCAAGCATAATTTGTCCATTTTGAACTTCCGTTTGCTCTTTGCCATTAACCATAACTTTAGTCGGTTTCAGCGTTGCATCAAAACGTCCGAGAACGATTCTACCTTTAAATTTCTCTCCGCTAAAGAAAGCTGTTTTATCAGCTACTACTATAGCTTCGTAATTACTAAATGAAAGTTCAGACGCTTGTTGTCCTGCCAATAAAGCAGAAAGCACTTTACTTTCGGTAGTTTTTACATCAGCTTGCATTTGTGTTAACTTTGTAAGAGAAGCTACTAATGGAAACCCTTCAAAACTGTAGTTCAACCATTTCTTATTTACTCCTGATCTGTCTTTCACATCTGCTGTAGCAAATGTTTTAAGCACGTCGTTTGCAACCGACTCATCCACTTCTTTAACTTCTTTTATAGCTGAAGCTACACCATCACGGTATTTTTCAACGTTATCAAGAAATTCTTGAGCTTCTGGAGTTACTTTACCACCTTTGAAGAATTTTTCATCAAGGGTAGTCGACTTATCCATAGCTTCATAATCAGTAGCATCACTTAAATCTGATGTAATTTCAGATTTAATTTTATCGAGATACGCATTAAACTCATTTGACAAAACACTGATTTGATCTGCTTTTTCTTTTAGTGGTGTATATTTCTCAGGCTGTTCAGCTACTTTTTCTGCCAGACCTGTCATAAATGAATTATTACGTTCTGTAGAAATTGCATTTGACTCAGCTAGCTTTTCGTTCATCAGACCGAAAGCTGATAATACTTCTTTTGACATATTTAATGCCATCATTGCGATGAAAACCAGATACATCAGGTTTATCATCTTCTGCCTTGGGGATAATTTTCCTCCTGCCATATTCTTCTTAGATTTTTGGTAGTTATTTTATAAAATATGTATTAAAAATGTTAACTTCTGTTCATTGCAGTTAACATACCACCATATACTCCATTAAGTGAAGAAAGGTTACTAGACAAGCTTTGCATTTGTTGTTGAAGTTTTTCTGCTTCACCAGCCATAACTTGATTTGCTTCAGCTTGACGAGCAGAAGACTCTAGCTGTACTTTATAAAGACTATTTAATGATTCTAAGTGAGAAGCTGCGCTAGCCATCTCTTCGCTATATTTTTTAGTTCCTTGAATGGCGTCTACAGTAGGGGAAATGTTCTTAGCCGCTCCTTCAAAATTACGAATGCTGTCTCCAAGACTAGACATAAGATTAGAGTCTACTCTTGCTTCTTTAAGCATATCATCTAATTTTTTAGATAGCAATCCTTCTGGAGTTGCATCAGCTTGTTTTTTATCTTTCTTATTTCCACCAGATAATTCTGGATAAACAAGAGACCAATCTAACTCATCATCTACAGGTTCGAATGCAGAAACAGTAAATACTAGTGCTTCTGTAACCAGACCGATGATCAGCATTTGATTACCAAATGGCCAGTGCATAATTTTAAAAAGTGCACCTAGAATTACTACGGCCGCTCCTAGACCGTATACCATGTTCATTAATTTTTTGCTTGCTTTTGAATTTGCCATAATAAATTTGTTTTGTTTTTAAATCTAAATTTTAAAAAAAGGGTTAGTAATTAAGTTGATAGAATTTTGGGACTTATTTTTGATTCTGAGTATTATCTTCTCCAGTAACGTCAGTACCCATATAGTCCTGAACAGTTCTAAATCCGATATAACTTCTCGCAGAATCTGCGTATTCGTAATCTCTGGTACTTACTTGTAGGAAATAAGCAACATCTTTCCAGGATCCACCTCGTACTACTTTACGTTTGTTTTCATCATCATTGACATTTGGGTTCATTGATGAAACGTATTCGTAAGATGAAGGATCATATGATGACTGCACCCACTCGGAAACATTACCTGCCATATTATACAAATTATAATCATTGGCTTCAAATGTTTTGGCTTCTACAGTATATAAAAAGTTATCAGCTGCGTAATTACCTCTAAGCGGTTTGAAATTTGCCAAGAAACAACCTCGATCGTTTAAAGCATAAGGACCACCCCATGGGTATGTAGCTGATTCCAGACCTCCTCTGGCAGCATATTCCCATTCTGCCTCTGTAGGCAATCTGAAATAGTTCACAAATTCCTTACCTTTTTTCTTTTGAAATGTATTTTTTTCTATGGTTCTCCATCTGCAGAAAGCTTTTGCTTGTTCCCAAGAAACTCCTACTACTGGGTAATCATCATATGCACTATGCCAAAAATAGTCATTATGCATAGGCTCGTTATATGAGTAATTAAAATCTTTAATCCATACCGTAGTATCGGGATATACTTTAATTACTTCTTCTTTTACGAAGTCTTTTCTTCCACCTTTTCTTGCTCTGGCTGCAGCTTGAATATCCATCCAAGTAAATCTAAATTCGAATTTACTTACATCAAGAGTACGCCTTCCATTGTAAGACTCTTCTAATGGGATGTACATGGTATCCATAACTTCTGCATAGAATTCATCTGGATAATCCTCGATATCCCATTCGATATCCATGTCTTTATTAAGAGCTCTACCTTCATAGCCTGTTTCTCCGGTACCGCTATAATTGTCGTACATATATTTCTCATAGACTGACATGTTTTCGGTATCTGCATCTAAGAATGCATATTCTCCGATTCCATCATCACCAGGTGTTTTACCAAGCTCGTCGGCCATAATAGCTAATCTCATTCGAATAACAGAATCACGAACCCAGTTTACAAACTGTCTGTATTCACTATTGGTTACCTCAGTTTCATCCATGTAAAAAGAACGAACGGTAACCATTTTGGTAGGGGCGTTTGCTAGTGCTGCTTTGTCGTCATCTGATTTACCCATAATGAACGATCCTCCGGGGATGAGGGCCATGCCATATGGCTTTGTTGGATGCCATTTTTTTCCTTGTGCTCCGACTAGTTCTCCACGGTTTCCACCACCGCAACTGTAAAGCATTGCTAAAATAGCAAATAGTAATACAAATTTCTTCATAACGTGTTTTAGGTTAAGATCTTCTAGATTTAAGGCAGTAAACCTATTTATTTATTTCCAGAAAAACAATTTTTTTCTAAAAAAAACCTTAAATCTGCCTAATAAAAATGTTAAACTTCGTTTTTTCGTTTAGCCTTATACCATCTTTCAGGTATTTCTTGATTACAAGCACGCTCATAATCGTTGTAGGTGCAAGGTAATAACGTATGTCTTTTCAATTTATTATTCCCAGATGAAATAAATGGTATTTCTATCCACCATCTTCCGGTTTTTGAACTCTTATAAAAAGACAATACTTCATCTTCAATCGGAACGCTATAATGCAGTGTGCTTTTTAGGTTTTTTATATCCATTTCATTCGATCTATAATTAACTCCTTCTATAAAATACCAAATAATTTGGGCAATCAACATCGAAGCGGTTTCTTCATTTTTGAAATTTTTAAATTCATAAATCCCAAAACTTTTTACTTTATCGCTCAACCCTGCATATCTTGAAATTGTACATATCTCTCTCCCATCAAGACCGTTGGGTGAAGAAACTAATCCCCTCATACTCGTAGCGTTCATCACTCCTAAATCTATCGATACAATATCTGCATCTCGCATTATAGGCTCTACAATAGTAACATCAGAGATTACTTCTCCAAGACGATAGGCATCAAAATACAACTTTTCGATGAGATCAATTTCTTCTTGGGCATTAAAATAAGTTTGATAGCCTATATTACTATAATTAAATAAGTTATAAGGCTGTTCTACTATCATTTTTCCTACAAATGATGTGTTAGTTATGGCTGCTGAAGAGTTTCCTAAATCAAATTTACTATCCACATTGACCAAATTCACCATTCGCTCTAAAATATCAAAAGATCTATATTGTGCATACACCAAATCCTGACTCCCACCTATAAGTATGGGAATGATATTTTTTTGCAACAAAGAAGATAAAACTTCTTGAACCAGATAATAGGTGTCACTAACTTCGTTACCCGGAATAATATCTCCCAAATCCACTATATTACTTTGCCAATTCCCAGGGTATAGGTCATATAATGATTTACGTACTGTATCAAAATCTAATTTTTCTCCAGAAAAATCAACATCATTTCTATTTTCCTGTACACCAAGAATTGCGATATTTACTTTCTCTACGTCAGGAATTCCAGCATCTGCAGTATGGATTTTAATTTGTTTTCCTAATGAATGATCAGAGAGAAGCTTGGTATGTGCTATTACTGAGTTACTTACTGGTGCAAGAAATTCGAAAGACATGTATTATTTCTTTTTGGTCGTAGTTTTCTTTTTAGTTGCTTTCTTTTTAGTTGTTTTTTTCTTGGGAGCATTTGTCTCTATAAGATCTTTAACCTTGTCCAACGTCAACTTTGAAGCATCTACTGTCTTGGGTAATTCAATTTTAACCTTACCCTTAATAATGTTACTTCTACCCCATCTCGCTTTTTCTACACGAATTCCTTCTTCTTCCCAATTATGGATGACCTTATCAATTTCTTTTTGCTTCTTTTCTTCTATTAACGTAACAATATCATCATCTGATAAATTATCAAAATCATACTTTTTGTTTACATTGATAAACATTCCTTTCCATTTGATAAAAGGTCCAAATCTTCCGGTACCTTTTTGAACTGGAAGGTCTTCGTACTTATAGATAGGTGCATCTGCCTTTTCTTTGGCATCGATTAGCTCCTTAGCTCTGTCTAATGTGGTATTTAATGGATCTTCTCCCTTTTCTAGAGAAACGAATTTAGCGCCAAACTTCACATAAGGACCAAACCTACCATTGTTTACCACAATCACTTCTCCCTTATACTCACCAAGTTCTTTTGGCAATTGAAATAAGTCCATCGCCTCTTCAAATGTAATAGTACTCAAGGTTTTTCCGGGAGGCAAACTGGCAAATTTTGGCTTATCTTCATCTTCTACCGTACCAATCTGTACCATTGGACCAAATTTGCCCAACCGTACACTCACTGGCTTTCCAGACACAGGATCTTCTCCCAGAATACGCTCTCCTACTTCACGTTCTGCATTCTGTGATACATCTTCTACTCTTGGATGAAACTCATCATAGAATTCTTTCATCACATGAGTCCAGTCTTCTTGCCCATCAGCTATTTCATCAAAATCTTGCTCAACTTTTGCTGTAAAATTATAATCCAAAATACCTGCAAAATGATTTACAAGAAAATCATTCACCACCATCCCGACATCAGTTGGAATGAGCTTACCTTTGTCACTACCAACTTTTTCGGATAATTTTTTCTCATTAACAGCATCTCCAGAAAGAATCATCTGCACATAATCACGAGTTTCACCTTCTTTAGCCCCTTTTTCTACATAATTCCTATTCTGAATTGTAGAAATTGTAGGTGCATATGTTGAAGGTCTACCTATACCAAGTTCTTCAAGTTTTTTAACTAAAGCTGCCTCTGTATAACGACTTGGTGGTCTTGTAAATCTTTCTGTTGCAGAAATATATTTGTTAAACAATTTCTCATGCACCTTCATTGCAGGAAGAATTCCTTCTTGCTCTTCATCCTCATCGTCGTTTCCTTCTAGATATACTTTTAAGAACCCTTCAAACTTGATAACCTCTCCATTTGCAGTAAATTGTTCTTTATGCGAATTCGATTCGATTCTAACATTGGTTCTTTCTAATTTTGCATCGCTCATTTGCGAAGCAATAGCACGTTTCCATATTAATTCGTACAATCGTTGCTGGTCATAATCTGCATTTACCGTATGCCTTGAAAAATCTGTTGGGCGTATTGCCTCATGAGCTTCTTGCGCTCCTTTGGATTTTCCTTTGTATTGTCTTGGGTTACTATATTCTTGCCCATATGCAGAAACAATTTCTGCCTTGGCACTGTTTTGGGCCTCTACTGATAAATTTACGCTATCTGTTCTCATATACGTAATCAAACCTGCTTCATATAGTCGTTGTGCCATCGTCATGGTCTTACTTACAGAAAAATATAATTTTCTGGAAGCTTCTTGTTGCAACGTAGAGGTTGTAAATGGTGGTGCAGGAGATTTCTTAGCTGGTTTAGTTGTAAGATCAGCAACTTTGAATGCTGCGCCTATGTTTTGGTTTAAAAAAGATTCAGCTTCTTCTTTAGTTTTGAAATTTTTGGGAAGCTTCGCTTTAAATGATTTACCTTTCTCATTAGAAAATTCGGCATCAATTCTATATGAAGCTTCTGGCTTAAAACCTAATATTGCTCTCTCGCGCTCTACAATCAATCGTACTGAAACAGATTGTACTCTACCGGCAGACAAACCTCCTTTTACTTTACGCCACAATACGGGAGATAACTCATACCCAACCAAACGATCAAGAACACGTCTTGCCTGTTGTGCATTTACAAGATTATAATCTATTGAACGTGGATTTTCAATTGCTTTGAGAATAGCATTCTTTGTGATCTCATGAAAAACAATTCTTCGCGTTCTATCTTTGTCTAACTTAAGTGTCTCTGCAAGGTGCCATGCTATTGCCTCTCCTTCTCGATCTTCATCACTTGCCAGCCAAACCATCTCAGCTTTCTCCGAAAGATCCTTTAGCTTCTTTACAACATCTTTCTTATCCTTAGAAACAATATATTTTGGTTTAAATCCGCCATCAACATCAACTCCTAATTCCTTAGAAGGCAAATCTGCAATATGCCCAAAACTAGATGCAACTTTATAATCTTTTCCGAGAAATTTTTCTATTGTTTTTGCCTTAGCAGGTGACTCTACAATCACTAAATTCTTAGCCATAATCCTTTAATTTCAGACCACAAAAGTATATCAATTTTTTGATATCGAGATTCTTTATCAAAAAATTAGTTTAAAAAAACCTGCTGGTTCGCAGGTTTGGAAAATTTATTTTTGTAGGAATGCATCTTCTTGCGATTCACTATCTTCAAAACCTATTGCATCTTTATACATAGTATATATAGGCATATATATAAAGGAAGCTGTAAAAAATATACCTACAAAACACAGTAGCATACCCACCAATTGAGCTAGCATCGAGGATATCAAAATTAACCCAAAAGCCACTAACCATATTTTATTACCAAGTTTGAAACTCGCTTTTATAAGATCAGAAGCACTAAGGTCAGGATTAAAAGCAAAGATTACACCCAACAGCTGTAATGGTACCATAACATAAAACAACGGCAGATAACATAATAATGTAGCCAATAAAGCAATCCCAAACGATGATATTGCGATAACAAATACCTTCCCTAAATACTTCCCTTTAAAAAACATAAAGTATCCAGAGCTTTCTGGCAATCCCAAATCAACTTGTCTGCATACCCTGTAAAAATGAGCTGTGATTCCAAATTGAAATGCTGTTGCAATCATAGACATCACTACAACCAATATTACAAACAAAATTATCAAACCAACAGAAATCTCTTCACTTGGGTAGTTATAATCACCGTATTCTGCGTACGCATTTTCATAACCCGATATTCCCGCTAGAGCAAAAATTGGAATATAGATTACAATAAACAATGGGATCATGATCGCCATAGAAATAAGCAAGTGTAAAAACCCCTGAAGCCAGACTTTCTTGAAGAGTTCAATACTTTTATTAAAAATATCTCCAAAATCAACAGGAGTACTATTTTCGATCTTGTCAAATAGCGTATTAGACATCATAGCGTTACAATTTGTAAATTCAAAAAAGCCAAATATAAATTTTTTATAAAATAAAATCCTGCCACTTTGTCACAAATCGTATTAAAAAGTATCTTTGCATATTATTTGTCCATCAATTGTTAAGGAATTATTTTTTTATGGAGAAGATTATAGATGAGAATATACAAGGACAATCTCTTGTTCTGGATCAGAAGAAAGAAAACAAACGTAAACTTTTTATAGAAAGTTATGGTTGCCAGATGAATTTTAGTGATAGCGAAATTGTAGCTTCGATTTTAGCTAAGGAAGGTTTTAATACTACTCAACATCTTGAAGATGCTGATCTGGTTTTGGTAAATACGTGTTCTATTCGAGAAAAAGCAGAACTAACGGTACGAAAACGTTTAGAAAAATATAATGCTGTAAAGAAAATTAATCCAGGGATGAAAGTTGGTGTCCTGGGCTGCATGGCAGAACGCCTGAAAAGCAAATTTCTCGAAGAAGAAAAAATCGTTGATCTGGTTGTTGGTCCCGATGCATACAAAGACCTCCCTAATCTAATTAAAGAAGTAGATGCTGGGCATGATGCTGTAAACGTAATTCTTTCAAAAGAAGAAACATATGGTGATATCTCCCCTGTACGATTACAAAGCAATGGCGTATCGGCTTTTGTATCCATTACCCGTGGCTGTGATAATATGTGTACATTTTGCGTAGTTCCATTTACCAGAGGAAGAGAGCGTAGTCGCGAACCGCAAAGTATCCTAAAAGAAGTTGATGACTTGGTACATCAAAATTTTAAAGAAATCACATTACTAGGCCAAAATGTAGACAGTTATTTATGGTATGGAGGTGGTCTGAAGAAAGATTTTGATAAAGCAACAGATTTTCAAAAGGCCACGGCGGTAGATTTTGCTAAACTTTTAGACATGGTTGCCCAGAAGTACCCTAAGCTACGTATACGTTTCTCTACATCTAATCCACAAGATATGACTTTGGATGTCATCGAGATTATGGCAAAACATAGAAATATTTGTAAGCACATTCACCTGCCAATACAGAGTGGTAGTGATCGCATTCTAAAGGAAATGAATCGCCTGCACACACGCCAAGAATATATTGATTTGGTACATAACATTAAGCAGATAATCCCAGACTGCTCTATAACTCAAGATATGATTATTGGCTTCCCTACAGAAACCGAACAAGACCATCAAGACACACTATCATTGCTAGAACATATAAAATATGAACACGGATATATGTATGCATATTCTGAAAGACCAGGGACGCTTGCCGAACGAAAATTAGAAGATGATGTGCCCGAAGACGTTAAAAAAAGAAGACTTGCAGAAGTTATAGCACTGCAACGAACCCATTGCGCATACAGACATCAATCCTATATCGGAGAAACCTTTGAAGTACTCATTGAAAAAGAATCTAAAAAATCAGATCAACATTGGAGCGGAAGGACAACAAAAAATATTGTCGCCATTTTTCCGAAAAAAACATACAAAATAGGTGATTTTGTAATGGTCCGCATAGATGAATGTACTAGTGCCACATTACTAGGTGAAGCTATTGGGTATTCTGATAATAATTAAAATTAACAAAACAAACACTAAAACAACAGTCTGATATATATGGAATCAGTTCAAGCCACAAAACAACGCTTCGGAATTATAGGGAACGATCCCAAACTAAATCGCTCAGTAGAAAAGGCTATTCAGGTGGCTCCAACTGATATTTCTGTTTTAGTTACAGGAGAAAGTGGTGTAGGTAAAGAAAGTATTCCGAAAATCATACATTCCTTATCCCATAGAAAACATGGTAAATATATCGCAGTAAACTGTGGTGCGATTCCCGAAGGAACTATTGACAGTGAACTTTTTGGCCATGAGAAAGGTGCTTTTACCGGCGCCACTCAAACACGTAGTGGTTATTTTGAAGTAGCAGATGGTGGAACCATTTTTCTTGATGAAGTAGGAGAACTCCCATTAACAACACAAGTACGTCTATTAAGAGTTTTAGAAAACGGCGAATTTATCAAAGTAGGTTCTTCAAAAGTTCAAAAAACCGATGTTCGTATTGTTGCCGCCACAAATGTGAACATGTTTGAGGCCATAAAAAAAGAAAAGTTTAGAGAGGACTTGTATTACCGATTAAGTACCGTAGAAATTCTCCTCCCTCCGCTTAGAGATCGCAAAGGAGATATTCATCTTTTATTTCGAAAATTTGCCTCAGATTTTGCTTCAAAATATAAAATGCCAACCATACGATTAACTGATGATGCTACTGCGCTATTAGAAAAATATCATTGGAGTGGTAATATCAGACAGTTGCGCAACATTGCAGAACAAATTTCAGTCCTCGAACAACATAGAGAAATAACTGCCGCAGCACTACATGGGTATTTACCAAATATGGGAAGTAATTTACCTGCAATTATTTCTTCAGATAAAAAAGATAGTGATTTTAGTAATGAACGAGAAATTCTGTATAAAGTGCTTTTTGATATGAAAGCAGATCTCAATGATCTAAAGAAACTTACCATGGAGCTTATGCAAAGTGGCAATACACAACAAGTACAAAAAGATAATGAAGGATTGATAAGAAAAATATATCATGATGATAAGGAAAATGAAGAAGAAGTTCGTTTTGAAGAACCCGTAACCTCAACAACAGAAGTATTACAGATATCCCAACAGAATGAAATTTCTCAAAAAGAAGATGATAAATATTTCTTTGCTGAAGAAATCGAGGAAGAAGAAACATTATCACTACATGATAAAGAGTTGGAGTTAATCAAAAAATCACTAGACCGCCATAGAGGAAAACGTAAGGCCGCCGCAGAAGAACTAGGAATAAGTGAGCGCACCTTGTATAGAAAAATTAAACAGTATGACTTGTAGTACATACAATATTAGTCACACAAATTATTTAAAAAATTGATGAGGAAACTAAAACACATAATAGTTATATTAATTACACTGATCTTAATTCAGGGATGTGGTGCGTATTCTTTTAGTGGAATATCCATTTCCCCAGAAACTAAGACATTTCAGGTTAATTTTTTTCAGAATCAATCTCCAAGAATTTTCCCTGGGGCAGATCAGACTTTTACCAACCAATTACAGGATTTGATTCTAAACCAAACCAACCTTAGTTTAACCACTTCGGGAGGAGATATCGTGTATGAAGGTGAAATAGTACAAGATTATGTTTCTCCAAACACTGCTACTTCAGAAATTACAGCAGCACAAAACCGACTTACAATGGCAGTAAATGTGAGGTTTTATGACGCCAAAGACTCAGATCAAGATTTAGAACAACGGTTTTCATTTTTCTTTGACTATCCAGCTTCTACATCAGAAAATGCAATCAGAGATGAAGCATTACAGGTTATTTTTGAAAGAATTACGCAAGACATCTTTAATGCCACTTTAGCAAGATGGTAAGATTTATTTGTAAACACAATGCATACTAAAAAAACATATTGAACACAAAAGAGCTCACATATTTACTCCAAAATCCTACCGGATTGAATAAGGAACAAACTAACGCTCTGGAGAAACTATCCCGCGAATTTCCATATTTTCAATCCATACGCCCTTTAGTACTGAAGGGGCTGAAGGATCTGGGTAGTTTTCGATATAATCAAGAGCTAAAAATAACCGCGGCCTACACCACAGACCGAAGTGTTTTGTTTGACTTTATTACCTCTGAGTTCTTCAATAAGAAAGAAAATACATCAGACCTAAAAAAGAAGCTCAAATCTGATATAGACGTTATCGAGCCTCAAGAAATAAAAGTACTCCCAAGAATGGCTATGGGTGATGCTGTACGCATGAAAATGAAAGAGGCCGAAGATGTTCTAGACCCGGCTTTGTTTTTATCCAGAAAAGAAGAAAGTACACTGCAACAGTTAGAAGTCTCTGAATCCATAGTTAATCAACAAAATCAAGAGCCTCAAGAAGAATCACAGGAGCACGACAAGACTCCAGAGGAAGAATTACAAATTGATGCACCTCTTGATTTCAACAAAAAAGAAACACACTCGTTTGCAGAATGGTTAAAACTAACTTCATCAAAACCATTAGATGAAAAAACCAAGCCAGAAACTGATTCTCAGCCCGCTGTAGAAACAAAAAAAGAAGCCGAAAAGCTATTAAATCAAAAGGATAAATATAGTCTGATTGATAATTTTATTGCTAACAATCCTAAAATAAGACCTGCCTCAAAAGATACGCCACCACGCAACTTAGCTAAAGAAAACCAAGCATCTACAGATGAATTGATGACCGAAACATTGGCAAGAGTATATTTGGCCCAAAAAAACTATAAAAAAGCAATTCAAGCTTATAACATATTAATTTTGAAAAATCCCGAAAAAAGTGGTTTCTTTGCAGACCAAATTCGAGCAATAAAAAAAATACAAGAAAATAAATAACAATATATAATGACAACTTTCTCAATCTTTTTAATATTAATCGTTATTGTATCCTTTCTACTTGTGGTAGTAATTATGGTGCAAAACCCTAAAGGAGGTGGTTTATCTTCTTCTTTCGGAGGTGGCGGTTCACAACAATTAGGTGGTGTAAAAAAGACAACCGACTTTTTAGACAAAAGCACCTGGACACTAGCAACATTATTACTTGTGTTAATTTTATTGTCTAACATTGATTTAATGAGCGGTAGTTCTAGTCAGGAATCAAAGGTGAATACAGAAGATGTTCAGGTAGAAGTTCCTGCCGCTCCTGCGCCAGTTACAAATGATGATAGTAAAGAGTAATATCTTTTAAAAAAGAATACTGAAATGCCGACTTGTCATATAGTCGGCATTTTTTGTTTCAATTTGTCAGTATACCACTACTGGCATAGTTTCTGAAATACAAAGCTTCATAATATTTCATTTTAATTTTAAAATAAAAACAAATCATAATGGGAGTAAATATTAAACCTCTTTCGGATCGTGTGGTTGTAGAGCCACTTCCGGCTGAAACACAAACAGCATCTGGACTATACATACCTGATTCTGCTCAGGAGAAACAACAAAAAGGTAAAGTAGCCGCAGTCGGTGGTGGTAAAAAAGATCACGACATGACTGTTAAAGTTGGTGATACCGTGCTTTATGGTAAATATTCGGGTACTGAGTTAAAATTAGATGGAAAAGATTATTTGATCATGCGCGAAGATGATATTCTCGCTATTGTTTAAAAAATCAAAGCTCACAAATTAATTTCAATTTTCAATTCTAAAAGTTTCCGTCTTGGCGGAAATAAAAAAACAAAATTTTATTATGGCAAAAGATATAAAATTTGATATAGAAGCTCGCGACGGAATCAAACGTGGCGTAGATGCATTAGCCAATGCAGTAAAAGTAACATTAGGGCCTAAGGGACGTAATGTAATTATTAGTAAATCTTTTGGTGCGCCTACAGTGACCAAAGATGGAGTTTCTGTAGCAAAAGAAGTCGAATTAGAAGATGCGCTAGAGAACATGGGGGCACAGATGGTAAAAGAAGTGGCTTCTAAAACCAATGACCTAGCAGGAGATGGCACAACTACAGCTACTGTGTTAGCACAAGCTATCGTTAAAGAAGGACTTAAAAATGTAGCGGCAGGTGCTAATCCAATGGATCTAAAGCGTGGTATAGATAAGGCCGTAAAAGCGATTACAGACGATCTTGCGAAGCAAACCAAAGAAGTTGGAGATTCTTCTGATAAAATTAAACAAGTAGCCGCAATTTCTGCCAATAATGATGAGACTATTGGTGATCTTATCGCACAAGCTTTTGAAAAAGTAGGTAAAGAAGGTGTAATTACTGTTGAAGAAGCAAAAGGCACAGATACGCATGTAGATATCGTAGAAGGAATGCAGTTCGATAGAGGATATCTATCTCCATATTTTGTTACCAATAGCGAAAAAATGAATGCAGATCTCGAAACTCCATATATCTTATTGTATGACAAAAAGATTTCTGCTATGAAAGACCTTCTTCCTGTTTTAGAGCCAGTAGCTCAAACCGGAAAACCACTTTTGATTATCGCAGAAGACGTTGATGGAGAAGCATTAGCAACCCTAGTAGTGAATAAATTACGAGGTGCACTAAAAATTGCGGCGGTAAAAGCCCCAGGTTTTGGCGACAGACGTAAAGCAATGCTAGAAGATATTGCCATCCTTACCGGAGGAACTGTAATTTCTGAAGAACGAGGATTTACCTTAGAAAATACAACTATCGAGCATTTAGGAACCGCAGAGAAAGTAGCAATCGACAAAGACAATACTACTGTAGTAAATGGTGCTGGTGAAGAAGAGTTAATTAAGAATAGAGTGAACCAAATCAAAGCTCAGATAGAAACTACTACTTCTGACTATGATAAGGAAAAATTACAGGAGCGTTTGGCTAAATTAGCTGGTGGTGTTGCTGTATTATACGTAGGTGCGGCTTCTGAAGTAGAGATGAAAGAAAAGAAAGATCGTGTAGATGATGCACTTCATGCAACTCGTGCTGCAGTAGAAGAAGGTATTGTTGCTGGTGGTGGTGTTGCACTTGTAAGGGCAAAATCAGTTCTAGAGAAGGTTAAGACCGAAAATGCAGATGAGGCAACTGGTGTACAGATCGTAAACCGTGCCATCGAATCACCGCTTAGAACTATCGTAGAAAATGCTGGTGGTGAAGGATCCGTAGTTATTTCAAAAGTTCTTGAAGGTAAAAATGATTTTGGATATGATGCAAAATCAGAAACGTACGTAGATATGCTTAAAGCAGGGATTATTGATCCTAAGAAAGTAACGCGTATCGCACTAGAAAACGCTGCTTCTGTATCAGGCATGATTCTTACTACAGAATGTTCTTTGACAGACATTAAAGAAGATGCTCCAGCCGGAGGTGGAATGCCACCAATGGGCGGAGGTATGCCAGGAATGATGTAATGGTGAGCCCCCGCAGGCAATACACTAGTCTGTTTGTGAATTACACCTGTTTAAATATAGTAAAACCCATCTTGAAAAATCAAGATGGGTTTTTTTGTTTTAAAATTCAAAACAGGGATATAGAATGTTTAAAATCTAATCATTTTCACACCCTTCACACATTTAATTATACTTAAGAATTTATAGTTGAGATTTATAAATCTCAAGAATCTTTTCTTCCCTCCTATTATAATGTAAGTTAATTTTAAGTGAATAATCATTAAAACTTCAGAAGATGAAAAAAAGCATTTTAAATTTGAAAGGCGTAAAAATTCTTGGAAAGAAAGCACAACGCCAAGTTAATGGAGGGTCAGGCAGTAACTGTGGCAGTCATGAAACATCACCAGGATCCGGCCTTTGCGAAACTAGTGTATAATAGTATGTATCATATTGTGTCTGCTACGAAAAACATAACAGACACAATATTTTTCAAGAATTGCTTTTATGAATACTGCTTCACAATATCTTCAACCAAAGTTGCCGTTCTTTTGCCCTCCTCCTATTTTTAGGTACTGATTTTAATTAGAGAATCAGCGCTATTTTTATTTCTTCAAATAGAAACCATTAATGATATATTACAACTGATTGATAATAACCATAAAATTGAAAATTTGTAAATCAAATACACTTTACATCCTAGTATCCAGAATACATTAATATTTTGTACTTTGAATCACTAAAAATGTCATTCTGCTATAATGAATAGAAAACTTAAATTAATAGCTTTTTGTACTATTTTGCTTTTAGGCTTTATGGTTAATTGTCAAGAAATAGATACTAGTGTTGATAATAAGGATCGCGTAGAGTATTATAAAATATATGATTCTATTACACATTATATGCACCGCGACCTTAAAAAAGCCAAAAAATTTGCTTTAGAAAATTTGAGTTTTGCAAAGGAAAAGAAAAACCCTAAATGGATTGCTAAGTCCACAGGTAATTATGGTGTAGTGTTAACTGAAATTGGTGGTGAAAAAAACCTCTTAGAAGCAGAGAGGTATTTATTGGATGCTGTTGATCAATTTTCAAAACTTCAAGACTCAACTTCAATAATCTTTGCTAATAACGTCTTAGGTAGTGTTTATCTCAGGGAGAACGAATACCCAAAAGCTTTATCATTAGCCTTGAAAAATATAGGATTGATAAAAAAGTCTGCAAAAAATAAAGCAGACAGTATTGTTTTAGGCATATCTTATGGAAACTTAGGAAATATCTATAAACATATCAAACTACCAGACTCATCTCTAACCAATTATAAACGTGCTATTGACGTTTTTACAATATACGATCACGAACTTCAAAGCCCTTGTCTTCTTGGTATTGCAGACGCCTATTACTCTAAAGAGGATTGGGAAAACGCTTTAATATATTACAAAAAAGCTGAGCGCTTTGCTGAAGCTGCTAATTTACATACAGATTTGAGTATAATATATGGGAATTTAGCTGAAACATTCAAGAACTTAAAATTAAATAAGAAGGCACTAAAATATGGATGGAAGGCAGTAAATCAAACAGACACTATAGACAACAATCAGTATTATAAAACAGCAATGAGTCGTATCCCTAGATTTTATTCAGAATTAAAAATGCATGATAGCGTATTATTCTATGCAGACCAAATTCTTAATAACTTAAAAGGAAATAGTGATTTAGAATTGAAGATTGACGTTCTCAGATCAAAAACAAAAGCATTGGAAGTTCTCAATAGACCCAATAGCGCCCTTCAAATCAGCAAAAAAATAATAGCGTTAGAAAATAGCTTGGATAGCATCAAAAAAATTCCGAAAACGACCCAAATTCTTTTGGAAAACGAATCCGTTACAGCTGCCAAAATTAAAAGAGAATCTTTTATTGAACTTACAAAAAAAAATAGGGTAATATTCGGTTCTATTGTTACAGTGATTCTTCTGTTATTAATCTCTTACCTTATTTATAAAAAAAATAAAATTGACATTGCAGTTTTGAACGAAAAGGAAAAAGGACTATCAGATAATTTGACGAATGTTAAAGAACAACGAGATTATCTAAACAGACAGATAACTTCGTCCTCTGCAAATCTAGCAATTAAAAATGATTTGCTTTTCAAAATTAATGAAGTGTTAGAGCAATTATTACAGCATCAAATTTCTGAGGGTAATAAAAATCATATAAAGAGTACACAACATCTTATTAGCGACAATCTGAAACTTAATAAAATGTGGGATACTTTTTTTGTGCATTTTGAAAAAGTACACCCCAATTATATGGAACGTCTAAAAACTATCTACAACCTTTCTTCAAGTGAACTACGGCTTTGTGCATTTTTAAAAATGAATTTATCGTATAAAGAAATCGGTCAATTACTCAATGTAACGCAAAGCAGTCTACATGTAACAGTACATCGGTTAAAAAAGAAGCTGGATTTGCCAAAAGAGCAAAGTGTTTTTGATTTCTTACATTCATTTTCCATCCAAAAAAGATAATTATTATAGTTTATTCTATATTTTGATCGTATTTTATCCATTTATATATAACATTAAAAAGTGAATAGGAACAGGCACTCTCAAGCCTTGTAAGATTTTGTTAAGCTATTGTAAGCATTAGTTAAGCTAGCTAATATATCTCTAGAACAGTTTTGCCGTTAGGTTTAGTATTAAATACCTCAATCTAACGTATGACTATGAAACAAATATTACTACTCCTTATTTTTCTTATCTATTCTATTCTTGCTGATGCTCAAAATTTAGTCCCAAATCCCGGTTTTGAAGAATTTAATGTATGCCCTCCAAATACTTCGGTAAACACGCTAGGCATTCCTAGAATCAAAGAATACATCAAATTTTGGGAAGATAATGATATATCATCCTTTGGAGCATCTTCAGATTTTTTTCATACCTGTGCAAATATTTATAATTCTAATATTGGTCCAGCAAATGGCAATGGACATCTTGGAGGATATGCCTATTCAAGTAATAATTATAGAGAATATATTCAAGCACCCCTAAAAATACCATTGTGCAAGGGGCGAACCTATCGCGTAAAATTAAAATTGGCATCATCGAGAGGTGCAAGACGAAATGTTGATCGAATCGGGGTGTATTTTTCCAAAGGCAGATTTACCCCTCCTAATGCACAAGCTGTAGCACTAAATCCTCAGGTAGAAACCCCCACAAGGGAATTTATAACTAATGAAACCCGATGGCGTGAGTTTACGATGACCTTTACCAATACTGGTGGAGACGAAGATCATCTTAGCATTGGTAACTTTAGAACAAATGCAAATACTAATTTTGTTGGTAGTAATGCTAGCTATTCCCAGGCATACATCTATGTAGATGATGTTTCTGTAGAGGACATAACTACTGCTATTACCATTTCTGGAGGTACCATAACTAATGCCATTTGTGGAAATCCAGATGGATTTATTACCGATATATCAGTTTCAGGTGGATCGGGGAGTTATACCTATCAATGGATAAACTCTAGCGGTATTGTTGTTTCAACCGATTTAAATCCTAGTGGTTTACCTGTTGGCGCCTATGAACTACTTATAGATGATGGTACTTGCGGTCAGCTAATTAATAAAACTTTCAAAATTCAAGATAATTGCCCTGAACCTTGCCCAACTGTAAATTTGGCACCGAATCCAGGATTTGAAGAAATTAGACGATGTCCCAACCAACGTTCGCTTAATCGCAACGATTTGGGTAGGAATGTTAGGGATTGGTATTCCCCAAATGACGGTCTTCCAACACTATATAACCAATGTGCCATTGGCTCAGCTTTTATGAGCGGAACACCTTCCCCTTACCCTGGTCAAGGTTTTGTGGGTTTCTATACCTACTACTATGCCACAGAATATGGAGATGACCGTAAAGAATATGTGCAGGCGCAGTTGACCTCGCCCATGGTGGCTGGCGAAAGTTATACCGTACAATTTGATGTTCAGTTAAGATTTAGCCAAAATTATGCTACGGATCAAATGGGCGTTTATTTTTCTAATAATGCTGTGACCATCAACGGCTCAGATGGGGAACTCGGAGTAACCCCTTCGCTAAAAACACCTACGGGAACATATTTTACAGATACCGAAAATTGGCAGACCGTTACCTTTTCATCGCCTTATGTGGCTATTGGAGGCGAAGAGTACATTACTATCGGTAAGTTTGAAAACGTAGCAAATACTACCTTTCAGGATTTAATGCCAGGCCAAGGAAGTGCCGAAGCATTTTATTTTATTGATAATGTAGCCGTAGAACCTGTATCGGGCAGCTCTGGAAATGTAAGTGCGGGAGCAGATCAAACAATCGACGATACACAAACCGCACAACTGCAAGCTACATCTTCTAGTGGGACGCCTGTAAGTTATACCTGGACTCCTACTTCAGGGTTGAGTAATGCAACTATTACAAACCCCGTATTTACCCCTCCTAGTGGAGCCGGAACATATACTTTTACAGTTGAAACTGATTTTGGAGGTGGATGTAAGAGTACAGATCAAGTGATGATAACCGTTACTGGCGGGGTCTGTTTAGAAAACATTGATGCGGGTGCGGATCAAACAATCGACGATACCCAAACAGCACAGTTACAAGCTACACCTTCTGGCGGAATGCCCGTTAGTCATGCCTGGACTCCTACTACAGGGTTAAATAACCCAAATATTGAAAATCCAATATTCACTCCACCTTCAGGGTCTGGAACGTATACTTTTAAAGTTGAAGTTGATTTTGGAGATGGGTGTACCAGCAGTGATGAAGTGATTGTCACAGTCAATACAGCACCTATTCCCTGTACAGGTCCTAACTTAGTAGTTAACCACAGTTTTGAAAATTTTTCGGATTGCAGAAGTGGTATAAATCTTGGTGGAGAATGTACTTCGAGTCAACCAGACACCTTCTGCTTTATGGACGATTGGTCCAATGCTTCAGAAGCTACTCCGGATTGGTCGAGTACGTGTAATGGCACCAACCCACCACTTACGGCAGATTCACAAACAAAACCCCCACAGGATGGCGAAACTTTTGTTGGGTTTATAAGGCAATATACTGTAAGCAATGGTTTTCAATATGGCGAGTATGTGACATCTCGCTTAGCTTCTCCATTAGTAGCTGGGCAAGCTTATCATGTTAGCTTTTACGCAAGTTTAAGTCTAAGTAGACCTTATGCCACGTATGTAGGTGCCTATTTTTCTACAAATCCTGTCAGCCAAGCAAATAGAAACCCTATTGATGTAATACCGCAGATTGAATCGAGCGAGCGAATTGACCAACAAACTGGATGGGTGCTGGTACAAGAAACTTTTACTGCTGCTGGTGGTGAGGAATACATTACCTTGGGAAGTTTTGGCCTAGACCGTACCATTCCAGAACCAATAACGATTATTCCTGGAACACCAGGTCAAAAAGGATCCTATTATTATTTAGACAACATTAAAGTTGCAGCGCTTAACGGTGGAGTAATAGAAGCTGGCATCGATCAAACCATAAATATTAGCCAAACTGCTCAACTACAAGCTACACCTTCTGGAGGAACTCCTATAAGCTATTCATGGACGCCTTCAATAGGTTTGAGTCACCCAACGATAGCAAATCCAATATTCACTCCTTCAACCGGAGCAGGTGCATATACCTTTTCCGTTACTGCCGACTTTGGTGGTGGGTGTTCGGATACTGATCAAATCACAATTTTTGTAAATGATCCATCATGTCCACTATTAATCACTACTACAAATATGCAACAAAATAATCCAGAATGTGGATTAACCAATGGAAGTATCACGGGAATAACAGTTACCGGAAATTCTGGTAGTGAAACTTATAGTTGGACAGATACAAGCGGAAATGAATTAGCGAACACGATAGATCTTACAGGAGTGGGACCAGGAAATTATGTATTAACTGTAGCACAGGGGGCTTGTACTACAACTTCTGGTCCATATCTCCTTAGAGAAAATGGAGCTCCTGTTCTAGACGATACGAATATCAATATCACAAATGCCAATTGTGATCAAGATAATGGAAGTATTACGGGGATCTCCATTACTGATGCCACGGGTAATGAAACCTACAGCTGGACAAATACCTCAGGAACCGAAGTAGGAACCGATATAGAACTTTTTGAAATAGGACCTGATAGTTATATGCTACATGTAATAGTTGAGGCGTGCAGCACAACTATCGGTCCTTTTTCTGTTTCTGAAATTGATATTTGTGAGGACCCTACCATTCCGAGCATAAGAATTGCTACAGCACTAACACCCAATGGCGATAGTAGTAATGATATGTTTATGATTGCAGGATTAGAAAACTATCCCAATAACCGACTCTATATCTTCAACCGTTGGGGGAATAAGGTCTATGAAGCAGCGAACTATAAAAATAATTGGTATGGTACGTATCAAAATAGACCACTGCCCGTAGCTACTTATTATTATATCCTAGAACTTAATGATGCTGCACAACAAGTTTTTAAAGGAGCAATCACTATTATTAGATAAGCTCAAGAAACCTACTTAGAGAAACAATCAAAATAACGCCCACTATCATGAACTTACCTTATCTTATGTATATTCTTAATAATACGCTACTGCACAAAATAAGTATGCGCTTATTTTTGATTTTGTTGACCACTATAAGTACTGCCCAACAAAATCCACAGTTTTCACAATACTTGCAAAACCCTTTGGTGCTCAATCCTGCGATAACAGGTGCAGAAGATTTTCTGGATGTAACGCTGGGGTATCGCAATCAATGGACAGGTTTTGAAGGAGCTCCCGAGACAGGTACTCTTAGTTTCCATACCCCTACAGCTTTGTTGTTTGGAAAAGGTAGAAGATCAACCAGTGAATCACATTCGGGTTTGGGTGCTTTTGTCTACAGTGATGATACAGGACCTATTAATCAATCAGGATACTATCTGAGTTATGCCTATCACTTACAAGCCTCAGAGGAGTGGTTTGTATCCTTAGGAACTTTTGTGGGAGGCTCTCAGTTTAGCTTTAATGCAAATGATGTAGAACTGGTAGAAAACCCTAACGATATTTTGGTACAGAATATATCGAATACCAATTTTGATATGAGCTTGGGGATATATGTATATTCTAAGCATGTGTTTATGGGGGTCGCAGCCCATCAGATTTTTGATCAAGAAATACCCTATGATGTTCAAAATGGTGCGCTAACCTCAGGGACCTTACCTAGAAATTATAATGTACTTGTAGGTAGTAGAATTCAATTGGATCGAGATTGGCAGGTGATCCCTTCGGGGGTATTGAGAACCGTAGAAAACGCTCCTGTGCAATGGGATATCAGTGTAAAGGGAGAATACCAGAATAGACTATGGGGTGGACTATCCTATAGAAATGAAGAATCTGTGTATGCCCTGGTAGGGTTTAGAGTCTGGGATAGCTTCTCTGTTGGGTATTCGTATGACTATCCGATATCAGAGTTTAGCAATAATCAATCGGGATCACATGAAATTGTATTGAGTTATAGAATCTTTGGGGGTAACAATAAATGTGGATGTGCTGTGAATTCGATGTAAGATTTTATGTAATTAAGTCGATAATCCAAAAAAAAAATTAGGTCTCCACATCCAAAAAAATTTATTGTATATCCGTTTAATGTCCATTAGTTGTAATGCTTGCTATTACGAGTCTATCAAAGATTCTTTCTCCAAAATATCTTCTATTTAGTTTGTAGACAAACTCATTAAGATATAATTGAAGGTATTTAGCTTTGATTTTATGATAAGTTCCTATAAAGTTTCGTTTGGCATTACTGATCGCTATATGAACCCATTTCAGAGTTTCTTTAGTAGTTTGCTCATCCGATTTTTCACTCATATGTATTTCTACATAATCGGCTATATTTACATAGGAAGTACTTTGATCAGTAAAGACAATTGTCTGGTCATCATCTATTGCAGATTGTAACGTATCATCGGTTTGATCGGCTTTA